>NZ_BAABFD010000001.1:0-740146 GCF_039540635.1 Nonomuraea ferruginea | reverse complement strand
GTCCACCGCAGAACCAACCGACGGACGCTCCCCCGCCGCCGCGCCACCGCCAGAAATCACCGGCGGACGCTCATCCCCCGCTGCGGCTGCCTGGTCCCCCGCCGAACCGAGCGACGGACGTTCCCCCGCCGCCGGACCACTCCCGGATCCTGTGGGGGGATGCTGGCCGACTTGGGCTGGGCGGTGCTTTGGCGCTGGGCGGTTGTGTGCGTGGACTACCGCGAGGCGTTCGTGGACTACCGCTTCCCTCAGGGGGTCGCCCGCTGCCAGGCCGAGGGCGGCTCGGAGCCGGTCGAGTGCGTCGTCCGGGTGGCCGGTGCGGAGGTCGGCGGTGGCGCGTACCAGGGCGATGGAGAACAGGGCGCCGATGTCGCCTTCGGCCACGGCGGGGCGCATCGCCAGGTCCAGTTCGGCCGAGGCCTCGTCGCAGCGGCCCAGCTCCACCAGGCAGGCGGCGCGCATCGTACGGGCGGCGGCCACGCGTTCGGGGGCCGCGAACGCCTCGGCGGCCGTCCCGAAGTCCTGGGTGGCCTGTTCCATCCCGGCGCCGGTGAATCCGATCACGCCGAGGTGGTAGCGCACGGCGGCGACCCCGTCCCGGTGGCCGAGCTGGTTGTAGGCGCGCTCGGCCCGCTCGAACGCCCGCCTGGCCCCGGGCACGTCGGCGCGGGAGAGACGGCGGCGGGCGATGTGGTACCACTCGTCGGCGGCCTCGCGCCGCTGGCCGCGCCGCCGGACCACGTCCACGATGGCGGCCTCGCACGCCGCCGCGTGATCCGCGTGCCCGAGCTCGTACAGCAGCACCGCGTGCCCGTCCAGCGCCTGGCAGGCGTCGTCCCACTTGCCGATGGCCTCCAGCTCGGACGCGCAGGTGCTGATCAGCTCGGCCGCGGCGGGCAGGTGGCCCAGCTCGGCACCGGCCCGCGCGCCCGGGATGAGCGCCCGCGCCGCCCGCTCGGCGTCGCCGCGGGTCAGGTGCAGCTCGCGGGCGCGGCCCGCACGTTCCAGCGCCTCCGCCCGGTCGCCCGCGTCGAGGTACGCCGCGGCGGCCCTTTCCTGGTACGTGGCCTCGTCCGCGTGCAGGCCCGCTTCCCGGCACAGTTCGGCGGCCCGCCGGTAGCAGGCGGCGGCCCGGCGTGGCTCCCCTGCTTGGGCGCAGGCGTTCCCCATGGCGGCCCGCTGAGCCGCCTCCTCCCGGGGGTGTCCGAGGGCTCCGTAGCCGTCGGCGGCGTGTTCGAACGCCCGTAACGCGGCCTCCCAGGCGCCGAGTTCCTCGTGCTCGTTCCCGATCCTGGAGTACGTGTCGGCTGCCTGGACCGGTTCACCCGCCTCGGCGAAGGCCCTTCCGGCCCGCTCCAGCAGTTCGATCGCCATTCTCCGGCGCCCACGTCCGGCCAGGCCCGTTGCGGCCCTCACCAGATACGTCGCGGCGCGTACCTTCTTGCGTTCGTCGCCGGGGCCTTCCTCCGCGGCTCTCCCGCCGATCCCGGCAGCGCGACCGGGATCGGCGCTGTCGCCGGTTCCGGCCTCGTCCCCGCTTCTGACGGCGACGTAAGTGGGTCCGGCAATGACGTCGGCGGGGCCAGGGATGACCTCGGGGGGGCTGGCGGTGACATCGGCGGGGCCGGTGACGACGTCGGGGGGTCCGGCGGTTCCGGCGACGTTCCAGGAACCGGCGCCGTCGTCGGTCCCGGAAACAGCGCCGTCGTGGGTCCGGGAAACGCCTCCGGCTCCAGCGACGTGGGCAGTAGCAGTGGTGTCGACGGAACTGTCGCTGTCGTCCGTTCTGGCGACGCCCTCGGTTCCGGCGGAGATGTCGGCGGTACCGGCAACGTCGGTGGTTGTGCTGGTATCGGTGGTGGCTCGTGACTGCGATGCGCCCGGGGTGTTGGTCTGGCCGCCGGTTCGGGAGTCTCTGGCTGCCTTGGCGTGGCGTTCGCCGAGGCGGAGCAGGTCTCGGGTGGTTGCCTCGTCGTCGCAGACCATGGCGAGCCGGGTCGCTGCCTCGGCCAGCGGCTTGTCCGGCGTCCCTGTCAGGGTGCCGAGCGCCAGGCGGAGCAGCGAGGTGAGCTCGGGATCGCCGCCGGGCACGTTCCCGGCGAGTTCCAGCGCCTCGACCAGGTCCTGCTCGTCACCTCGTACGGTGAACCGCACCAGCAACCCCTTGACCAGCGCAAGCGGTACGGGCGACGCTCCCGCCCCCGTGGGCGGCGGTGCTTCGGGGGTGCGTGGCCGAGGCGACGGCTCTCGCGCCGCACTCGCCGGGGTGCCTTGCGCCGAAGGCAAGCCGCCGAACGGGTCCCTCGGGGTTACCGTCTGCGATGCCAGTGGTTCGCCGGGCAGTGGTACTGCTGAGCGAGGGCCGGACGGAGGCGCGGTGGTTCCGGTGGCGAGGTAAGCCAGCTCTGCGGCTTTGCGAGCCGCCTGAACGGCAGCGTCCAGGTCCGCGATCTGACGGGCCGCCTGAACGGCACCCCCCGCGTCGGCGGAGCTGCGAGCCGGCTGGATCGAACCATCCCAGTCCGCAGAGCGCCCGGCCGCCTGCACCGCCACACCCGACTCGGCGGGTCCGCGTACCTCCCGAGCCGCAGGATCCCAGTCCGCAGGGCGCTCGACCGCCTCCACGGCATCCCAATCGGCGGGTCGGCGTCCCGCCGGGGCCGCAGCGTCCCAATCGGCGGGCTGGTGTCCTACCAGGGCCTCAGCGTCCCAATCCGCAGGGCGCCCGGCGGCCTGCACCGCCTCGTCCCAGGCGGCCGGCCGGCGTCCCGCCAGGGCCTCAGCGTCCCAATCCGCAGGGCGCCCGGTCGTCTGCACCGTCACGTCCGGCTCGGCGGGTTCGCGTACCTGCTGGGCTGCGCCGACGAGGGTGGCGCGGTGGCGTAGTACGTCGGAGAGGACTGTGTGCGCTTCCGCCTGGAAGCGCGGGTCCGTATGCGCCGCGAGTGCCTTCCGGAGGGTTGTCACGGCCTCGGCGGCGGTGTGCGCGGTGAGGTCCAGGCGTAGGGCTTGGCCGAGCAGGAGGAGGGCTCGGGGGCGCTGGGGGTGGCGGCCTGGGCAGGCCGCGACGGCGGCGCGGGCGGCGGTGATGGCGGTGCGGGCGTCTCCTGTTCGTGTGGCGCGGTGGAGGAGGGCCCCGGCCAGGCCGGTGAGGAACGCGGGCCGTTCCGGATGTCCCTCTGGTGCGCGTACCACCGCCTGCCGCAGGGTCTGTACGGCGATCTCCAGGTCAGCCAGGTCGCCGCTCCCCCGGTAGCGCCGCCAGCGGCGGCGGCCGAGCAGGTCGAGGCGGGTCGCCGCGTCGTCCAGCCTGGCGGCGGCGTTCCCCAGCGCCGATGGTCCCGAATCCTCCGGCCAGGCGGCGGTGTGACCGTACGAACCGGAAAGGCCCACCGACCAGGCGGCGGCGTAGCCGTACGATCCCGGATGGCTCGCCGGATCCTCCGGCCAGCCGTCGCTGTGACCGTACGAACCCGGATGGCTCAGCGAATCCACCGGCCAAGCGGCGCTGTGACCGTACGAACCCGGGAGGTCCACTGAATCCACCGGCAAGGCGCCGGCGTGACCGTACGGACCTGGAAGGCCCACAGGCTGGGTCGCGGAACGGTCCGGTCTCGGGGCGGTTTCCGGGGCATCCAGCGGGGCTGGGGATGCCGGGTCGTGCGGACGGGATGCGGGATGGGCGGGAGGCACCGGGAGGGTCGGAGCGGGGGGTAGGGCGGCGAGCATGTCGCGGCCGGCTTCGAGGGAGCGGAGGTCGCCCGTGACCACGTACCACTCCACCAGGGCCGTGCCGTAGCGGGACAGGACCGCCGGGTGCGCGCCGGCCTCGTGCCAGTGGTCGAGGCAGGCCTGGCCCACCCGCAGCAGCGCCAGCAGGTCGGCGTCGGCGCAGGACGCGGCGGCGCGGGTGGAGGCCAGGAAGAGGAGGTCCAGGAGCGCCGCGGAGCGTTCCGGTCCTGGAGGGCGGCCGGCGGCCAGGAGGTACGCCCTGATCAGGGGGGTGTCGCCGGCCAGCGCGTGTCCGAGCGCCGCCGCCAGGTCCGTCACGTGGCCTGGGCCGGCGAGCGCGGCCCGGAACAGGGCGTGCACCGCGTCGTCGAGCGCGCCGCCGTCGCCGGCCGTCCGGTACAGCCGCACCAGGCCGTTGCCCAGGATGGCCAGCGCCTCGGCGGCCCAGGCTGGTGCGGGCATGTCAAGGGCCTGCTCCAGCAGCACCTGCCCGAGCCGGTCACACACCTCCGCCGTGGGCGTGGCGAGCGCGCGGCGGAGTATGGCGTGCAGGAGCAGGCCCACGTGCGGGTACGCGTCCACGTCCACGTGGCGGAAGACCTGCTCCGCCAGCTCCGCCCAGGTCTCGGCGGTGGCGGAGGCCGGGACGTGCGTCCCGCGCAGCCGTTCCGGCAGCCCGTCGGGGTCGAGTACGGCGACGGCGGCGAAGAACACGCCTGCCACGGCCGCCTCGCCGTCCTCCTCGGGGGCGAGCCGGTAGCGGGCCAGGTGGAGCACCCCGGCGAGCCGCCAGACGGCGGCGTCGCGTGGCCCGCCGTCGCAGGCCAGCATGGCGTCCTCGGCGTCGTCCAGCGCCGCGTCGTCCAGCACCAGCCGGGGGTCCGCCGCCCGCTCGAACTCCTCGATTCGGGCAGCGAGCACCCTGGCCGGATCTTTCATGGGGCCTAGGCTCTCATCAGCCCGTCCTTCACGTACAGCACCGTTCCGGACGAACCGCCGCGAGCCTGGCCGATGGGGCGAACGCCACGAAGGAGGTCAACATCTCGTACAGGCCCCGGCGTGCCCGGGTGAGTGCCGGGCGCGCCGGGGTAGGTGCCTGGGCATGCTCTATGGCAAGGAACACGTCCGGCGCTACCGCGAGACCGGCGGCGCCGAAGGACACGACTGGAACGGCACCACGACCCTCCTGCTCACCACGAAGGGCCGCAAATCCGGCGAGCCGTACACGACGCCGCTCATCTACCAGCCGCACGGCGACGACTTCGTGGTGGTCGCCTCCAAGGGCGGCGACCCGTCGCATCCCGACTGGTACAAGAACCTGGCCGCCGACCCCGAGGTCGAGGTGCAGGTCAGGAGCGACCGGTTCAAGGCGCGCGCCCGCACCGCCACCGACGAGGAGCGACCGGAGCTGTGGCGGCTGATGACCGCCACGTGGCCCGACTACGACGAGTACACCAAGAAGACCGACCGCAAGATCCCGGTGGTGGTCCTGGAGCCCCAGCGCTGATCAGAACGTCACCAGCGGCTCCCCGACGAAGTCCGCGATGAAGTTCACGAAGAAGAACCCGAAGAACAGGAAGTTGAGCACCAGGATGACGTGGTGCCACCAGCGCGCCCGCGCCGGCTTGGGCAGCTTGCTGTTGAGATACATGAGCATGAACGGGTAGATCAGCGCGCCGAGGTTCGACATGTTCGCCGACCACTCCACCAGCGCCACCGGCAGTGACAGGTGGATGACGACCGCGATCACGATCAGCAGCACGATCATGAACGGGTAGTAGAAGCGTCGCGGGTCCCCCTCGATGAGCCTGCGCAGCCTGGGGCTGGTGGCATGGGCGGCGTCGGTGGTGACCCGCACCATCGCCTCGAAGATGCCCAGCTGCGTGCTGAACAGGATGAGCACGCCCATGATCAGCGCGAGGACGAACATCGCCTGCCCGTACTCGTCGCCGAGCGCGGCGGCGACGAAGGTCGGCACGGTCGCCCGGGTGGGCTGCTGTCCCGACAGGTTGACCGCGTGCGCCATGAGGATCGTCGGCAGGAGCATGCCGAGCATGGCGCCGACGAAGAACACGCCCCACATGTCGACCATGATCAGCCGGTACCACCGCCGCCACAGCCCCCGGTTGCGCTCGTCGTCGGGGAAGGTGACGCCGCTGGCCAGGATCTCCTGCCGGCCGCCGCGCAGGCCGGCGATGTAACCGGCGCGGTGGCCCATGCCGTAGCCCTTGTCGCGGTAGTGGCCCATCACGTACCAGTTCAGTCCGGAGGCCAGGGCGGTGAAGCCGGCCAGGCCGCCGAGCTGGGTGGCGGTGATCCCGGCGGGCGGCGCGGCCGGGGTGAAGAAGCCCCTGATGCCCTCCCACCACAGCTCCCACGGCACCACGAACAGGTCGATGAGCAGCAGGGCGACCAGGATGGAGCCGACCATGATCCAGTTGGCCAGCTCCAGGGCGCGGCTGACCCGCCGGGCCGCCGCGGTGATCAGGAAGACCAGCACGAGCAGCGCGATGGCCCACAGCCGGGGCTCCTCGGCCCCGGCGGGCGGGATGTCGCCGTGGACGAGCGCGTACACGCCCTGCCCCGCGGAGGCGGCCCAGCCGCCGGCGATGAATGCGAAGATGACGATGAACACCGACAGCGGGACCCACAGCTTCCAGCCCGGCGGCACCCTCCCCCAGCCGACCACCGGGGTCTCGCCGGTGGCCGTCACGTAGCGGGCGCACTCGACGTTGTAGAACGTCTGGAGCACGGCCGAGACCAGGATGACCCAGCCGACGCCGACGAAGCCGTACTGACCGACGCTGAGCGGGCCGAGCAGCCATTCGCCGCTGCCGATGGAGATGCCGAGGGCGATCAGGCTGGGCCCCACGGCGAACTTGAACAGCTCTACCTTGCCGATCCGGGGGACCTTGAAGACCTCCTCCGGCGTCGGCAGATCGGTGACTTCGAGGTCCGGGCGGCTGACTCCGAGGGGATGCGTCATCTCTGCCTCCTGCCGTTCAGGGTGATCCCGTACGGCGGGCAGGACAAGGCCCAAATGAGACCTACGTCACATAAGTGACGCGTACAGCTCCATCGTGCGGCGGGCGATCGCGGGCCAGGAGAAGTGTTCGACGGCCCGCGCCCGTCCGGCCAGCCCCATCGCGCGGGCCCGCGCCGGGTCCTCCAGCAGCGTGTTCACCCGCCCGGCGAGGTCGGCGGCGAACCGCTCGGGGTCGTGCGGAGTGCCGTCGGGGCCCTGGTCGATCGGTACGAGCAGGCCCGTCTCACCGTCGGCGACCACCTCGGGGATGCCGCCGGTGGTCGTCGCGACCACGGCGGTCTCGCAGGCCATGGCCTCCAGGTTGACGATGCCCATGGGCTCGTAGACCGACGGGCAGACGAATACCGAGGCGTGCGTGAGCAGCTGGATCACCTCGGGCTTGGGCAGCATCTCGGAGATCCAGAACACGCCCTTGCGGTCGAGGCCGCGCACCAGCCCGGCCACCTCGGCGGCGATCTCCGGCGTGTCGGGCGCGCCCGCGCAGAGCACGAGCTGCGCGTCGGGGGCGAAGGACCGCGCCGCGTGCAGAAGGTGGACCAGGCCTTTCTGGCGGGTGATCCGGCCGACGAAGATGACGTACGGTCGATCGCGGTCGATGCCGTACTTTTTCAGGATCTGATGGTCCTGGTCCGGGGCGTACTCGGCGGTGTCGATGCCGTTGTGGATCACGCTCACCTTGGCCGGGTCGATCCGCGGGTAGGCGGCCAGCACGTCGCGGCGCATGCCGGCCGACACCGAGACCACCGCGTCGGCGGCCTCCAGGGCGGTGCGCTCGGCCCACGAGGAGATCGCGTAGCCGCCGCCCAACTGCTCGGCCTTCCACGGGCGCAGCGGCTCCAGGCTGTGCGTGGTGACCACGTGCGGGATGCCGTGGAGGAGCTTGGCGGCGTGCCCGGCGAAGTTGGCGTACCAGGTGTGCGAATGGACCAGGTCGGCGCCCTCGCAGGCCGCGGCGATCTCCAGGTCGACGCCGAGCACCTGGAGCGCGGCGTTCGCGCCGGCCAGCCCGGCGGGCGTCCGGTAGGCCGACACCCCGGGCTCCTCCCTGGCGGCGCCGAAGCACCGCACCCGCACGTCGGCGAGCTCCCGCAGCTCGCGGGAGAGGTACTCCATGTGCACGCCCGCGCCGCCGTAGACCTCCGGCGGGTATTCGCGGCTGAGCAGATCCACTCGCATGACTCGACTTTACGAGGAATCGCGGGCGTCCGGACACGGTGACAGGCGCCCGAGCGGGAAACAACCGGTGCGCTGATGGCGGCACATAGAGGGATCACTCCGGACACCTCGGGAGAGGGCCGGACAGAGTTACGTCGATAGATGCGCCGATTGGGGGTAGCGTCCTGGACATGAGGTCCCGGAGGGTGCTTGCGGTCGTGCTGGCGGGTGGAGAGGGAAAGAGGCTGATGCCTCTCACGGCGGACCGGGCGAAACCGGCTGTGCCGTTCGGCGGGATGTATCGGCTGATCGACTTCGTGCTGTCCAACCTGGCCAACGGCGGCTACCTGAAGATCGTCGTGCTGACCCAGTACAAGAACCACAGCCTGGACCGCCACATCTCCCGCACCTGGCGGCTCTCGGCCATGCTGGGCAACTACGTCACCCCGGTGCCCGCGCAGCAGCGGCTGGGGCCGCGCTGGTTCTCGGGGTCGGCCGACGCCCTCTTCCAGAACCTCAACCTGATCTACGACGAGATGCCCGAGCACGTGATCGTGTTCGGCGCCGACCACATCTACCGGATGGATCCCCGGCAGATGGTCGAGCAGCACGAGCAGTCGGGCGCCGACGTGACCGTGGCGGCGATCCGCCAGCCGCTGTCGCTGGCCGACCAGTTCGGCGTGATCGAGACCGACCCGCAGGGCAAGCGCATCGTGGCCTTCCGCGAGAAGCCCAAGGACGCGGTGGGGCTGGCCGACTCCCCCGACGAGGTCTACGCCTCGATGGGCAACTACGTGTTCAAGACGCAGGCGATGATCGACGCGCTGCGCGAGGACGCGCTCGACCCGACCAGCAGACACGACCTGGGCGGCAACATCATCCCGATGATGGTCAAGTCGGGCGGGGCCGACGTCTACGACTTCGCCCACAACATGGTGCCGGGCTCCACCGAGCGCGACCGCGGCTACTGGCGCGACGTCGGCACGCTCGACGCCTACTACGAGGCCCACATGGACCTCATCTCGGCCCACCCGATCTTCAATCTCTACAACGACAAGTGGCCCATCCACACCGGTCACGACCCGCTGCCGCCGGCCAAGTTCGTGCACAACGACGGCGACCGGGTCGGGCGCGCCCTGGAGTCGCTGGTCTCCCCCGGCGTGATCGTCTCGGGCGGCACGGCCGTCCGGTCGATCCTGTCGCCCAAGGTCGTCCTCCACTCCCACTCGCTGGTGGAGGACTCGGTGCTGATGGAGAACGTCAAGGTCGGCCGGGGCGCGATCGTCCGCAAGGCCATCATCGACAAGAACGTCGTCATCCCCGACGGCGCCCGCATCGGCTTCGACCTGGAGTACGACCGCACCCGCTTCGCCCTGACCCGGAGCGGCGTGGTCGTGATCGGCAAGAACGAGATCGTCGACCGCTGAGGGCGTTCCCCTAAAGTGGGCGGCGTGCATCCTGATCTCCGCCGGTCCCTGGTCAAAGAGCTGAGCGAGTCGGAGCGGCCGCGGCGTTACTGGCGCGGCGACGACGAGCGCGGCGGGGTGTGGCTGTTCGAGAGCGTCGAGGGCGACGGCGAACACTGGGCGATCCGGCAGGCGGAGATCGACGGGGCCCGGCGGCTACGCCGCTACTGGTGGCGCCACCCGCAGGACGAGCACGGGTTCCTCACCGACCAGCCGCTCGACATCTGGGACCTGACCGAGATCGACGGGGCCGCGTTCGAGGCCGTCTGGGCCGCCGGCGAGTGACCCGCGCCGGGGCCGGCCGGTGGGCGTGGTCCCTGGTCACCCGCTAGCGTCCCAGGTCGGCGGGGTGAGCATGGTGTCGATGCGGCGCAGCTCGTCGCGGTGCAGGGCGCTCAGCAGAGCCAGGACCCGCTCCCCCTCGGCGGTCAGCAGCACGCGGACCGCCCGGCCGTCGTCGGGGTGGGCGCTCCGGCGTACGAGGCCCTGCCGCTGGGCGCGGCTGACCAGCTCGACCACGCTGTGGTGACGCAGGAGCAGCCGTTCGGCCAGCTCCCGCACGGTCGCCCAGTCGCGGCCGGGGAACCCTTTCAGCGCCAGCATGAGCTGATACTGCTGGGGGGCGAGGCCGGCCGCGCGCACCGAGTCCTCGCTGAACCGCAGGTAGCTGCGGATCCCGAAACGGAACCGGGCGAGCGCCTCGAAATCCTGCTTCGACAGCGGCTCGCTCTCTGCCGCCGCCTCCCGAATCCCCCCGTGACCATCCATGGGATCCATTTTATATCGTGCTACGATGTAAATCATTCAGGTGGGATACGAGATGAGATCGCACCTGGCGCGAGCGCCCAGGAGGTGTGTCGTGCTCGACGACCGCGAACGCGACGAGTTGCGTAGGATCCAGCGCCGGCTGCGCGACGAGGATCCGGATTTCACCGAGTCATTCCACAGCGACGCGCGGCACCTGCCCCGGCGAGCGCCCGACCTGTCCAGACGGACCTACACGGTCCTGCTCGCCATCAGCTCCACGTCCTGCCTGATCATGATGGCGGCCGGGTCGCCGTTCATCGCCCTGCTGTTCGCCGGGCTGGCCGCGTGGGTCTGGTACGCACGCGCCCACCCCTACGAGCACGACCAGTGACGACCGCGGACCTCGGCGCATGAGGATTTGAGGTCTTCGGCATCGCTCGGTGTTGTAGTACGTTGGCGGTGATTTCCTTTCATCCGCCTTTTCTGGGGGTCCGCTTGATGCGGTCGCGCCACGTCATGGTGGCTGCAACGCTCCTTCTCTCCGCCGCCTGCATGAATGACAGCTCTCCAACTCGGCCACAGCCGACCCAGGCCGCCGTCGATTCCGTCACCACGGCGCCGTGCGAGTTCCGGGCCGTCAAGGGCGAACCGCCATCCTGGGCCCGGACAGGATTCACCCCCGGCGTAGAGATGCATTATGCCTCCAGCAGCCGCGGTGACATGCTCGCCATCCTTTTCGGCTATCCGCTTTACAGCCCACCGCTGCCGGACCGGGGCAACAAAATTCTGTGGCGTTCCAGAGCGCCGCTGGTTCCGTCCGAGCCGTTGCGCATCGAGGCCCGGCTGAACGGCGTGGGCGCGCCGACGCGCATCACCGTCGAGGGCGGCCCCGGGCCTTCTGCGGTCGACCTGCCGAGCCCCGGATGCTGGCGCCTGGACCTCGCGTGGAGCTCTCACACGGACTCCATCGACCTGGAGTTCGTCAGTCGATGACCGGCTCCCCCGCCGCCGCGTCGAACAGCACCGTCCGCCAGTCCCCGACATTGGCGAAAACGGCGCCGCGGGTCCGGACACCGAACCGGCGGGTGACCCGCGCGGCCTTGATGTGCGCCGGGATCCTCCCCATCTGGTAAACCTGGCCGAGGTTGTGGAAGAGGGTGACGCTCAGCACCCTGCGTGCCGCCACGTCCGTACGGGTCGCGATGAAGACGAGCCCTTCGAGCCGCGGCGTGATGCGCGCCGAGATCCAGGCGTGCGCGATCCGGAAGGCGAGCAGCCGCCACAGCCCGCCACAGTCGAACCTGGTCACGACGACGACGCCACCGTCTGGATCCGGGGCACAGCGCCCGGCGGCGGCGGCCACTACACGATCTGGAGCAAACCCAGGCATATCAGCACTACTCCGCTCAAGGCCCGTACAGTACGGATGAACACCCGCTCTCCGCCCAGGAACGCCCGGCCGGGAACGTGGTTGAGTGCCGTCCCGATCACCGTCCCCGCCACCGAGCCGATCACCATTCCGACCAGGAACACCGGTGCCGCCATGGGGTTGAGCAGCACCGTGACCACGAGCGCGCCCCAGATGAGCGACGTGGTCTTCTGCGTGGTGAACAGCAGACCGAGGTCGACGCCCCAGAGCACACCGCGCCAGCCGGGCCGGAGCGCCCGCGCGTAGTCCTGGGGCACCTGCCGCATCACGTGCGGAGTGCGGTTCAGCACGTCCGCGACGCCCACCCCGACCAGCAGCGTGCCCGCCGCCACCTCGCGCCACCGGAGCGGGAGCACGCTCCCGAGCCCTTCCGCCACGACGGCGGCCAGCAGCGCGATGACCGTTCCGCCCACCACGAGACCCACGGAGTAGCCCGCGATGAAGCGGCGTGCTGCGCCAGGCGACCGCCTGGACAATGGACCGGCCACGCCGACCATCGAGCGGCCTCAAGGGCTCCAGTACTGCAGGACGAAGCCGGCCAGGGCCAGTGCCACGATCGCCGGGACGTCCATCAGACGAGGTCCTTTCCCGGCGCGACGCTCACGCCGCCCGCTGCGCCGGAGGGGTCGTCGAGGGAGGCGATCCAGCTCGACAGGGCGTTGAAGGAGCTGAACACCACAGCGGACCGCACGACCCCATCGGGGGAGAGCGCCACCGCCGCCGGGCTCATGCCGACGCCGAGCGCCGACATGCTGAATTGTCCTGAGACGTCCACGTAGCCGGGCAGGTCAGCCAGCCCGTACTGCGCCACGAACTCCCTCCCTGAGGCGGCCGACGCGCACGACACCACGACGCCGACGAGGTCCACGCCCGAGGAGGCGAAGAAGCCACGCGCCTCGGGAGCCAGTTCCTGGCACGCCCCGCAGGTCGTACTGAGGACGAGGAGCACGCCCGGCGGCCGGGCGAGCCCGTCGGGGAACTCGATGACCGTCGCGCCGAGCTTGGCGTCGGGCAGCGGCTGCACGGACTCGGGGCGCCTCGTCCCGCCGCCCGCGGACGACTCGGAGATCCGCGCGTTGAGCTCGCCCAGCATCGCGAAGAGGATCACGACCGCCAGGCTGAGCAGCACGAGCAGGGTGACCATCAGTGCCGTGATCATGTTTCGGTCCGTTCGCGCGCCATGGTCCCTCTCACGAAGACGATCAGATGGCGGCGGTTCGCCCAGACGGGGACGAACAGCGCCGTGTTCAGCGCGAGCAGCAGGACAGCCTGATCGTAGGCGGTCTCACGCAGCGCCGGCACCAAGGCCCAGGCCAGGATCGCGGCGCCGGCCAGCACGTTCCAGGCCCCGAACGACCGCGAACCGCTCCGGCCGAAACAGCCGCAGGGCAGTGAGCTCGCCCGCAGCCGTCCCAGGACCCCCACCACCGCGAATCCCGTTCCCAGCAGGGCCGCCAGCAGCAAGGTGAGCAGGTGCTCCTGGCCGAACACGGCCAGGACGGCCAGCGCGATCTCCGCGGCGGCGACCGCCCGGACCAGGGCCACAGGCGGCGGTCTCCGTGCGCCGGTCAGCTCACCGAGAGCCTCGGCCAGACCGTGCGGGCTGACCAGCTTGCCGGCGCCCGAGCTGAGCAGGGCCGCTGCGAGCAGCGCGCTGAGGACGGCAGGCAGCACCCCCATCGCCGGCTACGACCGGAGCCCGGCCGCGGTCAGCCCTTCGCCCACGGCTACCTTGCGGAGGTGGACCACGTGGTCCTCGCCGTAGACGGCGACGGGCGCGGTCGAGTAGCGGGCGCCCTTCTCCCCGGTCAGCTGAACGGCCGTATCGACCTTGATCTGCTTGGTACGGAAATGAATGGCGATGACGTCGACAGGCTTCTCGTCCTCGATGCGCGCGCATACCGCCACGTTCACCGAGCCTTCGTTCTCGAAGATGTAGGCGTAGCCGTGATTCGTCGGGGTGATCGACATTGCGGGCCTCCGGATCGTCCGTCCGTTGCTCAGGGATAGCAGCTGATGGAGGCCCTTCCGGAGGCCTCACAGCATTGACAGAAGGACGCCCCCGAATAGCAGCCCCAAATGTAGTACGCGTTGTTCGCGCACGTGCTGTAGGGGAAGGTCGGGCAGTAGACCAGGCGGCAGCACAGGTATTCACAGATGGCCTGTGCGGAAGCGGGCCGCGCCTGAGTGGCGACGGTCGTGGCGGCGGCCAGCGCGCTGGCGCCCATGGCCCGGGTGAAGAAGCGACGAGTCAACCGGCGGTTGCGCTGCGGGGGCTCATGAACTGCCACGGCCACTCCATCAGAGTCGATCGTTTTGAATTGATCTCTTCAGGAGAGTACAACATCATTCACCCATCAACAAGAATATCTTTTTGGAGGAGTCGGACTTTCTGTGTTAACGTAAAACACCTATTAAGGTCAGGCTGCAACGACCTTCAGGAATTCGATTCCCGCTCTTCTTCGGCCGGACAGCGGCCTCGCCAGCTGATCGGTCCGGGCGCCAGCGGTTTCACGGCGGAGCCGGGCTCGACGACCGCGAACGCGACGAGGATCTGCGTCAACCGGCGAGGCGGTGGCGGGCGAGCGCGTCGTAGAACGGCTGGTGGTGCTCGGCGACCCGGCGCAGGTGCTCGTTCGTGTCGGGCGTCTCACGTCGCTCGGGCGCCTTCCCGGCCACCAGGCCGCTGCTCTCGGCCACCTCCGCGTGCCACTGGTCGGTGCGCCGCCAGTTGTCCCGTCGACCGGGTTCCCAGCGCATCGCCTCGGGCTTGAAGTCGAGCCCGACCCGCTCGCAGTACGCCCGGACCGTCGGCTCCGGATCGGCCACGAGGTCGTCGCCGTCGATCACCAGCGGGATCTCGCCGGTGGCCGACCGCACGGCGTCGAAGATGGTGTGCAGGTACTCGAAGCCGTACTCGTCCAGGGTGGCCCCGGGGTTCATGGCGTAGTGCGAGGAGATCGCGGCCCGCGGCTCCCGGATCATGAACGTGTTGACGACGTCGCTGAACAGGCGCTTGTCCTCGAGCAGCGGCGTGTAGGTGTAGTCGGAGGTCTCCTTGGCGAACACCCGGCGCTCGCCGGCGCTGACGTCGAGCATCAGGTCGAGCATCTCGATCGGCGAGGTGACCCGCCTGCCGGCGAACTCGACGTGGCCGTCCGCCTGGAGGTACGAGAACGGCTCGTGGGCCACCTCCAGATCGCCGCGCTCGATCATGACGCGCAGGAACGCCGTGGATCGCGATCGGGGCACGGCCCACAGCAGGATGGGCTTGCGCGCGGCGCTCATTGCGACCACTCCGTGGGCCGGCGGTCCCAGCGGAATCCGCGCAACCGCGCCATCAGCTCCTCGCTCAGCGGTTCGGCGTCGCTGGTGGCGATGTTGGCGCGTACGTGCGTGAGTTTGCGCATGCCGGGGATGACGGTGGCGACGTCGGGGTTCTGGAGGATGAAGCGGAGCGCGAGTTCGGGCATGGTCATGTCCTCGGGCACGATCCGCGCCAGCCGTTCGGCGCGCTCCACGCTCGGGACGAGGTTCTCGGGGACGAAGTACGTGTTGCGCCAGTCGCCTTCGGGCCAGCGGGAGTCGCGGGTGAGGGTGCCGGTGAGGGTGCCCTCGTCGAAGGGCACCCGGGCGATCACCGCGACGTCCAGCTCCCGGCATGCCGGGAACAGCTCGTCCTCGGGGGCCTGGTCGAAGATGTTGTAGATGACCTGCACCGTGTCGATCAGCCCGGTGCGCAGGGTCTCCAGGACGTTCCAGGGCTCCCAGCGGTTGACGCTGATCCCGACGCCTCTGATGAGCCCGCGTTCCTTCATCTCGATGATCGCGTCCTGCCAGGCCGCGTCGTGCGCCCAGGCGTCCTCCCAGACGTGGAACTGGAACAGGTCGACGGACGGCGTGCCCAGCCCTTCGAGGCTCCGGTGCAGGTACTCCCACAGGTGATCGGGCGGGTAGACCTCGGACAGTTTGGAGTCGCGGGTGGACGGCCAGGCGCGGTCCATGGGCGGCGGCTTGGTGGCCAGGTGGAGGCGGCGTTCCGGGTGCCGTTCGACCAGCCGCCCGAGCATCCTCTCGCTGTGTCCCCGGCCGTAGATCCAGGCGGTGTCGAAGAAGGTGCACCCGAGCCGCACGGCCTCGTCCAGCGCGGTGTCGCCGGTCCGGTCGTCGGCGCCCGTCCAGCCGCCCTCGCCGCCCGCTATCCCCCACATTCCGTAGCCGACCTCGCTGACCTTCCAGCCGAGCCGGCCGAATCGACGCTCACGCATCACCTGCTCCTTCCTTGTCTGTAAGCCTTCTCTTGCCGTCTAGCTCCAGCGGTTCCCGCCGGAGCCGAACCGGGTCTGCCGCACCACGGGGCCGGCGACCTTCATCCGCTCGACCCGGACGACGCCCCGGTGGACGGACAGGGTCACGCTGCCGTCGATCTCGCCGACGAGCCGGTCCATCGCCTCCCGCGCCGCCCGCGCGGCGGGTTCGAGCCACCGCGCCTCGTACATCGCCGAGCCCAGGACGGCGGACAGCCGGTCGTAGAGCTCGCGGCTCGCCCCGTCGAGGCTCGCCTGCAGGACGCGGGTCCACGCGCGGTCGAGCAGCTCCAGGCCGGGCGCCTCGTAGACGCCCCGGCAGACCGTGCCGATGATGCGCCGCTCGACCACGTCGCGCAGCCAGACCCCGTGCCGCGCGCCGAGGTCGTTGGCGCGCTTCATCCACTCGACCGGGTCGGGCCCGCTCCCGTCGAGGTCGGCGACCCGTCCTTCGCGGAAGAGGACCGTGACGGTCTCAGGCTCGGCCGTGGCCTGCTCGGGCCACTCACTCCACCGGGGGTCGAGCCGGGTGACCGGCGTTTCGAGGTCCTCCAGCTCCGCCGACTCGTGCGAGACGCCGGCGAGGCTGGCATCGGTGGACCGTTCGGCGCCGCTGCCCGGGTCGAGGCTCAGCCCGTGCTCGGCGACGGCCGCGAGCATGGTCTCGCGGCCGGGGAACCGTTCGAGCGCCCGCGGATCGGTCCACGGCTCGACGACCGGCAGGTCCGGCGCGAGGTGGGCGCCGTAACGAGCGAAGCGGCGCTGGTCGTTGCCCCCGCCGACACAGCCGTGCGCGAGTGCCCCGCATCCGTCGGCCCGCATCAGCGGCGCGAGCCCGCTGACGAGCACGAAGCGCGCCGCGCCGGTCGTGTTCCAGTAGCCGCCGTCGTGGCGGGCGCGGTACCGCAGGAGATCCGACGCCACGGCGGCGATGGACGGCCGTAGATCCACGACCACGGATTCGTCCCCGAATCGTCGCACCGAAGAAGCGAGCGCGTCCAATTCCGGAGGATCCGCCTGGCCGATGTCGGCGATATAGTGCCTCGCCGGCGTCGGCAGTTCACGAAGCCAGACCCCGACGGCCAGGGAGGAAAGTCCTCCCGATTGGAATAATCCGACAGGTGCGTTGTCGCCGGTTTGCCGCACGACTCCCCCTTACGTCGACAGATGGGGCGCGATGCCGGCGCTGAATGGGCCGACCGTCACCGACCCTACCCATGGATTCGGGACCTTCACGTCCGGAGCGCCCGGGATCGCGGACGTGAACTGTCCGGCCCTTGTCGATTTTCAGCGCCGTCAAGGCGTTCTGCTGCGGCTCGCTTCCGGCCTCATTCTTCGGGCCGGGATGTGCGCTTACCTGGTCATTGACAGGAGACGATCATTTCGCGGACGTCCGCTGATCATTTTTCGCTCTTCGGCAGATTGTCACAAAACAGCGCGACCGCAGATTGGCGCGCGCCGCCTCGGGTAATGCCGAATATGCTCTTCGCGACTTCCCCCAGGCCGTGCCTGTCCGGCGTGCCCGGCGCCGCACGGCGTCCGGCCGGCCCGGTCGTCGCTCCACACCGATTTCAGTCCGCGGCACATTCTCGTTCCCGCAGGCCATACCGCCTCACACACCGGCATCCTGGCCCGCGGCGGCGACACCCGGGTTGCGCATCCCGGTCTCATGTTCCAAGATGTGAGTAACTTGTAATCCAACTGATATCGGTTACTTCGGTTCGAACGTGCGGCACTCCGGTCGTCTGACGAAAGGAGGAAACACGTGGTCAGCGCACGCCCGAAGGCACCACCCGCTTGATCGGCCGGGCTCGCGATATCCGGCGGGCCGCTCATGCCCGCGGGCAATTCTGTGGATTTCCGGCGCCCGTACCCGGCCGCCGAAAACTCCGAATCTCACCAGTACCCTCGCCATGCCTGCCGAAGGACCGGTTTCCGCTGTCCGGAAACCACAAATCCGAATGGTCACCGATCTGCCTGAAACGACGATCTGTTGCCGTCGAGAACATCGGGAGCACGATGACACGCCAACCGCATGAGAATCCAGACGAACACCATCTGGCCGCCATTCACTTATTCCTTGGGCCGCACCACGATTTCCCCCGGCGGAGCACCGTCCTCGATCTGTTCCACGCACAAAAGGAGAACGCGCCGGACCGTCCCGCGATCCGCTATCGGGACATCACGGTGAGTTATGCCGACCTCGACGCCTGGGCCAATGTGACGGCCGATCGACTGATCAGCGGCGGTGTCCGGGCCGGACAATTGATACCCGTGTTGATAGCGGACGGGCCCGAATTCCCGATCTCGCTCTTCGGGGTGATGAAGACAGGATCGGCGTTCGTACCGCTTGATCCGGCCTGGCCGGTCGACCGTCTCCGCGCGATCGTGGCCGAGTTGTCGCCGCCCGTCGTCGTGGTGTCGCCGGCGACCGCGGGCATCATCGGCGAACTGGAGCAGGCCCTCCCGACGGTGATCGTCGACTGCGCGGAGCCACCCGGTCCGGCCGACCGGAAACCGCCGCCGGCCGGCCGCGCGCCGGGGCCGGAAGACCTGATCTACGGGTTCTACACCTCCGGCTCGACCGGCGCGCCCAAGTGCGCGCTCAACCACCACCGCGGCCTGGTCAACAGGCTGACCACCATGTCGCGCCGGTTCGGTGACGGGGCCGATCACGTGACGCTGCAGAACAGCCGGTCCACGTTCGACTCCTCGATGTGGCAGGTGTTGTGGCCGCTGGTGTCGGGCGGGCAGGTCGTGCTGCCGCACCGCGACGGCATCCTCGACCTTGAGGAGACGGCCACGACCATCGGCCGCTACGGCGTCACGATGACCGACTTCGTGCCGTCCGTGCTGGAGGCGTTCGTGTCGCTGCTGGAGGTGCGCGAGGACCTGCGCGAGGCGACGTCGAGCCTGCGGCGCATGCTGATCGGCGGGGAGGCGGCGGGCGCCGGCGTGGTGCACCGGCTGCGCGCGCTGCTGCCGGGGCTGGAGGTCACCAACACGTTCGGGCCGACGGAGTGCTCGATCGGGTCGGTGTTCCACGACGTCACGGACGCCGACGCCGACCGGATCCCCCTCGGGCGGCCCATCGACAACACCGCCGCGATCCTGCTCGACGACGACCTCAAGCCCGTCCCGGTGAACACTCCCGGCGAGATGTATCTCGGCGGCGAGTGCGTCGGAGCGGGCTACCTCAACGATCCCGAGCGCACCGCGCGGGTGCTCGTGGCCAACCCGTTCCCCCAGATCCCGGGTGAGAAGCTCTATCGGACCGGCGATCTGGCACGGGTCGACGAGGACGGCCTGATGTACTTCATCGGCCGGCGCGACGAACAGGTGAAGCTCGGCGGGGTGCGCGTCGAGCTGGGCGATGTCGCCTCGGCCGTGGCCGACCATCCGCTCGTGGGCAACGCGGTGGCGATCGTGCTCGGCGAGGCGCCCGAGTCCACGCTCGTCTGCTGCGTCACGCCGCGCTCGCCGGACGACCCGCCGTCGCCGGAGCTGCTTCGCGGGTACGCGGCGGAGAAGCTGCCGGCCGAGCAGGTGCCGCACCGGATCGTGGTGCTCGACGCGCTCCCCCTCAACCACAACGGCAAAGCGGACCGCAAGGCGCTGGCCGCCCTCATCGTGGCCCAGACCGCGACGCAGGAAGGCCCGGCGGAGCCTGTCGAGCCGCCGGCCGACCCGATGGAGGAGCTGGTCTGCTCGGCCTGGCGCGACGTGCTCGACCTGGAGCAGGTCTCGGTGGTCGTGCCGTTCTCCGACTACGGGGGCACCTCGCTGCTCGCCTACCGGCTCACCGCCGCGATCAGCGAACGGCTGGGGAAGCCGGTGCCGCCCCGGGACCTGCTCGTCGCCTCGACCGTGCGCGCGCAGGCGGCGCGGCTCACCCAGGGCGTCGACGACGACTGCGCCGAGCTCGCCTACATCCGGCACGACCTGGCCTGGAGCCCGCCGCAGACCCTGCTGCTCACGGGCGCGACCGGCTTCGTCGGGGCACACGTCCTGGCCGAGCTGCTGACGCGCTCCAACGCCGGGCTGATCTGCCTGGTGCGGTGCGCCGACCCCGCCGACGGCGCCCGGCGGCTGACCGAGGTCCTCGAACAGTACGGGCTGACGTCCGCCTGGCAGCTGCTGCCCACGGCGCTCAAGACCGGACGGGTCGAGGTGATCCCCAGCGACCTGGGCAGCGAGCTGCTCGGCCTGCCGCAGCGGCGGTTCGACGCGATCGCCTCCACGGTGTCCGGCGTCGTCAACGCCGCGGGCGCGGTGAACTTCCTGTCCGGCTATCTGGACCACCGCCCCGCCAACGTGCTCGGCGTACAGGAGATCATCAAACTCGCCTCGGGCGGCGCGCGCGTGCACACCCTGTCGACCTTGAGCATCTTCCCGCCCGCCGGGCCGGACGCGCCGCCCGTCACCGAGGACCGGCTCCCGGCGACGGAGGAGGTCGCCGCGGACGGCTACAACCGATCGAAGTACGTCGCCGAGTCCCTGCTCGCCGACGCGCACCGGCAGGGCGTCAGATCCGTGGTGTACCGCCTCGGCGAGGTCTGGCCGCACCGCGCGACCGGCGTGGCCAACCCGGACTCGCTGGCGCACAACCTGTTGTACGCGTGCGCGCGCACCGGATGCGTGTTCCCGACCGGGGCCGAGATCGACGTGACGCCCGTCGACGTGGTCGCCGAGTTCGTGGCCCGCGCCGCGACCGGTGACATCGAGGTGCCCGACGGCGCCATGCACGTACTGTGGCCGGCCAGGCTGCGCTTCGCCGAGGCGTTCGGCGTGCTCGCCGAACGGTCCGCGCTCGACCGGGCCGGCTACCCCCGGTTCCGCGACCGCCTGGAGGCCATCGCCGAGACCGACGAGCGGCTCGCCGGGCTGCTCCTGCTGCTGCCGCCCCCGGTCGCCGACCAGGACGCGGCACCGGCCGAGTTCGACCGGATGTTCACCGACGGCTCCCGGCACTTCGACACCCGGCGGTTCAGCCGCCACGCGACCTCGCTGGCCAGGCCGGAGACGGACGGGCTCAGGACGCTCGACCGCTACCTCGGTGAACTGACCGGCATTCACGCCTTCGTACCACAAGAAAGGTGAGCGTCATGGAAGAGAGATTCGTCGTGGTGATCAACCACGAGGAGCAGTACTCGATCTGGCCCGCGGGCCGGGAGATTCCGGCCGGCTGGACCGAGGCCGGTGCGGAGGGAAGCAAGAGCGACTGCCTTGCACACATCGCGCGGGTGTGGACCGACCTGCGCCCGATGAGCGTGCGACGGTGAAGGAGGAGAACGAGATCATGTCCACACCCGACAAGCGTGACGCAGCCGACATCAGACGCGCCCTGCTGGAGAGGAAGGTCCGCCAGCGCGTGGCGGAGAAGGCCGAGCGGGAGCGGATCGTCCCCGTCCCGCGTACGGGCAAGATGGCCATCGCCGAGCAGCAGCGGTTCCTGTGGTTCCTGCACCAGATGGTCGCGGGCGCACCGGTGTACAACGTGCCGTTCGCGATGCGCCTGCGCGGGCCGCTCGACGTGCCCGCCCTCTCCAAGGCGCTGCGCGGCATCGTCACGCGGCACGAGAGCCTGCGCACCCGGTTCGGCGACGAGCACGGCGTGCCCTTCCAGACGGTCGATCCGCCGCCCGAGACGTGGGACCTGCCGGTGACCGACGGGACCGAGGAGTCCGTCCAGGACTGGATCGACGGGCAGGTGCGCGAGGAGTTCGACCTGCGCAACCACCCGCCGTACAGGTTCGCCCTGCTGCGGCTGGGCCCCGAGGAGCACGTGCTGTCCATCGTCTGGCATCACATCGTCATCGACGGATGGTCCTCGCGGCAGTTCGCCGAGGAGCTGACGGCCCGCTACACCGATCCGGACGGCTCGGAGTTCCCCGAGCTGACCCTCCAGCCCGCCGACTTCGCGGCCTGGCAGCGGCTCTGGCTGCTCAGCGACGGACCGGCCAAGCAGATCGACTACTGGCACTCCGCGGTGGACGGCATGGAACCGCTGGAGTGGCGCACCGACCGGCAGCGCCCGTCGGCGCCCACCGGGGCCGGCCGCATCCACGAGACCCGCCTGCCCGACGACCTGGCACGGAAGATCCGCGACATGGCCCAGGCCGAGGGGGTCTCCCTGCTCGCCCTGACGATGGCCGGCTACCAGGTGCTGCTGAACCGCTACACCGGTCAGCAGGACATCGCGCTCGGGTCGGTACTCTCCGGGCGGACCCGCTCGGAAGTCGAGCCCATGATGGGGTTCTTCGCCAACACGGTGGTGGTCCGCGGGAACCTGGAGGGCGATCCGGTGTTCCGCGACCTGGTGCACGCCGCCAACGACAACATCCTGGAGGCGATGGCCAACCAGGACGTGCCGTTCGGCCGCCTGGTGGAGGAGCTCAAGCCGGAGCGGCTGCCGGGGCGGAACCCGCTGGTCGCCCACCTGTTCACGCTGCTGCCCGAGCCGATGATCGCGCGCTGGCGCCTGCCCGGCGTCGAGGTCGAGATGCTGA
This sequence comes from Nonomuraea ferruginea, assembly GCF_039540635.1. NCBI lineage: Bacteria > Bacillati > Actinomycetota > Actinomycetes > Streptosporangiales > Streptosporangiaceae > Nonomuraea > Nonomuraea ferruginea. Next base: position 717,755 of record NZ_BAABFD010000001.1, on the reverse strand, counting down.
CCCCGCAGCCGGAGACGACCCGGTTCGACATCACGTTCCAGATCAACGACCTGCCGGACGGCGGCCTGGGCGTGTGGATCGAGTACTCCTCCGAGCTGTTCGACCACGAGCGCATCGAGCAGCTGGTGGAGCACTTCAGCACGGTCATGGCCGACGCGCTGTCCCGGCCGGACGCCCGGGCGAGCTCGCTGGACATCATGCCCGACAGCGAGTACCTGCGCGTGCTCACCGCGTGGAACCCCGAGCCAGGTGAGCGCGACGAGCGCCTGCTGCACGAGCTGTTCGCGGCGCGCGTGGCCGAGGCGCCCGACGCGGTCGCGATGCGTTTCGCGGGCGAGGACCTGACCTACGCGCAGCTGGACGAGCGGTCCAGCAGGCTGGCGCACGCGCTGGTCGAGGAGTTCAAGGTGACGCCGGGGCGCGTGGTCGGCGTGCTGCTCGAACGCGGCTTCGACCTGCCGGCCGCCGAACTCGGCGTGCTCAAGGCGGGCGGGGCGTGGCTGCCGCTCGACCCGCAGTACCCGGCGGAGCGGCTGGCCTACCAGCTCGGCGACGCCGACGTGGCCGCGGTGGTGACGACCTCGGATCTCGCCGACCGCCTGCCCGCTGAGGTGGAACGGATCCTGCTGGACTCCGACACGCTCGACGGACGGCCGGTTTCGCCGCCTTCCGTGCAGGTGGCGCAGGAGGACACGGCGTACGTCATCTACACCTCGGGCTCGACCGGCACCCCCAAGGGGGTCATGGTCCCCCACCGGGCGGTGGTGAACTTCTGCACCACCTTCCAGCGGATGTTCTCGGTGACGCCGGACGACCGGATCCTGCAGTTCTCCAACCCTGCCTTCGACGTGAGCGTGTCGGACGTGTTCTCGACGCTGACCGCCGGCGGGACCATCGTGGGCGCGCCGCGCTCCGAACTGCTCGACCCGGAGGCGCTGCAGGGGCTGCTGGCCCGCGAGCGGGTGACGATGGTGGACATCCCGCCCGCCGTCCTGGGGCTGCTCGACCCGTCCGAGCTGGACGACCTGCGGGTGTGCTTCATCGGCATGGAGCCGTTCGGCCCCGACCTGGTCAACCGGTGGAGCAAGCCGGGACGCGAGTTCCACAACGGCTACGGGCCGACCGAGGTCACGGTGACCTGCGTGGACTACCTGTGCCCGCCGGAGCCGCTGGAAGGGACGCCGCCCATCGGGCGGGCGATGGCCAACCAGCGGGCCTACGTCCTGGACAAGGGCCTGCGGCCGGTGCCGGTCGGCGTGCCCGGGGAGCTCTACATGGCGGGCGCCGGGCTGGCCGTCGGCTACCTCGGCCGGCCCGACCAGACCGCCGAGAAGTTCCTGCCCGACCCGTTCGCCACCACCCCGGGCGAGCGCATGTACGCCACCGGCGACCTGGTGCGCTGGAACGGTGACGGCAACCTGGAGTTCCTGGGCCGGGTCGACCGCCAGGTGAAGCTGCGCGGGCTGCGCGTGGAGCTGGGCGAGATCGAGCACGCCATCGAGAGCTTCGACGGCGTGCGGCAGTGCGTCGTGACCGTACGCGACGCGGGCACGCCCTCGGCCTGGCTGGCCGCGTACGTGGTCGGCGACGTCGAGCCGGACGAGCTGCGCGAGTTCCTGAGCGGGCGGCTGCCGCTGCACATGGTGCCCACCGACTACGTGCGGCTGGACCAGCTCCCGCTGACCTCGACCGGGAAGGTGGACCACGGGAAGCTGCCCGACCCCCGCCCCGACGGCGGCGCCGGTCAGGCCGAGCTGACCACCGAGACGCAGCGCAGGGTGGCCGAGATCTGGCAGAGCCTGCTGAGCCTCGACCCCGGCAGCGTCGGCGCGCAGGACAACTTCTTCCTGCTCGGCGGCAACTCCCTGCAGGTGACCCAGATGATCTCGCGGGTGCGCGACGCCTTCCAGGTGACGCTCGACCCGCGGCGGCTGTTCAGCTACCCGCTGCTCAGCCAGTTCGCCGCCCAGATCGACGACGCGCAGCACGCGCTGCTGGGCGAGGACGAGGTGGCGAAGCTGGAGGCGCAGGTCGCCGATCTGCCCGAAGAGGAGGTCGATCGGCTGCTGAAGGAGTCGAGCTGATGGCCGGGTCGCACCCCTCCGCCCTGGCGGAGAAACGGCGCGCGCTGCTGGACCTGCGGCTGCGGCGCCGGCGGGAGGAGGCCCTCGCCCGGCAGGAGGCCGCGCCGCCGGAAGGGCGGCCGCGGCCCTCCGGCCGGACGGTGTCCCCGCTTGTGCCGCTCGGCCCGGCGGGCACCGAGCCGCCGCTGTTCCTGGTGCACGCGGCCGGCGGATCGGTGGCCCCCTACGTCGCGCTGGCCGGGCTCCTCGGCGACGGCCGCCAGGTCTGCGCCCTGGAGGACCCCAGCCTGCACGGCGGCGCGATCGGGGAACGCTCGCTCGCGGACCTCGCGGCCACCTATCTGGCCGCGGTCCGCGAGGCCCGGCCCGACGGGCCGCTGCACGTGGGCGGCTGGTCGGTCGGCGGCGCGGTGGCGCTGGAGATGGCACGCCAGGACGGCGACGTCGCGCTGACGTTCGTGCTCGACACCGCCGTCCCGGACGCGCCGTCCCGTCCCGGCGACGACGAGCTGAGCGCGTGGTTCGCCTCCGACGTCGCGGCCATGGGCGCCGAACCGGGCGAGGCCGAGCTGGCCGAGCGGTTCCCGGTGTTCGCCGCGAACGTGCGCGCGCTCCTGACGTTCCGTCCGTCGCGGGTGGGCAGCAGGGTCGTACTGCTGTGCGCCGAGAAGTCCGAGGGCGAGAAGCTCAGCCGGTGGCGGCCCTACGCCGACGAGATCCAGGTGGTGCCGGGCGACCACTACACCATGCTCCGGCCCCCACACATCGAGGCGCTGGCGGAGGCCATGCGCCACAGATTGAGCGAGGTGAGTGTCCGATGATCCCGGCCTTCACGCCGGAACAGGACAACTTCCGGGAAGAAGTCTGCAAGCTCCTGTGCGAGGACGAGGTGCGCGCGGAGATCGCGCGGTCCCGGCGGACGCCGTACGGGCAGGAGACCGGCCTGCTCGACGTGCATCGGCGGCTGGGCAAGCTCGGCTGGCTCGCGATCAACTGGCCCGAGCGCTACGGCGGAGCGGACGCCACGATCGTGGAGAAGGCGATCCTCACCGAGGAGATGATCCGCCACGGCGTGCCCGACAACGTGCACTCGCTGGGCGTCGACATCGTCGGGAACGCCATCCACCTGTTCGGCACCGAGGAGCAGAAGGAGCGGTTCCTGCCGGGACTCGCACGCGGCGAGATCACGGCCAACGTGCTCTTCAGCGAGCCGGACATCGGGTCCGACCTGGCGTCGCTGACCACGCGCGCCGAACCCGACGGCGACGGCTGGCGCCTGCACGGCCGGAAGATCTACAACATGAAGGCGCAGCACAGTGACTTCGCGCTGTGCGCGGCCCGCACGTCGACCGGGCCGGTGAACTTCGCCGGGATCACGCTGTTCCTGGTGCCGCTGCAGTCCATGGGCGTGGTCATCGAGCCGGTGTGGAACCTGTCCGAGGAACGCTTCGACCTGGTGACGCTCGACGGGATCCAGATCGGGCCCGAGGACGTGCTCGGCGAGGCCGACGACGGCTGGCAGGTGCTGGGCAAGGTGCTCCCGCTGGAGCGCACCGGGCTCGACCACTCCGCCAAGGCGGAACGCACGCTGGCCGCGCTGCGCGAGCACGCCCCGCCGGGGTGCGAGCAGCGGCTCGTCGAGCTGGACACGCGGGTGCGCGCGGCCCGGCTCCTGGCCTGGCGGTGCGTGGCCAACCTGCACGAGGGCCGGCCCGACGAGGTCCACTCGGCGACCGCGAAATGGTACACGTCGGAGACGGCCAAGGAGGTGTCGGTGGCGGCGGTCGAGATCCTCGGGCCGCGGGCGCTGCTGGACGCACGCGATCCCGACGCGATCGCCGACGGCGTCCTGGACGCCGCGTTCCGGGAGGCGCCGGGGCTCACGCTCGCCCAGGGTTCCTCGGAGATCATGCTCTTCTTCGTCGCCACATCGAAACTGGGGTTGCCGTCATGACCACGATGATCGCCGACTTCTTCGACGAGGAACTGGCCCCGCTGGTGCGGCGGATGGCCGACCGGCCGCGCGCGGAGGGCTGGGACGACGACGACAGCCGGGAGACCCGCGCGATGGTGTGGCAGGGGCTGGCCGAGCTCGGCGCGCTCGACGCGTCCGGCCCCGACGCCGTGCGGCTGGCCGAGCTCCTCGGGTCCGTGCTGTACCAGGGCCCGCTGCTCGACACGCTCACCGCGCGGGAACTGCTCGGGGACGACCACATCGGCCGGTCCCCGGTGGCGCTGGCGGTGGCGGACGAGCCGCTGTCCGAGCAGGACGGTGTGGTCTCCGCGCGGCGGACCTTCGTCGGGTTCGCCGCGGAGGTGGACCACTTCCTCCTGGGCGGCGCCGGACCGCGCCTGGCGCTCGTGCCCGCCGGCCATCCCGCCATCACGACGCGCCGGTACGAGGAGACGGGCCGGGGCGAGGCGTACGAGGTCGTCTTCGACGGCGGCCCCGTGACCGCGTGGGCCGACCCCACCCGGTGGGAGGCGGCGCTGGCCGGCGCACGGGTGCGCCAGGCCGCGTACCTGGTGGGTCTGGCCCAGGCGGCGCTCGACCACGCCGTCGGCTACGCGAAGACCCGCCGCCAGTTCGGCCAGCCCATCGGCAAGTTCCAGGGCCTGGCGTTCCGGCTGGCCGAGCTGTCGATGCACATCGACGCGACGCGCCTGCTGGTGCACGACCGCGACGCGGCGGCGCACGCGGCGGCCGACCTCGCGGCGGCGTCGGACCTGGCCCGCACCGTCACGACGCGGACCATGCAGGTCCACGGCGCCGCGGGCATGCGGTCCGACGACGACGCCCAGCTGTACTACCGGCGGGCCGCGGCCGAATCGGTCCGCCTCGGCACACCGGACCAGTTGCGACGCGAAAGCCGGGAGACGCGATGACGATCGTCGTGGCGCAGGAAGAGGAAACCAATGGACCTGGTGATACAGAAGTACGGCGGAACATCACTGGGTGACGCGGGCAAGATCCGTCGCGTGGCGCGGCGCATCGCCGCCGCGGACGGGTCCGTGGTCGCCGTGGTCTCCGCGATGGGCCGCACCACCAACTCCATGATCGAGCTGGCCCGGGACCTCACCGACACGCCGCACGCCCGGGAGCTGGACCTCCTGCTCAGTACCGGTGAACAGGCCTCCGCCGCCGCGCTCGCCATAGCGCTGCACGAGCTGGGCGTGCCCGCCCGCTCGTTCAGCGCGCACGACTGCGGCATCATCACCGACGGAGTGCACGGCCGCGCGCGTATCGTCAACGTCGATCCCGTACGCATCCGCGAGTGCGTCCAGGACGGCCACGTCCCCGTCGTCTCCGGCTTCCAGGGCCTGTCCGCCGACAACGGCGAGCTCACCACCCTGAGCCGGGGCGGCTCCGACACCACCGCCGTCGCCCTGGCGGCGGCGTTACGGGCCAGGGTGTGCGAGATCTTCACCGACGTCGAGGGCGTGTTCACCGCCGACCCGCGACACGTCGCCGACGCCCGCAAGGTGGACCGCCTCTTCTACGAGGACATGGCCGAGCTGGCCGCCTGCGGCGCCACGGTGCTCGCGCATCCCAGCGTGGAGTACGCCGGCGCCCATCGCGTTCCCGTGCACGTCCGCTCCAGCACGACCGAGGCCGCCGGCACCTGGGTGACCGGCTTCCGCTCGGCCGCCCCGCTCGACGGGGAGCGGTTCACCGCCGTCGGCGTGGCGCACCGGACCGGTCAGCTCCGCTGCCGGCTCGACGGGGTCGACCCCGGCGCCCTGACCACGATCGCCGCCGCGCTGGCCGATCCGATGCCGCCGGTGGACATGCTCGGCCAGCCGGCCGCCGACGCCTCCGCCGGTTCGCTGGGGTTCATCGTGAACGCCGCCGACCGGGACAAGGTGGACGAGGCGCTCGCCGGCCTGCGCGCGGCCGACGCCTTCACCGGATGCCACTGGTCCGGCCCCATGGCGAAGGTGTCGCTGGTGGGCTGCGGTTTCTGTGCCCACCATCCGCAGGTGCGGCTCCTCGTGGACGCGCTCAAGGCCCGCGGCGTCACCGTGACGGACGTGATCGTCCGCGCCCGGCGCATCTCCATCACCTGCGCCGAGCACGACGTGCTCAACGCCGTGACGCATCTCCACCGCATGTTCCTCGGCCCCGGCACGCTCGCGGACGCCCATCCGCACGGCGGTCGCCGCCACGCGGAGCACCGCGCCCACGCGCCGGGACCGCAGCGGAGACATCCGGACCCGCAGTCGACAGAAGCAGAGGGGATACGCCATGAAGGAAGCATCGGCGCGCACGGCCGGAAGGGATGAGAGCACCTTCCGGTCCCGGCATCTCTGGCAGCTCACGGTCATCTGCGGCACCCAGTTCCTGGTCGCCCTCGACTATTCGATCATCAATGTCGCGGCTCCGAGCATCCGAGAATCCATGGACTTCTCCTCCGGTGGAGGCGTCGCGTGGGTTCTTTCCGCCTATCCGCTCGCCTTCTGCGGCTTCCTCCTTCTCGGGGGGAGGATCGCCGATCTGTACGGAAGAAAGCAGGTGTTCATCTGGAGCCTGGCCGGATTCCTGCTCGCCTCGCTGCTGGCGGGCCTCGCCTGGTCGCCGGCGGCTCTCATCGCGGGCCGCGCCCTGCAGGGGGTCGCCGCCGCGTTCATCGCTCCGGCGGGTCTGGGGCTGCTCCAGGCGGCCATCCCGGAAGGACCGCCACGGGAGCGCGCCCTCGGCATCTACGGGTCGGCGCTGTCGGCGGGATTCGTCTCGGGCATGGTCCTCGGGGGCGTCCTCACCGAGTTCGCCGGATGGAGGTCCGTCTTCCTGATCAACGTGCCCATCGTCGTGGCGTTCGGTCTGCTGGCCAGAGCGCATCTTGAGGAGAGCCGGGACAGGCACGCGTCCCGCCACCTCGACCTCACCGGCGTCGTCCTGGCGACCGTGGGCATGGTCGCGTTCGTGTTCGCCCTCACCGAAGGGGAGAAGTACGGCTGGTCGTCGGTCCCGATCCTCGCCTGCGCGGCGGTCGCGGTGCCGGCCGTCGCCCTCTTCGTCTGGGTGGAGTCCCGCAAGGACAACGCCCTCGTGCCGATCTCCATCTTCCGCACGGCCGCCATCGGCGCGGCCAACCTGGTCAACGTCCTGCTGATCTGCTCCTACGGGGGAATGCTCTTCGTCCTCACGCTCTATCTGCAGACGCATCTCGGTCTGGGCGCGCTCCAGACCGGCCTCACGTTCGCGGTCTCGGGCGCGATCGCCATCGTCGTCGGAATCTACGCGGGCAGGTACGTCGAGCGCTTCGGGCTCTACCGGGTCCTCCTGTGCGGGATCGTCATCGAGACGGCCGGCATTCTCATCATGGTGGGCCTGCCGGAAGGCTACGGGTTCGCCCTCGTCCTGATCGGCACCTCCGTGAACGCGTTCGGCCACATCATCGCCCTGGTCACGACGAGTATCGCCGGCACGAACGGCGCCGAGGAGGGGCGGCGGGCCACGGCCGGCGCGCTGCTCAACGTCTCCCAGCAGCTAGGACTGGCCGTGGGGGTGGGAGTCGTCACCTCGGTGGCGGCCCACTTCGCCGCGGCCTCCGGCGGAGCCGTCGACGGCTGGCGCTGGGCGCTCTGGTGCTCGGTCGTGTTCGCGGTGGGGGCGATCGTCGCGACCGTCCTTCTCCGGAAGCGTTTCCAGGGGGAGGCCACGGCTCCGGCCTGACGCCTAGCCAAGGGCCGCGTAACCATTTAAACTAGACGTAATGGTTACTCTAGCTATCAAGGCCCAGTCTCCCTGGCAGGACGCTCATTTCGTCGGCGGCCACCCGGTCCTGGACCTCACGAACACCGTCTTCGACCGCAACCACCCGGCGGAGGACGGCGAGCTGCTGAACACGCCCTCGGACGTCCTGACGTGGTGCGCGTCCGCCGGGCTGTTCGAGGAGACGCCGCCCTTGCCGGAGGCGTCCGCCAAGGATCTCGTACCCGAGGTCCAGGCCGTCCGGGAACAAGCGTGGGCCGTGTTCAGCGCGATCGCGCGCGGCGAGGCGGCGCCGGCCGGGCCCTTCGGCGCGCTTCTCGAACGGGCCGGAAAGGGCGTGGGAGCCGACCAGGTTCAGCGGATCGACGCCGCGCTCGACCGGTTCACCGCGGACTGGACGGCGCCGGGAGCGATTCCGGCCGTCCTGTCGCTGCTGGCGGTCCACGCGGTGTTCACCCTTCCGTCCGGCCGCGTCAGGGCATGCGGGAGGTGCGGCTGGTTGTTCCTGGATTCCTCGCGGGGCGGACGCCGCCGCTGGTGCAACATGAGCATCTGCGGGAACCGGGAGAAGGCGCGCCGCCACCGTCAGGGCCGGACGCCCTGACCGGCGCGCCTTCCCAGAGATCAGGTGAGCTGCCGCCGCATGATCGGCCGGTCCTTGCGCGGGCGAGCCACCTCGGCGAATCCGGCCTTGAGGAAGGCGCTGGCTATCCCCGTCATCGCCGTGTCCGAGCCCGCGCGTTTCCCCTCGGGAGGCTCGACCGGATATCCCTCCGCGGTCGTGTAACCCTCGGACGCCGCGTACGCGCAGACGGCTTCGAGGATGCCCGGCAGCAGCCCGGAGCCACGATGCTTCTTGTGGACGAAGACGCACGCGAGCGCGCAGACCGGCTCGTCGTCGACGCTCGACAGGAGCGGCGAGCGTTCGAGCCTCGGGAACGCGGAGCGCGGCCCGAGTGAGCACCACGCCACCGGCGCGCCGTCGTCGTAGACGATGACGCCCGGCACCGGTTTCCGCTGGGCGAGACGGCTCATGGCCTTCTTGTTCCCTTCGCCCTTTCCTTCCGTCCACTCCGCGATGGAGAGCCGCCAGTGCATGCACCAGCACCCCCGGGCGCCTCCGTTGTCGCCGAGAACCGTCTCGAAGTCGTTCCAGGTCTTCTTGGACAGCTCTTCGACGGTCAAAGAGCCGTTCCGCTTGCCACGAGCGTTCATCCGCCACACCGCCGATCTGGTTGTTCGTAGCGTTTCCGGCCGCGCGTCCTGGGAAGTTGATGACCTCTCCTCCGCTCGGCCGGTCCGGGTCTTGCGTGAGACCGAGTAACCCGATATCACCTATTTATAGGTTACTATAGACACGTACGGCCGCGAAGACGGTCTATCTGGCACAGCGACGACGGAGGGTCTGCACATGGCCGGAGAAGACGTCCTGGACATGCTCGAAGCCGAGGCGATCCATGTGCTGCGCGAGGTCGCCGGCGCGTTCCGCCGCCCGGTGCTGCTGTACTCGATCGGCAAGGACTCCTCGGTGCTGCTGCACCTGGCGATGAAGGCGTTCGCGCCGGGCCGGATGCCGTTCCCCGTGGTGCACGTCGACACCGGCTGGAAGTTCCGCGAGATGATCGCCTTCCGGGACGAGACGGCCGAGCGGCTGGGGCTCGACCTGCGGGTGCACACCAACCCCGAGGGAGCCACGCCGTTCACCCACGGCGCTCACGAGTACACCCGGATCATGAAGACCGTCACGCTGCGCCGGGCGCTCGACGACGGCGGGTTCGACGCCGCGATCGGCGGCGCGCGACGCGACGAGGAGCGGTCACGGGCCAAGGAGAGGATCTTCTCTCTGCGTGAGCCCGGTCATCGCTGGGAGCCGCGCTCGCAGCGTCCGGAGTTCTGGTGGCGGGCGAACACCGAGCTGGCGGAGGGCCAGACGATGCGGGTGTTCCCGCTGTCGAACTGGACGGAGCTGGACGTCTGGCGCTACATCAAGCGAGAGGACATCCCCGTGGTGCCGCTGTACTTCACCGCACCCCGCCCGGTCGTCGAGCGGAACGGCTCGTTGATCATGGTGGACGACGAACGCTTACCGCTGGAGCCCGGCGAAGAGCCGCGACTGCGCCACGTACGGTTCCGCACACTCGGCTGCTACCCGCTGTCCGCGGCGGTCGAGTCGAAGGCGGCGACCGTCGACGAGGTCATCGACGAGATGAGACGCGACCGCAGGTCCGAACGCGCCGGCCGGCTCATCGACGGTGAGGGCGGCACCTCCATCGAGAGCAAGAAGTCGGAGGGATACTTCTGATGATCTCCATGCTTCGAGTGGTCGCGTGCGGCTCGGTCGACGACGGCAAGTCCACCCTCATCGGCCGGCTGCTCGCCGGCACCGGCGGCGCCACCGACGACCAGCTCGACTACGCGCGGCGGACCAGACGCGGCGGTTCCACGATCGCGGCGGGAGCGGTGGACTACTCACTGCTGACCGACGGGCTGGAGGCGGAGCACGAGCAGGGCATCACCATCGACGTCGCCCACCGCTTCCTGGACCTGCCGTCCGGGCGCCGGGTGATCATCGCCGACGCGCCGGGACACGAGCAGTACACCCGTAACATGGCCGTCGCGGCGTCCACCGCGGACGTCGCCGTGTTACTCGTCGACGCCACCAAGGGGGTCCGCGAGCAGACCCACAGACACCTGGCGATCTGCGCGTTGATGGGTGTGCGGGCGGTCATCGCGGTGGCGAACAAGCTCGACGCGGTGGACTACGACCAGGCGGTGTTCGAGAAGCTCGCGAGCGAGGTCCTGGCGGCGGCGAACGGCCTCGACATGGCGGCGAGCGTGATCCCGGCCAGCGCCGTCCAGGGCGACAACGTGGTCGAGCCCTCGCCGAACCTGCCCTGGTACGACGGGCCGACGCTGCTCGGCGCGCTGTCGGAGTGGGAGCCGGCCGAGGGGTCGCGGGCGGACGACGCCGGCGGCTACCGGCTGCCCGTCCAGTACGTGATCCGGGCGGACGACTTCCGCGGTTTCGCGGGCACGGTGATCGGCGCCCCCGTCCGGCGGGGCGACGCCGTCGCGGTCGCCGGCAGCGGGGTCGCGTCCAGGATCGACCGGCTGATCGGCCCCGGCGGCGGCGACCTCGACCAGGCCGCCCCCGGCACCCCGGTGACGGTGACGCTGGCCGACGACGTCGACGTCCGGCGCGGAGACCTGCTGACCACGCCGGAAGCCCTCGGCGACGGGCTGTCCCCGGCCACGGCGTACTCCGCCACCCTGATCTGGACCGCCGAGGAGCCGCTGCGGCACGGCCGCTCCTACCTGATGCTGGCCGGGCCGCGGACCGTGCCCGCCACGGTCACGGCCGTGCGCGGCCGGATGGAAGTGGTGTCCGGCAAGCGGCTCGCCGCGCGCTCCCTCGGCCTCAACGACATCGGCACGGTCGAGCTGGCCACCGACACCCCTCTCTGCCTGGACGGTTACCAGGAGTGCCGGGACACCGGCAGCTTCCTGCTCGTGGACCGGGTCAGCAAGGAGACGGTGGCGGCCGGCATGGTCCGGCACGCGCTGCGGCGCGGCCGCAACGTCGTCCGGCAGACCTTCACCGTCGACCGCGACGCCAGGCAGGAGCTGAAGGGGCAGCGGGCCAAGGTGCTGTGGCTGACCGGTCTGCCGGGCTCCGGGAAGTCGACCATCGCCAACGCGCTGGAGCGGCGGCTCCACGGCATGGGGCTGCACACGTACGTGCTCGACGGCGACAACGTCCGCAGCGGACTCAACAGAGACCTCGGGTTCACCCAGGGAGACCGGGCGGAGAACGTGCGCCGGGTCGCCGAGCTGACCCGCATCCTGCTGGACGCCGGGCTGATCGTGATCGTCGCGCTGGTCTCGCCCTTCCGGACGGACCGGGCGGCGGCGCGGAGCCTGTTCCCGCCGGGTGACTTCGCCGAGGTCTGGGTGGACACCCCGCCCGAGGTGTGCGCGAGCCGGGACCCGAAGGGCCTGTACGCCCAGGCGAAGGCCGGCAGGCTGCCCAACATGACCGGCCTCGGCCAGGCCTACGAACCGCCGGAGCACCCTGACCTGGTGGTCGACGGCTCCGGATCGCCCGACGAGGTGGCGGAGAAGCTGGCCGGACTGCTGCAGGGTTGAGAGGTGGGCCCCGGGCCGGGCTGGCGTGGGCCGTGCCCGGGGCGGAGGGCCGTGTCCGGCCGGGGGTCGCCACTCCCGCCGGTCCAGATCAGTGCCCGCGGCCCTCTTCTTTCAGGGCCGGTGTCCGAGTGGCAGGATTCGAACCTGCGACGCTCCTGCTCCCAAGGCAGGCGGGCTGCCAAGCTGCCCCACACTCGGGTGGTGAAGAACCGCCTGTGAACCCCGGCGGCCCGGTCGGGTCAGCCGGATGCCGGGCAGGCGCCGGGAGACGGGGGAAGCGGTTCGCGCTTCAGGCCGGTCACTGCTCGCCCCCTTTCTCCTCGGTCTTGACGCTGTCAACGCTAGACCGATGATCGGCCGGAGCGCCAGCGGTTTTACGGCGAACCGGGCTCGCCGGGCCAGGGGACGTCCGCGCGGGTCTCGGGCGACTCGACGCGGAAGCGGGGCATGGCCTCGGGATGGTTCTCGCGCACGTACGTGATGAGGTGCTCGCGCACGTCGCACTTGAGATCCCACGCGGAGGCCGAGTCCGCGGCGCTCATCAGCGCGCGCAGCTCGACCAGGCCGTTCAGCTGGATGTCGGTGACCTGGAGGGTCCAGTCCTTCTGGTCCCACAGCGGGTTGGTCTGCAGGTAGCGGTAGAGCTCCTCACGCAGCTTCCCGACCGGCACCGACCAGTCGACGCGCAGGTAGACGACGGCGAGGACCCGGCTGCCGTGCCGGGTCCAGTTCTCGAACGGGGTCTGCGTGAAATAGGAGACCGGCAGGACCAGGCGCCGCTCGTCCCACAGCCGCACCACGACGTAGGTGAGCGTGAGCTCCTCGATCCTGCCCCATTCCTCCTGCACCACGACGACGTCGTCCAGGCGCAGCGCGTCGCTGAAGGCGAGCTGCAGCCCGGCGAGCATGTTGCCGAGCGTCGGCTGGGCGGCGATGCCGACGACCGCGCCGGCGATGCCCGCGGACGCGAGCAGACCCGCGCCCAGCGCCCGCACCTGCGGGAAGGTGAACAGCATCGCGCCGAACGCGATCACCACGACGGTCGCGGTGGCGACCCGGCGCACCAGCGTGATCTGCGTCTTCATGCGGCGGGCCCGCCGGTTGCGCTCCCCCTCCACGAGGTCCAGGCGCTCCAGGGCGACGTCCGTGAACGCGTACGTCGCCTGGATGATCAGCCAGGTCGCCGCGCCGATGATGAGCAGCGTGACGACCCGCTCGACGGACTCGCCGAACGCCCGCTGCTGCGGCTCAGGGCCGATCATCAGCGGGTAGAACATGATGTTGAACGTCATCAGCAGGACGGTCGTCACCACCGGCCAGTGGCAGTGCTTGACCAGGCGGCTGCTGAAGGTCCACTTGCGCCCGACCCTGAGGAGCACCTGCCGGGTCAGCTCCAGGACGATGACCGCCCCGATCATCGCGCCGGCCAGGTTCAGCCAGGCGCTGGAGAACTGCACGTGAGCGACCCCCCGAAGATTCAGAAGTTCTCGTCAAAACTCACATTGCCCTCAACCGCCACCTGATAAGCGGACACCCGGCGTTCGAAGAAGTTGGCCAGCTCCTGCACGTCCTGGAGCTCCATGAAGGCGAACGGGTTCTCGGTGCCGTAGCGGCGGGGCATGCCCAGCCTGACCAGCCGCTGGTCGGCGACGTACTCCAGGTAGGCGCGCATCTGCTCGGCGGACATCCCGGGCATGCCGTCGCCGCACAGGTCGCGGGCGAAGGCCAGCTCGGCGGCGACCGCCTCCTCCAGCATGCGGCCGACCTGCTCGCCCAGCTCCTCGTCGAACAGCTCGGGCTCCTCGGCCCGGACGGTGTCGACGACGCTGAACGCGAACTCCATGTGCATGGACTCGTCGCGGAACACCCAGTTCGTCCCGGTGGCCAGCCCGCTGAGCAGGCCGCGGGAGCGGAACCAGTACACGTACGCGAACGCGCCGTAGAAGAACAGGCCCTCGATGCAGGCGGCGAAGCAGATGAGGTTGAGCAGGAACCGCCGCCGGTCGCCCGCGTTCTCCAGACTCCGCAGGTCGCCGATGGAGTCGATCCACCGGAAGCAGAACTCGGCCTTGTCGCGGATCGACGGGATGTGCTCGATCGCGGCGAACGCCTTGACCCGCTCGTCCGGGTCGGGCAGGTAGGTGTCGAGCAGCGTCAGGTAGAACTGCACGTGCACCGCCTCCTCGAACAGCTGCCTGCTCAGGTAGAGCCGGGCCTCGGGGGCGTTGACGTGCTGGTAGAGGTTGAGCACCAGGTTGTTGGCGACGATCGAGTCACCGGTGGCGAAGAACGCGACCAGCCGGTTGATCAGGTGCCGTTCCTGGGCGGTCATCTTTGCCAGGTCGGCCACGTCGGAGTGCAGGTCGACCTCCTCCACCGTCCAGGTGTTGCGGATGGCGGCCCGGTAGCGCTCGTAGAAGTCCGGGTAGCGCATCGGGCGCAGGGTGAGGTCCATTCCGGGATCGAGAAGCATGAGGGGATCTCCTTACTGGCAGGCTTCGCAGACGTCGGGGTTCTCCAGCGAGCAGGCCACCTGCTCGACGGCGGCGGCCGGCTGGACGGTGGTCTGCGCGATGCGGGTGGCCGGGCGGGAACGCAGGTAGTAGGTGGTCTTCAGACCCTGCTTCCACGCGTAGGCGTACATCGACGAGAGCTTGCCGATGGTGGGGGCGGCCATGAACAGGTTGAGCGACTGGCCCTGGTCGACGTACGGCTGGCGGGCGGCGGCCAGGTCGATGAGCGCCTTCTGCGGCAGCTCCCAGGCGGTGCGGTAGAGCAGCTTGAGGTCGTCGGGGATGCCCGGCAGGTGCTGCACGGACCCGTCGGCGCGCTTCAGCCCGTCGCGCGTCGCCTGCGTCCACAGCCCGCGTTCCCGCAGGTCGGCCACCAGATAGCGGTTGACCTGGAGGAACTCGCCGGACAGCGTCTCGCGCTTGAACACGTTGGACACCTGCGGCTCGATGCACTCGTAGCAGCCGGCGATGGACGCGATGGTGGCGGTCGGCGCGATGGCGATCATGAGCGAGTTGCGCAGCCCGGTGGCGGCGATCTTCTCGCGGAGCGCGTCCCAGCGCGGCGAGCCGGCGGCGGCGTAGTGGTCGGGGTGCAGCACGCCCGCCGCGGCGCGGGTCTCGTCGTACGAGGGATGCCGCCCGCGTTCGGCGGCCAGGTCGGCCGAGGTGTCGTAGGCCGCCAGCGCGATCTCCTCGGCGATGCGGGTGGACAGCTCCAGCGCCCGCGGCGAGTCGAACGGGAGGCGGAGCGCGAAGAACACGTCGGCCAGCCCCATCACGCCGAGCCCGATCGGCCGCCAGCGCCGGTTGGCCGCCCCGGCCTCGGGCGTCGGGTAGAAGCCCAGGTCGATGGTGCGGTCCAGGAAGCGCACGGCCGTCCGGACGGTGGCGCGCAGCCGCTCCCAGCCGAGGCCGTCGCGCCCGTCCAGGTGGGCGGCGAGGTTGACCGAGCCGAGGTTGCACACCGCGGTCTCGGCGTCGCTGGTGACCTCCAGGATCTCGGTACACAGGTTGGACAGGTGGATGACGTTCTCCGGCCGGGCGGTCTGGTTGGAGGTGCGGTTGGCCGTGTCCTTGAACGTCATCCAGCCGTTGCCGGTCTGCGCGAGCGTCCGCATCATCCGCCCGTACAGGGTCCTGGCCGCGATCCGCCGGGTGTGCCGGCCCTCGGCCTCGTAGGCCCGGTAGGCGCGGGTGAACGCCTCGCCGTGCAGGTCGGGCAGGTCGGGGACGTCCTTGGGGTCGAACAGCGACCAGTCCTCACCGGCCTCGACGCGGCGCATGAACTCGTCCGGCACCCAGTTGGCCAGGTTGAGGTTGTGGGTGCGGCGGGCGTCCTCGCCGGTGTTGTCCCGCAGCTCCAGGAACTCCTCGATGTCGGCGTGCCAGGTCTCCAGGTAGACGCAGGCCGCGCCCTTGCGCCGGCCGCCCTGGTTGACCGCCGCGACCGAGGCGTCGAGGGTGCGCAGCCACGGCACGATGCCGTTGGAGTGGCCGTTGGTGCCCCGGATGAGCGAGCCGCGCGAGCGGACCCGGGTCCACGAGATGCCGATGCCGCCCGCGTACTTCGACAACCGGGCGACCTGCGCGTACCGGTCGTAGATCGCCTCCAGCTCGTCGCGCGGCGAGTCGAGCAGGAAGCACGACGAGAGCTGCGGGCGGCGCGCACCCGCGTTGAACAACGTCGGCGAGCTGGGCAGGTAGGACAGCGTCGCCATCAGCCGGTAGAGCTCGGCGGCCTCCGCGACGGTCTCCGACAGCCCGCAGGCGACCCGCAGGAAGAAGTGCTGGGGCCGCTCCAGCACGGTCCGGGTGACCGGGTGGCGCAGCAGGTAGCGGTCGTAGACGGTGCGCAGCCCGAAGTACTCGAACCGCTCGTCGGCGGCGTCCGAGACGAGCGCGTCCAGCTCGGCGGCGTGCGCGGCGACGAACTCCGCCAGGCCGTCCTGGATCAGCCCCGCCGCGTGGGTGGCGGCGATCGAGCCGGAGAACGAACGCACCCCGTGCGCGGCCGCCTCTTCGGCGATCTCCTCGGCGAGCAGCCCGGCGGCCACCCGCGAGTTCGCCGGGTCGGCGATCACCCGGGCGGCGGCCTCCTCGATGGCCAGGCGCCGATCACCCTCGACGATCTGTGTCACGTGCTCTCTCCTCGCGAGCTCATCCCCGTGAGGGCGCGCGAGAGCACGGCGGCGCACGCCGCTAGGCCCCCGGGCCCTCCCTCGAGGCCCTGGACATGGTCCATCGCCGGCAGGTCTTCGGGCTCGCGGGCGTCTCGCACTCTCCTACTGGCCGTCGCTTCCCGGATCTTTCCAGTGCTCGTTGACGGCGGTCGTTCCCGCTCACCGCTGCGGGGCAGCCCCGGAATCGCACCGGGTTCCCTTTTGCTCCGCCCCGGGCGGGGGCGAACCGGCGAACGATCGAGATCCTACATCTAGTGGCTGCTTTCGCAACCGCCACATCATGTTGTGCCCTTGCCGCTTTCGAGGAGGCCGAGATCGCGGAGCACGGCCTTGGTGCGGCGGACCTCGGAGACGACCCAGGCGGCGAAGCGGTCGCCGGCCAGCGGGATCGGCATCCAGTCGCCCTCCCGGCAGGTACGCTGCCAGCCGGGCGAGCCGGTCACCTCCTCGCACATGCCGATGGCCGCCTCCCGGCTCTCCTGCGGCATGCCGCCGGGCCCGACGGCGGCGCACCAGCTCGCGAAGTCCACCCGGACCCCGAGCTCCAGCAGGCTGGGCGCGTCCAGCCCGGGGAACCGCTCGGCACAGGACACGGCCAGCACCCGGACCCGGCCCCGGTCGATGTACGGGCGCCAGCCGGCGAGCGGGCCCGTCGCGGCGACGGCGCGGCCGGCGAGCAGCGCGGCGGCGACCTCGGAGATGCCGGGGTAGCCGGTGTAGTCCACCTGCCGGGTGTCGGCGCCGAGCCCGCGGGCGATGAGCCCGAACAGCAGATGGTCGGGGGCGCCCTGCGGCCCGCCGGCGAGCGGGGTGCCCGTGGGGTCGGCGCGCAGGCGGGCGCCGAACGCGTCGAAGGTGGCCAGACCCGAGTCGCGCGGCACCAGCACCACCTCGACCTCGCCGGCCAGCCGGGCCAGCGGGGTGGTGCCGTGCAGGGGCGACTCGGCCGCGTTCAGCTCGGCGGCGGCGAGCGCGGGCAGCCCGGTGATGGTGATCGTGGTGACCGGCCCGGCCCCGCCGACCGGGTAGCCGGCCCCGCGGGCCACCTGGGTGAACGCCTCGGCGACGCGGCTCCAGCGCTCGCCGCCGCCGAGGATCTCGTACGCGCCGGGCGCGCGTCCGGCGTGGCGGTCACCGCAGCCGGCCAGGCAGGCGGCCACTCCCAGGCCTGTCACGAGGAACCGCCTGCGCCGCATGACCCGCCTCCCCCGAAGTGTCCACTTCAGGTTATTTACAGATCACGCAGAGTTACACATGCCGGATATCACCTACTAAGGTTTCCAGGCCATCCCGGCCAGCAGCGGCAGCCGCGTGGCGCCGACCAGGCGTGGCCGGTCGGGCCGCCACTCGTGGGCCTGCACCAGACCGGGCTCGATCATGACGAAGTCACCGAAGAACGCCTGGATCTCCTCCGGTCCCCGGCCGGTGCCGCCCGCCGGGGCGTCGCCCGACGAGGTGGCGTGCGCGATCGCCAGGTGGCTGCCCGGCGCCAGCGCCTCCCGCAGGAGGGCGACCACGGCGTGCGGGTTCATGCTGTCGGGCACGAAGTGGAGCACCGACACCAGCAGCACCCCGACCGGCCTGGCCGGGTCGAGGAAGCCGGCGGCGCCGTCCAGCATCCGCGCGGGGTCGAGCAGGTCGGCCTCCACGAAGACGGCCCCGGCCTGCTCCTCCAGCAGTTCGCGGCCGTGCGCGGCCACCACCGGGTCGTGGTCGACGTAGACGACCCTGGCGTCCGGGACCACCTCGTGCACGTTGCCCTGGGTGGGCAGGCCGCTGCCCACGTCCAGGAACTGGGTGACGCCCTGCGCGGCGGCGTAGCGGACCGCACGCTGGAGGAACTCCCTGGCGGCGCGCGCCTGCGGCACCGCCTCCGGTATCAGGTCCGCCAGCCGGTCCAGGGCCTCGCGGTCGACCGCGAAGTTGTCCTTGCCGCCGAGCAGGTAGTCGTACATTCGGGCGAGATTGGGAGTGTCGGGGTCGGACTGGGGCACATTTTCGACCCTAGGCGCTCCCCTCCCGGGGCGACACCGGCCGGATTCCGACTATGACCCAGCCGAACGGTAAGGGTTTGCTAACCCCCTCTTGCCGCTATTCCACCGTGACACTCTTGGCCAGGTTGCGCGGCTTGTCCACGTCCCTGCCGAGGGCCACCGCGGCGTGGTAGGCCAGCAGCTGGAGCGGGATCGTGAGCAGGATCGGGTCCAGCTCGATCTCGTTCTTGGGCACCACGATGCAGTCCTCGGCCAGCTTGGTGTCCGGCTCGCGGTGGCCGACCATCAGCACGCTGCCGCCGCGGGCGCGGATCTCGCCGAGCGTGGTGAGGTTCTTGTCGAGCAGCTCGTCGTCGGGGACGACCGCCACCGTCGGCATCTCCGGGCCGATCAGCGCGAGCGGGCCGTGCTTGAGCTCGCTGGCCGGATAGGCCTCGGCGTGCACGTACGAGATCTCCTTGAGCTTCTGGGCGCCCTCGCGGGCCACCGGATAGCCGCGGACCCGGCCGACGAACATCATGCTCGCGTGCTTGGCGTACTTCTGAGCCAGCTCGGCGATCTTGTCGCCCTGGGTGAGGATCTCCTCGATCTGGCCCGGCAGCCTGCGCAGGCCCTCGCAGATGCGCCGGCCGTCGGCCGGAGACAGGTCGCGCACCCGGCCCAGGTGCAGGGCGAGCAGCGCGAACGCGACCGCGGTCGAGGTGAACGCCTTGGTCGAGGCCACCGACACCTCGGGGCCCGCGTGCAGGTAGACGCCGCCGTCGACCTCGCGGGCGATGGCGCTGCCGACCGCGTTGACGATGCCGATCACCCGGCCGCCCTTGCGCTTGAGCTCCTGCACGGCGGCGAGCGTGTCGTAGGTCTCGCCGGACTGGCTGATGGCGACGTAGAGCGTGTCCTGCTCGACGACGGGGTTGCGGTAGCGGAACTCGCTGGCGGGCTCGGCGTCGGCCGGGATCCGGGCCAGCTCCTCGATCAGCTGGGCGCCGATCTGGCCGGAGTAGTACGCCGAACCGCAGCCGATGACCTTCACCCGGCGGAAGGAGCGGGTCTCGCGGGCGTTCATGTTGAGCCCGCCCAGGTGGGCCACGTTGAAGCGCTCGTCCAGGCGGCCGCTCATCGTGCGGGCGGTGGTCTCGGGCTGCTCGGAGATCTCCTTGAGCAGGTAGTGCTCGTAGCCGCCGGTGTCGTAGTGGCCGGCGTCCCAGTCGACGGTCAGCGGCTCCTTGGCGGTCTCGCGGGCGTCGCTGGCGAAGGTGTGGAACCCGTCGGCGCGCAGCACGGCCAGCTCGCCGTCCTCCAGGTGGACCACCTGGCGGGTGTAGCGGACGAGCGCGGCCACGTCGGAGGCGGCGAACATCTCCTTCTCGCCGATGCCGAGCACGATCGGGCTGCCGTTGCGGGCCACGACCACCTCGCCCGGCCGCTCGGCGTCGATCACCGCGATCCCGTACGTGCCGACGACGCTCTTGAGCGACTTGCGTACGGCCTCCTCAAGGGAGTCGTTCTCGTCGACGGCGGCGGCGATCAGGTGGGCGAGCACCTCGGTGTCGGTCTCGGACCGGAACTCCACGCCGTCGGCGACGAGCTTGGCCCGCAGCTCCCCGGCGTTCTCGATGATGCCGTTGTGCACCACCGCGATGCGCTCATCGCCCGACAGGTGCGGATGCGCGTTCTCGTCGCTGGGCACGCCGTGCGTCGCCCACCGGGTGTGGCCGATGCCGAGAGCGCCCTTGAACCTGGCCGGCACCACCTTGGCCAGGTCGGCGACCCTGCCCTTGACCTTGCGGACCTTGAGTCCTTTGCTGGAGACGACGATCCCGGCCGAGTCGTAGCCGCGATACTCCAGCCGCTGCAGCCCTTCGAGCAGGATGGGTGCCGCGTCCTTCGGCCCCACGTACGCGACGATTCCGCACATCCGAGTCTCCTATCCGTAGACGATCCGGCGCAGTTGCCGCAGCGACAGCTCGGGCGCCGCCACCCGGCGGGCCCTCAGCTCGGCGGCGATCCTGGGAAAGATCTCATCGTTGGTGAAGCCACGGGCCTGCAACTCCCCGTGGCGACGCCGGACGAACTCCTCCGAGGGCTCGGAGAAGTACGACAGCACGTCGGCCACCACGCGCGCCGCCTCGCCGGGCCCGAGCGGGCTCGTCCGGGTGAGGTGGACGATGAGGTCCTCGTAGGGATGCCGCGCCGTAGACACAGACGAGGACATTACGCAGATGGAACGAGACACGCCAACATCCTGCCCGATATCGGGCAGAAATCAGCTCCGGCGAGGGCTCAGCTTCTCCCAATCAGGTGTGCGGCTTTAGGTAGATCCCATGCGGGCGCGGGAATGGTGACGCACAGTGTTCGCGTCGTACCGTCGCGTGGAGGTCCGTCATGCTGTTGCAGGTCGCCGTCGCCGCCGCCGTCCTGGCCGGCCAGCCGGGGGGACGCCAGGACGACTTCGCCTCGGCGGCCCGGGAGTACGGGGTGCCGGTCAGCGTGCTCCTGGGCGTGTCGTACCTGCAGTCGCGCTGGGACGCGCACGCGGGCGAGCCCTCCACGGCGGGCGGTTACGGCCCCATGCACCTGCTGGACCCCGCGCTCATCACGGGCGCCGGCCCCCGCTCCGGCGGCCGGCCGCACGGCCACCTCCCCCGCGCCGCCGCACCGGGCCACCAGCACGGCGACGCCCGCGGCGACTCCGCCCGCCCCCGCCCGCACCTGGATCCCCCGGGCAAACCCGCCGCACTGTCCGGCGCCCTGACGACGGTCCCTGCGGAAGACAAGGGGACGACGCCCCACGAGACCACCCGGCCGGCATCCGGCTCCCCGCGAGCGACCTCGAAAGAGGCGGCGCGGACCGGAAACGGCGATCGGCGAGAGGCGGCGCGCCCTGGAAGCGGCGATCGGGGCGCGACCCGCGGCGAGGCGGCACGGTCCGGAAGCGGCGGCCAGGGCGCGACCGCGGGCGAAGCGGCACGGTCCGGAAGCGGCGGCCAGGGCGCGACCGCGGGCGAAGCGGCACGGTCCGGAAGCGGCGATCGGGGAGTGACCTCGGGAGAGGCGGCCTCGTCCGGAGGCGACTGGGGGGCGACTCTTGGGGAGGCCGCGCGGTTGACGGGGGTCAGCGTCGAGCGGCTGCGGAGGGACGCCGCCGCGAACATCCGGGCCGGCGCCGCCCTGCTCGCGTCCTACCAGGGCGTGCCCAGCGCCGACCCGGCCCGCTGGCACGCCGCGGTCGCCCGCTACTCGGGCTCACGCGCGTTCGCCGACGAGGTCCTGCGGGTGATCCGCGACGGCGCGGCCCGACGGGCGGACGACGGCTCCCTGGTCCGGCTGCCCGCGCACCCCGCGCTCCGCTCCCCCGTCCGTCCGACCGATCCGGGGGAGGGGGCCGAGTGCCCGCCGTCGCTGGAGTGCCGGTGGATGCCCGCCGCGTACGCCAGGACCGGCGAGCAGGACTACGGCAACCACGACCGCATGAGCCGCCCCCGCCGTATCGACTACATCGTCATCCACGACACCGAGGGCCCCTTCCGGGGCATCCCACGCCTGATCCGCGACCCGGAGTACGTGAGCTGGCACTACACGATCCGCTCCCGCGACGGCCAGATCGCCCAGCACGTGAAGACCCGCGACATCGCCTGGCACGCCGGCAACTGGGACGTCAACACCCGCTCGGTCGGCATCGAGCACGAGGGCTACCTGGCCAGGGGCGGCACCTGGTACACCGAGGCCATGTACCGCGCGTCGGCCCGGCTGGTCCGCCACCTGGCCGCCGAGCACGACATCCCGCTCGACCGGGCCCACATCCTGGGCCACGACAACGTCCCCGGCACCACCCCGGACACCCTCGCGACCATGCACGAGGACCCCGGCCCCTACTGGGACTGGGCCCACTACTTCGACCTGCTCGACGCCCCCTTCGACAAGCGCCCCCGGCGACTCGACACTCTGAGGAAGGCAGCCACCGACGAGCCCGCCACCTCGTACGGCGAAGAACCAGACCACCCCGACACGACCAGTCCCTCCCACGCCCAGCCTCCGGCGGCCCCAGCCATACGCGACCACACCACCGCAGACCTGCCCATGCACCACACCGCCGCGGACCCGACCGCGCACGACGGAACCGCCGCGGACCACCACACCCCTGCGGATCCGGCCGCACATGACCAGACCACTGCGGACCCCGCCACCCACCACCACACCCCTGCAGACCTAGCCGCGCTTGACCGGACCGCCGCGGATCCGGCCGCGCGTGATCAGACCGCCGCCGACACCATCGGGCTTGATCAGGCCGCGGCGGACGCGGTCGTGCACGGTCAGAGCGGCCCGGTCGTGCGCGACCAGACCTCCATGCGCGACCAGACCGCCGCAAGCTCGGTCGTGCGTGATGGGGTCGGGTTCGGCAGGGTTGTGCGGGAACGGCCCGGGCGTGGGGGATCCGTCCTGATCCTGCCGGAGTACGACGAGCACCGGCCGCGTTTCACCGGCTGCAAGAGCGCCAAGCCCGACCGCCCGTGCCCGCCGCACGGCGCGTCCGCGGTGTGGCTGCACACGGCGCCCCGCCACGACGCGCCGCTGGTGGACGACATCGGCAAGCGCGTCGGCGAGCCCAGCACGTACAGCGTCTACGACCACAGCGCCCGCGCCTCCGCCGGGCAGCGGTTCGCGGTGGCCGGGCGGCGCGGCGACTGGACGGCCATCTGGTATCTCGGCCGCCGTGCCTGGTTCCACGACCCGCACGAGCACCCGACCGCCGTCCGCGCCCGCGGCCCCGTGGTGGTCCCGCGCAACCCGGACGTCAAGGTGTACGGGCGCGCCTACCCGGAGAAGTCGGCCTATCGCGGCACGGGAGTCGCCTACCAGCCTCACGTCGCGCTCCCGTACCGGATCGGCCCCGGCGAGGCGTACACGGTCGGCGACACCCTGACCGGTTCGTACCATGCGGCCGGATACAAGCCCGCGAGCCACGTCACCGTGAGGGGCAGGCAGCGCTACCACCAGATCCAGCTCGGCCACCGCGTCGCGTTCGTCAAGGCGGAGGACGTCCGCCTCATCCGCTGATTTTCGCCCCGGGAGCTGCTCCATGGACACGGGCACTCCCGGAAAGCGATATGGTTTTCTTCGTAACCGGCTGGCGCCGGAGACACGCGGAAGTGGCTCAGGGGTAGAGCATCACCTTGCCAAGGTGAGGGTCGCGGGTTCGAATCCCGTCTTCCGCTCGGAGTTCAACTCCTGGTGGAGTGGCCGAGAGGCGAGGCAGCGGCCTGCAAAGCCGTCTACACGGGTTCAAATCCCGTCTCCACCTCGGCAGGTTCGGCGGATCTCACGAGAATCCGCTAAGGTAAGAGCAGTGCCATGCGGAAGTGGCTCAGGGGTAGAGCATCACCTTGCCAAGGTGAGGGTCGCGGGTTCGAATCCCGTCTTCCGCTCTGAGTGACAACTCAATACGGACGATTAGCTCAGCGGGAGAGCGCTTCCCTGACACGGAAGAGGTCACTGGTTCAATCCCAGTATCGTCCACCCCACAAAGCCCCAGATTCTGGCACCCGCCAGGTCTGGGGCTTTCTCGTTGCACCGGGCCAGGGCGAATCATCGAGCGGCCTTGACCTCAAGGGCGTCCATCATCACGCTCTGTTTACCATTTGGCCGCTTCTGCGCAGATTATGTCACGCTGCGTGCATATAGCCACTCCGAGCGGGTAGCGCGCTGACATTGGCTCCTCGGAGGGGGAAACCGTGGACATCAACATAGGCCAGGGCATATCCGATGCCTGGCGAATGATCGCGACATTCGTACCAAGACTCATCGCGTTCCTGGTCATACTCATCATCGGCTGGATCGTGGCGAAGCTACTGGAGAAGGTCGTCGACAAGGTTCTGGAGCGGGTCGGGTTCGACCGGGCCGTCCAGCGCAGTGGCGTGCAGAGGTGGCTGGAGCGCAGCCAGTACGACGCGA
Organism: Nonomuraea ferruginea; assembly: GCF_039540635.1. Classification (NCBI taxonomy): domain Bacteria; kingdom Bacillati; phylum Actinomycetota; class Actinomycetes; order Streptosporangiales; family Streptosporangiaceae; genus Nonomuraea; species Nonomuraea ferruginea. The sequence goes on along the minus strand of NZ_BAABFD010000001.1, from coordinate 693,170 downwards.
GCAGCCTGCTCGCCAGGATCGTCTTCTATGCGATCATCCTGGTCACCCTGCAGATCGCGTTCAGCGTGTTCGGGCCGAACCCGATCTCCGCGCTTCTGAACGCCGTGGTGGCGTGGCTGCCCATGGCGATCGTGGCCATCGTGATCATCGTGGTGGCCGGCGCGATCGCGAAGGCCGTCGGCGACATCATCAGGGGCGCGCTCGGCGGGCTGTCCTACGGCCGCCTGCTGGCCGTGGCCGCGGAAGTGTTCATCTGGGCGCTGGGTATCATCGCCGCGCTCAACCAGATCGGCGTGGCCACGGCGGTCACCACCCCGGTCCTGATCGCGGCGCTCGCCACAGTGGGCGCGATCGCGGCCATCGGCGTCGGCGGCGGGCTCGTGCGGCCCATGCAGCAGCGGTGGGAGCGCTGGCTCAGCCGGATCGAGGAGGAGGCGCCGCAGGCCAGGGCGCACGCGGAGGCGTACCAGCAGGGGCGTGAGCACGCCCGTGCCATGACGCCCGAGGAGATGGCCGAGCGCGGCACGTCGGAGCAGCGGATCACGCCGCAGACCGGCACCGGGACGGTCGGCTCCACCCGGCCGGACATCCGGGAGCCCTGACTCCTGCCGCCCTCCGGGACGATGCAGGGGCGGCCGGGCCGACTCGGCCCGGCCGCGACCCCGGCGTTCACCGGGGGCCGTGCTGGTCACAGGCGACGGAGCCGCACCCGAAGGCTGAACGAGCTCATGGCAGAGGCGAGCGGGCGGTTCGAGATCCCGCCCACCGACCTCTCCGCATCACCATCAGGCGGTCAGGAGGTCTGGACGCTGTGACACCGCGCCGACCCTGGGCAGGGGGAAAGCAGAGCGAGCGCTTCCTGAGAGGTGGGTCAGATGTCCGAGCCCCAGCCTGACGTGGTTTCTTCAGAAGAACGAACTCATGCGCTCGAGGCCGAGCTGAACGCTCTCAGGGCCCGGGCCGACAAAGTCGACCAGCAGCTCCAGGCGTTGGCGGAGGCGAGTCTGGCCCTGGCCCGCGGCCTGGAGAGCCCGCCGGTGGAGGAGCCCGGGCAGCCGCATGCGGAGCGGGCCGCACGACTCGCCCACGAGCTGCTGCTCGCAGCCGGCCTGGGCCGGAGGGGGAGCGAGGGCAGCGAGGGGTAGGCGCCCCGCCAGGAGCGGAGGTGGACCACACCGATGACACTGCAGATCGTGGCGGGAACGGCCAACCACGTGCTGGCCGGCTCCGTGGCCGGGATTCTCGGCATCGCGCCGGTCTCCGCGGCGGTGGAGCGATTTCCGGACGGAGAGCTCCGGCCCGTCGTGGGCGGGATGCGGGGTGCGGACGTCTATCTGGTCCAACCCACGAGCCCGCCGGTCAACGAGCACGTGATGGAGTCGCTGTTGCTGATCGACGCCTGCCGTCGGGCGGGCGCGGCGCAGATCACCGCGGTCATGCCGTACTTCGGGTACGCCCGTCAGGACCGTCGTGGCCGGTCCGGGCAGGCGATCGGAATCCGCGTCGTCGCGGACGCGCTCGCTTCGGCCGGGATGCGGCGTCTGATCGTGACGGATCCGCACACGACCGCGCTGGAGGCGATCTGCGCTGTTCCGGTGGAGATGCTGACGGCCGTGCCAGCCCTCGCCCGCGTGCTGGGGGAGCAGGTGCCGGACGAGGCCGTGGTGGTGGCGCCTGATCTCGGCGCGGTCAAGCTGGCGGAGCATTACGGCGCTCTGCTGTCGTGTCCTGTGGCGGTGGTGCGCAAGACCAGGCTGAGCGGGACACGTGTGGTCGCCGAGGAACTGGTGGGGGATGTACGGGATCGTCCGGTGGTCATCGTCGACGACATGATCAGTACCGGCGGCACTATCGAGGCTGCCGCGGAGGTGGTGGCCGGCCACGGTGCCGCGCCGGAGATCGTGGTGGTGGCGACGCACGGGTTGTTCGTGGCATCGGCGGCCGAGCGCCTCAGCCGTGCCACGATCCGGCGGATCCTGGTCACCGACACCGTCGCGCAGCGGCCCGACTCGGGGATGCCGCTTGATGTGTGCTCGGTGGCGCCGCTCCTGGCCGATGCCATCGGGCGCCTGTACCGGAACGAGCCGCTGGACCAACTGCCGGCGCGGGCATGACGGTCCGGCGGACGGCTCAGGCGGGGAGGTCGCCGGTGAGGAAGCCGTGCCGGTGGGCGAGCCAGCACGCGGCCGTCAGGCGGAGCGCCGGGGGGTCGGGCAGGCCGTCGTAGAACCAGCCCCACTCGCGCAGTCCGTCCAGGAAGCCCAGCACGTAGTCGCCCAGGATCTCGGGGTCGAGCGGGATCGTGTCCCGCAGGATCGCGGCGTGCTGGTCCACCGCGGCGACCAGCGCGGGGTCGGTGGCCATCCTGGCGAGCTGGTCCTGGCCCAGCTCCCCCATCACCCACTGCAGGGGCGCAGCCGCCCACCCATCCTCGAAATGCACCTTTAAACCATAAACCACCCCAAAACCCCTTTACCCTTCGGCGTCGATGTCCGCGAGCGTGCGCTGCGCCACCGCGAAGGCCGAGTTGGCCGCCGGGACCCCGCAGTAGACGGCGGTCTGCAGCAGCACCTCCTTGATCTCCTCGCGGGTCAGACCGTTCCGCAGAGCCGCCCGTACGTGCATCGCGAGCTCTTCCATGTGACCGCGCGCCACCAGCGCGGTGAGCGTGGCGACGCTGCGGGCGCGCCGGTCGAGGCCGGGACGGTTCCAGATCTCGTCCCAGGCGTAGCGGGTGATGAAATCCTGGAAGTCGCGGGTGAAGTCGGTGATGGCGGCGTTGGCCCGGTCGACGTGCGCGCCGCCGAGCACCTCGCGCCGGGTCCGCATCCCGTCGGCCCGGCTCTCCCCCGCGGCCTTGCCCGCGCCCGCCGGCCAGGTGTCGGAGAGGTGGCGCAGGATCGCGGCCGTCGCCGGGACCGGACGCTGGACGGTCGCCAGGTGCGAGGCCGCCGGGATGGCCGCGAGCAGGGCGCCCGGGATGCCGGTGGTCAGGGTGAGCGCGTGCTCCAGCGGCGTCGCCGGGTCGTCGGCCCCCGCTATGATCAGCGCGGGCGCGGCGATCTCCGGCAGCCCGGTCCTCAGGTCGTAACCGGCCAGCGCCTCGCAGCAGGCGGCGTAGGACTCGTCGTCGACCTGGCCGAGCATGTCGATGACCCAGCCTCCGTCGTACCCGTCGGTGAACCAGCGTGAGGCCAGCACGGGCCCGAGCGACCGCACGCCCGCGGTCCGTACCTGTGCCGCCCGCTCCCGCCAGGGGCCCGGCTCGCCGAACCTGGCGGACGAGCAGCACATGATCAGGCTCCGCACCCGCTCCGGCGCCCTGAGCGCGGCGGTCGCGGCGACCGCGCCGCCGACCGAGATCCCGCCGATGGCGAAGTACGGCTCGTCCACGAGGTCGAGCACGGCCAGGGCCAGGTCGTCGAGTGTGAACCCGCCGGCCGCGGGCGAGCCGCCGTGCCCCGGCAGGTCGTACCGGAGCACCCGCCACCGGTCGGTCAGCGCCGGCAGCTGGGGCTTCCAGACGTCCAAGGTGGTGCCCAGCGACGGGCCGAGCACGAGCAGCGGCCCGCCGGCGGGGCCGTCGACGCGATGATGGAGCTTCACTGGTGTCCTTCTCTGTCTCGGTACGCGGCCAGGACTCGGTCGGTGAGGGCCGGGGCCGCGCCCAGGTAGCCGGACGGGTCCAGCAGGTCGGCGGGGGCGTCGAGGGAGCCGTCCCGGCGGAGCGTCTCGGTGAGCGCGTCCCGGCCGAGGTGGGCGGCCAGGCGTTCGGAGACGATGCGGCCGCCGGTGAGCCCGGCGTTGGCGCGCATCTTCCCCGGGAAGACCTGGAGGCCGGCGGTCAGTTCCGCGGCGGTCTCCGCGGCGCCGCCGGTCAGCCGCAGGCACTCGCGGAGCGGGCTCCACTCGGCCTGCCAGGCGCCCGCCGCGCGTTCGTGCTCCCCCACCTGGGCCAGCGCCTGCGCGTAGACGGGGACCTGGAGCGAGGCGGCGCGGATCAGGACGGACAGGGCGGGGTTGCGCTTGTGCGGCATGGCGGACGAGCCGCCCGGTGACGCCTCGGCCACCTCGCCGACCTCGGTCTGCGACATGAGCACGACGTCAGCGGCGATCTTGCCGAGCGCCGTCGACACACCGGCCAGCGCCGCGCCCAGGTCGGCGACGACCGACCGTTCGGCGTGCCACGGGATCTCGGGCGCGACCAGCCCGGTCTCCTGGGCGAACAACTCGACGACGCGCAGGGCCCGTTCCCCTACCGAAGGCGGGTGTTCACCGACGCCAGAGGCCGCCCGCCCTTCACTCGTACGACCTTCGCCGGGCTGGTGTGGAGTGGGAGAGGGGGTCTCTGCGGCTCCCGCTCCTTCGGAAGACTGCGCCCTCGCGGAAGCGCCTTCGGCGGCTTCGGTGAGGGCGGAAGGGGAACGGCCTTCGCCGGGCTGGTGTGGAGTTGGAAGGGATGTCCCCGCGGCCTCCGCTCCTTCGGGAGACTGGGCGCTCGTGGGAGGGCCTTCGGTGGCTTCGGTGAGGGCGGAGAGGGTGCCGGCGGCCCCGCCGAGCTGGGCGGGGAGGGGGACGGCCGCCAGGCGGTCGCGGGCGCGCAGGACGCCTGCCAGCCAGGTGGCCGCTTTCAGGCCGAAGGTGGTGGGGACGGCCTGCTGGCCCAGTGTGCGGGCGGCCATCACCGTGGTGCGGTGCCGTTCCGCCAGCCCGGCCAGGGACGCCGCGACGGCGTCGAGGTCGGCGAGGATGGCTTCGGACGCCCGGCGGGCGACCAGCATCGCGGCGGTGTCCAGGATGTCCTGGCTGGTGGCGCCCAGGTGCACGTGGGAGGCCGCCGCGCCGGCGGCCTCGCGCAGGTCGGACACCAGCGGCACGACGGGGTTGGCCGACCGGCGGGCGCGTCGGGCCAGGGCGGGCACGTCCACGTCCAGCTCCGCCGCCGCGCGGCCGATCAGCGCCGCCGCCTCCTCCGGCACCAGGCCCGCCCGCGCCTGCGCTCGGGTCAAGGCCGCCTCGGCGTCCAGCATCGCCCGTACCCAGGCCTGGTCGGACGTCAACTCCTCGACGCGGACGCCCGCACGCACCGGCGCCAGGAGCCCGGTATCGAGCGCCCCCGAAACCTCTCCGGAGCTACCCGCGCCGGCGGCGGTCCCCCGGGAGGCGGCACCGGAACCTCGGGACGCGCCCGCTGCCGCACCGCCGAAACCCCCGGAAGCGGCACCAGAACCTCGGGAGGCGCCCGCTGCCGCGCGACCGGAGCCCCCGGAGGCAGGACCGGAACCCCCCGACGCGCCCGCTACCGCACCGCCGGAGGCAGCACCAGAACCCCCGGAGGGAGCGCCGGAACCCCCCGACGCGGTGTCGGGGGTGTCGTCAGAAGTCAAGGAACACCGTCTCCCCTTCGCCCTGCAGGCGTACGTCGAACTCGTAGGTGTCCCCCTTCCCCGTCGCGAGGAGTGTCGCACGCCTGGCCGGGTCGAGTCCGTCCAGGAGCGGGTCAGGAAGGTCCTCCAGGTACACGCGGGTCAGGACGGAGCGCAGCAGGCCGCGGGCGAAGATCTGCAAGGAGAGGTACGGCCCGGAGGGACGGATGGTTCGAAAGCGGTAGCGGCCGTCGGGATCGGTGGCGCAGCGGCCGAATCCGGACACGCCGCCGTCGCCGCGGCGGAGCGCGCCCCGGTCGCCGGTGCGGCCGAGCCACAGCTCCAGCAGCGCGTCCGGGACCGGCTCGCCGGCGCCGTCCCAGACGCGGCCGGTGAGCGTGATCGCCTCCGGGTGCCGCTCGGGGACGAGCTCCCAGTCGTGCTCGTACGGGAGCGCGTGCGCGAAGAAGGGGCCGACGGTCTGCGAGGGGGTCGCGGGCATCAGGACTCCATGGGGGTACGGCCGAGGACGACGTCGAAGGTGTAGCCGAGCGCCCACTCGGGCTGGGTGACGTCGTGCGCGTACGAGGACACGAGCCGCTGGCGGGCCGCCTCGTCCGGGATGGACTGCATGATCGGGTCGAACGGCATGAGCGGGTCGCCGGGGAAGTACATCTGGGTGACGAGCCGCTGGGTGAAGGCGGTGCCGAACACCGAGAAGTGGATGTGGGCGGGCCGCCAGGCGTTCGGGTGGTTGCGCCACGGGTACGCGCCAGGCTTGATCGTGACGAACCGGTAGCGGCCCTCGTCGTCGGTGAGGCAGCGGCCGGCGCCGGTGAAGTTCGGGTCGAGCGGGGCCGGGTGCTGGTCGCCCGCGTGCGCGTACCGTCCGGCGGAGTTGGCCTGCCAGACCTCCACGAGCGTGCCGCGGACCGGGCGTCCGCCGTCGTCCAGGATGCGGCCGGTGACGATGATCCGCTCACCGATCGGCTCGCCGGCGTGCTGCCGGGTCAGGTCGGCGTCCAGGGAGCCGACCTCGTCGTGCCCGAAGACGGGGCTGCTCAGCTCGATCGCGTCGGGGTCGGCCTTGAACGCCACCGGGGGCCGCGACGGGGCGCGCAGCACGGTGCTCTGGTAGCCGGGATACAGGTAGGGCGGATGAGTCATGGTCTGTCCTTCGGTCACCATTCGTAGCCGACGTAGTTCTCCGCCAAGGTGGTCGCCGCCGCCTCGGACGAGGTCACGTAGTCCAGGTAGGAGAGCTGCAGCCGCCGCCCGTAGGCGTCGTCGGAGTCGAACGTGTGCAGCAGCGTCGTCATCCACCAGGAGAAGTGCTGGGCCCGCCAGACCCGCTTGAGGCAGGCGGCGGAGTAGCCGTCGAGCAGTTCGGCCGAGCCGTCCTCGAAGTACGCCGCCAGCGCCTCGGTCAGCACGCGCACGTCGGCGACGGCCAGGTTGAGGCCCTTGGCGCCGGTGGGCGGCACGATGTGGGCGGCGTCGCCGGCCAGGTAGAGCCTGCCGTACTGCATGGGCTCCACGACGAAGGAGCGCATCGGTGTGACGCCCTTCTCCACGATCTCGCCGGTGGTGAGGGTGAAGCCCGGCACGGTCTCCAGGCGGGCCTTCAGCTCGTCCCAGACGCGCCCGTCGGGCCAGTCGTCGACGTCGGCGTCCGGCGGCACCTGCAGGTAGAAGCGGCTGACCGTGGGCGAGCGCATGCTGTGCAGGGCGAAGCCGCGCTCGTTGCGCGCGTAGATGAGCTCCTCGGACGAGGGCGCGACGTTGGCGAGGATGCCGAGCCAGGCGAACGGGTACTCGCGTTCATACGCGGTCAGCACGCCCTCGGGCACGGCCGGTCTGGACACGCCGTGGAAGCCGTCGCAGCCGGCGATCACGTCGCAGTCGAGCCGTTCGCCGCCGAAGGTCAGGTAGGGCCGGTCCTCCAGGGAGTGCAGCGCCACGTCCTCGACCTCGAACCGGATGTCGCCGCCCGCCTCCAGCCTGGCGGCGATGAGGTCCTTGACCACTTCCTGCTGCCCGTACACGGTGATGGCCCGGCCGGGCACCAGCTTCTCGAACGGGACGCGGTGTCCCGCGCCGCCGTACCTGAGCTCGATGCCGTGGTGGGGCAGCCCCTCCCGGAGCATCCGCCCGCCGACGCCCGCCTCGACGAGCGTGTCCACCGTGCCCTGCTCCAGCACCCCGGCGCGGACGCGCCGCTCGACGTAGTCGCGGCTACGCCTCTCCAGCACCACCGAGGAGATGCCGCGCAGGTGGAGCAGGTGAGACAGAAGCAGGCCGGCGGGCCCGGCTCCGATGATCCCTACCTGAGTCCGCATGCGGAAAGCATCCTGCCTTCCCGCCCCGCGGATCGAGGGGGCGCTTCCACTGAGCGGAAGAATCCTGCGAGGATGGGCGCATGGCAGGTGGAGCACGGGAGCCGGGCAGGAGCGTGACGTCCAAGGTCCTGGCGATCCTCGGCGCGTTCGACGCCGCGCACCCACGGCTGACGCTCACCGAGGTGGCGGCGCGCAGCGGGGTGCCGCTGACGACGGCGCACCGGCTGGTGGGCGAGCTGGAGCGGTGGCAGGCGCTCGGCCGCGGCCCCGACGGGCGGCTGAGCGTGGGGCTGCGGCTGTGGGAGCTGGGGCAGCTCGCGCCCGGCCGGCTGCAGGACCTGGCGCACCCGTGGCTGCAGGAGGTGTTCGCCGGCACCGGCGAGAACGTCCACCTGGCCGTCCGCGAGGGCCTGGAGGTGCTGTACGTCGACAAGGTGTACGGGCGGCGGGCGGTGCCGATCGTGTCCAGGGCGGGCGGGCGGCTGCCGATGCACCCGACCGGGGTGGGCAAGGCGCTGCTGGCCTACGAGCCCGACTGGTTCGTCCGCGCCTATCTGGCGCGCGAGCTGGAGCGGCCCACCCCGCACACCATCACCGAGCCCGGCCGGCTGGCCCGCGAGCTGTCCACGGTCCGCGCCCAGGGATACGCGCTCACGTACGAGGAGATGACCTTGGGCTCCTGCTCGGCCGCCGCCCCGGTGCTGGTGGAGGGCCGGGCCATCGCCGCGCTGGGCATCGTGCTGGCGTCCCGCCGGGCCCGCGAGCTGCCGCGCCTGGTCGACATCCTGCGCACGGCGGCGGGAGGCATCGCCGAGTCGTACTCCGCCGCCGCCTGAACCCGCAGGTCGGGGGTAGTAGCCCGGCATGCGCATTCTGATGTCGGGAGCGGGCGGGGCGCTGGGCAGGGCGACCGTGCCCGCCCTGGTCAAGGCGGGTCACGAGGTCCGCGCGCTGGGCCGGGGACCCCGTGAGGGCGGGGACTCCCGGTGGTTCCCCGGCGAGCGGGTGAAGGACGCCGTGCGCGGCTGCGACGCCGTCCTGCTCCTGCCTGAGCGGCGCGCGGACCCGGCGGCCGCTCGCGCGCTGGTGGCCGCCGCGTGCGGGGCGGGCGTGCCGCACCTGCTGCGGGTGGCGGCGCCGGCGACCGGGCGGGAGCGCCGGCGCCGGGAGGACGCCGAGCGCGTCGTCAGGAGCAGCGGCCTGGGCTGGACCCTCGTCCGCCACAGCCACCTGCACCAGTCGCTGGACCTGCTGCTGCGGCAGTGGGCCGCCTCCCCCGTGCTCCCGGTGGACCCGTCGCTGCCCTGGCAGCCGGTGGACGCCCGGGAGGTGGCCGGCTACCTGACGGGGCTGCTGGCGGGCGAGCCGCGCCGGGCGGCGCTCGCGTACGGAGGGCCGGAGGTGCTCAGCACCTCCGAGCTGGTCAGGACCTGGCTCAGGGCGCGCGGGCTGCGCCGTCTGTGCCCGCGGGTGCGCTATCCCGGCAAGGCGGCGGCCGAGCAGCGGGCGGGCTGGCTGATGGTCAGGAACGCCCCGCTGGGCACGCTCGGGTGGCGGGAGTGGCTGACGCCGGCGGCCGAACTGTCGGACGACTTCGCCGAGGAGCACACCGCGTCGCCGACCAGCCCGGCGAACCAGCCGGAGCGCGATCCGGATGTGCGGGTGTACGGCGGCGACGAGGGTTACCAGCGGCAGACCCGGGCGTAGTATGCCGTTTTGCTGGGGTTTCTCCTAACCTGTACGGTCCCTTCCGTTACACTGAACACCTTGTTCAGTGCCGCCGACCGAGGGTTCGATGACGGAGCCAGAGACCGCCCGCCTGGGTGCGCGCATCCGGACGTACCGGAACATGCGCCGCATGACCGTGCGCGGACTGGCCGTCGAGGCGAAAGCGAGCCCGAGCTTCATCAGCCAGCTTGAGCGCGGCCGGACCAGCGCCAGCATCGGCATGCTCAGGCGGATCGCCACGGCGCTCGGCCTGACCGTGGCCGACCTGTTCAGCGAGGAGGACGAGATCGGGCACCGCGTGGTGCGCCGCCCGTCGCGTCCCGAGTTACGCACCGCCCCCGGCACCCGCAAGTACCTGATCTCCCAGCGCCCCCTCCAGAACGTGGAGGTGTACGCGGGCGAGTTCGACCCCGGTGCCTCCACCGGGGACGAGCCGTACTCCCACGGCGAGTCGCAGGAGATCCTCCTCGTGCTCCACGGCCGGATCACCGTGTGGCTCGGCCCGTCGGGCTCTGCCTCCCCGCACGTGCTCGGGCCGGGTGACAGCGTGGAGTACCGGACCTCGGTGCCGCACCGCGTGGCCAACGAGGGCGACCAGCCGGCCGAGGTCATCTGGGTGATCAGCCCGCCCACCCCGGCCTGAGCACCCGGATCACCGACGGGGCGCCCGGCTCCGTTCCTCTCTTCCCCACTAGCCTGACATGGAAGGCGGTTTCAGACGTGAATGGGATCCCGCTGACGGGGGACTTCGCCAACGGCGGGGTCTCGTTCTGGTACCGGCAGGCCGGACTGCCGGCGCGCCGGGCGCCGCTGCCCGGCCCGCGCGTGTACGACGTGGCGATCGTGGGCGGCGGTTACACCGGCCTGTGGACGGCCTACTACCTGAAGAAGGCCCAGCCTGACCTGCGGATCGCCGTGCTGGAGAAGGAGTTCGCCGGATTCGGCGCGTCCGGCCGCAACGGGGGCTGGCTGTCGGCGGAGTTCGCCGGGTCGCGCAAGCGGCACGCCAGGGCGCGGGGCCGCCAGGCCATGATCGACCTGCAGCACGCCATGTTCCGCGCGGTGGACGAGGTCATCGACGTGGCCCGCGAGGAGGGCATCGACGCCGACGTCCACAAGGGCGGGCTGGTGCACGCCGCCACGAACCCGGCGCAGCGCCGCCGCCTCCGCGCCGAGGTCGCCGACCTGCGCACGTGGGGGTACGGCGAGGACGACATGCGCCTGATGGACCGCGACGAGATGGGCGAGCGGCTGCACGTGGCCGGCGCCATCGAGGGCGCCTACTCGCCGCACTGCGCCCGCATCCAGCCGGCCAAGCTGGCGATCGGGCTGGCCCGCGCCGCCGAGGCGCTGGGCGTGGACATCTTCGAGAGCACCACGGTGACCGAGATCCGCCCGCGCGAGGCGGGCCGGGCGTCGGCCGTCACCACGCGCGGCACGGTCACGGCCGAGTACGTGATCCGCGCGACGGAGGGCTTCACCGCCAGCCTGACGGGCCAGCACCGGCAGTGGCTGCCGATGAACAGCTCGATGATCGTCACCGAGCCGCTGCCCGCCGAGATGTGGAAGCACATCGGCTGGTCGGGCAACGAACTGCTCGGCGACCAGGCGCACGGCTACATCTACGCGCAGCGCACGGCCGACGACCGGATCGCCATCGGCGGGCGGGGCGTGCCCTACCGGTACGGGTCGCGTACCGACGTCTGGGGGGCCACGCAGGCGCAGACGGTCGCGTCGCTCTGGCGGATGCTCGTCAAGTTGTTCCCCGCCACCGCCGACGCGCGGGTGCAGCACGCGTGGTGCGGCGTGCTCGGGGTGCCGCGCGACTGGTGCTCGACGGTGCACCTGGACCACGAGACGGGGCTCGGCTGGGCGGGCGGCTACGTCGGCAGCGGCGTGACCACCACCAACCTGGCCGGGCGCACGCTGCGCGACCTGGTGCTGCGGCGCGACACCGAGCTGACGTCGCTGCCGTGGGTGGGCCGCCAGGTGCGGCAGTGGGAGCCGGAGCCGCTGCGCTGGATCGGCGTGCAGCTGATCTACGCCCTCTACAGGGCCGCCGACCGGAGCGAGAACGACCACGGCACCACCACCTCGCCCTACGCCCGCATCGCCGACCTGATCTCCGGCCGCTAACTCCAGGGGTCGTAGTCGACCTCCAGCGGCTCCTGCGGCGGGCGCTCCGCCTCGGGGACGTGCTGGAGGTTGACGCGAATCCGGTACCACACACTGCTGCGCCCGCGCATGCCGTCGACCAGCACGTCGGCGGGCTCCAGCCGGGCGGCGACGCCGGGGTGGCGGGCCTTCCAGCGTTCGAGGCCGGCCAGCGCCTCGTCCTTGTGCTGGGCCTTGGCGATCTCGATGACGGGTCTGGTCTGCCGCCTGCGGCCGGTGCCCTTGGGCGGCTTGGCCGGCGGGCCCAGCTCCTCGGCCAGCGCGAGCAGGCCGTCGAGGGAGCCGGGGTGCAGGTCCATGTCCTCCCACGGGTCGCCCGACTCGGCCAGCCGGGCGGGAACGGTGTCGACGGTGAACGCCTCCGGCCGGCAGCCCGGCACCTCGTCCCAGGTGAGCGGGGTGGAGACGCGGGCGTCGGGGACGGCGCGCACCGAGTAGGCGGAGGCGACGGTGCGGTCGTAGGCGTTCTGGTTGAAGTCGACGAACACGCCGTGGCGCTCCTCCTTCCACCACCGGCTGGTGGCCAGGTCGGGGGCGCGCCGCTCGACCTCGCGGGCCACGGTCTCGGCCGCCTTGCGCACCTGGGCGAACGGCCAGCGCCGGTCGATGCGGGCGTAGACGTGGAACCCGCGCGAGCCGGACGTCTTGGGCCAGGCGGTCAGGCCGTGGTCGGCGAGCACCTCGCGGGCCACCTGGGCGGTGCGCAGCACGTCGTCCCACTCGACGCCGGGCACCGGGTCGAGGTCGATGCGCAACTCGTCGGGGTGGGCCAGGTCGTCGGCGCGCACGGGGTGCGGGTTGAGGTCGACGCACCCGAGGTTGACCACCCAGGCGAGCTGGGCCAGATCGGTGCAGACGACCTCCTCCGCGCTGAGCCCTGACCGGTATCTCAGCTCGGCCACCTCGATCCAGCCGGGCCGCTTGGCGGGGGCGCGCTTCTGGAAGAACGGCTCCTCCTCCACGCCGCGCACGAACCGCTTGAGCACCATCGGCCGCCCGTGGACGCCGCGCAGCGCCGCCTCGCCCACGGCCTGGTAGTAACGCACCAGGTCGAGCTTGGTGTGGCCGGTGCGGGGAAAGATCACCTTGTCGGGGCTGGTGATGCGGACTTCGCGGCCGGCGACCTCGATGTCAGACATGTGGTCACGATACGCGCACCCCCCGACATCCCCACGGCACCGGCACGACGCGCTTCCGGACAGGGAGACGCTGTCCCGGCCCGATCGGCGCGGGCTGGACGGGGTGCGTGCCGTTCCGGCTGGGGCAGGTTTTATGACCGGAGGTTCGCTCGTTCGGTGGCGGACTGCCACTGGTCGTGGCTGTGCTGTTCCCAGTACGGCAGGCCCAGCCGCTGGTGCGCGGCGATCGCGGCCCGCGCGTGCTCCGCCGCCTCCTCCGTACGGCCGAGCCGGAGCGCGAGCTGGGCCAGCGCGTCGCGGACCGAGCCGAAGACGGCGCTGCCCGAGCCCATCACCACGAGCTGGTCGGCGATGGGCAGCAGCCGGGCGTAGAGGTCGCCGGGCGAGGGGGTGCCGAGCCTGGCGGCGACCAGGCCCCACACCGGCCACAGGAAGTCGGCGGACCAGTCTTCCCGCAGGGTGCCGCCCCATCGGGCGAGCAGCTCGCGGGCCAGGACCTCGCGGCCGTTCTCCAGGGCGGCCAGGATCGCGACGGGGCGTACCGGCGCCATCAGCGCGGGCTCGGCGGCGGCGACCAGTTCGTCCACCAGCCCGGCGGCCTCGCCCCGCGCGCGCCCGCACAGGTAGCGGGCGATCAGGCGGCGCGCGTCCAGGCCCCACAGGCTGGCGCCGTAGCGGGGCGCGGGGAAGCGTTCCAGCAGCGACTCGGCCTCCGCCCAGCGGGCGCGCAGCATGAGCCCGCCCGTCTGCGCCACCCGGACCATCGCCTCCAGCTCGGGCCTGCGCAGCTCGCGCAGGAGCTGCTCGCAGCGGGACAGCTCGTGCTCCCACTCGGCGAGGTCGCCGGCGCGCAGCAGGCACGACATGCGGATGGCGCGGGCGACCAGCCTCTCCTCGCGGCGCAGGCACCCGCTGGCGAGCAGCTCGTCGATGGCGCGCAGCCGCTCCTGGTTGCGTCCCGGTACGAACGCGGCCAGGAGGTAGTTGTTCAGCGTCCTGGCCAGCAGGGCGGGGTCGCCGGTGGCGCGGGCCAGCTCGACCGCCTCGGCGGCCCGGCGCTCCCCTTCCGCGCGGCGCGGCCCGTAGTGCAGCTCGACGCCGAGCGTGCCGAGCAGGGCCGCCCTGTCGTGGTCGCCGAGCGGGCCGGCGAGCAGGTTCTCCAGCACGTCGGCCAGGTCGTCGTCGACGAACCCGTACGGCCGCCAGTTCCACACGGCGGGTGCGCCGAACGCCGTCACCGCCGGCACCAGCGCCGCCCGGTCGCCGATCCGCTGCGCCTGCGCGATGGCCTCGGCCAGGTCGCGGAACGCGCCCTCGGCGTCGCCGACCGCACGCCTGGCCTGGCCCAGGCCGGTGAGCGTGCGGCAGCGGGCGGCCGAGTCGCCGGGCGGCAGGTGGGCCAGCGCCAGCTCCCACAGCGCGACGGCCTCCTGGTAACCGTGCCGCCCGGCTGCCTGGCGCGCGGCCTCGGTGGCGTACGCGACAGCCTTCCCGGCGGGAGCCAGCGGAGCGGCGGCGGCGAAGTGCGCCGCGAGCACCGCGGGATCAGGACCCGCGTTCCGCCCACCGAGATCCCCACCCCACGCACGCTCCGCCGACCGGCCCCCGGCATCGGCGCCCGACGCCCGCTCAAGGCGCCGTCCAACGGCGCCGTCGGGGCGGCGTTCCAGGTGGTCGAAGAGGCCGGTAGCCGACGCTCCTTCCAGGTGGTCGGCGGGCTCGGTAGCCGACGCTCCTTCCAGGTGGTCGGCGGGGCCGGGAGCTGACGCGCCTTCCAGGTGGTCGGCGGGGCCGGGAGCCGACACGCCTTCCAGGCGGTCGGCGGGGCCGATAGCCGACGCGCGTTCGAGGTGTTCGGCGGCGCGGAGGTGGAGGCGGGCGCGGTCGAGGCGGGTGAGGCCGGTGTCGAGGGCCTCGCGGACCAGGGCGTGGGAGAAGCGGTAGCCGGTGGCCGACTCGGTGATCAGGCCGGTGGCGAGGGCGGGCTCCAGGGTGGTCATGACGTCCTCGACCGGACGGCCGGCGAGGGCGGACAGCAGGTCCACGTCCGCCTCGCGGCCCGCCACGGCGGCGGCTTTGAGCAGGTCCTGGGTGGGGCCGGGCAGCCTGGCCAGGCGGCGGCCGATGACGTCGCGGGCGCCGGGCGGCACCCGGTCGCGCTCGCTCTCCGGCAGCCGGAGCAGCTCCTCCAGGTAGAACGGGTTCCCGCCGGACCGGTCGAGCAGCGCCACCGGGTCGGCGCGCACGTCCCGCTGCCGCAGGTAGGCGCGTACCTCGTCGGCGCCGAAGGGAACGAGAGGCAGCCGCAGCCCCTCTCTCGACAGCGCGCCCAGCGTCTCGCCGAGCCGCTCCCGCTGCTCGTCCGGCCGGAGTGTGACGATCGCCAGCGTGGCGGTACGCGGCAGCTCGGCGGAGACGTACTCCAGGAGCTTCAGCGACGAGGCGTCGGCCCAGTGGAGATCCTCCAGCACCAGCAGGGTCGGTTCCTCGCGCAGGTATGCCAGGACGTCGTCGTACAGGTCGAACAGCTCGGCGTGCGGCCGCGCGGGCAGCACCCCCGCCTGGCGCCAGGGCCAGAACGCGGGCGCGCCGCCCTCGTCGGGGCACCGTCCCCAGACGACCCGGAACCCTCGGGACCCGGCGACGTCGGCGGCGGCGCGGGCCAGGCTCGTCTTCCCGATGCCCGCCTCGCCGCTCACGATGACCAGCCCGCCACGCCCTCCCCTGGCCTCGGCGAGCCGCTCCTCCAGCGCCCGCACCTCTCTCTCCCGCCCGACCAGCCTTTCGCGTCCGCCCTCCCGATGCCGCGCCACCCCGGCCGCCGCACCCGGCTGCGGCCCCGCCTCGGTCGCCGAAGGGGTCTCCAGCTCGGGCGACTGGGTGAGGACAGCCTGTTCCAGGCGCCTGAGCGCCGGTCCCGGCTCGATGCCGAGCTCGTCCGACAGCAGCGCGCGCACCCGGCGCAGGGCGGACAGCGCCTCGGCCTGCCGCCCCGCCCGGTAGAGGGCCAGCACCAGCAGCGACCAGGCCCGCTCCCGGTACGGGCCGGCCGAGACCAGCTCCTCCAGCTCGGGCACGCTCGCCTCGCCGAGCTCCAGCCGGGCGGCGAGCCGGTCCTCGACCACGCCCGAGCGCAGCTCCGACAGCCGCGCCGCCTCCGCCCCGGCGAACCCCAGCCCGGGGAACTCCGCCAGCGGCTCCCCGCGCCACAGCCCGAGCGCGCGGTCCAGCACGCCCGCCGCCTCGGCGGGCCGCCCCGCCGCCAGCAGCCGGCGTCCGTCGGCCGCCCACGCGGCGAACCGGCCCGCGTCGGTATGGGCAGGGGTGATGTCCAGCAGGTAGCCGGGTTCGCGGGTGAGCAGCAGGCGCGGCGGGGTGCGCGGCCGGCGGCCGGGCTCCAGCACCCGCCGCAGATGGGAGACGTACGCCTGGAGGGTGGCCGTCGCCTTGGCCGGAGCCTCGCCCGCCCACAGCTCCTCGACGAGCCGGTCCAGCGAGACCGGGCGGCCGGGGCTGAGCGCGAGCATGGCGAGCACGGCCCGCTGCTTGCGGGTGCCGGGGTCCAGCCGCGCCCCCGAGGCGTCGGCCACCTCCAGGGGGCCGAGCAGTCGCACGTCCACGAACCCCAAGTCAACCCCAAGTCAGCCGCAAACAGGAAAACGCATGCTTGTCCCCATGAACGAGCTGAAGAACATGATCAAGGGCAGGCTGTGGCTCCCGTGTGACGCGGGGTTCGACGAGGCTCGTACGCCGTGGAACCTGTCGGTGGACCAGCCGGTCGCGGCGGTCGTGGAAGCGGCGGGCGCCGACGACGTCGCGGCGACGGTCGGCCACGCCGCGCTGCACGGGCTCACCGTGACCACCCAGGCGAGCGGGCACGGCGCGGTGACGGCCGAGGGCGTGATCCTGCTGCGCACCCACCTGATGGACACCGTCGAGATCGCGGACGGCGTCGCGCGGGTCGGCGCGGGCGCGAAGTGGGGCCAGGTGCTGTCGGCGGCCGGGCCGCTCGGGCTGACCGGCGTCGCGGGCAGCTCCCCGGTGGTGAGCGTGACCGGGTACACGCTGGGCGGCGGGCTGGGCTGGTTCAGCAGGAAGTACGGGTTCGCGTCCGCGAGCGTGCTGGCCGCCGACGTGGTGGACGCCACCGGGGCGCGGGTGCGGGTGACCGCCGAGTCGGACCCGGAGCTGTTCTGGGCGCTGCGCGGGGGCGGCGGCGACTTCGCGGTGGTGACCGGGCTGGAGTTCGCGCTGAGCCCGGCGCCCGTCCTGTACGGCGGGCGGATGATGTGGCCGGCCGAGCGGGCGCCCGAGGTGCTGGCGGCCTTCCGCGAGGTCACGGCCGGCGCGCCCGAGGAGCTGACGGTCTGGTTCGACCTGCTGAAGTTCCCCGGCGCCCCGGGGCTCGTCGCGGTGGACTGCACGTACCTGGGCGAGGACCCCGGTGAGCTGCTGCGCCCGTTCGACGCGATCGGCGGCGCAATCGGCGACACCAGGGCGGTGCTGCCCGTCGCCGACCTCGGCTCGATCTGCGCCGAGCCGACCGACCCGACCCCGTCGGCCGGGCGGGTGGAGCTGCTGACCGGGCTGGACGACGCGGTGGCGGCCGCGCTGCTCGCGGACCCGATCGATCCGCTCTTCAACGTCCAGGTGCGGCACCTGGGCGGCGCCCTGACCCGCCCCTCGGGCGGCGCGGCCGGCGAGCTGACCGAGCCGTACCTGCTGTACATGGTGGGCCCGGCCATGCCCGGCACCGCCGAGCGGATGGACGTGCTGTCGAAGGCCCTGGTGCCGCACACGAGCGGGCGCAAGCCGTACACGATGCTGCACAGCGGGGAGCAGGCCGCGTCCGCCTTCGACGCCGGGACCCTCGCCCGGCTGCGTGACCTCAAGCGGGCCCGCGACCCGCACGGCGTCCTCAGGGCCAACTACCCGGTCCTGGGCACCGCGTAGGAGCCCGGGGTCAGATCGCTCCGAAGTCCCCGTGCCGGCCCGCGCCCCCGGCGAAACGCGCGGCACCGGAGGCGGCGTCCGGCAGGGAGACCAGGCCGTGCCGGAGCTCGTTGCGCATGGCCTCCCGCTCCCCCAGCCCTTCCTGCTCCAGGACGGACATCCGATCCCCCCGCAGGCACGCCTGCGGGAATCGGGCGATCTCCAGGGCCAGCGCCTCCGCCTCCCGGCGGGCCGTCCCGTCGGCCACCACCCGGTTGGCCAGGCCCATCTCGTACGCCTCGCGCGCGCCGACCGGGCGGCCGGTGAGGATCAGGTCCATCGCCCTGCTCCGGCCGATGAGGCGCGGCAGCCTGACCGTGCCGCCGTCGATGAGCGGCACCCCCCACCGCCTGCAGAACACCCCGAACACCGCGCTCTCCTCCGCCACCCGCAGGTCGCACCAGAGCGCCAGCTCCAGCCCGCCCGCGACCGCGTGGCCCGAGACGGCGGCGACGACCGGCTTGGACAGCCGCAGCCTGGTCGGCCCCATCGGCCCGTCGCCCTCCTCGCCGACGTGGTTGTCCAGCTTCTTGAGGTCGGCTCCGGCGCAGAACGTGCCGCCCTCGCCCCACAGCACGGCCACGTCGGCGTCGGACGCGTCGAACTCGCGGAAGGCGGCGGCCAGCGCGCCGGCGGTCTCGCGGTCGACCGCGTTGCGCGCCTCGGGCCTGCTGATCACCACTGTGGTGACCTGGCCCCGGCGTTCCACGCGTACGGTCATGCTGCCTCCTCGGGGGAACCCGTGCCGAGCCTACGACGCCGATGTCACGAGCCATGAGGCGGCGGCGGCCACGATCGCCCGCACCCCGGTGTCGAGAGTGGGCTGGAGCACCGGGGCGAAGCGGGCGTTGTGGTTGACCGGGATGTCGCTGTCCAGGGTGCCCTGCTCCGCCGCGCGGGCGTACCGGCCGGGGTCGGTGCCGCCGATTCCCCAGTAGGTGTACGGGACGCCGAAGGCGTCGGGGATCCTGCTGAAGTCCTCGCTGGCGGTCTGCGGGTCGAGTGTGCCGGCCCGGTCGCCGAAGTGCCGGGCGAACGCGTCGGCGACCCGGCGGGTGGCCGCCTCGTCGTTGACGGTCGGCGGGAAGCTCCCGAAGCGCTCGATGTCCGGTGGTTCGGGGGCGCCGGCCGCGGCGCACTCGGCCCTGGCGATGCGCTCGACGGCCGCGCGCACCTTCGCCCGGGTGTCTTCGTCGTAGGTGCGGACGTTGATCTCCATCCGGGCCGACTCGGGGATGTTGTTGGGATTGGTACCGGTGTGCAGGCTGCCCACGGTCACCACGGCGGGGGTGAGCATGCCGATCTCACGGGAGACGATGGTCTGCAGCCGCACCACGATCATGGACGCGATCACCACCGGGTCGATCCCCGACTCGGGCCGCGAGCCGTGCGCGCCGCGCCCGTGCACGGTGATCCGGTAGTTGTCGGCCGACGAGAGCACCGGGCCTGGGCGGGTGCCCACCCGACCCGACGGGAACGGCAGGACGTGCTGGGCCAGGCACACGCCGGGCCGGGGGACGCGGTCGGCCAGGCCGTCGGAGAGCATGGCGTCGGCGCCGTCGCCGGGCTCCTCAGCGCACTGGAAGAGCGCCACCAGGGTGCCGTTCCAGGCGTCGCGGGCTTCGGCCATGAGCCGGGCGGCGCCGAGCAGGCAGGTGACGTGGACGTCATGCCCGCAGGCGTGCATCACCGGCCGCGGCTCGCCGCCGTCGCCCGGGGCGGTGACGGTGCTGGCATAGGGCAGGCCGGTCCGCTCCCGGATCGGGAGCGCGTCCATGTCCGCGCGGACCAGCACCACCGGCCCGTCGCCGTTCTCCAGCACGCCGGCCACTCCGGTGCCGCCGATCCCGGCGCGCACGTCGTAGCCGCAGCCGGTCAGCCGCCTGGCGGCTTCGGCGGACGTGCGGTGCTCGGCGTGGCCGAGTTCGGGGTGGGCGTGCAGGTCCTTGTAGAGCGATTCCAGGCCGGGCCTGATCCGGTCCAGGCCGGCGAGGATCTCTGTGCCGCCCGGCATGCCGTGCCCCTCTCATGAGTACGGACATACCTGGTCATCCCCGACGGGACGGTTCGTATACGCCAACCTGCGGCAACATCCTTACCAACACCCGCGACCCCGGACACGGTGATCATTACCCTCGGGAGGGTGCGGATGGACACGGCCACCACGGTCCTCGACCTGGTCGGGGTGTTCCTCAACGCCCTGCTCGGCGGGACGGTGGCGCGGCGCGACCGGCTGGACCTGTTCGGCTTCCTCGTGATCGGGATCGCCTCCGGGCTCGGCGGCGGGCTGATCCGCGACGTGCTGCTGCAGCACGGCCCTCCGGCCGCACTCACCGACCCTGCCTACATACCCACCGCGCTCGCCGGCACCGGGGTCGCCTTCCTGCTCGACATCTCACCGCCCGACTGGAGCCCGGCGTTCAAGTTCCTGGACGCGGCGGCGCTCAGCGTGTGGGCGTCCGTCGGGGCGCAGAAGACCATGGGGGTCGGCCTGGGCTGGCTCCCGGCGATCCTGCTCGGCACGATCACCGCGGTCGGCGGCGGCGCGATCCGGGACCTGCTCCTGCAGCGCGTCCCCGCGGTGCTGCAGGACACCCGCTGGTACGCCTCCGTGGCCGTCCTCGTCGCCGCCGTGGAGGTGCTGGGCATCGCCACCGGATTCCCGGTCGCGGGCACCGTCGCCGCCATCACGCTCGGCGTTCTGCTGCGGATCGTCGCCGAGTGGCGCGGCTGGACCGTGCCGCGCGGGCTGGAGGTGCGTCCGTCGGCGGTGCTGCGCCGCAGGCGACGGCGCGACGGCGACCCGTGAGCCTCTCCGACCCCACCGTGATTTGTCACCCGCCGCTGCTATGAAGAACGTGATCATCCAACCCCCCACGGAACGGGTGCGTTCATGACGACGGTGACCTTTCGCGATGAGACCGCGACAGGCCGGGCTCTGGAGGAGTTCTCCCTGCCCGGGCTGCCGGAGCGGATCTCCGCCAGAGAGCTGGTACGGCTCCGCGTACGCGAGGAGGTGGCCCGGCACAACGCCGCCCCCAGCCACCACTTCCGAGGCCTGGTCAAGCCCACCGACGCCGAGACGGAGCTGAACGGCTACCGGATGCGCACCGCACGCAGGCTCGACTGGGAGAGGCAGGCCGACGCGGCCGAGGCCGCGTTCGCCCGCAACGGGTTCCTGCTGCTGGTGGGCGACCGGCAGATCGAGGACCTGGACGAGGAGATCGCGCTCACGACCGACCCGGTGGTGTCGTTCGTCAAGCTCGTCCCGCTGGTCGGAGGCTGACGTGGACTATCAGATCCTCAAGGACTCGCCGCTCAACAACGACTACACCTCCGTGTACTTCGCCAACGACCACCGCGACTTGTTCGACCGCCTCGACGCCGCCTTCGCGGCGAGAGAGGAGCTGGTCTGCGGGGAGGACGAACGCGTCCCGTTCGCCGTCTGGGCGCAGATGCGGCTCAGCCTCGGCTGGGACGGCGGCCACGAGCACGACGAGCGCCGCTTGGCGGTGATCCGCGACGTGATCGACCGGATGCCGGACCTGCCCATGGAGACCGTCAAGCAGTTGTGGGGCGTGGCCGACAGGCTCATGACCTGGGCGCACACCAACTTCCACGAGCTCTACAGGCTGCCGCTGGACGCCACCGCCCGGCTGCCGTACCACGAACGGCGTGACGTGCTGAACCACCGGCCCAGATGGCTGGCCCAATACTGGAAACCCGCCTGGGAGGTGCTGCGCGAGCCGATCGGGACGTTGCTCACCGAGCCCGAGACCGGTGACCCCGCCGCGACCGTCCGCAACATCATGTGGGAGGACGACGCCTTCGCCCGGCGCATGATCGAAGCGCACGCCGCCCGGCTGGCCGCGCCCGAGGTGCTGCCGCTGCTGCGCCACTGGAACACGGCGACCGCGTCGAAGCCGAGCGCCCGGTGGCTGAAGCGGGCCGCCGCGCTGCTGACCCCGGAGGCGGACGAGGTCGTCCGGGACGTGCTCCGGATGGTCGTCGCGCACCGGGAGGTCACCCACCGCCACCAGTACCGCGGCGGCGGCGAATGGACCGAGACCGTCTTCCTGCGCGAGCGCACCGCAGTGCCGCTGCGCGGCATGGTCTGGACGTGTGAGCTCGTCGACCAGCCGTGGGTGACCTCGCTGCTGGGTGACGTCGCCGTGACCACGGGCACCGGCATCGGCGGCACGGGCGCCAACGCCCGCAGCGAGAAGCTGGCCAACGCCGCGGTCGGCGTGCTGGGCCGGCGCGGCGGCCTGGAGGTGGTCGCCCAGCTCGCCCGCGTCCAGGCCAAGGTGCGCAAGAAGACCATTCTCGCCGGAGTGGCCAGGACGATCGGCGCGGTGGCCGCGCAAGCGGGGCTCTCCCCGGAGCAGCTCCTGGAGCGCACCGTGCCCGGCTTCGGGCTGGGGCCCGACGGCGTCCGCACCGAGCAGGGCCTGCGACTGGCCGCCGACGGCACCGTGACCTTCACCGATCCATCCGGCAAGATCCGCAAGACCATCCCCAGGAGCGTCGATCGGGAGCTTCTGGCCGAGTTCAGGGCCGCCGCCAAGGAGCTGAGGAAGACCCTGCCGGCCGAACGGTTCCGGATCGAGCGGGCCCTGGCAACCGAGCGCGTCTGGCGCTGGCGCGACGTGTGTGCGTTCTATCTGGACCATCCGGTCACCGGCACGCTCGCCCGTACGCTCATCTGGGAGATCCTCCAGGGCCCCGCCGGGATTCCGGTGCGGCGCGAGGACGGCTGGGAGCTGACCGGCCCGGACGGGCGCCGCGTCCAGCCCGGCCCTGACACCCCGGTCCATCTGTGGCATCCCATCACGCACGGCGTGGAGGAGGTCCGAGCCTGGCGCGACCATCTCATGGACGCCGGCCTGCGCCAGCCGTTCAAACAAGCCTTCCGCGAGGTCTACCTGCTCACCCCGGCCGAGGAGGCGAGTCACGACCACTCACGCCGCTTCGCCGGTCACCTCCTGCGGTACGGCACGGCCAAGGCGCTGCTGACCGAGCGCGGCTGGACCGGCATGTCGCTGGGCCACTGGGGCTGGGAGTACGGCTCCGACCAGGCCGAAGCCACCCGCGAACTGCCCGGCGGGCTGGCCGCGCACTGGGACTTCCACCTCGACGAGCACTCCTTCGACCGCGACGGCGTCGGCACGGTCTCCATCTGCGTCAGCGGAAACCTCCGCTTCACCGGCGCGGACGGCCGGACCATCCCCCTGGAGCGGGTCCCTCCCCTGGTGCTCTCCGAGACGCTGCGCGACGCGGACCTGGCCGTCGGCGTCACCTCCACCGGCCTCGACCTCCAGGGCGACGGCGACTACTGGCAGTCCTACAGCTTCGGCGCGCTGTCGGAGACCGCCCGGATCCGCCGCGACGCCCTGACCCGGCTGCTGCCCCGCCTCTCCATCGCGAGCCGCTGCGAGCTCACCGAACGTTTCCTCCGGGTCCGCGGCGACCTGCGCACCTACAAGATCCACCTCGGCTCGGGAAACATCCTCATGGAGCCCGACGACGCCTACCTGTGCATCGTCCCCGGCGGCGTCGGCGACCAGGTCTTCCTGCCCTTCGAGGAGGACGGCGGCATGCTGTCGGTCGTGCTGTCCAAGGCGTTCCTCCTGGCCGCCGACACAGCCATCGCCGACCCGTCGATCACCCGGCAGCTCACGAACCGGAGGCCTTCTTGACCTTCGTGCCGACGCCGCCGAACAGGGCGAGGCCGCTGACGACGATCCGCGGCGCCCCCCGCTCACGGCGCACGGCGCTCCTGTCGAACGCGCCGAACAGGCCGAAGCCCTTGACCTCGACCTCCACGTCGTCGGGCACGATCACCTCGGTGTAGCCCCACAGGGCGAAGGCGCGCACCCGGATCTCCCGGCTCGCGAAGCGGGCGTCGCGCAGGTCGATCTCCCCGCCGCCGAACACCGCCAGCGAGGTGAACGCGGGCGGCGCGACCCAGCGGCCCCTGCGGCTGAACCAGCCGAACACGCTCAGCGCGAACCGGGAACTCGGCTCGTCCCGTACCACCAGCGTCTCCGCGCGGGCGGGCTCGGGGAGGCCGCGGCCCGCGTACGCGAGCTCGTCCTGGGTCCTCGCCTCGTAGATCTCGCTCAGCCGCTGGTCCAGCTCGCCCAGCTGGATCCTGCCGGTGGCGGCGGCCGACTGGAGCCGCTGGGCGGCCTGGTCACGCTCCTCGTCGGAGGGGCGTACCTGCCGGCTCGGGGGGTGCTCGACCATGCTTCGGAGTCCTGTCTGTGCGGTCAGCGTGACCACACCATCTTATTCTCCAACTGGAGAACAAGCCTCCTCCACCATGTGCGCCCCCATCATCCGGGCGAGCTGAACGCGGAACTCCGCTTCGTACGCCGGGTCGTCGGGATCGTGACCCAGGCCCGCCAGCCACGACCGGCCGCCGATGGCGAACCCGTACGCGGCCGACAGCCCGACCAGCACGACCGCCTCGATGCGCGCCCGGCTCGGCACCGGCCCTCCCGCGAGCGCCGCGCGGATGCCGGCCTCCATCGTGTCGACCAGCTCCACCAGCTCCGGCCGCGCGGCGCCGCGGTACTCCGCGTGCATCTCGGCCCAGACGAACAGCCGCAGGTAGCTCTCGTCCGCCAGGGTGTCGAACAGCACCCCCATGATCCCCGCGGCGGTGGGCACGCCGTCCTCGGCCTGGATGCGCTCGCGCACCCGCGCCTCGATGCGATCGTTCTCGGCCCGCAGCACCTCCCGGACCAGGGTGGCATAGGTGCCGAAATAGTGGGAGGCGAGCCCGTGCGCGACCCCGGCGGCCTCCGCGATCTGCCGCAGGCTGACGTTGTCCGGCCCTCGCTCCCTGATCAGTCCGGCCGCCGCCGCCAGCAGCTCGGCGCGCGATTCAGCGGGACTGCGCCTGCGTCTGGGTGCCATGACCAGCAGTTTATGGTCCGCCGGACGATCAAGACCGGGACCCGCGTCGCCGAGAACCGGCTCCACATTCCTCACCTGCTCGACTACGAGTTCCGTAACGCCCTGCGCGGCCTGCTCCTCGGCGGGAAGATCAGTGAGGCCCGCGCCGAAGGTGCCCGGATGGTCAAGGCGGGCCTGCCCTTCACCCGTCACGCCGACGACCTCACCGCCGATCGCTCCTGGGACCTGAGGGCCGACTTCAGCGGCTACGACGCCGCTTACGTGGCCCTGGCCGAAGCACTGGACTGCACTCTGGTCACCACCGACGAGAAGATCCACAAGGTGGCCCGCAAGTACGTCAACGTCGACTTCTGCTGATCTGTCGTCGTCGGCGCGTCACTCTCAAGCAGGGTGACGGCCCGCGGCCTTTCCGCCTCAGAGACAGGCCGGCGCGGTGCCGGGCTGCATGCGGACGAGTGACGGGCGGCTGAACTCCGGCGGTACGAACCCGCGCCCCACGCACAGCACCAGGCCGGCGCCGGACTGGTTGACGAGGACGGCCTGGCAGCCGGGAGGCGGCTGGTTGCGGAACGACTGGAGCTGAGAGAGCTGCGGCTGGAGCTGTCTCGGAGGCTGACAGCTCTCGTAGACGATCGTGCGGCTGCCGGTCTCGCTGATCAAGGTCAGCTGCCCGTCCGCCGCATGGGCTGTGCCCGTGCCCGCCAGGGTAAGAGCGGCCAGGGCCGCCCCGGCGATGAATGTCACCTTCGGAAATCCCATGCGCCCAAGCCTGAGTCACCGGAAGAGGAGTCTCCAGGACGACAGCCGGACTTCAGCCGGTCATTTCCACTGCCTTCACCTGCGCGGCTCCTGAACGGTTCGGCGGGCGCCGCGATCTGACGCGCCGGAACCGTCGTCCTCGACCGCCGGGGACTCTCCGCCCGGGTCGCGGCGGCGTGACCCGGCCGCGCGGGCGCCGGAGAGCCGCTCCGAGGGCGTCGCGCTCGTGCCAATCTGCAACCCCTGGTCACGCGGTACGGGTGTCGTACTGCTCCCGGTTGGCGAGGACCTCGTCCATGTGCGTCTCCGCCCACGCCTTGATGCCGTGCATGAGGTCGCGGAGCGAGAGGCCGAGGTCGGTCAGCTCGTAGGTGACCGTGACGGGCACGGTCGGCGTCACCGTGCGGGTGATCAGGCCGTCGCGTTCGAGGCTGCGCAGGGTCTGGGTGAGCATCTTCTGGCTGACTCCGGCCAGGCGGCGGGACAGCTCGGAGTAGCGCATCGGTCTCGGCTCACCGGCGCAGTCCCCGCCGGGGCGCGGGCCGTCGCTCCCGAGCGCGGCCAGGATCAGGGACACCCACTTGTCGGAGATCCGGTCCAGGAGCCGGCGGCTGGGGCAGCCGGCCAGGAACGCGTCGTACTCCATCTTCGCCTGCGCCCGCTGCTGGGCCGCCGTCGTCGTCGGCATCGGCCGCTCCTTCCTACCGCCGGGTGAGATACGCACTCCGGAGTGCGTACTTCCCGTCAGAGAGTAACCCCTCCATGGTGGTGCAAAAGCTCCCGTTTCTCCATAGGAGGCGACATGTCCACCACCTTCCGCACCGCCGTCGTCCGCACTCCGGGCGGCCCCGACTCCATCGAGATCATCGACGTGCCCCTCGTCGAGCCCGGACCGGGTCAGGTCCGGGTCGAGATCGCCGGGGCCGCGGTCAACCCCGTCGACCTGGCGGTCGCCGCCGGGGTGTTCCACGGGCGAGGCCTGGTCGACCAGCCCCACCACACCGGTCTGGGCTGGGACTTCTCCGGTACGGTCGCCGCCGCCGGACCGGGCGTCGGCTGGGCGGTCGGCACCCGGGTCGCGGGACTGATCGACGGGTTCGACCGCGACTTCGGCACGTACGCCGAGCAGTTGATCGTGTCGGCCGACGACATCGCGCCCGTGCCCGCCGGCCTCGACCTGGTCGCGGCGGCCGCCGTCCCGCTCAACAGCCTGGCCGCGGCCCAGCTCGTCGACCTGCTCGGCGACGGTGACGGCCGGAGCCTGCTGGTGACCGGCGCGGCGGGCGCTGTCGGCGGTTACGTGCTCTCGCTGGCCCAGGATCGCGGGTGGCGGGTCACCGGACTGGCCCGTACGCAGGACGAGGAGTTCGTGCGCGGCCTCGGCGCCGGCTTCACCACGCGGGCCACGCCAGGCTGGGACGCGGTGGCCGACGGCGCCGCGATGCAGGAGCAGGGCATGCCCCTGGTCCGCGACGGCGGCCTGTTCGTCGGCGTGCAGCCGGGGGCGGCGCCGGCGGAGGTGCGGGGCATCACCGTCCGCGTGGTGGTGGCGCGGCCGGACGGCGCCCGGCTCGCGCAGCTCCTGGAGGCCACCGCCGATGGCCGCCTTCCGGTTCGGGTGCACGCCGTCGTGCCTCTCGACGAGGTCGCCTCCGCCCACCGCGCGGTCGCCAAGGGCGGCGTACGCGGAAGGTACGTTCTCACGCCGGGCACAGCGGCGGGCTGACAATATGTGACCGCACTCATCACCGGTCGGGAAAATCACCACCGGCGGGCATGGGAACAATCGACGTACTGATGATCTTCGACCGGCGCCCCGAGCCTCGCTATGGAAGGAACGAGGCGCCATCGAGCAGGCGACCACGCCGTACGGCCGCCACATCACCCTTCTGCTCGGATAGTCCCGCCCGCACTATCCGAGGAGTCGCTGGGTATCCCGACGACCTCGACGATCACCCCGTGGTCACGCCGGAGCGTATCGGCGAGCGCGACAAGGGCGACCTGGGCGAACGGGTAAAGCGAGTCGGGCGTCAGTTCCTTGCCCTTGAGGAGGATGGCCAGCACGATCTTGCCCGGCACGAAGTTCTCCGGCACGGTGAGCTGGCCGCCGCTCAGCTCGGCCACCTTCGCGCTGAACTTCGCGCGGGCGTCCGGCTCGTTGTACAAGGTCCGGGTCGAGATCAACGCCTGGGCGAACTGGTGGCTGAGAGGCTCCGAGCTCTCCGCCGCCTTGACGTGCACCAGCGTGTGCCGGTCGGTCAGCCCGTCGCACGCCTCGTAACCCTTGCCCCTGCTCTGTTGCCGGGTCCGATTGAACTTGCGGTCGAGGCACAGGTACCGGCCTCGACCGAGCGTGTCCTGCATGCGGATGTTGTAGTCCTCCTCGGACTCTCCGACCTTCCAGGGCAGCATGTCCACCTCCGGCTCGGGCACGATGAGTTCCTGCATACGACGCTTCATCGACTCCACGTAGGTGGCACCGCACTCGTACCACTCCCCGTCGCTGAGCTGGTAAACGTGCGATCCGATCGCCACTGCAGCCTCGATCCACTGGATGGCACGGGCCTTGCCGATCGACTCCTTGCCTTCGCGATCGGCGTACATCTCGACGGTCCCGCCACGAAGCGCAGCAGAGGGACTGACGCAGTACTGCACCTTGCACCGTCGGCGGAGATCGTCGAGATCAAGCTCCTCCCGGACGAGGGGGACGCTACCGACCTTGATCCGGTACGAGCGAGCCTCGTGACGCCGGTTGACCAGGGTGGACGGGACCACCATGTGCAGCATGAGGTCGCCCTCGCCTCGGAGCCCTTCATCCAGCAGCGCGCGCCGAACTCGGCCACGCCACCAGCGCACTCCAGCAGTACCACGACGTACTGGATCTGGTCCGTACGAAGGAGAGCGACATTTCTCAAACCGCCGTCGAGGTCCGGCGCAGCATCGGAATGCTCCTGGCCAGCGAGGGCAATGACACTGCAGCATGCGAGGTGCTGAGACCATTGTTCGACGACCTCCAGGTCCTCCACGGACCAGACCACGAGGAGACACAGGAGATAGCGGAGATGCTCGAATATCTCTCGTGCGGCTGACGACTTGTTCTCCGCATCTCCAACTGTGATCAGCTCGCTTCTCCGCGCAGGATCTGCGCGAAGAGCCGTACGGTGGTCGCGGTCAGCGTCCACGAGGTTTCGCGGACGGTCTGCTCCTTGCGGTCTGTACGGCGGACGAAGGCTTGGCCGCCGGCGGCGCACAGTTCGTACGTCGTTTCGCGACATTCACAGGTATGCAAGATCACCCGGATGCGTGGCGTCCGAGGGGTCGGTTCGTACCAGGTGAGCTTGACGTGGTCGACTATCGGCGGCTCGACGTGCGGGCCGTGAAAATCGTGGATTATCTGCACGTCACGCACTCCTTTCGGTGATCTCGACGTGGTTCTGAGGGACGATGTCGACACGCGCCGCAGCAGGATCGTGGATGTGGCCCGCATCAGGAGGGGCTGGTCCCGTACATGTCCGGTACGGCGAGTCCAGGGTGGCCGTGTGCGCGACTACCGGGAGCGGGACGGGAAGCTCGAACCACACGGCCCGGCCAAGCCAGCGCCTCTTCACTCCCCATTTCTTCGCCACGGCCCCCAGGATGTGCAGCCCTCGCCCACCAGAGCCCTCCGGGTCATCGCGGAGACGCGGCCCGGACCACCACCCCTGGTCTGTCACCTCGACACGGACCCACCCGGCGCCGAGCCGCATGCGAACCCGAAATGAGCCTTTGCTCCATCTACCGGAGATCGTGTGTTTTATCGCGTTACCGGCAAGCTCGGTCGCGAGGAGGCGCACGTTGTCTAGCATCTCTCCGTCGTCCGCCGCTTCGGGTAGTGCGACTACAAGCCATCGAGCTACATAAATGCGGACATCACTTAGAATTTCTGACCGGCCTGGGAACCGCATCTCACCGATAACTTTCATCCTGACCGCTGTCATATTCTATGCCCCATTCGCGTAGATAGCATGCCAGCGACGATCTCGCTAATGCCTGTCACCCAAGAGTTGGCCGAACGAGTTGTCTTATGGCACTCCACACACTGCCTGCAGCGCGCTAGATTGTCTGCGGAAACGCTCCCAGAGCGATCCCAGACTTTTTCTGTCACGAAGCCAGGCGAGCTGGAACAGGCCTGGTAGCGGGGAGAGACGATGCCAGCACCCAAAGAGCTCGATCCAACCGCCGGTCCAACAGCGCGTTTCGGTGCGGAACTCCGCAAATATCGTTATTCCGCTAAATTGACGCAAGCGCAGCTCGCCGAGCGCATCGGTTACAGCAAAAGCCGCATCGGCAACGTGGAACGCGGCGACGAGAACCCGACCCGCGAGTTGATCGAGCTCTGCGAAAAAGCGCTGGGCCTGGACGGTGCTCTCCTCACCCACTGGCCCGCCATCAGCGGCCACAGGATGCCCGACTGGTTTCGGCAATGGCCACCGATCGAACGGAAGGCGGATCAGCTCATCACGTGGGCACCGCTTATCGTTCCCGGGCTGGTGCAGACGGAAGAGTACGCCCGCGCGATCTTCGAGGGCGAACCCCACAAATCCCCACAACAGGTCGAAGAACTTGTCAATGCACGAATCGAGCGACAAGCCATCTTCGACCGCCCGACACCCCCTCAATTCCTAGCTGTCATGGACGAAGGCATCCTGTATCGTCCGGTTGGAGACGACTCTGTGACCCGCCATCAGCTGGAACACCTGATCAACCTGGCCGAGAACAAGTGGTTCACCGTCCAGCTCCTCCCGTACGCAGCCCGGTGTACGGCGGTCCTGGTGGGTTCGGCTCTCTTGGCCCAGGAAAATGGAGTGCCGATCGCCGCCTACGTCGAGTCAGCCGTCCACGGCCGCGTCGTGGACTCCCCCGGCGACATCAAGCGCCTCGTGGATCGACTCGAACTCATCCGCAGTGCGGCACTCCCCGCGTACCTGTCAGTACAGCGCATCAAGGAGAGAGTGGCAGCGTGGAGTTGAGCAAGGAAGTAGCGGAAGAAATCTCGAACCCGGCCGGATGGATCACCGCGTCGAGCGGTCAAGGCGGCGACTGTCTGGAAGCCAAGCACCTGTCCGATGGCCGAGTCGCCTTGCGTGACACCGAGCAACCGGATGCCGAGCCCTGGGTGCTCCGTCGGCCCGTCTGGGACAAGTTCATAGCAGGCGCGAAGAACGGCATCTTCGACTTCTAGCGTCAGCGGTCAAGCGGCCTCCGGCGATCCGCTGGGGGCCGGCACCCACGTTCACGAGCTGACTGAGACTCAGGTGAGCCGGTACTTCCGCCTGATCGAGGCGGCCTCCTCCTCGGTCACCTCACTGGGCGTACGGCTGAGGACCTGACGCAGCTCGTCCACGATCGCCTGCCCCGAAGTACGGGCTCGGGAGCTGAACTGGGCGAGCTGGGCGTCGAACTGCTTGGCGGTCGGCCCGGTCCAGACCTTGCCCGAGTGGAACATCCGGCAGGGACGGTCGACGTCCGCGTTGATCTGCTCGATCATCGGGCCGATGGTGCTGACGGCCTGCTGGAGCGCCTCGTACAGCGGATTGCGCACCATCTCGGCCATCGGCTCAGTCCTCGGTCTTCTCGGGAGCGAGGGTCGCGTCGAGGATCAGCTTCGGCGCCACCAGCTTCATCATGGCCACCACGTCGGCGGCGTTGTCCCGCCCCTTGACGCCCTGGATCAGGTCCACGATGACCCGGTCGAACCCGTGCACCAGTATCGCCGCCGCCTGGGTGTTGTCAGCGCTGCCGTTCTGCCCGTAATAGCCGACCGCACCAGGAACGATCTCCGGGAGCCGCTGGGACCCTTGGCTGATCTCCCACTCGACCGCCTGTTCTCCTCCCGCTGGAGAAAGACTTATCTGCAGCACTTTCAGCTTGTCCCCGGTCGGCTGATAGACACGGCACGAGCCCGTCCCGTACTTGACCCCGTCAAGCTTTTCCCCCACAGTCATGTCGAAGCCGCCCGAGACTATCGGGTCACGTATACCTGTCATCAGCCGCACCGCATCGAGTGGTACGAAGTCGCACACATATGGCGAAGCGGCCACCGCCGGAAGCGGCGCCTTGTCGACCGGCGGCGGGCTTTCTTGCTGCTGACAGGAAGTGAGTAGGATCATCACGCCGGACAACAGGACACCGATGATGCGGAAACGCTTCCTTGTCATGGATATTCTGGCCTGCCTTCCCGGAATCCTGAACGCGACTCGTCGCGGGCTTCGTTCCATGCGCCGCCGGCGAGACCATCGTAGAGCCATCTCTTGTATGCATCTAGCCGAGGCAGAACATCTCCCGCATATGGGGCCATCTCCTGCTGCGTCATGAGAGAGTTTCCGTCATCCTTCAGGAAATTGTTCGGCGACTTACGGGGATCTTCTCCTTTACCTAGCTCTTGCAGAGACCCCCACGGATGCGTGGGAGCAGGAGGATCGCTCTTGCCGAACAACCCATGCCTGAGCATGGCGTCGGCAATCAGCTGATCGTGCAGATACAGGGCCTCGCTGTCACCGACGTTGGCCTCGTGTGCGGCCCGATCCTTATTCATATCGGTCTTGGCCACCGCACTCTCGATCAAGCCAGTCCAGGAGCCCAAGGCGGTTGACGTGATCGCCCATGCAGCAGTCTGGGGGATGGCCAGCGCCGTGTTGACCGCCGCCATGAACAGCTTTACTTTACGCTCCTGAATCTCATCCAGTTTGGCACCTCGCTCGATTTTAGCGAGCCCGCTTGCGTCGACTATCAGTCCGAGGCCTGCTCCAGTCTCCCGGATATTAGCCAGGAACGCTGACGTGGTTTTACCGGCGGCCGCTTGCGCAGCACCGTAGTCGAGCATGCTCCTCGACCATGCGATCTGGGCCGCCGTGATTATCGCCACCGTCTCCGGATCATGCGTGAAAAGGTTCTGCATCACTTTGAGAAGGCCACTTCTGTCGAACTGTGCACCCCAAACTTGATCAGCTGAAGTCAGATGATCACGAAGGCCGCCGTAAACACTGGATGTGGCCTGGGACTTCGGCGTCTCTGCGACCCGATTGACATCACTGATGTAGGCGCTGATGATGCGTGCCGCGGCGCCAGTGGTGGCGAAGGAAGGCTCGTCGGGGTTATCCAGAACGCGCTCGGCCTCCCAGCGGATGAATTCCGAGGCGATCTTTGCCGAGATGAACCCCGGCGACGGTTCCCGGGGGGAGCCGTCGCGGTCGCGGTAGGTCATCGTCGCCGCTTCCAGTGCCGCTCCGAACGCCGCCCCGTCGTCATGCATCCGCCGTTCGGTGACGTAGCGCTTCATGATGCCGGGGTCGCCGACGAAGACGTCCTGGGCCGCCTTGGGGTGGTTGGCGAGCGCCTTCATGACCCCGATCATCGGATCGTGCGGAATGCCGGTCGCAGGCCTCTCGTTCCAGGTCTTCCGGTCCAGGCCCTCAAGCGTTTTGGCGGCGGCCACCAGGAAGTCCCGGTTGAACTTCCCGTACGGGAGCACCGCCGCGAGCGCGTGCTGATCCACCGGCACCCGCAGATGGTCGAGCAGTTCCTTCCGCCATGACGTGCTCAGCCGCGGGCTGGCCGCGCCGAGCGTCTTGCCCAGCGCCGCCTGTAATCGTTGCTTCCGCTCGTCCTTCTGGTACACCAGCGCCGCCGTGAGGTGACGGAACTTCTCCGTCCCGAGCGCGTACATCAGCGAGGTGGCGAATCCCGCGTCGCCCGCCCGTTTCTCCAGCTCGGCGACGGTCTTCTCGTCCACCTCGCCGTTACGGTCGACCTCACGCAGCTTGAGGGCCGCCGCGTACACGTCGGGCTGGCTGGAGGCGGCGCTGTACAGGCGCTCGTCGAACGGCGCCATCCCCGCGCCCCACTCCGGTTTCGCCGCCTGGATCGTCTCGTTGCGGCGGCGCAGCTCCGGCCGCTTGGCGCCGATCCAGTTGCCCAGTTCCCGCAGCGCGTTCAGCCGGGAGGTGTCCAGGTCGAGGTCTTCCAGGGTGCGGCGGATCCGTGGTTCGTGCCTGCCGAGCGTGGTCTCCGCCTGGCCGAGGTCGCGCTCGAACGCGTGCATGAGCTTCGGGTCGATCCCCGAATACTCCCAATCGGGCGGCTGCGCGACCGCGGGAGGGGTCCGGGAAGGTTCCGCCGGGCCTTTCTCGGCGCGGGCCGGGGGCTTGTCCGGCGGCCGCTCAGGCGACGGCTGGGGATTCGGCGACGGGGTCGTCATCAAGGGTCTCCGGCACGGTCGAGAACATCCGGATTATCCCCGGGTGGGGCTCCTCATCAGCGGTGCATAGCGGAAAAGCATGGTCATTCCCGGCTTCGAGACGCGCAGGCGCCAGGATGTACGTGGCCGGCGGTCTCCAAGGTTCGCGGTTTCTTCAGCAGTTCCAACGCAGTGAGGCTGATACCCCGGCATGCTTGCCGTATGGCGAGTACCACACGTCTCACTGTGACCTTGCCGAGTGACCAGGTGGCCGAGCTCAAAAAGCTCACCGACAACGTCTCCGGCTTCGTCGCCGAGGCGGTGGCACGCCAGTTGCGGCACCAACTCCTCGACGACGATCCGCGGCCGTACCAGGAGGAGCACGGGGAGTTCGTCTCCGCCAGTCCAGCCCCGGACACGATCAGGGAACGGCTGGAGGCCCTCCGGTCGCTCAGCGGCGGCGCGAGCCACGACGACGTCATCGCCGAGACGCGGTGGATCCGCGAATCGTGATTGTCATCGACAGTCCCACAAGTACATCAACATCGACCTCTGCTGATCTCGCTCCCTCAGCGTCAGACTTGCCCATATGAGTGAACGACATCGTTCCACCTGGCTGATCTTCGCATCGACAGGCGTCGCGCTGGGCGTCTTGAGCGTCTTCTTCCTCGCGATCGGCACCGCTCGGGCCGGCGAATGGGCGCAGATCATCGGCACGCTCGTGGGAATCGCCGCCCTCGGCGTGACCGTCTACAGCGTGGTGCTCATGCGCCGCCCGGCACCCGCACCGTCGAAGAAGACACCTGGATCCGTGCGGAACACTGTGAGCGGCGACGTGCACGGCGGCATCGTCCAAGCCCGAGACATCGGCGCCTCACCGGACGAGGATGGCGACCGTACCGCGTCTGGAGGAGGAACGACCGAGAACGAGATCAAGGGTGGCGCTGTCACCGGATTCGTCATACAGGCCCGCGACATCAAGGATCCCGGCGTCATGAGGGCGGATCCGTCCGAGGCTGCGGAACAGCCTGAATAGGACGATCACGGACGACGCCGCAACACCTCGTCGATGCGGACACGGGCGGCCGCCGCATCCATGTCCTCGAACCCGGACAGCAACTCTCGCGCTCGCAGTGCGTTCTGCTGGGCCTCGGCGTCATCGCCCATCCCCCGCCGCGCGAAGGCGAGATGGCAGAGCGACATGCCCGTCAACCAGCGGAGACCCGCGCCGTCGAAGACCTTGACCGCGCCGCGGTGGAAGTCGGCCGCCTCGTGGAAGCGGCCCAGCGCCTGATACGCCTCGCCGGCGACATCCCATGCCTGCGCCTCGCGTACCCGGTCGGCGATCCGGCGATGGAGATTCGCCGAGCGCTGCGATGAGACGAGCGCGAAGTCCGGCCGGTTCATCAGCAACTGCACCTTGCCCAGTTCGATGAGCCAGTACGCCTCCCATACGTGGTTCCTG
Organism: Nonomuraea ferruginea; assembly: GCF_039540635.1. NCBI lineage: Bacteria > Bacillati > Actinomycetota > Actinomycetes > Streptosporangiales > Streptosporangiaceae > Nonomuraea > Nonomuraea ferruginea. The sequence continues at coordinate 658,068 of NZ_BAABFD010000001.1, read as the reverse complement.
GCCTCGTGTGCGATCCTCAGCGCGCCCTCGATGAAGTCCAGTGCGTCGGCGGCCTGTCCGGTGCGACGTCTGATGTTGCTCAGGACTCGAAGCGCGTTTCCCTCGCCGCCGCGTTCGCCTGTCGACCTGAAGATCTGCAGGGCTCGGTGCACCAGCATCTCGGCCTCGCGAAGGTGTCCCAGCTCGGCTCGGGCCTCGGCGAGGTTCGTGGCGGCCACGGCCTCCCAGTGATCATGCCCTTGGTCGCCGAAGATGGCGCGGCCGCGTTCGAACATGTCTGCCGCCTCGCTCAGTCGGCGGCCTCTGAAGCGCACGATCCCGATGTCGTTGAGGGACAGTCCCACGTCGATTCGCGTGCCCGACTCCTGCCGTATCGCCAGCGCGGCTCGGTGGAACTCCTCGCCACGCTCGAAGTCGTGACGCTGGGTGAAGGCCATTCCGAGACCTTCGAGAAGGCTGGCCTCGGTCTGCCGGTCGGTCAGGTCACGGGCGGCCTGCAGACCGACCTGACTGGTTTCAACCCAGTCTTCGAACGCGTTGAAACGCATGTAGATGTTACGAAGAATGACGGCGAGCTTCGCCGTGAGCTCGTGCAGGTCCAGTTCGGCGGCACGCTTGACCGTCGCCCGCAGATTGAGTTTCTCCAGCTCGTACCAGTCGACTGCCTCCTCGTAGCTGGAAAAGCCGCGTGCTTCCACGCCGGTGTCCAGCGCCGGGAGAACGGCTGCCTCTTCCATGGGGTTGATCCAGCTTGTAGCCGCCTGGGCCGCGTGCGAGTACCAGAGGAGCACGCGGTTCACCAGCGTCATCGACATCTCACGGCTGTCTTCGGTCGACAACTGGTCGGCGGCGTAGCTGCGGAGCAGATCGTGGAGTTGGAACCGATCTGCTCCTGACTGCTCGACCAGGTGCGCCCCCACCAGAACGTCCAGCAGGTGTCGTACCCGTGCCCTGCCTTCGCCCATGAGGGCCGCGACCACACCGCTGGAGAACTCCGCCCCTGGATGGGCGGAAAGTTTCCGGAACAGTTCTGCCGCGTCTTGTGGAAGTGCTCTGTAGGACCAGGCGAACACGCTTCGCACAGCGTCGTCCTCATCGTCCGTGCTGAGAGCGCTCCAGAGGGTGGATTCGCTCCGCAGTTCGTCGACGAGTTCGGACAGCTCCATCCACGGCCTGCTCACCGCGCGTTCCGCGGCGATTCTCAGCGCCAGTGGCAGGCGAGCACAGAGACGAGCCAGGTCGGCCAGCCGGGCGTCTTCGTCATGTGGCCGGTACTTTTTCATGGCATTTCTGAGCAGCCGTACCGAATCTTGTTCCGAGAGCAGCCCCAGCGTGATCCGAAGTGCGCCGTCCCGAACCATCAAGCTCGACAATCTGCTCCGGCTGGTCACGATCACCAGGGACTCCCGCGTACCTGGGATCAGCGGCCTGACCTGGCCGACCGAGACCGCGTTGTCCAGGACGACGAGCATGCGCCGGCCCGCCAGCAGGGAACGGTACAAGCCCGCGCGATCGTCGAGCTCGGAGGGAATCGATTCGCGAGGCACACCCAACGCCGAGAGAAACCTTTCGAGGGCATGCTGCGGCGTCACGGGCAGGCCCGGATCATAGCCACGAAGATTGATGTACAGGTTGCCATCGGCGAAAGTTCTGCGCATCGTGTGCGCCCAGCGCAGAGCAAGAGCGGTTTTCCCGACTCCTGCTGTACCCGCAATGATGATCAGTGGTATTCCGGGGGACCCGTCAGCGCTTGGCACGATCTCGGTCTCGAGGCGCTGGAGTTCCACCTCCCGGTTGACGAACCCGGAGACGTCACTTGGCAACTGCTGGGGCCTGGGCATCCCGTCACTGGATCGGTGGAAGTGGATTCCGCCACTGATGTCACGCGCCTGAACGATGTCGGCTGCGGAGCCCGACATCTCGGAGTGGGTGCTTCCTTCGGGCGGGTCAGTAGTCACTTGACATCACTTCACATGCGCGATCGCCATAGCCGAGAACGACATTTACTCGGAGAACGAGAGATCCACCGGGTAGTCCTCGAATCGAATCGATCGGGCCAGAACCTCTTCGGATAGTGCCACCAATTCAGACATGACCGCCGGATCGGAAACCATGTCCGCATGCAGGAACAGGCCGTCGTCAGAGTAGTTGAGAAAGAACGCGAGAGACCGGTCGAATATCGTGTAGTCGTCCAGACGATAGCGGAGATCGAGGTCCGCTATCATCGCCTGGTTGACGATGAATATCTTCTCTCCTTCCTCCGCGTTGAGCCTGAAGTGCGCAAGCTCCCACTTCAAATAGCTGCTGAGCGGGTCCTCGATGACGCGAAGCCGATAGAAATGCGCGTCCCTGTCGTCGAATATCTTCTTGAAGTCCCGCTGGGTTGCCCGGTCTTCCTCGATGAGCTCGAGCGCTCTCCTCATGTCACCGGCGGCGAACGCCTCCCAGCTCGGATTTCCCGGCTCCTGAAAGGTCTGGCGCCGCTCCAGCTTGTAGACGCGCCCGGTCACACTCCGGCTGGCGTTACGAAACTCCCGTCGAAAGCCGTCGGGGGAAAGCCGAGCCGTCACCAGGTCAGGACGAGGCGGAAACTTGAGACGGCTCATGCGTCCGGCAGATCTCTCTTAGCGGCGATCATGGTGCGGCGTGTGACGATGACCACTCGCTCGTAGGATGCGCAGTGCACGTCTTCGGGGAGGCGGTCCCTTACCTGGTCTGTGACGTCTGTCCCGATGACGGCGAAAGCTCCGTTGTCCAACTCCCAGATGTCCGGGCAGGTGTCTCTGCCCGAGGTTTCTCCTCGTTGTCTCGGGCTCAGCCCCACCCGGCGAGCGAAATCGAACATGAGGCCCCTCCCCCTGTCGAATCCGGCTTGATCATAGGCTATCAATGGCCCTCGGAATACTAGCTGGCCATGGAGAGTTCCCTGCCCGTTTATTGCGGCCGGGGCATATAACAAAATATGGTTTCGCATGAAAGCTGGATTTTGTGGACGCCTGATACGGGAAATCAGGAAGGTGCCATTGGGATACCAGCCAGCATTTCGTCACGATACTCGGATACCCTGGTGATCCCCTGCTCACCCCCGGGAGGTCTCCTCGTGCCGCGGCTCGCCTCCGGCAGCACCTTCTGGGAGAGCTATGACGCCCTGGAGAAGGACGAAGGGTGATGCGGCGGTTCTAGGAGCGCACCGTCGACCGAACCTGTTCCCGGAGGACCAGTTCGAGGTGCTGCGGTATCTCGCCGAGGGCTTCACGCCCGAGGAGGTCTACCGGGACGTGGTCGCCGAACGACGGCCCGCCGGCGATCAGGCCGGCGAGCCGAGACTGAGCACGTGTCGTGGAGCGGGACGCCGAGTCCGTTCCTGCCGATCAGCGCCGCGCCGAAGGACGCAGCGCGCCGCTGGTGAGACCGTCGCGGGCCAGCGAGACCGCTCGATCACCCGGTTCGGCACCTGGCGTTCGAACTCTTCGTGGGTTCTCCGCCGGGCCGTCTGGACCAAGTTCGTGGCAGGCGCGAAGAACGGCATCTTCGACTTCTGACGTTACGACCATGCGACTCCCGGCGATTCGCCATCAGGGTCGAAGCGTTCTCAGGTGGTGCACCGAAAAGGGAGAACGGTGCTTCCGCCGAGCCGCAGGAGCTTGTAGCGAAGCGATCCGCTGTCCGCGGCCAATGGGGGAGCCGCGGACAGTTGATCTGCTCAACTTCGCAGGGGAACGCATCCGCAGGTACGTGGCCTACGTTGCCGAGCATTCCTGCCGGGCTTTTCGCCATGCGAGGGCTGGTGCACACCGGCGGATAGAGCAAACCTTTTGCCCTGTTCCGAGCAGGCGTTTCGAATACGCGCTTTAGTAGCAGCGCTCCTTGACGGTGATGGTGACGGGGTCGGACAGGGTTTGCGTCCCGTCCGAAGCCGTCATCTGCGCCGTGTAGACGCCGATCGGGAGCGGGTCGAACTCTGCGAAGACCCAGCCGTTGACCGTTGTCGAACCGTTCGAGTTGGTGTGATTCGAGCCGGGTGGGATTGCGTCGGCCTGGGTGACGACCGCCCCGGCGGGCAGGTTCTCCACCGTGACATGGACGGTCGACGACCATGTGCCGACGACAGCGGCCAGGAAGTATGTCCAGTGAGAGTGTCCGTGTTTGATGCAGATTTGATTTTCCCCCATGAGGTCCCACGTCGCCGCCGAGGTGGGTGTGCTGCCGGCTAATGCGATGGCCAGTCCTGCCGTCACGCCGAGCGCCGCTCTGGCGGCGCGGTGACTCATTTTCACGGCTGCCTCCCTTGGTTCTCACAGAAACCTCTGACCCAGCAATCATTGATGCTTAAAGAACCCTCTGACAAGAAAGTTTCAGTGTTCTTATGAAATTTTCATAGAAGGGGACCGGCCGGGCGAGGCGGCGGGCGGCCACGACAGGCTCGCATCACCCGCCACTCTGCGGCGACTCGTCCCGGTTGAGATTCCCGCATTGTTGATGACGACCTTGACGTCGAGTGCTGCTGCCGCCGCGGCGGCGACCGATTCCGGATCGGTGATGTCCAGCCGCAGCGGGACGACTTCCGGCACGTCGATGAGGCCGGGGCGGCGGGCGGTGGCGTACACCTTGCCGGCGCCGCGGTCGAGGAGGGACAGGACGAATTGCCGGCGTCAAGACATGGGTTGAGCTTCCGACCTGAATCGCGAGCGCCTCCTGGTCGCCTGGTGGCAACACCCTCCTGGCCACCGGCTACGGCCGGGTTCGTCGATGACAACACCCGTTACAGGGCCAAGGGTCCGAGCCCGCGCACCGGGTTCCTTCTCGTGGATGCAGCTCGCCCGTGCGAGCTGAAGAGCAACTGGCACGGCGGCCCCGGCGCCCGGTGGGCCGGCGTCAGCTCTCGATCGTCCCGATCTCCTCGTACTGCTCGATGGCGGAGGGGGTGTCCATGCCGGGCGCCTCACGGTCGGAGTGGGCGGCCTTGAACGAGTCGGAGCGCAGCCAGGCGATGAAGTCCGCACGGGAGTCGAACTCCATCGTGGACACGTAGGGCTGCCCCTCCTCCGTGGGGCGCAGGAGGGAGCTGCGCCGCAGGCCGGGGACGCCGGCGAGGGTGGCGCGCATGCTCTCCATGAAGGTGGCCTCGAACGCCTTGGCGTCCTCGGCGGGAACGTCGATGCGGTTCATGATCATGTGCATGGGGGATGCCCTTCTCCGTAGCGCCACGCTCTTTTTCCCGACGCCCTGTCGGGATGATACCAACGCGACGTCGATAAGTGGTCGCCGAACCCTGCGACTGGGCACGCCTGTGTGATGATGCGGACACCAACTCAGTGCGAGGCCGCCGACGGTGGCGCCGGCTACGGCGGAGGTCGGGGTGGGGGCGGCTTCGGTGGAGATGGCGGCGACGGCGGCGACTGACCGGGAGACCGGCTCGGCCGCGTCTCAGTCGGTGTCGGTGGCGGCGAGGACGTGGACCAGGAGGCGGTCGGGGTCGAGGGCGGCGATGCCGACGTCCCAGGCGACCTGGTAGAACCAGGCGGTCGAGGCGTCGAACAGGACCCAGGTGCGGTCGGCGGCGTCCTCGACGCGGGTGCCGCCCGCCAGGGCGGTCATCGACTGCCAGGCCAGCAGCCTGCCGTAGGCGCCGCCCCGGCCGCTGCCGTAGGCGGAGCCGGTGGCCGCCGCCGCGAACAGGACCCGCATCACCTCCGACAGCGTGGCGGCGCGCACGGTCACCTCGCCCTCGCCGGCGAGGCAGGTCAGCCCGAGCCCTTCCAGCAGCTCCGCGTCCAGCTCGGCCGGCATCGCGAGCCGGAACGCCCGCGCCTCGATCCGGCCGTTGGAGTCCTCCACCCAGTTCTCCACGGCTGCCGTGAGCAGGCCGGGCGCGAGCAGCTCCACCGCCGGCATCTGGTGGCCGGGCCGCCGCGGGAAGCCGGACCGCTCGACGGGACCGAACGGGATCGCGTACGACGCCCCGCGCAGGCTGTACGAGGGCAGGTCCAAGGCGTCCTCGAAAGGCAGCAGGGCCGGCGGGAGGATGGCCAGAGGGTGGTTCGCGTCCGCCAGATGGGCGGTCACCCGGCGGACGGCGCCGTGCTGGCCGATGTCCGGGTGACGCAGCACCAGCTCCTGCGTCAGGCACGCGAACAGCTCCGGCGCCTGCTCGTACTCCTCGTACAGCGGCAGCAGGTTGTCCACCGGCTGGGCGGAGGCGAGCTGGGCGGCGGCCAGGCGGACCCGGGAGTCGAGCTGCTCGGTCGCGGCCAGGCGCACGGCGCAGGCCGCGTTGCCGGGGCCGGGGGTCAGCCCCAGGGCCTGCTGGATGTGGAGCAGGACGGCGTCGCGCTGCCAGCCAGGCTCGGCGGCGCGCAGGGTCAGGGCCAGCTCGTACAGCTCTCCGGCCCGTCCCTCGGCGGCGGCCCGCTCCACCAGGTCGTAGTGGCGAGTGACGTCCTCGGCCTCGTGAAGTCCGGCCGGCAGCTCATCCAGCGACATGGGCGTCCTCGTGTAGGTCGGGCCACGCAGCATACAAGCGGACGTGATCTACGGCGAGCCCCGCGACCGGACTGGACGGGCTAGCGCTGCTTGAGGCGCTGCGCCTCTTTGCGGACCTCGGCCTGGGTGGAGCGCTCCTGCTCCAGCCACGCGGGGTTCTCCGCCTTGAGCGCGTCGATCTCGGCGGTGGTGAGCGGGTCGGTGATGCCGTTTCTCATCAGGCCGGAGATGGACACCCCGAGCTTCGCGGCGACGACCTGCTTGGGGTGGGGGCCGTTGCGGCGCAGGTCGGTGAGCCAGGCGGGAGGTGAGGTCTGCAGCGCGTTCAGCTCGCTCCGGGAGACCACGCCCTCCTGGAACTCGGCGGGGGTGGCCGAGAGGAGGATGCCCAGCTTCTTGGCCGCCGTCGCGGGCTTCATCGTCTGGGTGGTCTTGGGCTTGGGCGTGGTCATGGAGTCCAGCGTAGTCAGGCGGAACCGGTCCTTCTCACATCGGTACGCTGACGGGGTGACTCTTGAGGAGACCGGCGGGGTGTTCCGGCTGGCGTACCCGCCCGGCGTGACACCGGCGAAATGGGTCGGCGTCTGGGCCGAGAGGGTGCCCGACGTGCCGCTCACCCTGGTCCCGGCTGCCGCCGCCGACGTGGTGGGCCTGTTGCGTGGCGGGGGCGCCGACGCGGGGTTCGTGCGGTTGCCGGTCGACCGTGACGGGCTCAGCGTGATTCCCCTGTACGTGGAGACCACGGTGGTCGTGGTGCCGAAGGATCACGTGGTGACCGCGGCCGACGAGGTGACCGTCGCCGATCTGGCCGACGAGGAGGTCTTCCACCCGCTGGACGACTCCATCGAGTGGACGGTCCGCCCCGGGCGGCCCGCGTTCGAGCGGCCGGCCACGACGGCGGACGCGGTCCGGCTGGTGGCGGCCGGGGCGGGGCTGCTGGTCGTCCCGCAGTCGCTGGCGCGGCTGCACCATCGCAGGGACCTCACGTACCGGCCGGTGTCCGGCGCGCCGCAGTCGCAGGTGGGGCTGGCCTGGCTCACGGACGCGACGACCGACCTGGTGGAGGACTTCATCGGGATCGTCCGCGGGCGCACGGCGAACAGCTCGCGGGGCCGTGCGCCTCAGGCTCCGGCGGAGAAGCCGGCGCGGCGGGAGGCGGCGAAGCCGGTCCAGCGCGGCTCCGGACGCCGGGGAACGTCGACCGGCGGCCGGAAGAAGGGCCGCCGGCCCCGCTGACCGCCGGAAGCTCGAACACCCGGGTTGAAGACCACGGGGAAGTGCGGGTGGTCAGAAGGTGAAGGCTCCTCGGGTGAGGGTGTCGAAGTGGTCCAGGTCGTCGGCGGGGCGGTCGAGGCCGCGGAGAGGGCCGTGGTCGGCGAGGTGGGCGTCGGCGTAGAGGCGGGCGACCAGGGCCTTGCGGGAGCCGTGGCCCGCGCGCTCCTCCCAGCCCGCCTGCTCCACCAGCAGCGCGGCGGCGTACACGTCGGCCATGAACTGGGCCAGCGGGTAGAGCCGGGCCTCGGCCACGGCCGGGTCGAGCGAGGACCAGGCGGTGATCGCCTTGCCCAGGTCGTCGACGCGGCCGCGTACCAGGGACCAGTCGCCCGAGGGAGCCTGGTCCACGGCGGCGGCCAGGCGGTCGAGGAACGGCTCGTGGGCGTTCTCGCGCAGCATGGCCCGGCGGACGTCGAGGCAGAGGATGTGGTCGCCGCCCTCCCAGATGGGGTTGACCTGGGCGTCGCGGAGCAGCCTGGCGACCGGCCACTGCTCGATGTAGCCGTTGCCGCCGTGCACCTCGACGGCGTCGCTGGAGGCGGTGAGGCCGAGGCGGGCGGCGCGCAGCTTGATCAGGGCGGGGGCCAGGCGCAGGCGCGGCCCGACGTGGCCGTCGAAGACGAGCGCCTGGACGGCCTCGACCTCGACGATGAGCTCGGCCAGCTTGCGGCGCATGAGGGGCTGGTCGGCGAGCGGCCGGCCGAACGCCTCGCGGGCGCGGGCGTAGCAGAGCGACTCGGTCAGGGCGCGCCGGGCGATGCCCGCGCCCATCATGGCGACGCCGAGCCTGGAGGCGTTGGTGAGCTTCATCATCGTGCCGAGGCCGGAGCCGGAGCCGGGCCCGGCCAGCAGGAACGCCTCGGCGCCGGCGAACTCGACCTCGGCCGAGGCGACCGAGCGGGTGCCGAGCTTGTCCTTCAGCCGTCTGATGCGCACGCCGTTGCGGGTGCCGTCGCGGCGCTCCCACAGCACCAGGAACGGCGCCACGGAGCCTTCGTGCCTGGCCAGCACCACGAACGCGGACCCGTTGGCGTTGGAGGCGAACCATTTCAGTCCGGTCAGCGACCAGGCGTCGCCGGACGGCTCGGCGGTGGTCTCCAGGGCGGCCAGGTCGGAGCCGCCGGTCCGCTCGGTGAACATCTGGGCGGCTTCGCCGGAGTAGTCGCCGTTGGCGAAGATCTCCCGTACCCGTTGCTTGACGTCGTCGGGCGCGTGGCGTTCGGCGAGCGAGACGACCATGTCGCCGCCGGTGCCGAGCGCGCAGCCCATGCCGATGTCGGCCTGGTCGAGCAGGTAGGTCCAGGCGGCGGCGAGCGCGGCCGGGTCGGCGCCGTGGGCCCGGGCCTGCTCGGCGAAGGCCGGGGAGGTGAAGTTGTCGGCCATGAGCGCGTCGCGGGCGGCGTGGAACGAGGGCGGCATGACGACCTCGCTGATGTCACGCCCCCATTTGTCGTACTTCTCCAGCCGGGGCGGGTTGCGGTCGGTCTCCTCCGCGTGCGCGGCGATCGGGCCGCCCATGAGCGCGCCGAGGCGGTCGAGGTGCGGCTCGGCCCAGGCGTAGCAGTCGCCGAGGTGGCGGCGCATGAGCAGCTGGAGCGACGGGTCGCAGCGCCACCAGTTGCGCCCCGCGGCTCCCTGGTAGCGCTCGGTGGCGTAGCGGTCGCTGGAGTCGAAGGGTTCGACGAGATACCTGCCCATACCACCGAGCATTACATATCATCGACACGCGATGGAAGAGCGTAATACACTCAGCGCCCGCTCGGCCGTGCTCAGCGCGCTGCTGGGCAGCCATCCGCCGAGCCTGCCCGCCCGCCGCCTGGTGCGCGTCGGCGCGCTGTTCGGCATCGCCGAGGGCACCGTACGGGTCGCGCTGTCGCGCATGGTGGCCGCCGGCGACCTGGTCCAGTCCGGCGGCCGCTACGCGCTGACCGAGCGGCTGGCCGAGCGCCAGGCCAGGCAGGACGAGAGCCGCGCCCCGCACACCCGGCCGTGGGACGGCACGTGGGAGATCGCCGTGGTCACCGCCGAGCGGCGCGCGCCCGCCGACCGGGCCGCGCTGCGGCACGCGATGACCACGCTGCGCCTCGCCGAGCTGCGCGAGGGCACCTGGATGCGGCCCGCCAACCTGCTGCGGGAAGAGTGGCCGGCGGTCGTGACCGCCCAGTGCACGCTGATCGACGGCCGCCCGCACGCCGACCCCACTCCCCTGCTGTGGGATCTCGACGGCTGGGCGGCCGAGGCGCGCGGGCTGCGGCGCTCGCTCGACCGGGCCGAGGGACTGGCCGAGGGGTTCCTGGTGTCGGCGGCGGTGCTGCGCCACCTGCTGGCCGACCCGCTCCTGCCGCCCGAGCTGCTGCCGGACGACTGGCCGGGCGCCGGGTTGCGGGCCCGCTACGACGACTTCGACCGCCGCTTCCGCGAGCTGCTGGACCGGCATCTCAGAGATTGACGCCGAACACCACCCGTTTGCGCCGGAACTCGGCCAGGCTCCACACCTTGCCGCCCCGGGCGGTCAGGTCCTCCGGGCCGATCGGGAACGGCCGCCGGGCGAGCTTCCCGTTCTCGTACACGAGCAGCCTGCCGTTGGCGCCGGAGCCGGCGGACTGGCTCAGGTACCACCGGCCGTCGCGGGAGATCGCGCCCTGGATCTTCTCGTGCCCCATGACGAACGCGTCCGCGGGCTCGCCGTCCAGCTCCAGGTTCCAGCGCACGACCCGGCCTTCGCGGTGGTCCTCGGCGTACTCGCCGGAGATCAGCGTGTGCGGGGTGGTGCTGCGGTCCAGGCCGACGAACGAGAACCTGGCGCCCTTGACCGCGACCCTCCAGAAGTCGGTCTGCGGGATGACGTAGCGGTAGCCGAAGGCGTGCAGCCGGCCTCCGTGCCGGCCCACCCGCTCCCCGTCGCCCACGCCGGCCTGCGCGCTGGTCAGGTCGAGCACGTTGTTCAGGTCGAAGACCCGCAGGCCCCTGGTGGTGTCGGCGACGTAGAGCAGGTCGCCGTAGCAGGCGACGCCGCCCGCGTGGATGTCGATGGGCTTGTACGACCCGTCGGGGGCGGCCTCGACCAGCAGCGCGTGCCGGTATTTCAGCGTCGAGGGGCTTAAGAACGTCACCCTGATCCCCCGCTCGCCCTCCTCCGGCCGGTAGTACCACGTGGCGACGAACACCGAGACCGGGATCGTCCCGGAGTCCGCCCCGCAGGTCAGCCCTTGCGGGTACCAGTCGGCGGTCTCCTGGTCGCCCTGGTCGAACGCGTACCACACCGACGGCTTGGGCATCGACCCGAACGCCTCGGGCGCGCCCTTGCGCACGGCCTTCCTGTTGGCCTGGGCCAGCACATCCTTGATCGGGGCGGCGCGGATCTCGCCGGCCAGCTTCGCCGCCCCCTCCGCCAGGGTCCCGGTGTCACGCACCAACCGGAAGGGGGTCCCGTCGGTGGGTTTCATCCCCGTGTCAGCCATGCATCCCTCGCTTTTCCCGTCTGTACGCAAGAGTCTGACGGAAGGGGTGACGAGAAGGTTGCGTCACTAAGACCACAGGTGTACCGGCAGTCCCGAGAGTGCCAGTTCCCGGTAGCGGCGCACCAGCCGGGCCCGGTCGCCGCCGAACTCGGCCAGCTTCTCCCGCTGCCAGGCCGCGCCGGTGCGGCGCAGCCGGGTGCGCTGCTCGATGATGCCGAGCGCGTCGTCGGCGTCCTTCACCGACACGCCGTTGGCCAGCAGCGCGGCGCGCGCCTCGGGCAGCAGGCTCAGCACCAGGTCGGCGGCCTCGAACTCGCCGTCGCGGCCCGGCCACGACAGCTTGGCGTCCAGCCCGTGCATGGCCGCGCGGTAGAAGTTCTGGTACGCCTCCGCGAACCGGTAGCCGGTCAGGTCGCGCTCGGCCTGCGCCAGCGTCAGCCCGAGCAGGAACGCGGTGTTGGCGGTCATGTCGGCGCACGACGGGCCGGCGGGCAGGGCGCGCATCTCGATGCGCAGGTGGCCGCCGTCGGCGGGGTCGTAGACGGGCCGGTTCCACTGCCAGATGGTGCCCTGGTGCAGCCGCAGCTCGGGCACGTCCGTACGGTCGCCGTCCTCGACGAGGTTGGGCACGACGGGGTCGTAGTCGTTGACGTACCGTTCGAAGAGCTCGTACGCGCCCTCGCGCACCCAGTCGGAGCCGAAGGTCACCCGCCCGTCCTTGCGGTAGAGCCGCTCCACGTCGCGGTCGTCGGCCGCCTCCTCGAACAGCGCGATCCTGGTCTCCTCCCACAGCGTCCGGCCGAGGAACGCCGGCGAGTTCCCGCAGGCCGCCAGCACCGGGCCGATCGCCAGCTGGGCGGCGTTGAACAGCCGGGCGAACCGGTTCGGCGGCACCCGCAGGTGCACCTGCCAGGAGGTGTTGGCGCTCTCCAGGATGACGTTCTCCACGCGCAGTTCCAGGTCCTCGACCTTGACCAGGAACGGTTCCAGCCGCAGCCGCCGCAGGCCCCTGCGCAACGCCTCGTAGCGGTTCTCCTCGCTCATCGCGTCGGCGGTGAAGTCGCCCACGTCGAGCGTCGGCAGGATGCCGATGGGCAGCGCCCCGCCTCCCTCGACGGCCTCGTCAACCTTGCACATCGTCTCCTGGATCTCCGCCCCGAGCCGCTCGAACGGCCGCCCGGCCAGCGGGATGGGGGTGAGGTTCACCTCGATGTTGTAGCGGCCCAGCTCCAGCACCACGCGGGGATCGCCGAGGCGGTCGCGCACCTCGCTGTTGCGCGGCAGCGGCCTGCCCTGCTCGTCGACGAGGAAGAGCTCCAGCTCCGCGCCGATCGTGACCGGCCCCTCGCCGAAGCCGGGGCGGTCGAGCAGCTCGCGCAGCACCGTGAGCTGCTCGTGGAGCCGCTCGCCGAACCGCAGGAATTCGTCCTCGGTAAACCGTGCTTTATCCAGATCCTGTCCCATGCCCCTCATCTGTCCTGGGAAGGGGGGTTGACACCCGTCACCAGGTCACAGTGCGCTGTCCTGCGGAACGGGACCGTGACGCGAGGCCTGTGCGAGCTGCGGCGGCTCACTCTAAGCTCATGAGATGCGTGCTGTTGCCTACGACGAATTCGGTGGCGAGCTCGACCTGCGCGAGCTGCCCGACCCGGCGCCCGCCCCGCACGGGGCGGTGATCCGCGTCGAGGCCACCGGCCTGTGCCGCAGCGACTGGCACGGCTGGCAGGGGCACGACCCCGACATCCGGGTGCTGCCGCACGTGCCCGGCCACGAGCTGGCCGGGGTCGTGGAGGCGGTCGGGGCCGAGGTGCGCGGCTGGCGGCCGGGGGCGCGGGTGACGGTCCCGTTCGTCTGCGCGTGCGGGTCCTGCGCGGCGTGCCAGGCCGGCGAGCAGCAGGTGTGCGAGCGGCAGACGCAGCCGGGGTTCACCCACTGGGGCTCCTTCGCCGAGCTGGTGTCGATCGACCACGCCGACGTCAACCTGGTCGCGCTGCCGGAAGAGATGTCGTACGCGACCGCGGCCTCGCTCGGCTGCCGGTTCGCCACCTCCTTCCGCGCGGTCGACCAGGTCGCCGAGGTGCGGCCGGGCGAGTGGGTCGCGGTGCACGGCTGCGGCGGCGTCGGCCTGTCCGCCATCATGATCGCCACCGCGGTGGGGGCCAGGGTGGTGGCCGTCGACATCAGCGGCGACGCCCTCCATCTGGCCGAGCTGGCGGGCGCCACCCACTTCGTCGACGGCTCCGCGGGCGACTCCGCCACCCAGGTGCGCGAGCTGACCAGGGGCGGCGCGCACGTGTCGATCGACGCGCTGGGCAGCCCGCGGACCTGCGCCGCGTCCGTCGAGAGCCTGCGCCGCCGGGGCCGCCACGTCCAGGTCGGGCTGCTGCCCGGCGCGGCGACGCCGGTGCCGATGGGCCGGGTGATCGCCCAGGAGCTGCGGCTGCTGGGCAGCCACGGGATGGCCGCGCACGCCTACCCGCGCATGCTGGAGCTGATCAGGGCGGGCGTGCTCCACCCCGACCAGCTCGTCACCCGGACGATCGGGCTGGCCGACGCCGGCAAGGCGCTCGCCTCGATCGGCTCGGTGGCGGGCGTCACCATGATCATGCCCCGCGGCCCGTTCTGAATCGCGCTTTTCCGGCCTACATGGCTGGGTATGTAGCCCCGCAGTGACCAGGACCCCACAGACCGCGAGGAATCCGCGATGATCCGCACCATGCTGGCTGAGGATATGCATCTGGTCCGCGGGGCGCTCGTCGCCCTGCTCGCCTACGAGGAGGACATCGAGATCGTCGCCGAGGTCGACAGGGGCGACAAGATCCTGCCCTCCGCGCTGGAGCACCGGCCTGACGTGGCCGTGCTCGACATCGCGCTGCCCGGCAAGGACGGGCTGGTCGCGGCGGGCGAGCTGCACGACGAGCTGCCGGAGTGCGGCGTGCTGATCCTCACCGGGGTCGGCACGCCCGGGCTGCTCAAGCGGGCGCTGGACGTGCACGTGAGGGGTTTCATGGCCAAGGACGCGCCGCCCGGCCACCTGGCGGACGCCATCCGGCGGGTGGCCGACGGGGAACGGGTGATCGACTCGGAGCTGGCGATCGCCGCCATGCGGCCGCCGGACGCGCCGCTGACCCGGCGGGAGCTGGACGTGATCGGCGCGGCCGCGGAGGGCGCGTCGGTGCCGGAGATCGCCGCGTCACTCTTCTTAGGGGAGGGAACCGTCCGCAACTACCTGCACCGGACCACCGCCAAGCTGGGCGCCCGCAGCCGCATCGACGCCATCCGCATCGCCCGCGAGGCCGGCTGGATCTGAGGTGTGCCGCGCGATGAACGCCAGCGCGTCGGCCGCCAGCGCGATCGAGCGGCTCGCCGCCCGGGCGCCGTGCCCGACGTCCGGCTCGTGCCGCAGCAGGATCGGCCGGTCCCCCGAGGTGGCGTGCTGCATCGCCGCGCACATCTTGCGGGCGTGCATCGGATCCACCCGCGTGTCGGCGGCCGACACCGTGAACAGCGTCGCCGGGTAGTCCACCCCCTCCCTGACCCGGTGGTAGGGCGAGTACGCGAGCAGCCACGGGAGCTCCTCCGGGTCGTCGGCGCACCCGTACTCGGCCACCCAGGACGGCCCGAGGCCGGAGTGGTGGTAGCGGACCATGTCGAGCAGGCCCGCCGAGCAGACCGCGGCCGCGAACAGGTCGGGCCGCTGGGTGATGGCGGCGCCGACGAGCAGGCCGCCGTTCGACTCTCCCCAGACGGCCAGCCGGTCCGGGGTGGTCCAGCCGTCGGCGATCAGCTTCTCGGCGGCGGCGACGAAGTCGTCGAACACGTTCTGCTTGCGCTCCAGCATGCCGTCGCGGTGCCAGGCCTCACCCTCCTCGCCGCCGCCGCGCAGGTTGGCGATGGCGAGCACGCCGCCGGCCGCCACCCAGGCCAGGGAGTCCGCGGCGTAGCCGGGCAGCAGGGGGACGCCGAACCCGCCGTAGCCGTTCAGGATCGCCGGGCGCGGCCCGCCCCCGGTGTCCGGGCGGGCGATGACGATCATGCGGATGCGGGTGCCGTCGGCGGATTCGTACTCGACGTGCCGGCTCTCCACGTCGGGCGCGGGCGCCTGGCCGGGCGGCGCCGCCCACAGCTCCGCCGTGCCGCCGCGCGCGTCGTACCGCCACACCTGGGGCGGGGTGACCGCGTCGGTGTAGCTGAACCAGGCCTCGTGCCCGCGGCCCGGCCGGGACGTGAACGCGCCGACAGAGCCGTTGCCCGGCAGCGGCACCGGCCCGGCGGGCTCTCCGGTCTCCGCGTCGTACACGTTGATCTCCGCGACGGCGTGGCGGACGGCCGAGACCAGGAGCCTGCCGCCCTCCAGGACGGTGAAGGCGCCGAGCACGGCGTCCGGGTCCTCGGGGACCAGCTCGCGCCAGCGGTCCGGCTCGGCCGGGTCGGCCACGCACAGCCTGCGCCGCGGCGCGTCCCGGTCGGTCAGCAGGTAGAGCCGGCCGTCCGGGCCGATCCCCGCCGCGGTGCGCGCCCGCACGCCCCGCTGGGCGGCGCGCAGCGACGGCTCCTCCGGGCCGCCGCGCGCCAGGTCGGCGACCCACACGTCCTGGTACGCGGACCCGCCCGCGGAGACGAGCAGCCACCGGCCGTCGGGGCTGATCGAGATCCCGTACCCCACGGCGCCCGCGCCGCACACCGGAACGTCCTCGGCGACGCCGAGCCGGTGCAGGAACACGCCCTCGTGGAAGCGCACGTAGTAGAACGCGTCGCCGCCGGGCAGCCACGCGACCGGGGAGTAGCGGCAGCCGCCGATCGGGCCGTCGAGCACCAGGCCCGTGTCGAGGTCGCGCACGTAGAGGTCCGCCCGCTCGTCGCCGCTGCGGGAGAGCTGGTACGCCAGCAGTCTGCCGTCCGGGCCCGGGTGCCAGTCGTCGAGGGTGGTCAGGCCGGCGGGGTCGAGCTCCATCGGGTCCAGCACCGGCACGCCGTCGCGGTACAGCACCGGGTGCTCCTGGCCGGCGGACTGGCTCTGGTGGAAGCAGCGCTCGCCCCGCCACACGGGCGGCGTGACCATGCCGACGGCGCCGAGCTCGGTCAGCCGCGCGTGGAACGCCTCGCGCAGGGGCGGGGCGGCGCCGCGCCACAGCTCGTCCTGCTCGGCCAGCCACGCCTTGGTCTCGGGGCTGCCGGGGTCCTCCAGCCAGCGGTACGGGTCGGCGACGCGGTGGCCGTGGAGGTCTTCCACGAGCGGCAGGCGCACGGTTTCTGGATATCTCATGGCACATCCCGGGTCTCTCAGGGGACGGTCTCCGGTTGCCAGTGACCGGCCAGGTCGGCGTAGAGCGGCGATCGGCTGATCAGCTCCTCGTGGCTGCCCACGGTCGTACGTGAGCCGTCCATGAGCAGGATGCGGCGGGCGCGCAGGGCCGAGGTGAGCCGGTGCGCGACGACCACCAGCGTGCCGCCGCGCCGCGTGAACGCATCCTCCACGCGGGCCTCGGCGGCGGGGTCGAGGTGGCAGCTCGCCTCGTCCAGGATGATCAGGCGGGCGGGCGACAGGTAGGCCCGCACCAGCGCGACGAGCTGCCGTTCCCCGGCGGACAGCGCCTTCGGCTCGACGAGCGCGCCGTACCCGCCGATCCGCTCGACGAGCCACTCCGCGCCCAGCGCGGCCACCGCCGGCCCGGGGTCCGCGCCGTCGCTCAGGTAGGTGAGGTTCTCCCGCAACGTGCCGCGGAAGACGTACGCCTCCTGCGGGATGAGCACCCGCGCGGAGTGGTCGGCCGCGTGCGCGGGGACGCCGCCGATCGTCACCTCCCCCGCGCCGGGCCGCAGCACCCCGGCCATGAGCGCGGCGAGCGTGGACTTGCCCGCCCCGCTCGGTCCCACCACGGCGAGGTGGTCGCCTTCCGGCACCCGCAGGTCCAGGCGGTCCACGACGGGCTCCGAGTGCGGCCCGTACGCGAACGTCACGCCGCGCAGCGTCACCTCCGCGCCCGCGGGCCGCGCGCGCGGGGCGGCGGGCGGCTCCGGCGGCGCCCCGGCGACGATCCGCGACAGCGTCGCCACCAGCCGCACCCCGCTCACGCCGAGCCCGTGGACCAGGCCGTTCAGCGCGGGGACCAGCGACTGGGTGAGGTAGGCGAGCATGCCGACGATGACGCCCGCGCCCGCTCCCCCGGAGGCCAGCCACGAGGTCCCGGCCAGCACCAGCACGACCGGCAGCCACCCGCCGACCCCGAGCGCGGCGGTGCGGACGGCGGTCACGCGGGCGAGGGCCCGGGCGGCGGCGGCCTGCGCCTCCACCCGGCCTGCCAGCCGGTCGGCCACCCGGTCCTCGTCCCCGCACGCGACGATGTCCCGCAGGCCGCCGGCGGTGACGGCCATGGCCGCGGCCAGTTCCTCGTCGGCGATCAGGAAGGCCCGCTGCCGCCGCGCCAGCAGCGGCAGCGACATCAGGAACAGCCCGAGCCCGGCGGCGAACGGCGGCAGCACCAGCACCAGCGCCCCCGGGGCCAGGGTCAGCATGCCGAGCAGCACGCCGCCGGCGGTGAACGCGAACCCGCGCACGGTGGTGACGACGGCGGCGAAGGCGTCCCTGGCCAGCTCGACCTGCATCCCCGCCCTGGCGACCGCCGAACTGTCCTGGCCTTCCCGTACGGCGCCCTCCACCACACGGGTCAGCAGGTCGTCGCGGAACGGCTCCGCGACGGCCGCCACCGCGAGCACCACCTGGCGCGCGGCCAGCGCCGCCACCACCCACGCGCCTCCCAGCGCCGCCAGCCAGCCGAGCCCCGTCCCCACGCTGCCGGCGGCGAACCCGTCCTCGATGGCCCGCGCCACGGCGTGCCCGATCAGGAACGCGGGCAGCGCCTCCAGCACGGACCACGCGCCGATCCTGGCGACCTGCCCCGGCCGCCGCCACACCGCCCGCCACACCATCCCCGTCACCCGGCACCTCCCCGCGTCCAGGGAGTGCCCGGACGCCGAGCGGCGGCCATCGGCGTGGCGCAAGCGACCGAGATACGGCGGACAACGCGAGGCCGAGACTTGGGCCCCCGCGTCCCCTTCCGCGGAGTGACCGGGTGCCGGGCCGCGCGAACGGCGGTGATCGGGGTGGCGCGCGCGGCCGAGGTCCGGCGGACGACGCCCGGCCTGGACGCGGGCCTCCGCGTCCCCTTCCACGGAGTGACCGGGTGGTGGGCGGCGCGAACGGCCGCGAACGGGGTGGCGCGGGCGACCGAGGTCCAGCGGACAACGCGCGGCCGGGACTTGGGCCTCCGCGTCCCCTTCCACGGAGTGACCGGGTGCCGGGCCGCGCGAACGGCGGTGATCGGGGTGGCGCCGGCGGCCGAGGTCCGGCGGACGACGCCCGGCCTGGACGCGGGCCTCCTCGTTCCCTTGCGAGGAGTGACCGGGTGGTGGGCGGCGCGAACGGGGGTGATTTGGGAGGACGGTCTGACCGGAGGGCGGCCGGGGTGCTGGGTGGGGTGGAGGGTCATGGGGTGGCTCCCTGGAAGACCGCGCGGTAGTCGGGGTCGGGCCACAGGTCGTGGTGCGGGGCGACGGCGCGGACGGCGCCGTCGTGCAGCCAGACGACCTGGTCGGCGCGGGCGGCGGTGGCGAGGCGGTGGGCGACGACGATCCGGGTGCGGCCGCGGGGGTCCGCGGTGAGCGCCAGGGAGACCTGGCGTTCGGTGACGGTGTCCAGGCTGGAGGTGGCGTCGTCGAGCACCAGCAGCCGCTCGCCGCGGGCGAAGGCACGGGCCAGGCCGAGCCGTTGCCGCTCACCGCCGGACATGGGCGCGGCGTCCAACGGAGTGTCGTAGCCGGAAGGCAGCCGGCGTACGAAGTCGTCGGCACGGGCCGCCCGTGCCGCCGCCTGTACGGGCCCGGGGCCGATGGCCTCGCCGACGGTCTCGCCGACCAGGACGGGCCGTTCGAAGGCGTACCCGACGGCGCGGCGCAGCCCGGCGCGCGTCAGCTCGGGCAGCGGGACCCCGTCGAGCAGTACGGTGCCGCGCGCCGGGTCGGCCAGCCGGGCGGCGAGCGCGGCGAGCAACGACTTCCCGGACCCCGAACGACCGACGACGGCGGTGACGGACCCGCCGGGGATCACCAGCCGCGGCACGGCGAGCCCGTCGACGACGACGTCCCGGAACTCCACCGTCCCCCGCCCGCTGCACACCGGAGGAATACGAGGTGAACCGGCCGCCTGCCCCCCGCACGGGCCAGGCACCCCTGCCGTGGACGAAGAGGAGACAACGCCACCCTCCGGAGAGAGCTCTCCCTCCGGGGATGCCCGGACCTCGGCGGAGGCAGCGACCTCCGGGGACGCCGGAGCTTCGGCGTGCGCGCAAGAGGCGGCGACCTGCGGAGAGGAGGTCCCGTCCGAGGACGCCGGAACCTCGACGGGCGCGCAGGAGCCAGCTCCCTGCGAAGAAAAGCCTCCGTCCAGGGAGGTCGGAACCTCGGCGGGGGCAAAGGAGACGGCGACCTCCGGGGAAGGGGTTCCGTCCCGGGATGCCGGGACCTCGGCGGGTGAGGTGGCGGTCTGCGGAGAGGGGGTCCCGTTCGACGACGCCGGAACCTCGGCGGGTGAGTTAACGGTCTGTGGAGAGGGGGGTCCGTTGGGGAACTCGGGGAGGGTTCGGGTGCCGTAGGAGGGGGTGGGGGTGGTGAGGATGTCGTTGACGCGGGATGCCGCCGATCGTGCCCGGGCGAGGCCGCCGAAGTAGCCGAGGGCAGAGCTGAGGGAGGCGCCCAGCACCGCGTACCGGGCGGCCGCGTACAGCTCGCCGACGGTGAGGTCGCCGGCCGCGAGCAGGAGGCCGCCGGCGGCGAGGACCGCCACCTCGACCAGGGGCACGACGAGACCGGCCCGCACGCCGGAGGAGGCGTTGGCCCGCCACAGGTCCATGCCGTGCGCGCGGAGCCGGGGCAGCGGCGCGAGGACGCGGCGCGCCTCGGTGGCGGCGGTGCCGGCGGCGGCGATGGTGCGGGCGCCGTCGAGCGCGTCGACCAGCCGGCCCGCGATCTCGCCCTGCGCCTCCTGGTAGCCGCCCGCGATGGCGGTGCTGGCGCGCAGGAAGGCGCGGAGCACGACCAGGATGACCGCCACCCCGCCGACGAGGGCGAGCGCGAGCCGCGGGTCGATGAGGACGAGCGCGACCAGCGCCCCCACGGTGGGCACCATGAGCGACAGCGCGCCGGTCACCGCCTCGGGCGCGCGGCCGACCTCCTCGGCGTTCAGGCCGGCGCGCGTGACCAGCTCCCCTTCGGGGAACCGGCGGGTCATCAGGGGTCCGGCGCCGAGCACGTGCCGGAGCACGCGCAGCCGCAGCCGGGACGCGGCGTGCGCGACGCTGGCGCCGCGCGCCCACACGCCGAGGCTCTCGCACAGCGTCGCGGCGGCGACCAGTGCCACGCACAGCCCGAGCCAGAAGACCCGGTCGGGCCCGGTGGCGAGGAGGGCGTCGACGGCGCGGCCGATCGCGTACGGCAGGGCCAGCTCGGCGGCGGCGCCGCCGATCGCGGTGCCGGCCAGGACGGCCGGCCACGGGCCGCCGCGCCGCACCGCGTCCAGCACCAGCCGGTCTTGGGCCCGCACCGGGAGCCTCCTTGGGGGTACCTTGGTACTACGGGGCTGAGTTGGGAAGGGCCCCCGTGCCGGTATCAGCGGTACGGGGACCCTAGGCCACACAGGATCAGTGGCAGATGGCGACGCTCAGGTTGCTGGGCTTGCCGGAGTGGCACGTGAGGACAGTCAGCGAGCTGCCGCCGCTGGCCACGTCGGTCGACGCCGGAGCCTCCAGACCCTGCAGGTCGAGAAGAACCATGTGATTACACCTCCTTCGGGGACTCGGTGCCGAGAGGCCGCTCGGGTGCGGCCTCGAGGAACGGCAGACGGCACGGACGTTCGCCCTGGGCCGTGCCGATGGCGAACAGCACGCCCGCCGTTCCGGTCGAGAAATCCATGGACAGCCGCAGGAGCTGGTCACCGGGGAAGGCGAGCCCTTCCCCGTACGGGAGCGCGTGCCAGCTCAGGGACTTGATGTGCGGTTCGATCACGGGGTCGCCGGCCAGTGCGGCGATGATGCCGGCGCGGCCGGTGAACATGCCGGGCTGGACGAAGAACCCGGACCGGGCCACCAGCTTGAGCTCGGCCAGGGCGGCCGCCAGCTCGTCGTCGTGGCGGTGGGCCAGGTAGCGGGCCAGGACGGCGGCGATGCCGACGGATCCCTCGTCGAGGTACGGCAGCAGCCGCCAGCCCTGGTTGACCTGGAGCGAGCCGTCCACGGCGTGGGCGCAGCGGCGCAGGTCCTGCCGGAGGGCGCGCTCGGCCAGGTCGAGCAGCGCCGTGTCGCCGGTGTGCTCGTAGGCGTGCAGGAAGAGCAGGGCGGGCCCGGACGAGCCGTACAGGAGCCCGGCGCGCGGGTGCTCGCCGCCGCTGGTCTCGGGCACGTCGCCGACGTCGCCGAGCCGGTCGGCGCAGATGCCGGCGGCGCGCAGCGCCTCGTCGGTGCGGCCCAGGCGCAGCAGGTTCAGCCCGATGCCGGACAGTCCGGAGTGCAGGGCGGACTCCAGGCGCTCCCAGTTCTCGCGCATGGCGATCTCGACCAGGTCGTGCGCGTCCTGCCGGTGCCCGAGCAGGTCGAGCACGTACGCGATGCCGTGCAGCCCGTCGTACAGTCCGAGGCCTGAGCCGGGGACGGGGTGCGGCGCCCGCTTGCGCAGCCACTCCTCGTGTTCGGGGAAGCGGCCCGCGCCGGTGGCGTGCAGCGCGTAGAGGACGCCGGCGGCGCCGGTGGCCATGTTGAGCCCGCCGCCCGGCCGGAACTGGGTGACGTCTCCGGGGAAGAGCCTGTCGTCCCGCTGCGGCGTGGCCGACGCCAGGATGGCCCGGCACATCGCGTCGCGCAGTTCCGGCCAGGGGGCGGAGCCCGGCAGCGGCATCGGCGCCGGCTCACCGGCGTCGCCCGCGATGATCCCGACGGTCTCGTCCAGGTACGCGGGCGGGACCGGGAACGTCTCGGCGACGAGCCGCCCGAGCTGGACGACCTTGGGGCGGTGCAGCGGCAGCATGATCGTGCACTGGGGGGCGAACAGCCCCAGCCGCAGGCAGGCGAGCGCGTACTCGTCGACGCCGGCGCCGCGCCGGTCCTCGGGGGCCGCGAAGGCCGGGTGCCCGAGCGCGGGGCGGGTGTCGTCGGCGAGCAGGGTGGCGACCTCGTAGTCGATGAGCACCACCCGCCCGCTCTCGGTGAGCAGGATGTTGTCGGGGTGCAGGTCGCCGAAGACCACGCCGCGCTCGTGCAGCGCGGCGACGGCACGCCCGACCTGCTCCAGGGTCTCCAGCGCCCAGTCCGTGTACTCGGCGAGGTCCCGCTCGGTGCAGGTGGCGCGGGTCAGGGGGAAGCGGTGGACGAGCCGCCGCTGCAGCGCCACGCCGTCGACGAACTCCTGCACGAGGAAGTGGTGCTCGCCGAGGACGAAGTGGCCGCGGAGCGCGGGGACGGCCGCCAGCCCGTCCAGCCGTTCGAGGATGGCCCGCTCGTGCTCCAACCGGGCCACGGCGTCGCGGCCGGCCGCGTCCAGTCCCGCGTACGGGCGCGCTTCCTTGAGCACGACCTGTTCCTGGGTGCGTAAGTCGCGGCCCAGGTAGACGCCGCCGCCGTTGGAGAAGTGGAGCACGCTCTCGATCCGGTACGGGAGCTCCGAGGTGGTGACGGCGTTGCGCGCGGCCAGGTGGGGCTGGAGGAACTCGGGCAGCGTCGTCCAGGGCGGCACCGTGAACGTCGAGCCGCGCACGTCGGGCACCAGCCGGCCGCCGCCGTCCTCGACGGCGAGCACCCGCTCGCCGGAGCCGGACAGGGTGTGCCGCTCGGCGAACCCGCCGTAGCGGACGTACAGCGGGCCCTCGCCGTAGCGCAGGTCACTCAGGATGTACGGGCCGCGCACGTCCTGCAGCAGCTCGCGCAGCTCCTTCAGGACGAGCTCCAGCTGGGCCTCGTCGCGGGGGTAGATGGTGACGAGCTTGCCGCTGGAGGCGCGGGAGGCGGCCTTGGAGTTCGTCATGACCAGCACGGCGAGGCCGCGCAGGAACTTGAACGCGATCCCGCGGGGCACGCAGTAGTCCCAGACCGTCTCGATCGCCTTCTCGGCGTCCTCGACCCGGGCGGAGACGTGGATCTTCCAGCCTTGGGCGGGCAGGGGCGGGGCGCCAGTGGGAGCAAAATAACACCATGTGTCGGTCTTCTCGTGAAACCAATTCGCGGGAAGGGTCCGGCCGAGAATGGCGAATTCGGCATCCGCGGCGTCAGTGTGCTCAAGGTTGTCGTAGAAGACGGGATCGGCCAGGCAGTACAGCTCGTGCTGGTCCATCAGGTGCGACCTCCGGTGCGTTCTCGTATGAGATTGCTCCAGAAGCCCGCTTGACGTCTAGTAGCACATTACATGACTCATATCTGTTAAAATAATTCTCTATTGTGTGTTTTTCATCAATCAACGGTTGTGCGGCAGATAAACCGTGAAGGTGAACGACCCCTCGGGCGCCGGCGTCGCCTCCAGCCAGCCCCCGAGCATGGCCATCCTCTCGGCCACGTTGAACAGCCCCTGACCGGCGCTCTCGGTCTTGCGCCGCGGGCTCGCCCCGTCGTTGCGGATGGTGAGCCGGACCAGATTGTGACGTTCCATAAGATGGATCGAGCACTCCTTGGCCTCCGTGTGACGCAGCACGTTCGTCACGCCCTCGCGCAGCGCGTGGGTGAGCGCCTCGGCCTCACCCGGGGAGAGCTCCCGGCAGGACACCTGCACCTGGCAGCGCACGCCGACGGACTCCAGCAGGGCGGAGGCCGAGCTCAGTTCGGCCTCCAGCGACAGGCCGCGGGTGCCGTGCGCCACCGCCCGCACGTCGGCGGCGAGGCCGCGTACCAGGGAGATCGTCACCTCCAGCTCGGCGCCCGCCTTCTCGTCGTCCTCCTCCACCAGCCGCTGGAGGAGCTGGAGCTTGAGCACCAGGGCGGTGAGCCGGTGCCCGAGCAGGTCGTGCAGGTCCCTGGTGAAGCGGCGGCGCTCCAGCGAGACGGCCTTGCCGATGGCCTCGGCATGGGCGTCCGACAGCCTGTCACCGCGCAGGACCAGGTGGACGATCACGTACTCCAGCAACCCGACCGCCGGCGCGGCGACGGCCCAGCCCCGGTCGGCCACGTCCGGGAACGCGAGCAGCACCGGGCCGCACGCCAGCGCGAGCGCCACCAGGACCGGCGACCTGATCCGGCCGGTCAGCAGCAGCAGCCCGCCGGCCAGCAGCCCGCACACGGGCGTCCAGGCCGCTCCGAACAGCGGTAACGGCAGGTACGTCAGCCAGACCTGCGCCCCGAAGATCCACCAGCGCCCGTCGCCGCCCAGCAGCACGCCCAGCACGAACGAGGCGTGCACCGCCAGCAGGGCGAGCAGCGTGAGCGACCCTGCCACGGCGTCGCCGGAGCCCGCCAGGCCGGAGAACACCGCCGCGGAGAGCCCCAGCGCGCCGGCCGCCAGCCCGATGCCGCCGATGACGAGCGGTGAGTACGCCGACGAGCGCAGACGGTGAACGATGTCGGCTACGTTCACCCGTCTCCCCGTTGAGTGGCCCGATCCCGCCCTGGCGGGAAAAGGCCCGCCCCCATCCCAATCGACCCGATCCGAGCGGATCTGTAAAGGGTTCTTTCCGCTTTTGGACACTCCGTTGTACAGAACCTCCCGGCGCATCGCAACGCCGCAGGCTGCCCTAAAGTTGCCCCATGGAATACACACGGCTCGGTGACACCGGCTTGAAAGTTTCTCGTATTTGCCTGGGCATGATGAGCTATGGCGATCCGGGCAAGCAGGAATGGGCGCTGACGGAGGACGCGGCGGAGCCGATCGTCCGCCGGGCGGCCGACGCGGGCGTGACGTTCTTCGACACCGCCGACATCTACTCGCGCGGCGTCAGCGAGGTCGTCACCGGCAACCTGCTGCGCAAGATCTTCCGCAGCCGCGACGACTACGTGCTGGCGACCAAGGTGTTCTTCCCGATGGGCCGGGGCGCCAACGACGGGGGCCTGTCACGCAAGCACGTGCACGCCTCGATCGACGCCTCGCTGCGCCGGCTCGGCACCGACCACGTGGACCTCTACCAGATCCACCGGTGGGACCCCGAGACGCCGATCGAGGAGACCATGGAGGCGCTGCACGAGGTGGTCAAGGCGGGCAAGGCCCGCTACATCGGGGCGTCGACCATGTGGGCGTGGCAGTTCGCCAAGGCGCAGCACGTGGCGGAGCTGCACGGCTGGACCCGGTTCGTGTCGATGCAGAACCACTACAACCTGCTCTACCGCGAGGAGGAGCGCGAGATGCTGCCGCTCTGCCTCGACCAGGGGGTGGGCGTGATCCCGTGGAGCCCGCTGGCGCGCGGCGTGCTGGCCCGCGCGGGCGCGCCCGCCGAGACGGCGAGGACGGGCTCCGACGCGCGCATCGAGGCCCTGTACGCGCCGGAGGCCGACCGCCAGGTGCTCGACCGGGTGGCGGAGCTGTCGCGCGAGCGCGGGCTGCCCGCCGCGCAGGTCGCGCTGGCCTGGCTGCTGCACCAGCCGGCGGTCGACGCGCCGATCGTGGGCGCCACCAAGGACCGCCACGTGGACGACGCGGTGGCGGCCGTGGGGGTGTCGCTGTCGGACAAGGAGCTGGCCTTCCTGGCGGAGCCGTACCGGCCGCGCGAGGTCCGTTTCTGACACGTCCGATCGGTACAAGACGCGGAGGCGGCGGACGGCGGAGCATGGACGCATGAGTCACGACCGTCCGTCCGCCGCCTCCTTCATGGCGGGGCATGCCAGGGTTCTCGACCGCCGCCGCTTCGAGCTGATGGAGGGCGGCGGCGACGTGGCCGGCGTGCTGGCCGCGCTAGACGCCTACCGCAATCCCGACGGCGGCTACGGGTGGGGCCTGGAGCCCGACCTGCGCTCGCCGGAGAGCCAGCCGGGCGCGGCGCTGCACGCGTTCGAGGTGCTGGAGGAGATCGCTCCGGCGACGTCGCCGCGGGCGGCGGAGCTGTGCGGGTGGCTGGAGTCGGTGACGCGCGACGACGGCGGGCTGCCGTTCGCGCTGCCGCTCGGCCTGCCCGCCGCGACCGCGCCCTGGTGGGCGGGCGCCGACCCGTCGGTCTCGTCGCTGCAGATCACCAGCGTGTCGGCGGCGGCGGCGCACCGCGTGGCCGCGCACGACCCGGCCGTCGCCGCCCACCCGTGGCTGCGCCGGGCCACCGACCACTGCCTGGAGGCGATCGGCGCGCTGCGGGAGCCGCCCGGTGCTTACGTGCTGGCGTTCGCGGTGCGTTTCCTGGACGCCGTGTACGAGTCGCGCCCGGAGGCCGCCGGGCTGCTGGGGCGGCTGGCGAAGCTGGTGCCCGCGGACGGGCGGGTGCCGGTGGCGGGCGGCACGGCGGACGAGGCGCTGCGGCCGCTCGACCTCGCCCCGTACCCCGGCCGCCCGGCGCGTGAGCTGTTCGCGCCCGGCGTGGTCGAGGCGGACCTGGACCGGCTGGCCGGCGAGCAGCGCGACGACGGCGGCTGGAGCGTCGAGTACGCCCGCATCTCGCCCGCCGGGGCGCTCGACTGGCGGGGCGCGATCACCGTGTGGGCGCTGGGCGTGCTGCGCCGCAACGGCCGCTGAATTGTCGGAGCGGCCCCCTAAGCTGGGGCGCATGGCACGGGCAAACGACGAGGCGGCCGCCGCTCTCCAGGAATACGCGGAGCTGTTCGCGCTCACCGGCGGCGACGCCTTCCGGGTGCGGAGCTACCAGAAGGCCGCGAAGGCGATCGCCGGCTACCCCGACGACATCGCGGCGGTCGACGTGCGCGGCGTGCCCGGCGTGGGCGAGGCGATCGCCAAGAAGATGGAGGAGTTCCTCCGGCGTGGCAGCTTCCGCCAGCTCGACGACCTGCGCGGCCGGGTGCCCGAGGGGGTCAGGCGGCTGACGCGCGTGCCGACGCTGGGCCCGAAGACCGCGATCATGCTCTACGAGGAGTTCGGCGTCGACTCGCCCGCCGCGCTCGCCGAGGCGATCAGCGGTGGCCGGCTCGACGGGGTCAAGGGTCTCGGCCCGAAGACGCTGGCCAACCTGCTCAAGGGCGTCGAGCAGCTGGAGCAGTCCGGCCTCCGGGTCCACATCGGGGTCGCCATGGCCCTGGCCGAGCAGGTGATGGCCTCGCTGTCCGCCGAGCGCGTCGCTTACGCCGGGTCGCTGCGCCGGATGCGCGACACGATCGGCGACATCGACATCCTGGCCGTCGCGCCAGAGTCGATCATGGAGGAGTTCCGCGCCCAGCCCTACGTCGCCGAGGTGATCGCGGCGGGCGCGAAGAAGACGTCCGTCCGCACCACCTCCGGCATGCAGGTCGACCTGCGCGTGGTGCCCGCGGAGTCGTGGGGCGCGGCGATGCAGTACTTCACCGGGTCCAAGGAGCACAACGTCGCGGTCCGGGAGATCGCGGTCAAGAAGGGCTGGAAGCTCTCGGAGTACGGGCTGTTCGAGGGCGAGCGGGTGATCGCCTCGGAGTCGGAGGAGGAGATCTACGCGGCGCTCGGCATGCGGTTCGTGCCGCCGCCCATGCGCGAGGACGGCGGCGAGGTGAAGGCGGCGCTGGCCGGCGAGCTGCCCGTCCTGGTGGAGCTGTCCGACCTGCGCGGCGACCTGCACACCCACACCGACCTGACCGACGGCATCGCGTCGCTCGACGACATGGTGGCGGCCGGGGCCGCCCTGGGATACTCCTACTACGCGGTCACCGACCACGCCCCCGACCTGGCGATGCAGCGGATGACCCTCGACAAGGCGCTGGAGCAGCGCGAGCGGGTGGCCGCGCTGCAGGCGCGCCACCCCGGCATGCGGCTGCTCCATGGCACCGAGCTCAACATCGCGCCCGACGGCTCGGTCGACTGGCCCGGCGAGATCCTGCGCGGCTTCGACGTGTGCGTGGCCTCGGTCCACTCCCATTTCACGATGGGCCGCGACGAGATGACCCGCCGGTTCATCGCCGCCTGCGAAAACCCGTACGTCGACATCATCGGCCACCCGACCACCCGCAAGATCGGCAAGCGCGGCATGGTCGACGCCGACTGGGACGCCGTCTTCCGCGCCGCCGCCCGCACGGGCACCGCCATGGAGATCGACTCCTACCCCGACCGCTCAGACCTGCCGGCCGACCTGGTGCGGCTGGCCAAGCACCACGGGGTCAAGTTCTCGATCGACAGCGACTCCCACGCCATCCCGCACCTCGCCCACCAGCGGTTCGGCATCGGCATCGCGCAGCGGGCGTGGCTGACGACCGACGACGTCATCAACACCTGGCCGCTCGATCGGCTGCTGAAGTTCCTGGGGCGCTGACCCGCCCGCAAGAAATCTCCGTTGATGTCACCTATGTCGGCAGTTCCCATGGGGTTGCCGATGATGGGCTTCGGTAGGAAGCAACAAACAGGACGTCCCGCCGTCGCAGAGGCCGTTCGCCTGCCGGTGATTTGGGTATGTCCCGGTCGTATCCGGCTGGAGCGATCCACTGCGGCCGGTTTTCCCCTCGTACGCCCACAGTGACATGGCCAGGAGGTGAAAGGCGTTGAGGGGGACTCTGGGCGCGGTCGTCAAGCCGCTGCCCGACCAGCTGTTCATCCGGCACGCCGCGGACGCCGACAGCGTCGGCGAAGACGGCGGTCCCTCTTCGCGTGCCCTGGCTCTGGGCAGCGGGAACGCCGAGATGCGGTGGGAGAGCATGGCGGGGCAGGGCTACCACACGCCCACCGACCGCTTCTTCGTGCGCCACCACACCTTCACCCCGCGGCTCGACGCGGCGACGTGGCGGCTGCGGGTGCACGGCCGGGGGGTGCGGCGGCAGGTCGAGTTCGGCTACGACGACCTGCTGCGCATGCCGGCCCGCACCCTCGACGCGGCCATCGAGTGCGCGGGCAACGGCCGGCGCTTCTACGCGACCCAGCAGGGCACGGCCGCCCCCGGCGCGCAGTGGGGGCTCGGCGCCATCGGGGTGGCCAGGTGGCGCGGCGTGCCGCTGAGCGAGGTGCTGCGTGAGGCGGGAGTGCGTGACGAGGCGGTCGACGTGGTGGCCTGCGGGCTGGACGCGCCGTTCGAGAGGTACGGGCGCGTCCGCCGGCCGCTGCCCGTGTGGAAAGCCATGGACGATGTGCTCGTGGCCTATGAAATGAATGGCGAGCCGCTGCCGCCGGACCATGGATTTCCGGCCCGGCTGGTCGTCCCCGGCTGGGCCGGAATCGCGTCGATCAAATGGCTCGGCGATATTGAAGTCTGTACGACCACGGTTCTCACGCCGTGGAACACGGTCTTTTACCGGGGGGTCGCGCGGCAGCCGGTGAAAAGCGCTTTCGAGCTCGCCTGGGACGCCCGGGTGCAACTGGGCGAGCCGCTGGTGCTGCGCGGCCGTTCGTGGTCGGGCCGGGGGCGGATCGTGCGCGTGGAGGTCAGCTTCGACGGCGGCTGGAGCTGGCGCGACGCCGATCATCGCGGACATCACCTGGTCGGCGCCTGGTTGCCGTGGCATGTCATGTGGGTGCCCGACCATCCGGGCCCGCACGTGCTCATGGCCAGGGCCACCGACGCGTCGGGCGTCACGCAGCCGCTGGTCACCCCCTGGCATCCGGCCGGCTATCACTTCGACGCCGTCGTGCAACATCCCATTTACGTGGTGCGTGGTTAGGAA
Organism: Nonomuraea ferruginea; assembly: GCF_039540635.1. Classification (NCBI taxonomy): domain Bacteria; kingdom Bacillati; phylum Actinomycetota; class Actinomycetes; order Streptosporangiales; family Streptosporangiaceae; genus Nonomuraea; species Nonomuraea ferruginea. The sequence continues at coordinate 628,118 of NZ_BAABFD010000001.1, read as the reverse complement.
AATGTCACGCATCTCGGTTGAGCTGGGTATTCGGGCACGGCGTGCACAGCCCCCGGCAATTCATCTGAAAGACTCGCGCAGAAACGTTATGGAAATCCCTTCATGTGATGCTGACCACACCCTAGGGAAATGGGAGATCAGATGCGCCAGCTGACCGCGCTCGACGCGCAGTTCCTCAACGTCGAGACGGCGACCACCGCCGCGCACGTGGCCGGACTGGCGATCCTCGACGCCGCCGACGGCCGCCTGAACCGTCAGGCGCTCGCCGACCTCCTGCTGGAGCGCCTGCACCTGGCGCCGGCGCTCCAGCTCCGGCTGGTGGAGGTGCCCCTCGGCCTGGATCACCCGTACTGGGCCGGCGATCCGGAGTTCGACATCGACAACCACCTGTTCGAGATGACGCTCCCCGCGCCTGGCGGCGAACGGGAGCTGGCGGAGGCGGTGGCGGAGATCCACGCCCGCCGGCTGGACCGGACGCACCCGCTGTGGGAGATGCATCTGATCAACGGGCTGGCGGGCGGGAAGGCCGGCGTCTACACGAAGGTCCACCACGCGGCGATCGACGGCGTCTCCGGCGCCGAGACGCTCGCCGCCCTCCTCGACCTCGCTCCCGAGACCGGTCCGCTCCCCCACTGCGCCACCCGTACGGGAAAGACCTCCAGGCCGGCGGCCGTGTCCGATGACAAGGGCGACGGGGTGGTGAGGGAGATGGCGTCCGCGCGGCCGAAGGCGGGCGCGGCGGGCGAGGAGGCGCCCGGGCTGCTCGCGATGCTGGCCGGGGCCGCCGCCAACGGGGTGGCGCATCCCGGGCGGGCGCTGCGGTCGGTCATGCGGGCGGCCGGCGATCTCGACGCCATCCCGCTGGCCGCGACCGTGCCGGGATCGAGGCTGATCGCCAGGGCCGCCCGGAAGGTGGCGGGCGACCCGCGCGAGCGTCCGCCCCTGCCCAGCCTGACCGCGCCGCGGACCCCGTTCAACGGGCCGATCAGCCCGCGCCGCCACCTCGCGTTCGGGTCGGTGTCCTGGAAGGACGTCAAGAGCGTCGCCAGGGCCAGCGGCATGAGCGGCAACGACGTGGTGATGGCGCTGTGCACGACCGCCCTGCGGGCCTGGCTGCTGGAGCGCGACGCGCTGCCGGACGAGCCGCTGATCGCCGCCGTCCCCGTGGCGGTGCGCTCGGCCGGCGCGCAGGAGCGCGTCGGCAACCAGATCTCCGCCATGATCGCCCCGCTGCCGACCACCACGGCCGACCCCGAGGAGCGGCTGCGGGTCGTCGGCCAGACGATGAGCGCGGCCAAGCGGCGCTTCGCGCTGGCGCCGACGAGCTGGCTGAGCGAGCTGTGCGCCGTGCTGCCCTCGCCGGTCACCGGCCTGGTCACGCCGGCGATCTTCCGGTTCGTCTCGGCGGCCCGCCCGCCGGTCAATCTGATCATCAGCAACGTGCCGGGGCCGCAGTTCCCGCTCTACCTGTGCGGGAGCCGGGTGCTGTCCTATTACCCGATGTCGGTGCTGAGCGACGCGACCGGCGGGGTCAACATCACCTGCTTCTCCTACGACGGGATGCTCGACTTCGGCGTGGTGGCCTGCCCCGAGCGGATGGACGACGTGTGGAGCCTGCTCGACCACCTGCGGCGGGCGCTGGACGAGCTCGTGGACAGGCCGGACGAGTACCACGGAGGCCGGGACGCCTTCCCGCACTGAGCGTCTTTGTTGTATCGTCTGAGACATAATTGTCTCAGACGATATGAAGGTGTCTCATGAGTGTGGGCCGCGAGCAGATACTCACGGCGGCGATCCGTCATCTGAACGAGGACCCGACGGCCTCCATGGCGGAGCTGGCCGAAGCCGTCGGCATCAGCCGGGCCACGCTGCACCGCCACTTCAGCAGCCGTGACGAGCTGATGGTGGCGCTGGGACACCGGGCGCTGGCGGAGTGGGAGCAGGCCCAGGAAGCCGCCGGGGTGGCCGAGGGGGCGGCCTCGACCGACCCGGAGGTGATCCGGCGCGTGCTCGACGCGTTGCTGGGGCGGCTGATCGAGGTGGCGGACGCCTACGGGTTCGGGCTGACCGACCACGCCATGGCGGTCCACCCCGACCTGCTGCGGCGGTCGGACGAGCTGGAGGAGCGGGAGGTGGCGCTGTTCGCCGCCGCCCAGCGGGCCGGCCTGCTCCGCGCCGACCTGCCGCCCCGCTGGATCAGCAACGCGGTCTTCGGCCTGCTGGTGGCGGTCCGGGAGAGCCTGCGCCGGGGCGAGGTGGCCCGCCGCGACGTCCACCACCTGCTCACCACCACGTTCTTCCAGGGCGCGGCCGGCGACGGGGGGCGGGCATGACCGTGGCCGGGCCGGAGCCGTCGACGCGGCGGCGGTGGGCCGGGCTGGCGGTGCTGTCCGCCAGCGTGCTCATCGTGGTCATGGACATGACCATCCTGAACGTCGCACTGCCCGCCATCTCGGAGGCGCTGCTGCCCGGCTCCGCCGAGCTGCTGTGGATCGTGGACGTGTACGCGCTCGTCCTGGCGGGGCTGCTGGTGACGGCCGGGGCGCTGGGCGACCGGTGGGGACGCAAGCGGATGCTGCTGGCCGGGTTCGCGGTGTTCGGCGCGGCGTCGGCGGCGGTGCTGCTGGCCGGCGGGTCCGCCGAGCTGATCGCGGTGCGTGCGGTGCTCGGCGCGGGCGGGGCGATGATCATGCCGTCCACGCTGTCGATGATCCGCACCCTGTTCACCGATCCGCGCGAGCGGGCCACCGCGCTGGGCGTGTGGGTGGCGATGGCGGCCGTCGGCGCGGCGCTCGGGCCGATCCTGGGAGGCGCGCTGCTGGAGGTCTTCAGCTGGCAGTCGGCGTTCCTGGTGAACGTGCCGATCATGGTCGTGGCCATCGTGGCGGGGCTGTTCCTGCTGCCCGAGTCGCGTGCTCCCCGGCCGGGCGCGTGGGACGCGACGGCGACCGTGCTGTCCATCGTCGGCATGGGGTCGCTGGTGTACGGGATCAAGCGCGTGGGCGAGTACGGCCTGGGCGACCTCACCGGGACGGCCGCGGGGGCGGTGGCGGTGGTCGCCCTGGGCTGGTTCACCGTCCGGTGCCTGCGCCGGCCGGATCCGCTGCTGGAGCTGCGGCTGTTCCGCAGCCGGCCGTTCACGGCGGGCGTGGTGACGGCGCTGGCCACGTCGATCGCGATCGCGGCCACGCTGCTGCTGCTGGCGCAGTGGATGCAGCTCGTGCGCGGCTACGGCCCGCTGGAGACGGGGGCCAGGCTGCTCCCCGCGGCGGTGGCGGCCGCGGTGGCCTCGCCGCTGGCGCCCCGGCTGGCGGCACGCGTGGGCGCCCGCGCGGTGCTGGCGGGCGGGCTGGCGGTGTCCGGGCTGGGGTTCCTGGTGCTCTTCGTCGCGCCGGCGCTCCTGGGGGACGCCTCCGGGTCCTTCGCGGCGGGAGCCGTCGCGTCCGACGGGCTCGGGTACGGGACGGTGGCGGGCGCGCTGGCGCTGATCGGGGCCGGGCAGGGATCGCTGGCCGTCGCCTCGGCGGCGATCATGTCGGGGGCGCCCGTGGCGAAGGCCGGGAGCGCCGCCGCCATCGAGGAGACCAGCTACGAGATCGGCGGCGCGCTCGGCGTGGCGATACTCGGGAGCGTGGCGGCGGCGGTCTACCGCACGGGGCTGGACTACCGGGGGCCGTCGGCGGAGGTCGCGAGCGAGTCTCTCGGAGGCGCGCTGACCGTGGCGGCCGAGCTCGGGCAGGCGGGGATGCGGCTCGCCGAGCAGGCCAGGAGCGCGTTCACCGAGGCGCTGACGCTCACCTCAGGGGCGGGCGGGGTGCTCATGCTGCTGGCCGGGCTGGGAGTGTGGCTCATGCTGCCGCGAGGCCTCGACCTGTCGCGCCACTGATGCCGCCGTGCCGCGCGAGGCGTGTGGTGACCGGTGCGGATAATGGGGTGATGAGATCGATAGGCACCACAGATCTGTCCGTCCACCCCATCGCGCTCGGCACCAACGTGTTCGGCTGGACCGCCGACAAGGAGACGTCCTGGGCGGTGCTCGACGCCTACGTCGAGGCCGGCGGCAACTTCATCGACACCGCCGACAGCTACCCGTACTGGGCGACGGGCGAGTCCACCTCCGAGATGCTGATCGGCGAGTGGATGGAGCGCCGGGGCAACCGGGACCGCCTCGTGCTGGCCACCAAGGTCGGCATGCTGGAAGGGCTCAAGGGGCTGGCGCCGCGGACGATCAGGACGGCGGTGGAGGCGTCGCTGCGCCGGTTGCGCACCGACCGCATCGATCTCTACTGGGCGCACGTCGACGATCGTGACACCCCGCTCGGGGAGACGCTGGAGACGTTCGGCGAGCTGATCCGCGAGGGGAAGGTCCGCCACGTCGGGGCGTCCAACTACGGGCCCGAGCGGCTGGCCGAGGCGCTGAAGGTGGCCGACGAGAGCGGGCTGCCCCGGTACGTGGCGCTGCAGCAGCCGTACAACCTGGTCGAGCGCGCGTACGAGGGAGAGCTGCGTGACGTGGTGGCCAGGGAAGGGCTGTCCAGCACGCCCTACTGGGGGCTGGCCAGCGGGTTCCTGACCGGGAAGTACGCGGGCGGGGCGGCGGTCGACAGCCCGCGGGCTTCGAGGGCGGCCGGCTACCTGCGGACGGAGCATGGGCGGCGGACGCTGGAGGCGCTGGGCAAGGTGGCGGCCGAGCGCCGGGAGGAGCCGGCGACGGTGGCGCTGGCGTGGTTGGCCGCGCAGCCCACGGTGGCCGCGCCGATCACCAGCGCGCGCAGCGTGGAGCAGCTGGCGCCGCTGATGGCCGCGGCCACGCTGGAGGTGACCCCGGAGGAGCTGCGGCGCCTCGACGAGGCCTCCCGCCCCTGACCGTACGCGCCCGGCCGATGAGGTCCTGTCGAGGGCGGGGGTCGGCCGGGTCAGTGGATGCGGTCGGCGAGGGAGACGCACAGGGCGCGGAGGTCGGTGGCGCCGGGGAGGCAGTCGTCGACGGTGGCCAGGGCTGACGACAGGTAGCGGTCCGCCAGGGCCTCGGCCTCGGCGCGGCCGCCGGCCTCCTCGACGAGGCCGGCGGCGCGCCGTACCGCGTGCTCGTCGGCGGCGCCCGCCTGGAGGAGGGCGGCGAGGTCGTGGGCGGCGGCGCCGTCGGTGGCGAGGGCCGCGAGCACCGGGTAGGTCTTCTTGCCGCGGCGCAGGTCGCTGTCGGCGGGTTTGCCGGTGACGCCGGGGTCGCCCCAGATGCCGAGGATGTCGTCCACGAGCTGGAAGGCGACGCCGAGCTCGCGGCCCATCTCCCACAGGCGCGGGGCCAGGTCCGCCCGGCCGCCCAGGATGACGCCGGTGGCCGCGGCGGCGCCGAGCAGGCCGCCGGTCTTGCCGAGGGTCATCTCGGTGTACTCGCCGGCGGTCACCGCGCCGGGGCCGCGCCACGGGCGGTCCTCGAAGGCCATGTCGGCGGTCTGGCCCTGGACCAGCTCGACGAGGGCCCGCGACAGGTAGTTCATCGCCTCGCCGGAACCGGCGAGCTGGGCGACGGCGAGCGCCAGGAGGGCGTCGCCGGCCAGCAGGGCGGGGCCGGTGCCGTACGCCTTCCACAGGGCCGGGCGGTGCCTGCGCCGCTCGTCGAGATCGATGATGTCGTCGTGCACCAGCGAGAACGCGTGCACCAGCTCGACCGCGACCGCCGCGGGCACCGCCGACTCGGCGGGCGCGCCGGCGGCTTCGGCGCAGAGCAGGGCGATGGCCGGGCGCACGCCCTTGCCGCTGTTGCCCTCGTACGGCCTGCCGTCGGCGTCGGACCAGCCGAGCGTGAACGCGGCCATCCTGGCGCTCCAGGGATGCAGCGAGGACACCGCCTCACGCAGGGCGGGCTCGAAGAGACTCCGGCAACGCGCTATCGCCGCGTCGCTCCCCGGCGTGCCAGGATCCCCGAGATCCACTGCTGCTCCTTCTGCCTCGATCTTGAATGTACCGCCAAGATCATGTGATACTCCATCCTAGATTTGGCTTTTGTGGGCAAATGTCCGTCCCGGTGGGGACGGGGTGCTGTGGGCTTGGAGGCACGACTGTGGCGACCGGCGCCGCACCGACCAGAACCGTTCCCTTTCTCACCAGACTCACCAAGCACCACCGGATCCCGGTCAACGCCCTCGAAGAGGCATCGGTGCAGGCCGGAGGCGAGCTCGTCCGGCTCCACATGGGCCCGTTCCGCCCCTATCTGGTGACCCATCCCGACCACGTCCAGCACGTGCTGACCCAGAACCAGACCAACTTCGTCCGTGAGGGCATGTTCTGGGACCCGCTGGCGCCGCTGCTCGGCGAGGGCATCCTGTCGGACGGCGAGACCTGGGCGGAGAGCCGCCGGATCCTGCAGCCGCTCTTCACGGCCAGGTACGTCAACTCGCTGGCCGAGCAGATGGCCGTGATCATCAACGAGCTGATCGAGGAGACGATCGTCCCCGGGCGGCCGATGGACATCTCCCGCGGCGTCTCGGCGATCGTGCATCCGACGATCGTCCGGCTGTTCTTCGGCTCGAAGATCTCCACGGCGGACATCGCCCGGCTGGTGCCGGCCTACGACGTCGCCGTCACCGCCAAGGCCGTGCGCCTGGTGATGCCGTTCGTGCCCGAAGGCATGCCGATGCCCGGCGACCGGGCGTTCCGGCGCGCGATCAAGGACATCGACGCGGTGGTGTACCCCCGCATCCGCGAGGCCAGGGAACGGGCGCGGGAGGGCCTGGACCAGGACAGCACCGACGTCGTCGCGCGCCTGGTCAGCTCCCGCGAGGACGTCCCCGGCGAGGAGGGCGACCGGCGGATCAGGGACGACCTGGTGGCCATGCACGGAGCCTCCACCGAGACCTCGGCCACGGCGCTGACCTGGGTCTGGCCGGTCCTCGACGCCTACCCGGGGATCGCCGCGAAGGTGTACGAGGAGATCGACCGGGTGGTGGGTGGCGACCCGGTCAGCACGAGTCACCTGCCGCACATGCCCTACCTGAGGATGTTCGTCAACGAGCTGCTGCGGCTCTACCCGCCGGGCTGGATCCTGCCGCGCAAGGCCGTGGAGGCGGACGTGGTCGGCGGGGTCGAGGTCGAGGCCGGGTCCACCATGCTGCTCAGCCCGTACCTGACGCACCGGATGCCGGACTTCTGGGAGTCGCCGACGGTGTTCGACCCGGAGCGGTTCGCGACGGGATGGGAGGCCGGGCGGCACCGGTACGCCTACTGGCCGTTCGGCGCGGGGCCGCACGTGTGCCTGGGACAGCACCTGTTCCAGATGGAGGCGCCGCTGCTGATCGCCGGGATCCTGCGCAAGTACCGGCCGGTGGTGCACGTCGACCGCCCGGTGACCCCGCGGCTGGCCTCCTCGCTGCGGCCCCCGCCCGGGCTGACGATGACCCTCGTGCCGGCGGGCCGGTCATGAACGATCCCGGCGCGCTGTTCGCCACCGGGCGGACGTGCGCGCTCGCGGTGGCGGGCGGGCGCGAGCTCGAACGGCACGCGGCGCGCTACGAGGGCCTGTTCCCCCGCGAGTCCTTCGACTCCGGTCTCTTCGGCTCGCTGGCGATGGCCGGCGCGTTCGGCTCGCCGTGGGCGAGCCCGGCCTCGCTGCGCGTCGTCAACCGGGCGTCGCTGCTGGTGTTCGCCGTGGACCGGCTGTTCGACGAGGAGGCGGCCGCACGGGACGACGTGGCGGCACTGACCAGGACCTGCCTGGCCGCCGCGGACGGGCTCCCGGCCGCTTCGCCCGTCGCCCGCTTCGTGGGGGACCTGCGGGCCGAGCTGGGCACCGTGGCCGCCTTCGCCGCGCTGGAGCCGGCCTGGCGTCAGCGACTGGAGCTCATGGTCGCCGCGATGGCCCGCGAGTGGGAGTGGAGCAGGGGCGGCGGCAGGCCCTCCCCCGAGGAGTACCTGTCGAACGCCGACAGCAGCGGCGCCCTGTTCATCGCGGTCTCGCACTGGATCTACACCGGCGAGGTCACGACCCCGGAGGACCTGGCGGAGCTGCGGGCGGCGGGCGAGACCGTGCAGCGCTACCTGCGGCTGCTCAACGACCTGGCCACGCACCGCAGGGAGTCGGCGTCCGGTGACGTCAACGCGCTCACCCTCGGCATGACGGCGGACGAGGTGAGGACGCGGATGGCGGAGCTGGCGCGAGAGGCCGCCGAGCTGATCGGGCCGCTGCGCGACAGCCGCCCGCGGGCCGCGGACCACCTCTGGTGGCAGATCCACTACAGCGCCGGCTTCTACGGGCTGTCCGACTTCTGGGCTTCGGGGGCGGCATGAGCACCGACATCACCCGGCGTGCCGCCGAGCTGGTCGCGGGCCTCATGGTGACGCCGTGGGGCCAGGTCTCCCCTTCGGTGTACGAGACAGGGCGGCTGGTCACGCTGGCCCCCTGGCTCGGCGGTCATGCGGAGCGGATCGCGTTCCTGCTGGCCGAGCAGGGTGCGGACGGCTCGTGGGGCCCGCCCGGCGGGTACCGGCTCGTACCGACGCTGAGCGCCACGGAGGCGCTGATGAGCGCGGCGCGCGACGGCGACCGCGAGGTGCTCCTGCCGGCCGCGAAGGCGGGGCTGGAGGCGCTGCGGCGCATGCTCGCGCAGCCGCCCGAGCTGCCGGACACGCCGGCCATCGACCTGATCGTGCCGTCGCTGGTGGCGCTCATCGACGGGCACGGGTACGGCGAGCCGCTGCCGCATCCGCCCGGGATGGACGGATCCCGGCTCGAACTGGTCAAGCGCCTGCTGGAGTCCGGCGCCCAGCCGCCGCAGAAGGTGCTGCACGTGCTGGAGGCGGCGGTGCCGCAGCGGGCGGACGGCGTGCTGCCCACGTCGATCGGCACGGTCGGCGCCTCGCCGGCGGCGACGGCCGCGTGGCTGGGCGGTTCCGCGCCGGCCGACTCGTCCGACTCCGCCAGGCACCACCTGGAGGCGGTGGCCAAGCGGTTCGGAGGGCCGGTCCCGGTCGGGCTGCCGATCACCGTGTTCGAGCGCGGATGGGTGCTGAGCTGGCTGGCCAGGGCGGGCGTGCCGGTGGAGGCGCCGCCGGAGATGATCGCCGACCTGCGGGCGGCGATCGGCCCGCAGGGCACGCCGGCGGGCGCCGGCCTGCCCGCCGACGCGGACACCACCAGCGTCGCCCTCTACGCGCTGGCCCTGCTCGGCGTGCCGTCCGATCCCGAGTCGCTGCTGCTGTTCGACACGGGCACGCACTTCTGCACCTGGCAGGGCGAGGACGGCTTCTCGCCCAGCGTCAACGCCCACGCGCTGGACGCGTTCGGCCAGTACGTGCGGGCCAGGCCCGCCGCGGCCGAGCGGTACGGGCCGGTGATGGCGCGGGTGGCCGGCTGGCTGGCCGGGCTCCAACGGCCCGACGGGAGCTGGGACGACCGGTGGCACGCCTCCCCCTACTACGCGACGCTGGGCTGCGCGCTGGCGCTGGGCGAGTTCGGCGGGCCGGAGCACACCGGCGCGGTGCTGCGGGCGCGGGAGTGGGTGCTGGCCAGCCAGCGGGACGACGGGTCGTGGGGGCGGTGGGCAGGCGTGCCGGAGGAGACCGCCTACGCCGTGCAGACCTTGCTGCTGTCAGGACCGGAGCCGGACGAGCGGTGCAAGCGGGCAGCAGGGCGCGGATACGACTATCTTCTCCAGGTGGTCGATTTACCGCATTTCACACCATTGTGGCATGACAAGGACCTTTACTCGCCGACAGCGATCGTGCGAGCCGCGGTCCTGGCGGCCTTACACGTCGTGGAGACCCGCATGCAATACGAATTTAACCCGAAAAACAGGACATAGCGTCTCATTCGCGCCGTTTTGTGTTGAGGCAGCAATAGTACATTGCTAGGGTGACCCGAGTGTCAGATTCCTGGTTTGCCCATTTCGCCGCCTTGACAAGGTATGCTTACCGCGCTTTTCCGACGGGTGGGCCCGATGCGCTTCCGTAACGCCAGCGTCCGCTCGAAGGTCACGGCGCTGATCGTGTCGCTCATCCTGCTGTGGGCGTTCGCCGCCTGGGTCACGCTGCGGGAGGGCGTCAACCTGCTCGGGGCCGCCACCGTCGACTCGCAGGTGGTCGAGCCGAGCGAGCCGCTGCTCGTCGAGCTGCAGCGCGAGCGCCGCCAGACGATCGCCCGCATCGGCGCGGGGTCCAGGGGCGCCGACAAGGCGCTGCGCGACCAGCGCGCGCGCACGGACGCCGCGCGCGCCGAGTTCGCCGCCTCCATCGACAGCACCGCCGTGTCACTGGCCGCCGAGGACTCCCTGATGGAGCGCATCGCGGACGTGCGGGCCGAGCTGGCCAAGCTTGACCAGGGCAGGAAGTCGATCGACTCCGGCCGGGCCGGCGGCGCGCAGGCCGCCGCCGCCCCGTACAACAACGTGATCGACTCCCTCTACCAGATGTACGACTCGGTGGCGGCGTTCGACGACAAGGAGATCGCCAAGGACGGACGGACCCTCTCGCAGATCCACCTCTCCCGCGAGTGGCTGGCGCGCGGGGACGCGCTCATGGCGGGCGTCTTCGCCAGGGGCGGCTTCACCCCGGACGAGCACGCCGAGTTCATCACCACCGCGGGCGTCTTCCGCCACACGCTGTCCACGGCCATGTCCCAGCTCCCGGACGAGGACTGGACGGCCTTCGACCGGTGGATGAAGAGCGACCCCGCCACCCGCGTGCAGGCGATGGAGCAGCGGCTCATCCAGCACGACCCCCGCGTCGGGCCGCTGCCGGTGGACGCCGAGGAGTGGCGCAAGGCGACCGAGTCGACGCTGGCCGACATGCAGCGGGTGACGCTCGCGGCCGGTGACCGGCTGGCGGAGCGCATCGTGCCCATCGCCGTCGGCGTCGTCGTCCGGCTTCTCCTGGCCGGCGGCCTCGGCCTGGTGGCGGTCATCGCCTCGATCGTGCTGTCGATCACCACGACCAGGCAGCTGCTCGCCCAGCTCAGGAAGCTGCGCGACGCGGCGCACGAGCTGTCGGACGAGCGGCTGCCGCGCGTGGTCGAGCGCATCGGCCACGGCGAGGTGGTGGACGTCTCGAAGGAGGTGCCCGACCTCGACTTCGGCGACAACGAGATCGGCCAGGTGGGCCAGGCGTTCAACGCCGTGCAGCACACGGCGATCAGCGTCGCCGCCGAGCAGGCCGAGCTGCGCCGCAGCATCCGCGACATCCTGCTCAGCCTGGCCCGCAGGACGCAGGGCCTGGTGCACCGCCAGCTCACCGTGCTGGACGTGATGGAGCGGCGCGAGACCGACCCGGAGGAGCTGAAGGAGCTGTTCCGGCTGGACCACCTGGCCATCCGGATGCGCCGCAACGCGGAGAACCTCATCGTCCTGTCCGGCTCGTCCCCCGCCCGCACCTGGCGGCGCTCGGTGCCGATGCTGAACGTGGTGCGCGGCGCGCTGGCCGAGGTGGAGGACTACACCCGGGTGACGATCCTGCCGCTGGGCGACGTGGTGCTCGTCGGCCGCGCCGTCGGCGACGTCATCCACCTGCTCGCCGAGCTGATCGAGAACGCGGTCTCGTTCTCCCCGCCGTACACGGCGGTGCAGGTCAGCGGGCAGCTCGTGGCCAACGGGTACGTGATCGAGATCGAGGACCGGGGCCTCGGCATGAAGCCGGAGGACCTGGCCTCGGCGAACGAGCGCATCGCCGACCCGCCGGAGTTCCGGATCACGGGCACCGCACGGCTGGGCCTGTACGTGGTGAGCCAGCTGGCCAGGAGGCACGACATCCAGGTCAGGCTGAAGGCTTCCCCGTACGGGGGGACGACGGTCGTGGTGCTGCTGCCGCAGGACCTCGTCGAGGTCGACACCGACCCGCATCCGCACGAGGGCGAGGCGTCGCCGGCCCTGCCGCGCAGGGCCGTGGCGGTGGCGGAGCGCGCCCCCGCGACGCACAACGTCCGCCAGCTCAAGGTCGCCGCCGATCCGGCGCGGCCGCAGCCCCTGCCCCAGCCCGTACGCGACCAGCCTCGTCAGGCCCCGAACCAGCAGCCGGCCCCGCGTGCCGTGCCCGCGCGGACCGGCGAGTCCGAGGAGACCGTGGAGCCGAAGCAGCCCGAGTTCACCCCCGGAGGCCTGCCGCTGCGCGTGCCGCAGGCCAACCTGGCCCCCGCCCTGCGCGAGGAGGGGCCGAGCACGCTGGACGACACCGAGGAGGACGATGAGCGTTCGCCGGAGGAGATCCGGGCGATGATGGGATCCCTGCAGTCGGGCACCCGTCTCGGCCGGACCGAGGCCGCCAAGCTGATGGGCGAGCAGCCGGGAGGTGACTCATGAGCCCCGGCACCGACCTCAACTGGCTGCTCGACGACCTGGTCGGGCGGATCAACGACGTCGAGCACGCGATCGTGCTGTCCTCCGACGGCCTGCTGATGGCCTCCTCGGCCGGGCTGGTACGCACCGACGGCGAGCACCTGTCGGCCGTGGCCTCCGGGCTGCAGAGCCTGGCCAAGGGAGTCTCCGAGCACGTGAAGGGCGGCCCGGTCAAGCAGACGGTGGTGGAGTGGAAGTCCCAGTTCCTCATCGTCACCACGGCCGGCGAGCGCGCCTGCCTGGCCGTGCTGTGCGGGCAGCAGGCCGACATCGGCCTCGTCGCCTACGAGATGGCGATGATGGTCGCCCGCGTCGGCCAGTACCTCACCTCGGGGGCGCGGGTCGAGGCCGCGCAGGTCGAGGCGGGGAGGGAACGGTGAGCGCCACCGACGGCCCCACGGACGAGCACTGGATCGACCCGGAGATCATCCGCCCGTACGTGGTGACGCGCGGCCGGACGGCCCCCACGCGGGGCAGGTTCGACCTCATCTCCATGGCGCTCGCGATCGGCCCGCCGCCCGGCCCGGACGCCGGGCTGGACCCGGAGCACCTGTCGATCCTGCGGCTCTGCCGCGAGCCCAAATCCGTGGCGGAGATCGCCGCCCATCTGAACCTGCCCGCGGGCACCATCCGCGTGCTGCTCGGCGACCTGTTCGACAGGGAGCTCGTCTCGGCCCAGGAACCGCAATCCGAGGTGGACATGCATGACGTGAAGATGTACAGGGCGGTGCTCGATGGTCTTCGATCGCTCTGAGCGGCCGCGCCTCCCGCGGGCCATCAAGATTCTCGTGGCCGGCGGCTTCGGCGCGGGCAAGACGACCATGGTGGGCGCGGTGTCCGAGACCCGGCCGCTGCGCACCGAGGAGATCCTCACCGACCGCAGCGTGGGCGTGGACGACCTGTCCAGCGTCGAGGCCAAGCGGACCACGACCGTGGCGATGGACTTCGGCCGCATCACGCTGAACGACGAGTACGTGCTCTACCTGTTCGGCACGCCCGGGCAGGAGCGGTTCTGGTTCGTCTGGGACGAACTGGCGGAGGGGGCGCTGGGCGCGGTCATCCTGGCCGACACCCGGCGGCTGGCCGACTGCTTCCCCTCGGTCGACTACTTCGAGCGGCGCGGCACGCCGTTCGTGGTCGCGGTCAACTGTTTCGAGGGGGCTCCCTCGTACGACCTGCCCGAGGTGCGGCTGGCGCTGCAGCTCAACCCGTCGATCCCGATCGTGATGTGCGACGCGCGCAAGCGCGACTCCAGCCGCGAGGTGCTGATCACGCTGGTGAAGCACTCGGCGCGGCTGCGCGCGGAGCCGGTGGGCTGACCCGCGGCTGCCCCCGTGCGAGCGGGCCCGGCCACCCGGCCGGGCCCGCTCGGCGGTTCTAGTGCTTGACGGCCTTCTCCGCGCCGACGCCGGTGAGGGATCGCACCTCGATCTCGGCGTACTTGGCGGCGTTGTACTCCTTGCTCATGATCGTGCCGAGGTAGCCGCACAGGAAGCCGAACGGGATCGAGATGATGCCCGGGTTGCTGAGCGGGAACCAGGCGAAGTCGGCGTCGGGGAGCAGGGCCCTCTCTCCGCCGGAGACGACCGGCGAGAAGACGACCAGCAGCAGGGCGGAGAGGAGACCGCCGTAGATGGCGCTGACCGCGCCCGCCGTGTTGAACCTCTTCCAGAACAGGCTGTAGAGGATCGCCGGCAGGTTGCCCGAGGCCGCCACCGCGAAGGCCAGGGCCACCAGGAAGGCGACGTTCTGGTTCTGCGCGAGGATGCTCAGGCCGATCGCCACGGCGCCGATGACCAGGGCGGAGATCCGCGCCACCACGACCTCCTGCCGCTCGCTGGCCTGGCCGCGCCGGAAGACGTGCGCGTACAGGTCGTGGGCGAAGCTGGAGGAGGAGGCGAGCGTGAGGCCCGCCACCACCGCGAGGATCGTGGCGAAGGCGACCGCGCCGATGAAGGCCAGCAGGATCGTGCCGCCCACCGAGCCGAAGATCTCCTCGCCGATCCGCAGCGCGAGCAGCGGCGCCGCTGTGTTGCCTCCCGGATCCTGGGCGACGATCTCCTCCCGGCCGACGATGGCGGCGGCGCCGAAGCCGAGCACGAGCGTCAGCAGGTAGAAGGTGCCGATGATGCCGATGCCCCACATGACGGACTTGCGGGCGTCCTTGGCGGTCGGGACCGTGTAGAAGCGGATGAGGATGTGCGGCAGGCCGGCGGTGCCGAGCACGAGCGCGAGGCCGAGGCTGATCAGGTCGATCTTGCCGGCCAGGCCCTGCTCCTCGGTGCCGTACCTCAGGCCGGGGCTGAGGAAGCTGTCGGGGTTGGCCCCCGGGCCGCTGGTCGCGGCCGCCTGGCCGAGCAGGCCCGACAGGTTGAAGCCGAACTCGGCGAGCACCAGGATGGTCACCAGGGCGGCGCCGGTCATGAGCAGCACGGCCTTGACGATCTGGACCCAGGTGGTGCCCTTCATGCCGCCGAAGACCACGTACACGATCATCAGAGCGCCGACGGCGACGATCGTCCAGACCTTGCCCGCCTCGGAGGTGACGCCGAGCAGCAGGCCGACCAGGGCGCCGGCGCCGACCATCTGGGCCAGCAGGTAGAAGATGCTGACCACGATGGTGGACACGCCGGCGGCGGTGCGGACCGGGCGCGGGCTCATCCGGAAGGCGAGCACGTCGGCCATGGTGAACTTGCCGGAGTTCCGCATCAGCTCGGCCACCAGCAGCAGCGCCACCAGCCACGCCACCAGGAAGCCGATGGAGTACAGGAACCCGTCGTAGCCGAACAGCGCGATGATGCCCGCGATGCCCAGGAAGGAGGCTGCCGACATGTAGTCGCCGCCGATGGCCAGGCCGTTCTGCGCGCCGCTGAAGGACCGGCCGCCCGCGTAGTAGTCGGCGGCCGTCTTGGTCTGGCGGCTGGCCCAGACCGTGATGCCGAGGGTGGCCGCGACGAACGCCAGGAAGAGGATCGTGGAGAGGGTGGTCGAGCTCACTGAGTCTTCTCCTCCACCTCGTGCCGCAGCTTGTCGGCGATGGGATCGAGCTTCTTCTCCGCATGGCGGGAGTAGGCCCAGGCGATCCAGAAGGTGGACACGAACTGGAGCAGGCCCAGGACCAGCCCGACATTGATGTCACCGAGCAACTTGATCCCCATGAAGCCGCGGGCCCAGCCCGACAGCACCACGTACAGCAGGTACCACGCCAGGAACGCCACCGTCATGGGGAACGTCCAACGCCGGAAACGCCGCTTCAGCTCTTGGAATTCAGTGCTCTCCTGCATTTGTTCATAGACGGACGCGTCATGTTCTCTGGTCGTCACGAGACCTCCATTGTGATGAGGATCACGCTCACGGTAAGAGCCCGGAGCCCTCCACGTGGAGATCTCGCGCGACGCCTGTCGCCGAGCCGCCGACGAGCGGCGTTCAACTGGAGAGCCGTTGCGGTGAATGGTCAATTGAGTACGACGAACGGTAGATCGGCCTTTCACCGTCCCACCGCTCGTCGGCGAGCCGGCAGGAGGGTGGACAGCGCTGTCAGGCCTTTGCCATCCGCTCCAGTGCGCCGCCCAGGTCCTTGATCAGGGTCTCGGCCGGTTCCAGGCCGACCGAGAGCCGCACCAGCCCTGCCGGGATGCCCATGGTCGCCCGTACGCTCTCCTCGGTGGACAGCGCCGGCGCGTTGACCAGGCTCTCGAAGCCGCCCCACGACACCCCGACGCGGAAGTGGCGCAGCTCGTCCAGGAAGGCGGCGACCTCGTCGCGCTCTTCGGTGGCCAGCTCGAAGCTGAACAGGCTGGAGAAGCCCGACATCTGGCGCAGCGCCAGCCGGTGCCCGGGATGCGAGGGCAGCCCGGGGTGGTTGACCCGGCGCACCGCCGGGTGGCCCTCCAGGAACGCCGCCACCGCCAGCCCGCGCTCCTGGTGCGCGGCCATCCGCACCGGCAGCGTGCGCAGTCCCCTGATGACCTTGGCCGCGTCGTGCGGTGACATGGCGGCGCCGTAGAGCTGGTACTCGGTCAGGGCCAGCGGCCTGATCAGCCGGGACGGGCCCGCCACCACCCCGCCCACCAGGTCGCTGTGGCCGCCCGCGTACTTCGACAGCGAGTGCACCACCAGGTCCACGCCCATGGTCAGCGGCTTCTGGAAGATCGGGGTGGACCAGGTGTTGTCCATCACGGTGACCAGGCCGTGCCCGGCCGCCCAGCGGGTGACGGCGGGGATGTCGAAGATCTCGTACCGCATGTACGAGGGAGACTCGAAGTAGAGTAGGCGGGTGTGGTCCTTGATAGCGCTGTCACACGCGTCGAGATCGACCACATGCGTATGCGTCACGCCGAACTTCTCCAGGTAACGCAGGAACTGGGTGGTCGGCCCGTACACCGCGCCCAGCACCAGCACGTGATCGCCCGCCGACACCAGCGAGGAGATCGTCGCGGAGATCGCGCCCATGCCGGAGGCGAAACACTTGGCCCGCTCGGCCCGCTCCAGCGCGGCCAGCTTGCGCTGCGCCAGGTCGACGGTGGGGTTGGTGCCGCGCCAGTAGACGTACCGCTCGTCCTCGTTCCTGATCGCCTCGCCCAGCTCAGCCGCGTTGGGGAAGGTGAACAGCGAGTTCTCGAAGATCGGCGGGTTGACCGCGCCCAGCATCCAGGGCTCGTCCTCGCCGAGGCGTCCGCAGATCCATTCATCGTCCATGAGGGGACACTATGACAGCGACCCCGGGGAAACCGACCATGGTGGACGTCGCCCGGCACGCGGGCGTGAGCCTCAAGACCGTCTCCCGGGTGGTCAACCAGGAGCCGCACGTGAGCGCGGCGCTGCGGCAGCGGGTGCGGGCGTCGATCAGCGCGCTCGGCTTCCGGCGCAACGAGGCGGCCAGCCGGCTGGCGCGCGGCGCCACCATGCTGACGCTCGGGCTGATCATGGAGAACATCTCCAACGAGTTCTACTCCCGGCTGGCCAAGGCGGTCGAGGCGGCGGCGGCCGAGCACGAGGCGCTGGTCGTGTTCGGCTCCTACGAGGAGCGGCCGGAACGTGAGCGCATGCTGGTGGAGTCCATGTACGCGCGGGGCGTGGACTCGCTCATCATCGTCCCCTCCCCCGCCGACCACTCGTGGCTGGCCGGGCACCCGGGCCTGGAGGCGGTGTTCGTGGACCGGCTGCCGCCCGGGCTGGACGGGGCCGACGTGGTGGCGCTGGACGACGTCAGGGGCGGGCTGATCGCGACCGAGCACCTGCTGGCGCGCGGCCACCGCCGGATCGCGCTCATCTCCGACGACGACGGGCTCAGCTCGGTGCACGACCGCGCGACCGGCTACCGCACGGCGCTGGGGGCGGCGCTGGACGAGTCCCTGGTGGTGCGCGGCGTGTTCGACCCGTGGCGGGTCTCCCGCGAGGTGGAGCGCCTGCTCGGCCTGCCCTCGCCGCCGACGGCCTTCTTCGCCGCGAACAACCGGGCCGCGATCGGCATCCTGCAGGCGCTGCGCGAACGCCCGGAACGCCCCGCGTACGTGGGATTCGATGACTTCGCGCTGGCCGACGTGTTCGACCCCGGCGTGACCGTGGTCCGCTACGACGTCGACCGGCTCGCGCGCGGCGCGGTGGACCTGCTGCTGGACCGCTCGGGTGCGGGCCGCCGGGTCAAGATCCCGGTGGAGCTGGTCGCGCGCGGCTCCGGCGAGATCCCGCCGCCCTAGCCCGGCCCTCCGGCGGCGAAGGCGGTGGCGTACGCGGTGCCGGGGTCGACCAGCACGCCGTAGCCCTCGGGGATGAGGTCGAGCAGGTCGCGGCCGGTGGCCGAGAAGAAGCGCGGCTCCGTCTCGTCCTTGCCTGCCGCCGCGAACGCGGCCAGCGCCTCGGGAAGGGTGAACGCCGGCACCAGCCCGGCCCCCGGCGGCCCGACGGCGACGACGCCGGGGCTCTCGGTGGCCTGGCAGTAGAGGCGGGTGCGCAGGAAGGCTTCGTAGGTGGACCTGCTCACCCGGACCGGCTCCTCGCCCGCCAACGTGGCGATCGAGTTCTCCAGCCGCAGCAGGTAGGCGAGCCAGCCGGAGCCCGCGCCGCCCCTGGAGGCGGCGTTCAGGCCGTCCGTGAGGTCGTCGATCTCCTCCGGGACGAAGCCGGTGACGTGCAGGAACGCCGCCAGGACGTCCTCGGGGGCGCGCCCGGGACGCGGACGCGCCAGCACGGCCACGTCGCGACGGTCCCGCCGCCGACGTTCCACCAGCGCCACCTCGTCCCCGGAGTTGAGGCGCAACGGCAGCCAGAGGCCGCCGTCGTCGGATCGGTGGAAAATGGCATGGAGCCGGTCGCCGACCTGGTGCTCGTCCAGGTGCAACCGGGCGATCTCCCGGCAGTCGCCGAGATCCGGCCACGTGTCCCCCCGCATGACGAGGAACGGCAGCTCCGGCCAGGGTCGCAAGGATTCCATGCGCTCGAGCACGCGGCGCAGGAAATCGCGGACGTCATGCTCGCTACGCGGTACCGGTGGATCCGGCATCAGATCGAGGAGCGGCTCCTCACTGCTCAGCGCCTCCTGGAGCGCCTCGTACAGCTCTTCCCGCCCGAAGCCGCTGAACGGCTCCAGCACCAGCCCTCGGGCCCTCCACTCGACGAGGTCGTCGTCGAGGACCGGCTTGAACTGCACGGTATAGAGCAGGGACCAGACCACGCGGCGCCAGCCCCAAGGCGGCGGGAAATCACCCACTGGTATATCCCTCCTTGCTCACGCCCGTGAAGTCGACTCCGGCACTTCTCAGGCGGTCGATAGCCTGCCGTAGAGCCTCGGGACCTGGGCGGTAGTGGCCGCTATGTCGGGAAATCGCCTTCAGCACTCCATCTTTCACTTCAACGTCTCCTGCTGCCGCCACTTCGCCGCCGCGCAGGAAGCTGGAGTGATGGAATTCGCCTACGACGTGCTTGGAGTTCGCGTACAGGTTCCCATATCGGTCCATCACGAAGATGGCGCGGCCCTTTCCCGAGAAGTGGGCATGCGCTCGGGTGGTGTCGAACGGCCTCCCGTAGACGTCGTAGAGCTTTCCGTCGTGGATCACCAGTCGTCTGCTCGCCAACCCCTTCTCGTCGAGGTAGCGCACGCCGGTGCGCTCCTCCCCCACGTGCTGGCGCCGCATCGGGATGGTTCTCAGGGGCGGGCCGTCGGCGGCGGTCCTGGGCGGGGGGATCGGGGAACCGTCCGGGAGGCGGGGACCGGCCCGCGTGGCCGCGCCGGTGAGTCGGCCCGCGCGGGTGGCGGCCGTGCCGGCCCCGAGCAGGACCTCGGGGATGAGGCGGCCGAACCAGCGGGCCGGGTTCTCCGTCAGCGTCTTCCAGTCGACAGCGGACTTGGCGAACTCCAGCGGGTGCTCGGCCGCGAACTCGCCCGCGTCGTACGCCGCCCGCGCGCGTTCCACCGGGCCTGAGGGGTTCGTGATGAGGCCGCCCAGCGAGTGCTCCCAGCCGAACCGGGCGGCGCCGATGACGGCTTCCGCGGCGCCCTGGGCCAGGGGTACGGCCACGCGCTCCGCGTACTGGTGGGCGAGGCCGCCCGCGGCGGGCACGAGGCCGGCCACCTGGTCGGCCCAGAAGGCGCCGACACGGGCCAGCGTGTCGGTGACCCCGTCGGTGACCGTCTCCGTGACCGTGTCCGTGACCGTGTCCGCTACCGTCCCGTTCGCCGTGCCAGCCGCCGGATCAGCCGCCGTGCCAGCCGCTGTGCCGGTGGCCGGGCCGGGTGCCGTGCCGGTGGCCGGGCCGAGGGCGGGGCCGTCGAAGGCTGACTGCGGGGGTGGGTCGGGCGCGGGGGCGGGGGTGGTCTTGAGCAGGTCGGCGCGGCGGCGGCGCAGGTCGGGGCGCTGGTCGGCGAGCCAGGCGCCGGCGCGGACGACGTCCTGGCCGGGCGCGCTGTCGAGGCCGACGCGGACGAGCGTCGCCGCCAGGCTCTGACCGGCAAGCTGCCAGGATTCGGCGACCTCGGCCAGTTCGGCGTCGATGGCCTGCATGAGGTCGGGGTCGCCGCCCACGAAGCCCCCGGGCGGCTCGCGCAGCGGCACGGGCGGGCGGCGCGGGTGCGGAGCTGGCACGCGAGGCGGGTCGCCGCGGGCCGTGGCGAGGCGTTCGACCTGGCGGAAGGCCCGGGTGAAGGCCCGGCCGACCTCTGCGCACCGGTCCACCAGGCCGGCGTGTAATCGGGCGGCCCTGGGGCCGAGCAGCGCGCCGTCGCCGAAGAGCCGGAAGGCCCGGTCGAGCGCGTCGCCCTGCTCCTCGGCCAGGCGGGCGACGGCGCGCAACGCCTGCGCGGCCTCGTCCGGGGTGGCCATGGCGTACCCCCGCCTGTCGGTGGACACGCCGAGCGTAAGGAGGCCGCGCGGTTCCTATGCTGCGATATTCCCGTTTTCTATGGGATCAGGACGACCGGGGACGCCAGTCGCCGCGGTCGAGGTCGAGGTTCTCCGGGGTGTGCAGGCGGACCATGATCCTGGCCACGCCCCTGGGCACGCGGTGCTGGGTGACGAACGACACCACCACCATGACCAGGAACGCGATCGGCACGGTCCACGCGGCGGGCTGGGCCAGCAGCGCGCCCAGCATGCCGTCGTACGGGCCGCCGGTGATCGTGACGAGCACCGCCAGGCAGGCCAGCCCGCCGCCGGCGAACAGCCCCGCCAGCGCGCCGGTCGTGGACAGTCTTCGCCACCAGATGCCGAGCACCAGCAGCGGGCAGAACGACGAGGCGGCCACCGCGAACGCCAGCCCGACCACGTCGGCCACCGGCAGCGCCCGCGCCCACAGGGCCAGCGCCAGCGGCACCGCGACCGCCATCAGCGTGGCGATCCTGAACGAGCGCACCCCGCCCTTGAGCAGGTCCTGCGCGATCACGCCGGCCACGGAGACGGTCAGCCCCGAGGAGGTGGACAGGAACGCGGCGAACGCTCCGGCGGTGACGAGCGCGGTCAGCAGGTCGCCGAGGGTGCCGCCGATCATCCGGGAGGGCAGCGTCAGCACCACGGTGTCCGTGCGGACCAGGTCGGGCGCGTACAGCCGGCCGAGCCAGCCGTACACGGCCGGCAGCAGGTAGAAGGCGCCGAGCAGCGACAGCACGACGAGCGTGGTGCGGCGGGCGGCCCGGCCGTCGGGGTTGGTGTAGAAGCGGACGAGCACGTGCGGCAGCCCCATCGTGCCCAGGAAGGTGGCCAGGATCAGGGAGTACGTCGAGTACACCCCGTACTCCCTGGGCCCGCCCAGCGGGGTGAGCCAGAGTTCGGTGTCCTCCGCGCTCAGCGGGGGCGCCCCGTCGGCCCGCCAGGCGAGCAGCAGGAACACCACCGGCACGGCCAGCGCGGTCAGCTTGAGCCAGTACTGGAACGCCTGCACGAACGTGATGGACCGCATGCCGCCCGACAGCACGTTGAGCACCACCACGCCGGCGACCAGCAGCCCGCCCGCCCACACCGGCGCCCCGGTGATCGTCCGCAGCACCAGGCCAGCGCTCTGGAACTGCGGCATGAGGTACAGCCAGCCGATGAGCACCACGAGCACGCTGGCGGTGCGCCGCACCATCATGGACTCGAGCCGGGCCTCGGCGAAGTCGGGCAGCGTGTAGGCGCCCGAGCGGCGCAGCGGCGCCGACACCAGCACGAGCAGCACCAGGTAGCCGCCGGTCCAGCCGACCGGCAGCCACAGCATGTCGACGCCGTACGACAGGATGAGCCCGGCGACGCCCAGGAACGACGCCGCCGACAGATACTCGCCGCCGATCGCCGAGGCGTTCCACAGCGGGCTGACGGTGCGGGAGGCGACGTAGAAGTCGGAGGTCGTGCGGGAGACGCGGATGCCGAACGCGCCGATGAGCACGGTCGCCACCACGACGATGAGGACGGCGGCCAGGCTCACTGGATACCTACAGGCTGGAGGCCCCGTCGTTCAGGGCGGGGAGGAAAGCCGGAACGGCCGGACGCGGTGGTCTCCCGGTTTTGTCGGTGGCGGTCGGTAGTTTGATCGGCGTGTCCCGTTACCGGCTCCAGCCTTCGCCCGCCCAGGAGCAGGCACTGCTGGAGCATTGCAGGCACGCCCGGTATGTGTGGAATCTCGCGGTTGAGCAGCACGCTTGCTGGAAGCCGGGACGTAAGTCCGCGCCGGGGTTCGCCGAGCAGTGCCGCCAGTTGATCGAGGCGCGGGCAGCGTTCGCGTGGTTGCGCACCGGGTCGATCATCGTTCAGCAGCAGGCGCTGAAGGACTTCGCGCAGGCCATGGCGAACTACTTCGGCGGCACCCATCGGCGTCCGGCATGGCGCAGGCGTGGGCGGGGTGAGGGGTTCCGGATCGTCGCCGTCAAAGCGGGTGATGTGCGCCGCCTGTCTCGGCACGTGGGCGAGGTGAAGGTCCCGAAGGTGGGATGGATCCGCTTCCGCTGGTCGCGCGCCGTCCCTGACGAGGTGAAGTCGTACCGCGTTACCCGCGACCGCGCGGGTCGCTGGCATGTGGCGTTCGCCGCCATCCCCGATCCCGTCCCGGCGCCGGCTACGGGCGAGGTCGCCGGCGTGGACCGGGGTGTGGCCGTGTCGGCCGCTTTGTCCACCGGAGAGATGCTGAACGCTCCCGCGCTGCGCGACACGGAGAAGGCACGACTGCGGCGGCTGCTGCGCAAGCTCGCCAGGGCCAGGCGCGGATCGAACCGACGTGCAGAGGTCAAGGCCGCCATCGCCCGGGTGAAGGCGCGTGAGAGCGACCGGTGCAAGGACTGGGTGGAGAAGGTCAGTACGGGCCTCGCCCGGCGGTTCGACGTAATCGCCGTCGAAGACCTGAAGATCCGCGCCATGACCCGGTCGGCGCGCGGCACCGTCGAAGCGCCCGGGCGCAATGTCCGGGCCAAGGCGGGGCTGAACCGGTCGATCATGGCCGCCGGATGGGGCCGTCTCGTCCGACGCCTGGAACACAAGGCGCCCGGGCGGGTGGTGAAGGTCAGCCCCGCGTACACGAGTCAGCGGTGCTCGGCGTGCGGGATCGTGGACCGGGAAGCGCGTGAGAGCCAAGCGCGTTACCGGTGCCGATCGTGTGGATACGCCGGCAACGCCGATGTGAACGCGGCCAGGAACATCGCATACGCGGCAGGGCATGCCGTGTCCGCGCGGGAAGGGCCACGGGTTGCCGGGCCGGTGCACCGCGAACCTCAACGCGACCTCCTCCTCGTGGGGTAGTTGCGGTTGGAATCCACGTGCTTCAGCACGGGGAGGATGTCAAGGACGGTCGACCAGGTCGGCGAAGTGGCGCTCGTTGCGCTCGGCCTGGCGCACGTAGAGCCAGGCCCCGATGACGAAGGCCGGGTAGATCAGCCCTGCCAGCACGGCCCACGGCAGCGGGATCCCGAGCACGTCGACCTCGGCGAGCTCGGGGATGAGCAGGAACAGCAGCGGCAGCCCGCACACCACGCAGGCCAGCACGGTGCAGACGAACATGGCCAGCCGGAACTGGGTGCGCAGCAGCGAGCGCATGTAGACCTCGCCGAGGTCCGTCTGCTCGTCGATCTCCCGGGTCGCCGGGAAGCGGGGTCTGCGCGTGGCGGCGGTGTGGGGGCTGGTGACCGCCACCCGGCGGCCGGGACGGGGTTCAGGGCTCACAGGTCTGACGTCTCCTGGGGCAGTGGCTCAATAGGATCTCCCCTTCCCTGGCGCGGCTCATTCGGGCCTGTGCCGCCGGGCTCGGCGGACGAGGAGGTCGCGCAGCTCACGGGTGTGGCGGCGGCTGACGGGGATCTCGGTGTCACCGACGCGGACCGTGCACCGGCCGGAGTCGATGTGCAGCTCGACGATGTGCTTGACCGCGACCAGGTGGCTGCGGTGCACGCGGACGAACCCGGCCGCCGCCCACCGCTCCTCCAGCGTGGCCAGCGGGATGCGCACGAGGTGGCTGCCGGTGGCGGTGTGCAGGCGGGCGTAGTCGCCGTGCGCCTCCACGTAGATGACGTCGGCACTGGACACGAACCGGGTCACGCCGCCCAGCTCGACCGGGATCGTGTCGGTCTCGGCGCCGTCGACGGGCACGTCGGCCGAGACCGCGACCCGTCTGATCGCCTCGGCCAGGCGTTCCGGGCGCACGGGTTTGAGCAGGTAGTCCTCGGCCTTGATCTCGAAGGCGTCGACGGCGTGCTCCTCGTACGCGGTCACGAACACCACCCGCGGCGGGTTGGCGAACTGGGACAGCAGCCTGCCCAGCACCACCCCGTCGAGGCCGCGCATCCTGATGTCGAGGAAGACCGCGTCGATCGGCCGGCCTTCGGCGATGGCCCGGTCCAGCAGGCGCAGCGCGGCGGCCCCGTCGCGGGCGGTGGCCACCTCGCCGATCCGTGGGTCGGCGCGGAGCAAGTAGGAGAGATCTTCCAGGGCGGGAAGTTCGTCGTCCACCGCGAGCACCCGAAGTTGCGCCATGTACAGTGATAAAACCGACAACAAAGATCCAGGTCAACGGGCTGAGACGCCTGGGTGATATTTCGGCAACCTGACGTTGACCTTCGTGCCCGCTCCGCGGCCCGTCTCGACGACCAGCCCGTACTCGTCGCCGTACACCTGACGCAGCCGCAGGTCGACGTTGGCCAGCCCGACGCCGCCCGCCGGCATGATCTCACCTGCGAGGATGCGCCGCAGCCTGTCGGGGTCCATGCCGAGGCCGTCGTCCTCGACGCTGATGCGGCACTCGGCGCCGGCGTCCTCCGCCATGATCGCGATGCGGCCGACGCCGTCCTTGCTCTCCAGGCCGTGCCGGACGGCGTTCTCGACGAGCGGCTGCAGGCACAGGAACGGCACCGCGACCGGCAGCACCTCCGGCGCGATGCGCAGCGTCACCTGGAGCTGGTCGCCGAAGCGGGCGCGCTCCAGGATCAGGTAGCGGTCGATGGAGCGCAGCTCCTCGGCGAGCGTGGTGAACTCGCCGTGCCGTCGGAAGGAGTAGCGGGTGAAGTCGGCGAACTCCAGCAGCAGCTCCCTGGCCCGCTCCGGGTCGGTGCGGACGAACGAGGCGATCGTGGTGAGGGAGTTGTAGATGAAGTGTGGCGAGATCTGCGCGCGCAGCGCCCGCACCTCGGCCTCCATCAGCAGCGTGCGGGAGCGGTCGAGCTCGGCCAGCTCCAGCTGGGAGTCGACCCAGCCCGCCACCTCCTGGGCGGCGCGGACCAGCCCGGCGGAGGCGTGCTGGCCGTAGGCGGCGAGCGTGCCGACGACCCGGTCGTCGGTGGTCAGCGGCACCACCACGGCCTGCCTGATCGGGCATTCGAGCAGGTCGCAGGAGATGCTCAGCACCTGCGTGCGACCGTCTTCGAGCGTCGCGCGGGCGTGCTCGAACGCCTCCCCCGCGTGGTGCTCGCCCTCGCCGTCGTACACCAGCAGCCGCTCGCCGTCGGTGATCGCCAGCGCGGGCGAGCCGAGCAGCCGGCGCAGGTGGCGCGAGGCGCGGTCGGCGCCGTCGGCGGTGAGGCCGGCGCGCAGCGGCGGGCCGGCGAGCGAGGCCGTGTGCAGGGTCTCGAACGTGGCGCGCTCGGCCGGGCTGGTGCCGAGCTCGCGCCGGCCGCGCAGGACCCGCCACAGCACGATCGCGGGCACGGCGACGATCGCCGCCACGACCGCGATGCCGACCAGGAGCTCCACGGCTCAGCCCGCGGTGAGCGCGCCGGCGACGCGTCCGGCGTAGTCCTGCGCCTCCTCGGGGGAGGCGTACTTG
This sequence comes from Nonomuraea ferruginea, assembly GCF_039540635.1. NCBI lineage: Bacteria > Bacillati > Actinomycetota > Actinomycetes > Streptosporangiales > Streptosporangiaceae > Nonomuraea > Nonomuraea ferruginea. The sequence continues at coordinate 602,091 of NZ_BAABFD010000001.1, read as the reverse complement.
GTGCGCGGCCAGAAGAAGCCGCGCAGGCCGTCCTTGGGGTTGCGCGGGACGACGTGCACGTGCAGGTGGGGGACGCTCTGGCTGACGCGGTTGTTCATCGCGACGAAGGTGCCGCCCGCGCCCAGGCCCTCCTCGACGGCGCCGGCCATGGCGCGGACCCGGTCGAAGAAGGGGCCGACGTCGGCGAGGTCGGCCAGCGTCTCGATGTGCGCCCGCGGCACGACGAGCACGTGGCCCTTGAAGACCGGGCGGGCGTCGAGGAACGAGACGGCCACCTCGTCCTCGTGGACCAGGGTGGCGGGCCGCTCCCCGGCGATGATCTCGCAGAACAGATCGGTGCTCACCGGCGCACCCTACTCCACGGCCGTCGCCGGGGTCGCCTGTCTCCGCACGGTCACCCGGGCAGCGAATCGGGCTTCGGCGGGTCCCTGGGGACGGCGTACGGCTCCTGCTCCGCGGGCTTCCCCTCGGCCACCCGGCGCTCCCTGATCAGCTCGGCGTCCAGCTCGGCGCCGAACAGCAGCGCCATGTTCGACAGCCACAGCCAGATCAGGAAGACCACGACCGTGGCGAGCGTCCCGTACGTCTTGTTGTAGGAGCCGAAGTTGGCCACGTACACGGCGAAACCGGTGGAGACGATCAGCCACAGGACGACCGCCAGCAGCCCGCCGGGCGTCAGCCAGCGCACCCCGGGCTGGCGCACGTTCGGCGCGGCCCAGTACAGCACCATGATCAGGCCGACCGCGATCAGCGCGAGCACCGGCCACTTGGCCACGTTCCAGACGGTCACCGCGGTCTCGCCCAGGCCGAGCGCCTCACCGGCGAGGCGGGACAGGTCGCCGGTCAGCGTGACCGCGACGGCGGCGGCGGCCAGCAGGACCATCAGCATGATCGTGAGGCCGAGCCGGAGCGGGGTGAGCTTGTAGAACGGGCGGCCCTCGTCGATGTCGTAGATCTCGTTGCAGGCCCTGATGAACGCCGCGATGTAACCGGACGAGGACCACAGCGCGACGGCCAGGCCGAGGATCGCCGCCAGGCCCGGCCGGCTCGCCTGCTGGACGCCCTGCAGGCCCTGGGTCAGCAGGTCGCGCACCTCGGCGGGGGCCAGCGTGACCACGTTCCCGAAGAGCGTGCTCGCGTTCTGCTGGCCGAACAGGCCGAGCAGTGACACGAACACGATCAGGGCGGGGAAGATGGACAGCACCGCGTAGTAGGTGAGCGACGCGGCCAGGTCCTGGACGCGGTCGTTCTTGAACTCCACGGCCGTGCGCCTGACGACGCGCCACCAGGACCGGCCCGTCAGCTCGGCGGGGGTCTCGGGGGGTGTCACGTCATAGACCCCGGCGGCGCCGGTCGGCACGGCGGAGGATCAGCGCGACCACCGCGCCGGCGACCGCGAATCCCAGGACCGGCCGCAGGTAGTCGTTGCCGGCGGCGTTCTCCCGTGCCTTGTCCTTCAGTTCGAGTGCCCTGCCGGACATCTCGGCCGCCCTGACTCTGGCGGTCCCGCCCATCTCGGCCGCTCTGGTCTTCGCGGTGCCGCCCATCTCGCCGGCCCTGGCCTTCGCCGTGCCGCTCATCTCGGCCGCCTTGGCCTTGGCGGTGCCGACCATCGCGGCGGCGCGCTCCTTGGCCGACTCGGCCGCCTCTGCCGCCCGGCTCTTGACGTCCACCTTGTGGGCCAGCGCGCTCACGGTCTCGCCGAGTTCGCGGCGGGTCTCCCTGATGCTCTCGCGGACCTGTTCCTCCTCGTCGCCGCTCACGGCGGCCCGGCGCGCGCGGTCGGTGAGCGGCGTCGCGATGGAGCCCCGGTCCTGGTAGGGAGTGGTCGACTCGGGGACCCGCGTGCCGCCGCCGCGCAGCGACTCCTCCTCCACGGCGCGGGAGTGGATCGCCTCCGCGCGGTCGTCCGGCTCCGGCCCCTCGGGGATGAACGTCTCGTGCGGCTCGCGGCGGAGCTCCGCCTCGTGCGCGTTCTCGGCCGCGCCGCCGCGTGTGACGGGCACGTTGATGGATTCGGGGTCAGTCGGGGTGCCGACCGTCGCCCTGCGTGAACCCACGTCGCCCGCGTACTGGTCGTCGGAGTATCCCGGGTTCGTCTCACTCATCGGTGTGCTCCCTCCCTGACCGCGCCGATGTCGGCCTTCACGCTGGCGATCGTCTCCCTGGGAACGGGCGGGGTGGCCTGCTGGACCTGCTTCTTGCCGGCCAGGCCCAGCACCGCCGCGGTCGCGAGCAGCACCACGGCCACGATCGCGGCCGCCAGCCAGGCGGGCATGACGAGCGCGAGCAGCATCACGACGGCCGCCACGAGCACGGCGCCGCCGAAGAGCCCGACGATGCCCGCGGCGCCCACGATGCCGGCGCCGAGGCCGGCGCGCTTGCCCTTGCGCGTGAGTTCGAGCTTGGCCAGCCGGAGCTCGTCCCTGACGAGCCGGGAGACCTGCTCGGACAGATCGCTGACTAGTTTCTGGGTGTCGTTCACGACGTCGCCTCCTCCGTCGAGGAGTGCGCCTACCCACCTATACCGCCTTCTATCACGACCCTTCAGGCCGGTGATCAGCGCGGATTCCGGGCAGCGCGAAGCCGCGCGACCGCTCGGGCCGCGCGGGCTCTCTCAGCGCTTGGCGGCGCGCAGCAGGAAGCCGACGACCCGTACGACGGGCGAGGCGGGCGCCTCGCACCAGTTGGCGGGCTGCTTCGGCTTGCTCCACGGAGAGGGGAGCTCGCACGAGGGAGCCTGCGGCTTGGGCCGCTCACACCACGATCCGGGAGGATTCATACTTCCACTGTACAACCGGGCATCACGCTTTCAGCGGCTGAATGGAGCGGGACGCGCGCACGACCGCCGCGAGGGCGTCCGGGTCGGCGGTGCGTTCGTACACGTCCAGCGCGGTGTCGGCCAGCTTGATCACGTGCTCGTCGCCGTGCGCGACGGCCCGGTCGAACGCCTCCTGCGCGGAGCCGGGCGCGGCGGGCAGCTCCCGCCCGGTCACCGGCCCCGCGGGCCCGTACGCGGCCGTGACCGCGGCGGCGGCGGCCCACGCCGCGTCGAGGCTCGGCACCCAGAGGGAGGCGGGCAGGGCGGGCAGCGTGCGGAGCACCGCCGTGGGGGCGGTCGCCGAGTGGATCAGCATGACGGGCGAGCCGTGCGCGTGGGTGAGATAGCGCAGGGTGGCGGCGTCGGCCAGCGCGGCGAGCCGGTCCCTGGCCTCGCCGGCGCCCGAGGCCGGGGCCAGCGCGGCGACCGACGGCTCCCAGCCGCCGGTGCCGGCGAGCTGGCGGAGCCGGTGGTCGATGTCCCGGCTCTGGTCGGCCACCCGCGGCACCCCGGCCAGCGCGCCCGACGGCGTCTCCGTGCCGGACGGCGGGGCCGCTCCGGCCACGGGCTGCCAGCGTGCCGCCCAGTAGCCGAGCGCCTGCCCCAGCTCGGCGAGCCGCGGCCCGTCCTCCAGCTCCAGCAGGGCGTGGACCGCGTGGCCGGTGCGGATGACGCCGTGGGTCGCCCCGGCCGCGATGCCGGGCAGCAGCCGCGGCCACCACTCCTCCAGCACGGCCCGCCACGGCCGTTCCTTCGTCTCCCGCTCGAAGAACCGCAGCCAGTCGCCGAGCCGTCGCGGGTCGCCCAGCGCTTCGCGCCAGTCGTCCCCGATCGCGCGGGTGCCGCCGGGAGCCTCCTCCAGGCGGGCGGTGTAGGCGTCCAGCCAGCGGTGGACCTCGCGGGCGTGCCCGCGCCTGACCATCGACTCGACCGCCATCGGGCCGTGGTTGCTCAGCCAGCCGTCGAACTCGGGGCCGGTGCGGTGCAGCCGCTCGAACGCCTCTTCCAGGGTGCCGCTGTCGTCCATGCACCCGACGCTAGCCCCGCCCGCCCCCGCCGCGCCTCGGTCCATGGACCTAGGCGCCCTCCTCCGTTCGTCCTATGACGGATCGCCGGAGCTCCGGCGGGTAACCTGCCGGGGTGCTGGTCGTACACGGGGTGTGGGCGGGAGAAGGGCTGGCCTTCTGGGCGGAGCAGCCCGCGCGGGCTGCGGGCGGGCCCGGCCGGCATCCGTTCGCCGCGCCGGTCCCCGCGCTGCGGGAGGCGCTCGGCGTCGACGGCGGGGACGAGCCGGAGCTGGCGCTGCTGCTGCCCGGGACGGCGAAGGAGCCGATGCCCTCGCCCGAGACGGGGCGGCCCGCGACCGCGACGCGGCCCCGGTTGCGGGTGTGGCGGGTGCCCGCCGTGGTGCCGCCCGTCTCGGCCGCCCTGCGGGTGGTGGACGCCTGCGACGGCAGCGCCACCGTCCGTCACTGGGCGGCCGCCGCCGGGTTCGCCCGCGACCTGGTACGGCGCGGCCGGGTGGTCCCGCGGCTGGTGGCGGCTCCCGGCGGCGCCTGCCGTGCGGTCTGGGAGCCGGTGGTCACCCGGGGTGACGCGGCGTACTTCAGGGAGCTGGCCCTGGCGATGCCGCCCGCGTCCCGTACCTCGGAGGTGGAGCGGCCGTCCGGGGAGGTGCTGTGGGAGGCGCTCGGGGCGTTCACCGACGCGCTGGTCCGTGAGGCGCTGCCCGAGCCGCTCGTCGAGCGGGCGGTGACGGCGCGCGAGCGGTGGCTGGCCGCCCTGACCGGCCCCGACGGCTCGTGCCCCGACGTGCCGGGTCTGCGCGAGGAGCTGGACCGGTGGCGCGAGACGGTGGTGAGCGCCGAGGGCGCCGCGCGGGTGTGCTTCCGGCTGGTCGAGCCGGTCGAGGAGGACGAGGCCGACCGTGACCTCGACGCGGGGTGGCGGGTGGAGCTGGCTCTGCAGGGGGTGGAGGACCCGAGCCTGTACGTGCCCGCCGTGCGGGTGTGGCGCGGGGAGCCGGTGGCCGGGGTGCCGGCGGCGGAGCGGGAGCTGCTGGCCGGGCTCGGCCGGGCGGTGCGGCTCTATCCGGAGCTGGAGCGGGCGCTGCGCGTGGCCGAGCCGGGCGAGCTGGTGCTCGACACCGCGGGCGCGTTCGGGTTCCTCAGGGAGGCGGCGCCGCTGCTGCAGGCCGCCGGGTTCGGGGTGCTGCTCCCCCGCTGGGCCGGGCGGAACCGGCTGGGGCTGAAGGTGACGGCCAGGAGCAAGGACCCGGGGGCGGTGGCCGGGCAGGGGCTGGGGCTGCGCGAGCTGGTCGGCTTCCGGGTCGACCTGGCCGTGGCCGGGGAGACGATCGGCGAGGAGGAACTGGCCGAGCTGGCCCGGTTGAAGGTGCCGCTGGTCCGGGTGCGCGGCCGGTGGGTGGAGCTGGACGAACGGCAGCTGGCGGCCGCGCTGCGGGTGGTCGGCGGCGAGCGGGCCGGTGAGGCCCCGGCGGCCGACCTGCTGCGGCAGGTGGTCCGGGGCGACGGCGAGCTGCCGCTGCTGGAGGTGGACGCCGACGGGGTGCTCGGCGACCTGCTGTCCGGCGAGGCGGAGCGGCGGCTGCGGCCGATCGGCACGCCCGCGGGCATCGACGCGACGCTCCGCCCGTACCAGGAGCGGGGGCTGGCCTGGCTGAGCTTCCTGTCGGAGCTGGGGCTGGGCGGGATCCTGGCCGACGACATGGGGCTGGGCAAGACGATCACCACCCTGGCGCTGCTGGTCCACGAGGGGACGGGGCCGACGCTGCTGGTGTGCCCGATGTCGCTGCTGGGCAACTGGCAGCGGGAGGCGGCCCGGTTCGCGCCGGGCCTGCGCGTGTACACCCACCACGGCCCCGGCCGCGACCCCGCGCTCATCGCCGGCGCCGACCTGGTCCTCACCACGTACGGCACGGCGCAGCGGGACCTGGAGGCGCTGCGCGAGGTCTCCTGGCGGCGGGTGGTGTGCGACGAGGCGCAGGCGATCAAGAACAGCGGCACGCTCCAGGCCAGGGCGGTCCGGGCGATCCCGGCGGCGCAGCGGCTGGCGCTGACCGGGACCCCGGTGGAGAACCACCTGGCCGAGCTCTGGTCGATCATGGAGTTCGCCAACCAGGGGCTGCTGGGGACGCGGGCCGGGTTCAGGGAGCGGTTCCAGGAGCCGATCGAGGCCCGGCAGGACGAGGAGGCGGCGCACGCGCTCAGACGGGCGACCGGGCCGTTCATCCTGCGGCGCGTCAAGACCGACAAGTCGGTGATCAGCGACCTGCCGGAGAAGCTGGAGATCAAGGAGTGGTGCCCGCTCACCACCGAGCAGGCGTCGCTCTACCAGGCGGTCGTGGACGACATGCTGGGCAAGATCGACGGCAGTGAGGGGATCGAGCGGCGCGGGCTGGTGCTGGCGACCGTGGCCAAGCTCAAGCAGGTCTGCAACCACCCGGCCCACCTGCTCAAGGACGGCTCCAGGCTGGCCGGCAGGTCGGGCAAGCTGCAGCGGCTGGAGCAGCTCGCCGAGGAGATCCTGGCCGAGGGCGAGAAGGCGCTGGTGTTCACCCAGTACACCGAGTTCGGCGCCATGCTCCAGCCCTACCTGGCGCGGCGGCTGGACCGGCCGGTGCTCTGGCTGCACGGCGGCCTGCCGAAGAAGGCCCGCGACCGGCTGGTCGACCGCTTCCAGGAGGACGGCGAGCCGATGCTGTTCCTGCTGTCGCTCAGGGCGGCGGGCGTGGGGCTCAACCTGACCGCCGCCAGTCACGTCGTCCACGTCGACCGCTGGTGGAACCCGGCCGTCGAGGACCAGGCCACCGACCGCGCCTTCCGCATCGGCCAGCGCAAGAACGTGCAGGTCCGCAAGCTGATCTGCGCCGGCACGCTGGAGGAGCGGGTCGACGAGCTGATGGAGCGCAAGAAGGCGCTGGCCGAGCGGGTGGTGGGCACCGGCGAGGACTGGCTGACGGACCTGTCGACGCGGGAGCTGCGCGAGGTGTTCCGGCTGACTTCGGAGGCGGTGGCCTGAGATGCGGTACGGGACCCCGATCAAGGTCGAGGGCGGCCTCCGCGCCCGGTCGAGGCGCGGCTCGATCGGGTCGGCGTGGTGGTCGCGGCGGTTCATCGACATCCTGGAGCGCGTCTGCGACCGGGGCAGGCTCTCACGCGGGCGCGGCTACGCCAGAGCCGGGCAGGTGCTGTCCATCGACCTGTCGCCCGGCCTGGTGTCGGCCGCCGTGCAGGGTTCGCGGCGCACCCCGTACGAGGTGACGATCGCGATCGAGGCGTACGGCGAGGACCGCTGGGAGACGCTGGAGTCGGCGATCGCCGAGCAGGCGGTCTACCGGGCCAAGCTGCTGGCCGGGGAGATGCCGGAGGAGATCGAGGAGCTGTTCGCCTCTGTCGGCGTCGACCTGTTCCCGCGCGATCTCGGCATGGACTGCTCGTGTCCCGACTGGGGGTTCCCGTGCAAGCACGTGTCGGCGGTGCTGTACCTGCTGGCGGAGTCGTTCGACGAGGACCCGTTCCTGGTGCTGGCGTGGCGCGGGCGGGGGCGCGCGGAGCTGCTGGGCTCGCTCGCCGCCCGGCCCGCCGCGGGCGTCCCGGCGGTGGCGGACGTGCCGTTCGCGGAGCGGCTGGCGGACTTCTACACGCCGGGCGGCAGCGCGCACCCGCCGGAGCGCCGCCCGGCGGGCTCGGACCTGCTCCCCCGGCTCTTCCCGCCGCCCGCGGACCTGGCCGCCCCGCTCGGCGTCGCCTACCGCCGGCTGGGTGAGTGAGCCGGGGTCAGCGGTCCTCGAAGTCAGCCGGGACCATGACGCGTACGCCGTTGGGCACCACGCGGAGCCTGATCGGGGTGCGGAGCCGCACCTCGCCGTCGACGTCGGCGGCCATCGGCGGGTCGGTCTCCAGCAGCATCTCCCGCCCGGTCACGAAGGGGCCGCCGGCCAGGCTCCGCCACCGGCCCGTGGTGGCGCGGGCGAGCGTCTCGACCAGCAGCCGCAGCTTCTTGCCCGAGCCGAGCTGGTAGGCGACGAGCATGCCGTCGTCGATGCTGATGTCGCGGGCCACCTGCCAGCCGCCGTGGAAGCGGCCGTTGGCGATGTTGAGCTGGTGGGTGAGAAGCTCGTGGCGCTGCCCGTCGACCGTGATGTAGGCCCGGAACGGGCGGTGGCCGGGCAGGATCGTGAGCGCGGTCAGCGGGTAGGCGGGCCGGCCCACCCACCGCTTCAGCCACGGCCTGACCTTGCCCGCCACCTCCACCGACACCCCGAAGCTGGCCAGGTTGGCGAACGGCCGGTCGTCGGCCATGCCGAGGTCGATGTCGGCCACCTTGCCGGTGGCGAACACCCGGATCGCGCCCGAGAGGTCGAGCGGCAGGCCGAGGCTGCGGGCGAAGTTGTTGGTGGTGCCGAGCGGCAGGACGCCGAGCGCCACGTCGCGGTGGGCGACGTGGCGCACGGCGGAGGAGAGCGTGCCGTCGCCGCCGCCGACGATCAGCAGGTCGGGCCCCGTCGCCAGGGCCGTGTCGAGCAGCTCGCGCAGCCGTTTCGGGTTGTAGACGCCGATCTCGGCCAGCGGCTCGAAGCCCAGCTCGTGGACCTGCTCGATCACCTCGAAGTAGTGGCGGCGGCCGCGTCGTGAGCGAGTGTTGATCACCACTGCCACACGGCGATCCTTGAGGATCGCCGCGGTGTGCTCGGCCTTGGTGCGCAGTTCGCTCATGGTCATCAATCGTAGGTCCAGAAGCCCCTGCCTTCGCACGGCGACCGTGTGAAGACAGGGGCTCGCGACCCGCCTGATCTACTTCTTCGGCGGGGTCACCTGGACGATGGCGCCGAGGTCGCCGGGGAGCGGGCTGATCAGCTTGATCCCCACGCCCAGCGCCTTGCCCTCGTCCCCCGGGTTACCGGAGCCGAGCACGTGGCCGCCGCCGATGTCGAGGCCGTAGTACTCGGTGGCCGGGGCGCCGTCCACGTTCACCACGCGGGTGCTGTACGGCTGGTCGCCCTTGGACGGGACGACGGTGGAGGCGTCGAAGTCCCGGTAGAACAGGCCGCCGTCCTGGACCTCCAGGCCGGGGTACCAGGTCTTGGCGTCGGTGAACTCCTTGACGCCCTTCAGCCCGCCGATCTGCGTGCAGTACTCGCTGAACGGCTCGTCCGGCGCCTCCAGGCACTCCTTGAGCGGGTAGGTGTTCCTGAACGAGAACGCCGCGTTGGACGTCTGGGTGCGGCCTTCCATGTTCTTGTGCCTGGTCGGGTCCTTCGCGGCCGCCTCGCCGGTGCGGCGCAGCGGGTCGAAGTGGGAGTCGACGAGCAGCAGGGTGCCCTTGGAGCCGATGCTCGGCGCCGCCTCCAGGTTGTTCACCAGCACGTTGTTGGTGTAGGTCGAGTCGCGGTACCAGACCAGCAGGCCGGGCGCGTTGTACTTGACCTTCTCCACCTTCCACGCCCCGTCACGCGAGTACGTGGTGTCGTAGGCGTACTGCAGGCCCTTGTCGAACCCGTCGAAGTTGCGCCACTCGGCGAGGTAGAACCGCTGGATCTCGCGCTCGCCGTTGTTGATCGTCCAGCCCTGGCCGCTGGTGTTGGTGAAGGTGCCGCCGGTGGCCCGCCAGCCGTTCTCGCCGCCCTCGACGTCGTCGCTCCACACGGTGGCGCCGTCGCTGGTGAGCTCGAAGTCGTCGGCGTGCCAGCCGCGCGGGGTGAAGGCCGCGTCGGTGTTGTACGTCAGCCGCAGCTTGATCGATTGGCCGGCGAACGGGGTCAGGTCGACGTAGTCGTGCCGCCAGCCGCCGGTGTCACCGGTGATGCCGTACTTCTTGTCGCCGAAGGTGGCGAGGTTCTTGTTCGGGTCCGGGTAGTCGTCGGGCGTGGTGATCTCGTCGCCGGCCTCGTCGAAGACCTTCTGCTGGGCCCAGGTCGAGCCGCCGTCGGTGGACACCTCGACGAAGCCGAAGTCCCAGTCGGACTCGATCTCGTAGTTGTTCCACATCCAGAACCGCACGTCGGACCCGGCGGGCACGTCGATGTCGCGGCCCACCGAGACGTTCGCCCACTCCTGGTCCATGCCGGACCACCAGGCGTTGCCGCCGCTGTGCGGGTCGACCATCTTGAGCGGCTCGGAGGCCAGGTTCACCCGGACGCCGTCCTGGGTGAGCTTCGGCGTGCGGGAGGACTGGCCGACGGTGACCAGGCTCTTGCGGTCACCCGGGTCGAACACCTTCGGGTTGGCCCAGCCGAGCACCCACTTGTCCCACAGGCCCATGTGCGTGGGCATGGACTGGAAGATCGGGCCGGAGTGGGAGCCACTGGACATCAGGTCCCAGAAGTCCACCGCGGAGCTGCCCGCGCCGGAGGTGTCGTACAGGTCGGGCAGGCCGAGGTCGTGGCCGTACTCGTGGGCGAAGACGCCGACGCCGGAGTCCTCGGGCTGCACGATGTAGTTGGAGATCTTCATGTCGGTGCCGGGCACCTGGTAGCCGCCGGCGACCGCGCTGGAGTGGGCCCAGATGGCGTAGGTGCCCTCGGCGCCGCCGTCGGAGGACTTGTCCTTGCCGGCGTGGACCAGCACGAGGTGGTCGATCACGCCGTCGGGCTCGGCGAAGTTCCCGTCGCCGTCGGCGTCGGAGACGTCCTCGAGGTCGTAGTCGGCCCAGGGGAAGTCCGGCTGGGTCTGGGCCAGCACGTCGACGGCGTCGATGGCGAGCTGGCCGGCGCCGAGCGGGTTGTCCGGGTGGCCGGACATGTCCTGCGGGTTGCCGCCGCAGGCCGCGGCGCCGTACCAGGCCTCGGAGTGCGGGGCCTTGATCCAGCCGACGGCGGAGCCGGTGACGGAGTAGGCGCCCTTGGACATCTCCTCGTACATCTTCTTCAGCGTGAAGCCGGAGATGTCGATGCCTGGCCTGCCGTCGCGGGGGTCCTTCAGGTCCTTGCGTACGCGCTCGGTGATGCCCTTGTCGGTGTAGAGCATCTTGTTGAAGTGCTCGGGGCTGAAGTCCTTGACCCAGAAGGAGTTGTTGTCCTTGTTCGGCAGCGTGGCCGGGTCCGGGATGTTGTTGTGCAGGGGGCCGTTCTTGAGCGTGCCGGCCGGCTCGACGAGGCAGTCGTCGGGGGCGCTGTCGACGGTTCGCAGCCGGTTGTAACCGGAGAAGTCGTCGTCGGCGTTCTCGTTGAACTCGACCAGCAGCGTCAGCAGCTTGGCGGTCCTGGTCTGCTTGGTCTTCTTGAAGATGAAGTCGGCGGGGTTGCGGCCGGTCCTCAGGGCCTCCTGCTCGCGGGCGGCGAGCACCCGGGCGGCCGCCGGGTTGCCCAGGCTGTGCTTCTGGTCGATCTCCCGTGCCCGCGACCGTGAGCGCTTGTCACCGCCCGGCGCGCCCGGTTCCTCGGGCGTGGCCTCGTCCCTGGGCGGGGCGTAGTTGATGTAGAAGTCGGACGGACCGGGCTCGTAGCGCGCCACGGAGGACGCTTGCGCGGTGGGCGCCGTGAGGGTGGCGCCCAGCAGGGCTACTGCCGGGATCGTGGCTAAGAGGCGCGTCTTTCGGGACACCGAGTACCCCTTCTGCCCGGGGTCGCCGGGCGATGGCCGGAGGGTTTCGCAAGCCGGACGGTAGACCCCGGATAAACTCGGCGTAAAGTCGCGGGTCGAAATATCACGAAACCAGGACATTCACCACAGCAGCCATGCCGCGACGGCGGCACCCCCCAGTGCCCCGCCGTAACACACCACGGCGATCGGCAGATCGAACCGGGCCAGGCCCAGCAGTTCCTCGCTGGTGTGGCGGATCCGGTGCGCGGCGTGGAAGAGGCAGAGCGCCACGACCGCCACCAGCGCCACCCGCACCGGCAGAGGTTCGAGCGCGCCCGCGAGGTGCGCGGCGGACGGCCAGTCGAGCACGCCCAGCGGCATGAGCACGCCGAACAGCAGCACGAGCACCGGCAGCAGCAGCGCGGCGACCACGCCTCCGCCGCTGAAGAGCAGCCACAGGTACGGTTCCAGCACGCGTCTCATGGCGACCTCAGCACGACGTACGCGACGACCGCGGAGACCAGCAGCCAGGCCGAGTGGTTGCCGCCCTGGATCATCCAGGCGGGCACCCGCCAGCCGTCCAGCCGCACCACCGTGGCCTTGGGCGCGAGGTTGAGGAAGGTGATCGCGTGGAAGCAGGTCGCGGCCAGCGCCACCACGTTGACCGCGATCATCCACGGTTGCCCGGCGAGCGCGACGAAGCCCGCGTACCCGCCGCCGGTCAGGGCGGCGATCATCAGCAGCAGGTACGCGACCGTCCAGGCCACGAACACGCTGGTCAGCTCCCGGAGCACGAAGATCGTGTAGCGCCGCGAGCGGGCGAACCAGAGCCGGTCGCGGCCGCGTACGTAGGGCGCGGTCATCGACGGCTCCACGGCAGCACCGAGCGGAGCGCGGCGGTCAGCTTGTAGCGCTGGATGGCCTCGGCCGGGTCGACGTGCTTGGGGCAGGCGTTCGTGCACTCGCCGACGAACGTGCACCCCCAGACGGCGTCCTCCTGGCTCAGCACGTCGAACCGGTCGTCCATGTCGCGCGAGTCCAGGTTGTAGCGCTGCGCCAGCGCGATCGCCGCGGGCCCGAGGAAGTCCGGGTCGAGCACGTACACCGGGCAGGCCGAGTAGCAGAGCATGCAGTTGATGCACATGCTGTACTGCTTGTAGGCGTCGAGCTGCGCCGGGGTCTGCGCGTACTCGGCGGTCAGCGGCAGCTCCTCGCCCTCCCTGACCAGCCACGGCCGCACCGACGACAGCTTGGCCAGGAAGTCCTCGATGTCCACCACCAGGTCCCTGATGACCGGGAACCCCTTGAGCGGCTCGATCCTGACCGGTCCGTCCCCGTACTCGGTGAGGAAGGTCCCGCAGGTCAGCCGGGGTTCGCCGTTGACGGTCATGCCGCACGACCCGCAGATGCCCATCCGGCACGACCAGCGGAACGACAGCGTGCCGTCCAGCCGGTCCTTGACGTAGGTGAGCCCGTCGAGCACCGCCCAGTCGGGCATGAGCGGCACCTCGTACGACGCGAACACGGGCTCGGCGTCCTGCCCGGGGCGGTACCGGGCGACCTCCAGCCGGATCGACTCAGTCACGGCCATAGACCCTTTCCCCTGGGGGCCAGCGGGTGATGGTGACGGGCAGCAGCCCCACCGAGGGGGTGCCGTCGGGGGCGCGGTGGACCAGCGAGTGCGCCAGGAAGGCGCCGTCGTCCCTGACGGGGAAGTCGGTGCGCTGGTGGGCCCCGCGCGACTCCTGCCGGTTCAGCGCGCAGGCCACGATGGTCCGCGCGACGTCGAGCATGGCCCGCAGCTCCAGCAGGTTGATCATCTCGGTGTTGAAGACGGCGCTGGTGTCGTCGGCCCGCGCCTTCAGGGCCCGCTCGCACAGCTCGGCGAGGGTGTCGGCGGCCTTGGCCAGCACGTCGCCGCCGCGGTAGATGCCGGCCGCGCCCTCCAGCGTGTGCTGCATCTCCTCGCGCAGGACGGCGACGCGCTCGCCGTTCGCGCGGCCCTCGCGGGCGCGGGTCAGCCGCCGCCGCTCGTCGTCGCCCTGGCTGCGCACCGCGGGCGGCTCGCCCTCGCGGTGGGTACGGGCGAACTCGGCGGCGGCGGTCCCGGCCCGCCTGCCGAAGACGAGGATCTCCGACAGCGAGTTGGAGCCGAGCCGGTTGGCGCCGTTGATGCTCACGCAGGCCGTCTCCCCCGCCGCGTACAACCCCGCGACCGGGGTGGCCCCGTCGAGGTCGGTGTGCACGCCGCCCATCATGTAGTGCACGACGGGACGGACCGGGATGAGGTCGGTGGCCGGGTCGAGGTTCTGGTAGCTGCGGCAGAGCTCGCGCACGAACGGGATGCGGGCGTCGATCTTGTCCTCGCCGAGGTGGCGCAGGTCTAGGTAGACGACGGGCCCGTACGGGGTGTCGGCCGTGCGCCCTTTGCGCTGCTCGTGGACGAACGCCTGGGAGAGCCGGTCGCGCGGGCCCAGCTCCATGCTGCGCAGCTTCGGGGCGGGGGTGGGCCGGCCCAGGTCGTAGTCCTGCAGGTAGCGGTAGCCGTCCTTGTTGATCAGCCAGCCGCCCTCGGCCCTGGCCGCCTCGGTGATGAGGATGCCGGTGAACGGCAGCCCGGTGGGGTGGTACTGGACGAACTCCATGTCCTTCAGCGGCGCGCCCGCCCGGTAGGCCAGCGCCATGCCGTCGCCGGTCTTGATGGTCGCGTTGGTGGTGAACGGGAAGGCCCGGCCGCAGCCGCCGGTGGCCAGGATCACGGTCCTGGCGGGGATCGCCTCGACGCGGCCGGTCCTCATCTCGACGGCGACCACGCCGTGCACCCGGCCGTCGTCGACGATGAGCTGGGTGACGTACCACTCGTCGTATCGCACGATGTCGGGATATTTCAGGGTGGTCTGGAAGAGCGTGTGCAGCAGGTGGAAGCCCGTCTTGTCGGCCGCGTACCAGGTGCGCTGCCGTTTCATGCCGCCGAACGGGCGCACCGCGACCCGCCCGTCGGGCTCCCTGCTCCACGGGCAGCCCCAGTGTTCCAGCTGGATGAGCTCGCGGGGCGCCTCGGCCACGAACGCCTCCACCGCGTCCTGGTCGCACAGCCAGTCGCCGCCGGAGATCGTGTCGTAGCAGTGCTCGTCCAGGCTGTCGCCGGCGCCGATCACCGCGGCGGCGCCGCCCTCGGCGGAGACCGTGTGGCTGCGCATCGGATACACCTTGGACAGCACGGCCACGGTCAGGGACGGGTCGGTCTCGGCGACCGCGAGCGCGGCGCGCAGGCCGGCCCCGCCGCCCCCGACGATGAGCACGTCGATCATGCGATCAGCTCCCGCGGTCGGGCTGGATCGGGTCCTTCACCCGCCTGCCGTCGTGGCGGACGGCGGACAGGTGGATGCTGCCGTCGTGGTACTCGTGCCGGATCCGGCGGCAGCCGCAGTCGAAGAACTGGTCGCGGATGACGAGGCCGTAGCCGTCGTCGTCGACGAGGCGTTCGCCTCCCGACTTCCTCCCGCAGGGGGCCGTCTCGGGGGTGAAGGGGATCTTGGTGCCGGTCATCGCCGATCTCCTTAGACAGGCGACTGAATGGGCGGATCGTCACATCAACAGAAGCACCGCGACCTCTCGGGGGAAAGGTCTCACTTTGTTTCGCGGCGCTTGAGCGCGGCCTGCTGGGCCTCCTTCAGCTCCGGCTTGTCGTCGGGCGGGTAGTGCAGGTCGAAGGCGGGCCGTTCGGAGCGGATCGGCGGCATGAAGGAGAAGTTGTGCCGGGGCGGCGGGCAGCTCGTGGCCCACTCCAGGGAGCCGGCGAACCCCCACGGGTCGTCGACGGTGACCTTGGGCGCCCGTCTGGCCGTCCTCCAGACGTTGTAGAGGAACGGCAGCGTCGAGGCGCCGAGCAGGAACGCCCCCGCCGAGGAGATCTCGTTGAGCAGGGTGAACCCGTCGCCGGGCGAGTAGTCGGCGTAGCGGCGCGGGAACCCGAGCATGCCCAGCCAGTGCTGCACCAGGAAGGTGGTGTGGAAGCCGATGAACAGCGTCCAGAAGTGGAGCTGGCCCAGCCGGTCGTCCAGCATCCGGCCGGTCATCTTGGGCCACCAGAAGTAGAACCCGGCGAACATGGCGAACACGACCGTGCCGAACACCACGTAGTGGAAGTGGGCCACCACGAAGTAGGAGTCGGTGACCTGGAAGTCGAGCGGCGGCGAGCCCAGGATGACGCCGGTGAGCCCGCCGAGCAGGAAGGTGACGAGGAACCCGATGGCGAACATCATCGGCGCCTCGAAGGACAGGTGTCCCCGCCACATGGTGCCGATCCAGTTGAAGAACTTCACCCCGGTCGGCACCGCGATGAGGAAGGTCATGAACGAGAAGAACGGCAGCAGCACCTGCCCGGTGGGGAACATGTGGTGCGCCCAGACGGTCATGGACAGCCCGGCGATGGCGATGGTCGCGCCGACCAGCCCGATGTAGCCGAAGATCGGCTTGCGCGAGAAAACGGGGATGACCTCGGTGATGATGCCGAAGAACGGCAGCGCGATGATGTAGACCTCGGGGTGCCCGAAGAACCAGAAGAGGTGCTGGTAGAGGATCGGCCCGCCGTTGGACGGGTCGAACACCTGGGTGCCCAGCCGCCGGTCCGACTCCAGCACCAGCAGCGCGGCGGCCAGCACGGGGAACGCCATCAGCACGAGCATGCTGGTCAGCAGCACGTTCCAGGTGAAGATCGGCATCCGGAACATGGTCATGCCGGGCGCCCGCATGCCGATGATCGTGGTGATGAAGTTGACCGCGCCGAGGATCGTGCCGAGTCCGGCGAGGGCCAGCCCCATGATCCACAGGTCGCCGCCGACGCCGGGCGAGTAGGTGGCCGACGACAGCGGCGTGTAGGCGAACCAGCCGAAGCTCGCCGCCCCGCCCGGGGTGAAGAAGCCGGCCACCGCGATCAGGCCGCCGAACAGGAACAGCCAGAAGCTGACCGCGTTGAGCCGCGGGAAGGCCACGTCGGGCGCGCCGATCTGCAACGGCATGACCGCGTTGGCGAACCCGGCGAACAGCGGGGTGGCGAACAGCAGCAGCATGATCGTGCCGTGCATGGTGAACATCTGGTTGTAGGTCTCGGCGTCGACGACCTGCAGTCCCGGCGCCGCCAGCTCGGCCCGGATGATCATCGCCATGACCCCGCCGATCAGGAAGAACCCGAACGAGGAGATCAGATACAGGTAGCCGATCACCTTGTGATCGGTGGTCGACAGCCAGGACGCGATGACCGTCCCGGTGCGCCGTCGCCTGACCTGTTCGATCGAGGTCTCGCGAACGGTGGTCACGGCTGCTCCCTCCAGTAGAGGTGGCGTGCCTACCCATTCCACGCCAACGATCGACGTGCGTGAAGGAGTTTTTCGAAGATTGCCGATATGTCCCCTTCTCGGATGGCGGACGCGGGCCAGGACCGGCCCCAGGATCTTCTATCCTTCGTGTCAACCCGATCGGAGGAGAGATTTCGTGACCGCTTCGCGTGACTACGCCGCCCTCGCCCAGCGTGGGCTCTCGCTCGACCTCACCAGGGGGAAGCCGTCGCCGCGTCAGCTCGACCTCTCCAACGACATGCTGAGGCTGCCGGAGTCCTACCACGCGGCCGACGGCACCGACGCCCGCAACTACGGCGACCTGCAGGGCCTGCCCGAGCTGCGCGAGCTGTTCGGCCCGCTGCTGCAGGTGCCGCCGGCGCAGGTCGTGGTGGGCGGCAACGCCAGCCTCGCGCTCATGCACGACACGGTCGTGCACGCGCTGCTCGGCAAGGTGCCGGGCGCCGAGCGGCGGTGGGTGGAGGAGCCGGAGATCACCTTCCTGTGCCCGGTGCCCGGCTACGACCGCCACTTCACGATCTGCGAGCGGCTCGGCATCACGATGGTGGCCGTCCCGATGGGCCCTGACGGCCCCGACATGGACGTCGTCGAGCGGCTCGTGGCGAGCGACCCGAAGGTCAAGGGCATGTGGTGCGTGCCCAAGTACAGCAACCCGTCCGGCGTCGTCTACAGCGACGAGACCGTGCGCCGGCTCGCCGCCATGCCGGCGGCCGCCCCCGACTTCCGGATCTTCTGGGACAACGCCTACGCCGTCCACCACCTCACCGACACCCCGGCCGAGCTGGCCGACCTGCTCGCGCTCTGCGCCGCCCACGGCAACCCCGACCGGGCCCTCGTGTACGGCTCCACCTCCAAGGTGACGCTGGCCGGCGCGGGCGTGTCGTTCTTCGGCTCGTCCCCGGCGAACGTGGAGTGGTTCCTGGCCAACACCCGCAAGCAGTCCATCGGGCCCGACAAGCTCAACCAGCTGCGCCACGTCGAGTTCCTGCGCGACGCCGACGGGGTGGCCGCCCACATGCGCCGCCACGCCGAGCTGATCGCGCCCAAGTTCGAGCTGGTCGACCGGGTGCTGACCAAGGAGCTCGGCGGCCTCGCCACCTGGACCAGCCCGCGGGGCGGCTACTTCATCAGCCTGGAGGTGCCGCACGCCGCCGAGGTGGTGGCCAGGGCCAAGGCGGCGGGCATCGCGCTCACGCCCGCCGGGGCCACCCACCCGTACGGCGAGGACCCGGACGACCGCGTGATCCGGATCGCCCCCACCTACCCCGAGCTGGACGAGCTGGAGCAGGCCATCCTCGGCCTGACCGTGTGCGTGCGGCTGGTGGCGGAAGAGCGCGCCTGATCAGAGCTTCCCGGCGGGGGGCCGGAAGCCGAAGATGTACTGACGCGTCTCGTGCGGGTGGAAGGTGACGTCGACCCCGGGCTCGAAGGCGACGTTGTCGCGGGAGCAGTAGCAGAGGCTCTCCCAGACGGCGTACGCCTTCTCCCGGGCGGGCCCCTCGGCCTCGTCGCGCTTGCGCGCCCCGTACGCGCCGAGCACGAGCAGCAGCCCGACCCCCCAGAACACGCCGGTCAGGCAGAACGGCGCGAGCAGCACCTCCGCCCAGCCGGAGAACTTGCCCATCGCGATCACCAGCGACACGACCAGGTGCAGCAGGGCCGCCACGCCGAGCAGGACGTACCCCTGGTTCCTGGTCCAGGGCGTGTAGTGGCGGCTGGGGAACGACAACCAGACCGCGAGCTGCGTACGGCTCATCTGGTGTTTGGACGCGCCCAGCGCGGCTCGCGAGGGCAGGTCGGCGACCTCACGATCGCCGGGCAGCCTGACCCGCCCGATCCGATACGTCGTGCCCGCCGCCACGACCCCCGGCACCGCGATGACCTGATCTACCAGCCCGCATGCCGGACACTTCACTTCCACCCGCCGCAGTCTCTCCGTAAAACGACACTCCATGCAAACCGTAAGGTTCTTCATGTGAGACCCATTGACGCCCTGGTGAGTTCCCTGCCCGACGGCCGGGTCGTGACCGACCCCGACGTGATCGACTCCTACGCCCGCGACCGCACGTTCGTGGCGCCCGGCAAACCGCTCGCCGCGGTGCTGGCCGGCTCGCGCGACGACGTGGTGGCCACGCTGCGCTGGGCGAGCGAGCACCGGGTGCCGGTCGTGCCGCGCGGCGCGGGCACCGGGCTCGCCGGCGGCGCGACCGCGGGCGACGGCGCGGTCATCCTCTCCCTGGCCAGGATGGACCAGATCAGGGAGCTCGCTCCCGCCGACGAGATCGCCGTGGCCGAGCCCGGCGTGATCACCGCCGACCTCGACCGGGCCGCC
This sequence comes from Nonomuraea ferruginea, assembly GCF_039540635.1. Lineage (NCBI taxonomy): Bacteria > Bacillati > Actinomycetota > Actinomycetes > Streptosporangiales > Streptosporangiaceae > Nonomuraea > Nonomuraea ferruginea. The sequence goes on along the minus strand of NZ_BAABFD010000001.1, from coordinate 583,038 downwards.
AGGCAGCACGGGCTGATGTACGCGCCGGACCCTTCCTCGTACGAGATCTCCACGATCGGCGGCAACCTGGCGACGAACGCGGGCGGGCTGCGCTGCGTCAAGTACGGCGTCACCCGCGACTCGGCGCTCGGGCTGGAGGTGGTGCTGGCCGACGGGCGGATCCTGAACACCGGGCGGCGCACCATGAAGGGCGTCACCGGCTACGACCTGACCGGCCTGTTCGTCGGCTCCGAGGGCACGCTGGGCGTGATCACCGCCGCCACCGTGCGGCTGCGGCCGGTCCCGGCGGCTCCGGCGACGTTCGCGGCCGAGTTCGGCTCGCTGCGCGACGCGGGCGCGGCGGTGTCGGCGATCATGGCGGCGGGGTGCCAGCCGTCGCTGATGGAGCTGCTCGACCGGGCCACGCTGGAGGCCATCGACGACTGGCGCAACATCGGCCTGGAGGCGGGCACGATGGCCATGCTCATCGGCCAGTCCGACGCCTCCGACGGCCAGGCCGCCGCCGCCCGCATGGAGCGGCTCTGCCTCGACAACGGCGCCACGTTCGTGGCCGTCTCCTCCAGCCCGCAGGAGACCGAGGAACTGATCGGGCTGCGCCGGATGGCCTACCAGGCCAAGGAGCGGCTCGGCGCGTGCCTGGTCGAGGACGTGTGCGTGCCCCGCTCGGTGCTGCCCGACATGATCGGCGCGATCGAGGCCGCCGCCGCCCGGCACGGCGTGCGCATCTGCACCGTCGCGCACGCCGGCGACGGCAACCTGCACCCGGTGTTCGTCTTCGAGCACGGTACGAGCGAGCCGCCGCCCGAGGTGTGGGCCGCGGCGGACGAGGTGTTCACGCGGGCCCTGGAGCTGGGCGGCACGCTCACCGGCGAGCACGGGGTCGGCGTGCTCAAGCGGCGCTGGCTGGCGTTGGAGACGGGGCCGGTGGCGCGGGAGGTGCAGCACGGCATCAAGGCCGTCTTCGACCCGCTGAACATCCTCAACCCGGGCAAGGCGATCTGACCGGTGGCCGGTTGTTCACCAAGACGTGACCTCGGCCGCGAATCCCGTAACGACCTGCGTGAAAACGCTGACACGCGAGCGTCAGACAGAGAAGATATTCCAGGTAGCGACTCATACCAATAGTCACGCTGGTAGCGTTTTGCCCCAGCGATCGTTCTGTATGGGGGTCCGGGGTGAGTCAGTTCCAGCCGTTGATGGCGGACGACCCGCAACGGCTGGGCGCGTTCGAGATCGTCGCCCGGCTAGGCGAGGGTGGCCAGGGGGTGGTCTACCTTGGCCGGACGGCGTCCGGCGAGCAGGTCGCCGTCAAGCTTCTGCACAATGCCCTGGCGGCCGACCCGGAAGCCAGGAGCCGCTTCCTGCGCGAGGTGGCGGTGGCCCAGCGGGTCGCCCGGTTCTGCACCGCGCCGGTGCTCCACGCCGACCTGGAGGGCAGCCGGCCGTACATCGTCAGCGAGTTCGTGCAGGGGCCGTCGCTGCGTGAGCTGGTGATCAACGAGGGCCCGCGCCGGGGGGCGGCGCTCGAACGGCTCGCGATCAGCACCGCGACCGCCCTGGCGGCCATCCACCGGGCGGGCATCCTGCACCGCGACTTCAAGCCCGCCAACGTGCTCATGGGTCCCGAAGGGCCCGTGGTGATCGACTTCGGCATCGCCCGCGCCCTCGACGCGCCCGGCGCGACCGCGACCGGCATGGCCATGGGCACCCCGTCCTACCTCGCACCCGAGCAGCTCACCGGCACCGCGCCGGTGTCGGAGGCGGCGGACGTGTTCGCGTGGGGCGTCACCATGGTGTACGCCGCCACCGGCAAGCCGGCCTTCGGCGCCGACTCGATCCCGGTGGTGATGAACCGCATCCTCCACCAGGAGCCGCAGCTCGGCGGGATGGAGGGGCGGCTGGCCGAACTGGTGGCGCTCTGCCTGTCGAAGGACCCCGGCCAGCGGCCGTCGGCCGACCGGCTGATCGTCGAGCTGACGGGCCAGCCGGCGCCCAACGCGGCCATCGAACCGGTCTCGGGCCCCCAGGCCCAGCGCCCCTACGAGCCCGCCCCGTACCCCTCCCCCGAAGGAGCCACCCCCTTCGGCGCGGGCCCCTCCGAGGGCATTGGAACGCGGCAGACCCCCGCCCACCCGGGCCACGCGGCAGCAGCCCACCTGGCCGCCCATCCCGGCACGAACCATCCCGGACCGGGCCAACCTGGCGCTGGCCAGGGGGGCGCTCAGCCTGGCACGGAGTACCCGGCCGGCCAGCCTGGGACAGGCCAGCCGGGCACTCAGCCTGGCACGGGATACCCGGCCGGCCAGCCTGGGACGGGCCAGCCGGGCGTGCAGCCCGGACCTGGCGGTCCGCAGAATCCGTGGATGCCTGGGGCCGCGGCCGACGCCATGCCGCACACGGGCGCGTACGGCCCGCCCGGAGGCGCGCCCGAGACCACCGGCGGCGGCGCTCCCGGCGGGCACCCGGCGATGCACGGGTCGCCCGGCATGGGCGCCCAGCCTCCGTTCCCGGGCGCGCAGCATCCCGGCCAGGCGGGACCCGCCGCCCACGGCCAGGGCGGCCCTGGACACGCCGGTGCCGGTCCTGTCGCGCAAGGCGGACCGGGATCCGCGGGCCAGGGCGGACCGGGGCACCCGGGATCCGCGGGCCAAGGCGGACCGGGGCAGGGCGGGCCTTTCGGCCCCGGTCAGCAAGGTCCCGGTCAGCAAGGTCCCGGGCAGCAAGGTCCCGGGCAGCAAGGTCCCGGGCAGCAAGGTCCTGGGCGGGCGCCGCGTGAGCCGATGTCCAAGCAGCGGCGGTCGCTCACGTTCGCGCTCTCCGGAGCCGCGGCCGCGGCGCTGCTCGTGGTGGTCGGCGCCGTCGTGGTGCAGGCCAACGCCAAGTCCACGCCCGTGATGAACGTGGACAACGCCACCGCCTCCACCGCCCCCGCGTCCCAGCCCCCGCCCACCCCGGACACGTACTCCCCGGTCCCCACCCCGGACCTGGAGGAGCCGAAGCCGACCAAGACCCGGAAGAAGAAGACCGACGAGGCCACCGCCAGGCCCGACACGATCACGGTCCCCACCACCCGCCCGACGACCACCAAGCCGTCATCGTCGCCGTCGCCCACGAAAAAGAAGAAGAAGCGGAACACCCTCGTCGAGCCGGACCTGGAGCCGACGACGCAGCCCACGAGCGGCGGCGAGCAGACGGACCTGCCGACCAAGCCGCGCCCCAAGCCGCTGGTCAAGAACACCACGAACGTGGTCGCCCTCTGCGGCACCGGCTACAAGGTGATCAACCAGCGCAAGCTCGCCGACAAGTCCGGCCAGGACACCGCCATGATCTACCTGCTCTACCACACCGGCCAGGGCAAGAACTGCGTGGTGACCAAGTCGCTCTACGTGCACACCGACAAGGTCGCGATGAGCGCCCACCTCCAGGTCAAGGGCGGCGCGCAGGCCGACGACCCGGGCCGCTTCACCCGGCACGCCGGCCCGATCCGGCTGGCCGCCAAGAAGAAGTGCGTCATCTGGGGCGGCACCTTCGAGGGCGTGAGCTGGAAGTCCGGCTGGAGCCACTGCGGCTGAGCCCCGAGCCTCGCGGGCCGCGCTCCCTCCGGGAGTGCGGCCCTTCTCATGCGGGCAGGATGGCGCTACCGTTCCTGACGTGATCGTCAAGTCTCTGACCCAGCGGGGGAAGCGGACCCGCGCCGCTCTCCTGACGGCGGGGCGGGACGCGTTCGAGGAGTGCGGGTACGACGGGGTACGGGTCGACGACGTGTGCGCGCGGGCCGGGGTCTCCCATGGCACGTTCTACACGTACTTCGACTCCAAGGAGGCGCTGTTCGCCGAGGTCGCGGAGGCGGTGGTGGGCGAGATGTTCGCGGCGAACGTGGTCGGCCCGTCCGCGCCCGCCGACCCGTACGCGCGGATAGCCGCCGCCAACCGGCTCTACCTGCGGGCCTGGTCGGCGAACTCGCGCCTGGTGCGGATGCTGGAGCACGCGGCCACCGTCGACGACCGGTTCGGCGGCCTGCTGCTGGAGCTGCGCGAGGTGTTCGTGCGGCGCGGCGAGGAGGGGCTGCGGCGGCTGCAGCAGCAGGGTCTGGCCGACGCGTCACTCGACCCCAGGCTGACGGCGATCATGCTGGGCGGCATGGTGGAGCAGTTCGCGCACGTGTGGCTGGACCTCGGCGAGCGGGCGAGCGAGGAGGCCGCCGTGGACCATCTCACGCGGCTGTGGGCGCGGGCCATCGGGCTGACGCCGCCGTCAGGTTCCGGGGAGGAAGCGTGATCATCAGCAGGCTCGACCCCGGCGCGGACGACTACGCGCGCCGCCGCGAGGCGATGCTCGCCAAGCTGGCGGAGCTGGACGCCGAGCACGCCAAGGCGGTCGCGGGCGGCGGCGCCAAGTACGTCGAGCGCCACCGCCGGCGCGGCAAGCTGCTCGCCCGCGAGCGGATCGAGCTGCTCGTGGACCCGGACTCGCCGTTCCTTGAGCTGTCCCCGCTGGCCGCCTGGGGCAGCGACTTCCCGGTGGGGGCGAGCGTGGTGACCGGCATCGGGGTGATCGAGGGCGTCGAGTGCCTGATCAGCGCGAACGACCCGACGGTCAGGGGCGGCGCGTCCAACCCGTGGACGCTGCGCAAGACGCTGCGGGCCGCCGACATCGCCTTCGAGAACCGCCTGCCGTACGTGAACCTCGTGGAGAGCGGCGGCGCCGACCTGCCGACCCAGAAGGAGATCTTCATCCCGGGCGGCCGGATCTTCCGCGACCTGACGCGGCTGTCGGCCGCCGGGATCCCGACGATCGCGCTGGTGTTCGGCAACTCCACGGCCGGCGGCGCGTACGTCCCGGGGATGAGCGACTACACGGTGATGGTGCGCGAGCGGGCCAAGGTGTTCCTGGGCGGGCCGCCGCTGGTGAAGATGGCGACCGGCGAGGAGTCCGACGACGAGTCGCTGGGCGGGGCCGAGATGCACGCCCGGGTGAGCGGCCTGGCCGACTACCTCGCCGCCGACGAGCACGACGCGCTGCGCATCGGCCGCCGCGTCGTCGGCTCGCTCCACTGGCGCAAGCGGGGCGCCGAACCGTACCCGGTGCGGGAGCCCGCGTACCCGGCGGAGGAGCTGCTGGGGATCGTGCCGGAGGACCTGAAGGTGCCGTTCGACCCGCGCGAGGTGATCGCCCGGGTGGTCGACGGCAGCGCGTTCGAGGAGTTCAAGCCGCTGTACGGGGCGTCGCTGGTGACGGGCTGGGCGCGGCTGCACGGCTATCCGGTGGGCGTCCTGGCCAACGCCCGCGGGGTGCTGTTCAGCGAGGAGGCGCAGAAGGCCACCCAGTTCATCCAGCTCGCCAACCAGACCCGCACCCCGCTGGTCTTCCTACAGAACACCACCGGCTACATGGTCGGCAAGGAGTACGAGCAGGGCGGCATCATCAAGCACGGCGCCATGATGATCAACGCGGTGTCCAACTCGACCGTGCCGCACCTGACCGTGGTCATGGGCGCCTCGTACGGGGCGGGCAACTACGGCATGTGCGGTCGCGCGTACGGGCCCAGGTTCCTGTTCAGCTGGCCGAGCGCGAAGTCGGCGGTGATGGGGCCGGCGCAGCTCGCCGGGGTGCTGTCGATCGTCGGCCGCGCCGCGGCCGGGGCGCGCGGCCAGGTGTACGACGAGGAGGCCGACGCGGCGATGCGGGCGATGGTGGAGGCGCAGGTGGAGGCGGAGTCGCTGCCGTTCTTCCTGTCGGGCCGGCTCTACGACGACGGGGTGATCGACCCGCGCGACACCCGTACGGTGCTCGGCCTGTGCCTGTCGGCGGTCAACAGCGCGCCGGTGCCGGAGCCGGCCGGGTTCGGGGTGTTCCGGCCATGATCAGGCGTCTGCTGGTGGCGAACCGGGGCGAGATCGCCCGCCGCGTCTTCCGTACCTGCCGTGAGCTGGGCGTCGAGACCGTGGCTCTCTACTCCGACGCGGACGCGGACGCGCCGCACGTGGCGGAGGCCGGTCTCGCGGTGCGGCTGAGCGGGGTGAAGCCCGCCGGGACGTATCTGGCGATCGACCGGGTGATCGAGGCGTGCCGGGTGTCGGGGGCGGACGCGGTCCATCCCGGCTACGGATTCCTGTCGGAGAACGCGGCCTTCGCCCGTGCCGTGCTGGACGCGGGCCTGACCTGGGTCGGGCCGCCGCCGGACGCCATCGCGGCGATGGGCTCGAAGACCGGGGCCAAGCGGCTGATGGCGGAGGCCGGGGTGCCGGTGCTGCCGACGCTCGACCCGGCCGCGCCCGGGGAGTTCCCGGTGCTGGTGAAGGCGTCGGCGGGCGGCGGCGGGCGCGGCATGCGGGTGGTGCGCGACCCCGCGGACCTGGCTCGGCAGGTGGAGTCGGCGCGGCGGGAGGCGGAGGCGGCGTTCGGCGACGGCGGCGTGTTCGTCGAGCCGCTGCTGGAGCGGGCCAGGCACGTCGAGGTGCAGGTGCTGGCCGACGGCCACGGCACCGTGTGGGCGCTGGGCGAGCGGGAGTGCAGCGTCCAGCGCAGGCACCAGAAGGTCGTCGAGGAGTGCCCGTCGCCGGCGGTGACGCCGGAGCTGCGGGCCCGGCTGGCGGACGCGGCCGTGCGCGCCGCCCGCGCCATCGGGTACACCGGGGCGGGGACGGTCGAGTTCCTGGTCGCGGGCGAGCGGGTGGCGTTCCTGGAGGTGAACACCCGGCTGCAGGTCGAGCATCCGGTGACCGAGCTGGTCTACGGGGTCGATCTGGTCCGCCTGCAACTGGAGGTGGCCGAGGGCGCCCGCCTGCCGGAGGCGCCGCCTGAGCCGCGCGGGCACGCGGTGGAGGCCCGGCTGTACGCGGAGGACCTCGCGTACCTGCCGCAGTCGGGGGTGCTGCACCGGTTCGAGGTGACCGGCGTGGTGCGGGTGGACGCGGGGGTGGAGAGCGGGTCGGTGGTGTCCCCGCACTACGACCCCATGCTGGCCAAGATCGTCGGGTACGGGGCGACGCGCGGCGAGGCGGTGCGCAAGCTGGCCTCCGCCCTGCGGGGCGCCCGCCTCCACGGGGTCACCACCAACCGGGACATGCTCCTCCAAATCCTGAAAAATCCTGCTTTCGAGCGAGGCGACACCCACACCGGCTTCCTCGACGAGCATCCGCCCGTGCCTCCCCCGCCTCCCGGCGCCCGGGAGGCGCTGGCCGCCGCCCTGGCCATGGCCCGCGCCGGCCGCGACCGCGCCCCGGTCCTGCGCAGCCTTCCCTCCGGCTGGCGCAACGTCCGCTCGCAGCCTCGTACGGCCCGCTTCGAGGAGACCGAGGCCACCTACGACCCCCTCCCGCCCGGCACCGCCGTGGTCGCGGTGAGCCCTCTGCCCGCTGTCCGGACCGGCTCCGACGGCGGGGCGTATCGAGTGGTCCTGGAGACGGACGGGGTGCGGCGGGCGTTCGAGGTGTGCTGGTACGGGGACGGGAAGGTCTACGCCGACGGGCCGGAGGGCGCCGCCGTGCTGACGCCCGTGCCGCGCCTGCCGGAGCCGGTGGAGCACGTCGCCCCGGGCTCGCTGCTGGCCCCGATGCCGGGCAGCGTGCTGCGGGTGGAGGTGGAGCCGGGTGACCGGGTGGCGAAGGGCGCCCCGATCCTGGTGCTCGAAGCGATGAAAATGGAACACGCGGTCACCGCCCCCGCGGCGGGCGTGGTCGCGACCGTGCACGTGGAGAAGGGCCGGCAGGTCGACGCGGGCGCCGTGCTGGCGGTGATCAGGGAGAGTGACGATGACGGAGCTGGTGCACAGCGACCTTGAGCACGGGGTCGCGACCGTGACCCTGGACTCGCCGAAGAACCGCAACGCGTTGTCCACCAGGCTGCTGGGCGACCTGGAGTCCCACCTGAAGCAGGCGATCGCCGACGACGCGGCGCGGGTGATCGTGCTGACGGGCACGGGTCCGGTGTTCTGCTCGGGCGCGGACCTGAAGGAGCAGCGCGACCCGGCCGCCGCGCCGGTGACCACGTCGCTGCCGGACATCCTGACCATGATCTGGCACAGCCCGAAGCCGGTGGTCTGCCGCCTCAACGGCACCGCCCGCGCGGGCGGCATCGGCCTGGTGACGGCGTGCGACGTCGCGATCGCGCCCGACACGGCGTCGTTCGCGTTCTCGGAGGTGCGGCTCGGCGTGGTGCCCGCCATGATCGCGGTGCCGGTGCTGCGCAAGGTGAACCCGCGGGCGGCGTCGGAGTACCTCTTGACCGGCGAGGTGTTCGACGCGGCCAGGGCGGTGGAGATCGGCCTGCTCAACCGGGCGGTGCCCGAGGCGGAGCTGGACGCGACCGTGCGCCACTACACCGGCATGCTGGTCAAGGGCGGTCCCGAGTCTCTGGCGATCACCAAGATGCTGCTCTGCGAGCTGCCGGGGGTGTCGTTCGAGGAGGGCGTGCGCCGGATGGCCGCCCTGTCGGCCGAGCGGTTCACCTCCGAGGAGGGGCAGGAGGGCATCGCCGCCTTCATGGACAAGCGCCCGCCCCGCTGGGTCCCGTGAGTCACCCGGTGGACCGCGCCGTGCTCCGGGTGGCCAACTGCAGCGGCTTCTACGGCGACCGGCTGTCGGCGGCCCGCGAGATGGTCGAGGGCGGCCCGATCGACGTGCTCACCGGCGACTGGCTGGCCGAGCTGACCATGCTCATCCTGGCCGGCAACCGGCTCAAGGGCCGGCCCGGCTACGCGCCGACGTTCCTGCGTCAGCTGGAGGACGTCCTCGGCACCTGCCTGAAGCGCGGCATCAAGATCGTGTCCAACGCGGGCGGCCTCGACCCGGCGGGCTGCGCCGACGCCGTGCGCGAGCTCGCCGCCAGGCTCGGCCTCTCCCCCAGGGTCGCGCACGTCACCGGCGACGATCTCACCGGCCGCGACCTGGACCTGGTCAACGCCGACACCGGCGAGCGGCTGACGGCCACCCCGCTCACGGCCAACGCCTACCTGGGCGGCCGGCCGATCGCCGCCGCCCTGTCGGCGGGCGCCGACGTCGTGGTGACCGGCCGCGTCACGGACGCGGCCCTGGTGACGGGTCCGGGTATCTGGCGGTACGGGTGGGGGCCCGCCGATCTCGACCCGCTGGCGGGATCGGTGGTCGCCGGCCACATCATCGAGTGCGGCTGCCAGGCGACGGGCGGCAACTACGCGTTCTTCCAGGACGTCCCTGACCTGGCCCGCTGCGGCTTCCCGATCGCCGAGCTGCACGCCGACGGCTCGTGCGTGATCACCAAGCACCCCGGCACGGGCGGGCTGGTCTCGGTGGGCACGGTCACGGCGCAGCTGCTGTACGAGATCGCGGGCCCGCGCTACCCCGGCCCCGACGTGGTGGCCCGGTTCGACACCGTCGCCCTGTCGTCCGACGGCCCCGACCGGGTCCGCGTCACGGGCGCCCGCGGCGAGCCGCCGCCTGACACGCTCAAGGTCGCGGTCAACTACCTGGCCGGTTACCGCAACACGATGACCCTCGTGCTCACCGGGCTCGACATCGAGGACAAGGCCCGGGTGGCGGAGGAGACGATCTGGGCGCGGATCCCGAAGGACTCCTTCGACCAGGTGGACGTCACGCTCACCGGCCACGGCCTGCTCAGGATCACGGTCATGGACGCCGACCAGCGCAAGGCGGGCCGGGCGTTCTCCTCCGCCGTGGTGGAGACGGGGCTCGCCGGCTACCCCGGCTTCTACGGTCTCACCCCTCCAGGCCCGGCGTCCCCGTACGGCGTCTACTGGCCGGTCCTGGTGCCGGCGTCGGAGGTCCGCCCGGAGGTGTACGTGGACGGCGAGCGGGTCCCGCTGGACGCCCCCGAGGACGTCGGCGAGCCCACGGACGCGCCGCCGCCACCCCGGGAGCCGGAGACGCCCGAACGTCTGGAAGGCGGGGCGAGTGTGCGGATGCCGCTGGGGCGGATCGCCGGGGCGCGGTCGGGTGACAAGGGCGGCAACGCCAACCTGGGCGTGTGGACCACCACTCCCGAGCGCTACGCCTGGCTGGCCGCCCAGCTCACCACCGAGCGCCTGAAGTCCCTGCTGCCCGAGCTGGCCCCGTACCGAGTCGACCGCCACGCGCTGCCCAACCTCAACGCGCTGAACTTCGTGATCCACGGGCTGCTCGGCCGCGGCGTGGCCGCCAGCCCGCGCATGGACCCCCAGGCCAAGGCGCTCGGCGAGGAGCTGCGTGCCTGCCCGGTGGAGGTGCCCGCGCGCCTCGTGTAAACCATTTGAGCCGGTATGTCCCCGTACACGAGGATGACCGGCATGCCGATGCGCCGATTGACCCTCGACGACCTGGACGACTGCGGCCGGTTGGCCGAGGACCGCGGCTGGCTGCCGGAGCGGCACAAGTGGACGCTGCTGTTCGAGGTCGGCGAGGTGTACGGGATCGACGCGCCCGACGGCGACGGCCTGGCCTCCACGACCGTCCTGACCCGTTACGGCGACGGCCACGCGGTCGTCAGCATGGTGCTCACCGCCGCCAGGTACGCCCGCAAGGGGATGGCCCGCGGGCTGATGGAGCACGTGCTCGCGCGGGCGGGCGACCGCGTCGTGTCGCTGCACGCCACCGAGTACGGCAGACCGCTGTACGAGAGCCTAGGGTTCCGCACGGCCGGCCGGGTGGCCAAGCGCACCGGCGTCTTCCGCGGCGCGCCCTCGGGCCGCACCCGGGTCGCCACGGAGGCGGATCTCGGCGCGATCCTGGCGCTGGACGCGGAGGTGTTCGGCACGGACCGGTCGGCGCTGCTGCGCCGCATGGACGGGTTCGGGGAGCGGGTCCGGGTGGCCGAGGGCGGGTTCGGCCACTGCTGGCGCAACGACGACAACGTGGTGATCGGCCCGGTCGTGGCCCGCGACGAGGAGACCGCCCGCGCCCTGATCGGCGACCTGGCCCTGGACGCGGGCGGCGAGGTGCGGATGGACCTCGACCTGGCACAGGACGGCCTGACGCGGTGGGCCGGCGAGCACGGCGTCGGCGCTCCGTGGGAGGTGTCGCTGATGGTGCGGGGCGGCGACCTGCCCGGCGACCGGTCGCGGCAGTTCCTGCCGTTCATGCAAGCGCTCGGCTGACTCCGCAGCGTTAGGATGAGGCGTTCCAGAATGTGATTCGGGTCGAAAGGCGGCCATGTCCTCCACCCATATCGACGTCAGCGCCGTCGACCTCGATGAGCTCGGCGCCTGGATGGACGAGCAGGGCCTGCCCGGAGGCCCGATCACGGCGGTCGCGCCGGTCTCCGGCGGCACCCAGAACGTGATGGTCCGCTTCGAGCGCGGCGGGGTCCCGTACATCCTGCGCAGGCCGCCGCAGCACGCGCGGGCCAAGAGCAACGAGGTGCTGCGGCGCGAGGCCCGCGTGCTGGCCGCGCTGCGCGACACGCCGGTCGCGGCGCCCCGGCTGGTGGCCGCGCAGACCGTGCGGGAGCCGGTCTTCTACCTGATGGAGCCGGTCGACGGGTTCAACCCCTCGACCGGGCTGCCGGAGCCGCACGCGAGCGACGCCGCCATCCGCCACCGGATGGCGCTGGAGGCGGCCTCGGCGCTGGCCGAGCTGGGCCGGGTGGACCCGGGCCTGCTGCCGGGCTTCGGCCGGCCTGAAGGGTTCCTGGAGCGCCAGGTGCCGCGCTGGATGCGCGAGCTCGACTCCTACGGCGAGCTCGCCGGCTATCCGGGGCCGGACATCCCCGGCCTGGAGGAGACGGCGCGCTGGCTTGAGAGCAACCGGCCCGCCTCGTTCCGGCCGGGGATCATGCACGGCGACTTCCACTTCGCGAACCTGATGTTCGCGCCCGACGGCCCGCGCGTGGCGGCCATCGTCGACTGGGAGATGTGCACGATCGGCGATCCGCTGCTCGACCTCGGGTGGCTGGTGGCGATGTGGCCGATGGCCGACGGCTACGTCCCCGGACTGGCCTCGCCGCGCGAGATCGTCGACTGCTACGCGGCGCTGTCCGACCGCGATCTGTCCGCCATCGACTGGTACGCGGTCATGGCGTGCTTCAAGCTGGGCATCGTGCTCGAAGGCACCCATGCGAGGGCATTCGCCGGGAAAGCCCCCAAGGACATCGGTGACCTGCTGCACGCCGCCACACTCGACCTCTTCGCCCGTGCAGGGCACATCATGCGCAACTCTCTCGAATCACCCACATAACATCCAATATCCTGATTTTCCCGAAAAACGATCACAGGGCAGCCCATGGACCGTACAATTGCGCGCAATTGCCGCGTAGTTCGGGGAAGGGTCGTCATGCGGATGCGGTTCCTTGGGTCCACGTCGGAGGCGGGCGCCTGCCCCACCCTCTACGAGACGGATCGCGGCACGATCGTCGTCCAGGGACTTCAGGTCTCGGACCCCGAGGCGCTCGCGGACCTGCGTGACGTGCTCGACGGCGAGACGGCGGTCGAGGTGCCGCGCGAGCTGCTCACCGAAATCGCGGCCCGGGTCCTGCCCGAAATCACGGCAACCGCTTTCCAGGGCAGTGCCCCCGCACAACCAGCGACCGGCTGATCACAATTGCGCGAACAGGCCTGGCATGATCCGGGATCACAGGTCTAGCCTCTAGCGACGTGAGCTCGTTTCAGCAGGCGCGCATCGACCTCGGCAGCCAGCTCCGCCAGTTGCGCGAGTCGGCGCACCTGTCCGGCAAGGAGCTGGCCGAGCGGCTGCGCTGGCAGCCGTCCAAGGTCTCCCGCCTGGAGAACGCCCGCCAGACGGCGACGGAGGACGACGTGGTGGTGTGGGCCCAGGCGGTGTCCGCCTCTCCGGAGACCACCGACGAGCTCATCACGCAGGCCATCGCGCTGCTGGAGCGGCACGACGGCTGGAAGCAGCGCCACCGCAGCGGCCTGGCCGCCATCCAGGAGGACCTGCGCGACCTGGAGGCGCGCACCAAGCTGTTCCGCGCCTTCGAGCCGGGCATCCTGGTCGGCCTGCTGCAGACGGCCGAGTACGCGCGCCACGTGTTCAGCAAGGTCAAGCGCCTCTACAGCGCGCCCGACCAGATCGACGCGGCGGTGCGGGTGCGCATGCAGCGCCAGGAGATCCTCTACGACCGCTCACGCACGTTCCGCTTCGTCATGCTGGAGGCCGCCCTGCACACCCGGCTCGCCCCGGCCGACGTCATGCGCGGCCAGCTCGACCGGCTGCTCGCCGTCAGCACGCTGCCCAACGTCGAGTTCGGCGTCGTCCCGTTCACCCGGGAGCTGCCGGCCAATCCGGTGCACGGTTTCTGGATCTTCAACGAGGCCCTGGTCACCGTCGGCACCCTGACGAAGGACCTGCTCTTCCGCGATCCGGACGACGTCGCCTTCTACACCAACGCCTTCGAGGACTTCGCCGAGGCGGCGCAATTCGACGAACCTGGCCGTGACATCATCATCAAGGTTCTTGACCAGTATCGAAAACATTCATCACATTAACCGGCGCAATTGCTTGCCCTCCTATCAAGATCGTGCAATTCTTTGCCCGAGACGTTGCGGAGGTGATGCATGATGCTGGATTCCGCGCTCTGCCTCGAGCAATTCGCTTGGCATGCGGGTCGTCACGCTGACCTGTCGGTTCAGCATGTCTCGCTGGCCAGCGACCCCGCCTACGTCTCGGTGCGCAACCGCTTCTCGGCCACGCTCGCCGAGAGCGTCACCTGTTCCGAGGATGGAAGTTTCATCACCTCGTGGGGTTACCGTCTCGGCACCGCCGACGACGTGGAGGCCGCCGCTGCCCGCCTCGCCTTCCTCCTGGCCGCGCTGCCCGCCTGAGCTCACGCCCGCGCGCCGGGGGCAGGCGTGCCCGGCAGGGTCATCGTCGCGACCACGCCGCCGTCGGCCGCATTGTGGAGCCTGATCTCTCCTCCCACCTCCTTGACGGCCTGGTGGACGATGGCCAGGCCCAGCCCGGAGCCCGGCAGCGACCGGGCCGAGGGCGAGCGCCAGAACCGGTCGAACACGTGCGGCAGCTCCTCCTCAGGAATGCCCGGCCCGTGGTCCCGTACGGTCAGCTCGCCGTCCCGGAGGGTGACCTCCACCTCGCTGTCAGGGCTGAACTTGGCGGCGTTGTCGAGCAGGTTGAGCACCGCCCGCTCCAGCGAGGCGGCCCCGCCGACCACGTACCACGGCTCCAGGTCGGCGGCGATCTCGGCGCCGCGCAGCCGCGCCCGCTCCACCGCGGCGGTGACCACCTGCTGGAAGGCGAGCTCGGCGTGCGGCTCGTGGTCGGTGTCGCCGCGGGCGAGCTGTAGCAGGTCGCCGACCAGCGTGGTCAGCTCGGCGAACTGCGCCTTGACGTTGACCAGCAGCCGCTCCTTGGCGCCGGGGTCGAGGCTGCGGCCGGTCTGCTCGCTGCGCAGCAGCAGGTCGATGTTGGTGCGCAGGGTGGTGAGCGGGGTGCGCAGCTCGTGGCCGGCGTCGGCGACGAGCTGCCGCTGCCGGTCGCGGGAGCCGGCCAGCGCGGCCGTCATCGCGTTGAAGGAGGCGCTCAGGCGGGCGATCTCGTCGCCGCCCTCGACCGGGATCCGGGTGTCGAGGTCCTCGGTCTGCGCGATGTGCTCGACGGCCCTGGTCAGGCGGCCGACAGGGCGCAGCGCGGCGCGGGAGACGAGCAGCCCGACCGAGGCGGCGACCAGCACGCCGAGCGCGGCGACGCCGGCCAGCAGGACCGTCACCCTGCGCAGGGTGTCGTTGATCTCCTCCACCGGCCTGCCGACGACGAACGCGGCGTTCTCGTCCACGTTCCTGACGTAGACGCGCAGCGGGGTGCCGTCGTCGGCGCGGCCGTCGTAGAACTCCCACTGGCCGTAGTAGCCGGCCGCGATCCGCCTCTCGTGGGGGGTGACCTTGATCGCGGTGTTGCCCATGACGCAGCGCTCGCCGCCGGGGAAGACGATCTGCATCGGCTCGGTGAACGCCGGGTGCCCGTCGAGCGCGGCCGCCGGCTCGGAAGAGCAGTTGCGCACCGCCCCCTGCATGGCCTTGACCGGCACGGCGATGTCCCGCAGCGACTGGTTGAGCTGCCAGGACAGCTCCCGCCGGACGAAGTACCAGCAGCCCACGGCGGAGACCGCGACGGCTATCGCCACCGCCGCGGCGACCAGGAGCGTCAGCCGCGAGCGAAGACTGCGTTTCCTCATGGCGAGCCTCTGAGCACGTAGCCGACGCCGCGCACGGTCTGGATGACGCGCGGCTCGCCGCCGGCCTCGGTCTTGCGCCGCAGGTACATCACGTACACGTCGAGCGAGTTGGAGGTGGGCTCGAAGTCGAACCCCCACACCTCGGCCAGGATCTGGTCGCGGGTCAGGACCTGGCGCGGGTGCGTCAGGAACAGCTCCATCAGCAGGTACTCGGTCCTGGTCAGGTCGAGCCGCCGCGCGCCCCTGGTGACCTCGCGGGTCACCGGGTCCATCCGCAGGTCGGCGAAGGACAGCGCGTCCCCGGGCGCGTTCGGGCCGCTGAGCGCGCCGCGCCGGAGCAGCGCGCGCACCCGGGCCAGCAGCTCGTCCAGCTCGAACGGCTTGACCAGGTAGTCGTCGGCGCCCGCGTCCAGTCCGGACACGCGGTCGCCGACGGCGTCGCGGGCGGTGAGCATGAGCACGGGGATGTGGTTGCCGCCGGCCCGCAGCCGGCGGCAGGCGGTCAGCCCGTCGAGCCGGGGCATCATGACGTCGAGCAGCACGGCGTCGTACGGGCTGCCGGCCAGCTCGTCCAGGGCCTCCTGCCCGTCGTCGGCGGTGGTGACCTTGTAGCCCTCGAACTCCAGGCTCGACTGCAACGCCTCGCGCAAGGCGGGCTCGTCGTCCACCACCAGCAACCGGGCAGCCTCGTTCATGCGCACCACGCTAGAGGAACATTCTGAGAACCCGATGAAGGCAGGTCAGCGCCCCAGGACCGCCATGGCCGCGTTGTGGCCGGGGATGCCGCTCACCCCGCCGCCGCGCCGGGCGCCGGCCCCGCACAGCAGGATGCGCTCGTGCTCGGTCTCGACGCCCCAGCCGCCTTCCTCCCCGTACGGCCAGCTCAGGTCACGGTGGAAGATGTGACCGCCCGGCAGGCCGGCCTCGTTCTCCAGGTCGACGGGGGACTTGGCCTCGATGCACGGGGTGCCGTCGGGGGCGCGCAGCAGGCAGTCCCCGATCGGCTCGGCCAGCACCGAGTCGATCGAGGCGAGGGTGGCGCGCAGCGCGCGCTCCCTGGCCCCGTCCGGGTCCTGGCGGAACAGGCGGGCGGGCATGTGCAGGCCGAACAGCGTCATCGTCTCGGCCTTGCCGCGCAGGCCGGGGCCGAGGATGGACGGGTCGGTGAGCGAGTGGCAGTAGACCTCGGCGGGCGGCAGGTCCGGGATGTCGCCCCCGGCCGCCTGGGCGTGGGCGCGGGCGAGCTGGCCGCCGCTCTCGTTGATGTGGAACGTCCCGCTGAAGGCCGCCTTCGGGTCCACGCCGGCGTCCTTGAGCCGGGGCAGCCGGGAGAGCACCATGTTGACCTTGAGCTGCGCCCCCTCGGGCAGGCCCGGCGTGCGGCCGAGCACCCGGTCGAGCACTGTGGGCGGCAGGTTGACCAGCACGTGCCCGCCGGTGACCGTGTGCTCGCCGTCGTCCGTACGGAACGTCACCTCGCCGGACGGCGCGATGCCGACGATCTCGGCGCCGGTCCTGATCTCCGCGCCGGCCGCGCGGGCGGCGGTCTCCAGCGCGCCGGAGACGGCGCCCATGCCGCCCACCGGGACGTTCCACTCGCCGGTGCCGTCGCCGATCACGTGGTAGAGGAAGCAGCGGTTGGCCCGCAGGTCGGTGGCCGGGTCGGCGAACGTGCCGATCAGCGCGTCGGTGAGCACCACGCCGCGCACGACGTCGTCGGCGAACCGCTCGTCCACCGCCTCGCCGATGGGGCGGGCGAACAGGTCGCGCCACGCCTCGGCGCCGACCAGCTTCTCGACCTCCGCCGCCGGCCGCAGCGGCTCCAGCAGCGTCGGCGCCAGCGCCCGCGCGGCCGTCGCGGTCATGCCGTAGAACGCCTCCCAGGCGGCGTGGTCGGCCTCGCCGCCGGTGACGGCCCGGAACGAGGCCCTGGTGCGGTCCGCGTCCTCGCCGTCGACGAGCAGCCCGGTGTCGCCGACGGGCGTGTACGAGGAGTAGCGGCGGCGGCGCAGCTCCAGCTTCAGGCCCAGATCCTTGACGATCTTCGTCGGCAGCAGGCTGACCAGGTAGGAGTAGCGTGACAGCCGCACGTCCACGCCCGGGAACGGCCGGGCCGAGATCGCCAGGCCGCCCGTGTGGTCCTGCCGCTCCAGCACCAGCACCCGCCGCCCGGCCCGGGCGAGATAGGCGGCGGCGACCAGCCCGTTGTGCCCGCCTCCGGCGATGACCACGTCGAAAGTCCCCATTCTCCGCACTCTAGGACCTCCGATCCCGGCCCCGCCATCGGACCCGGGCCTCTCTTCCGTCAGGCCGGGCGGGCGGCGATGGAGAGGAGGGTGGCGGCGGAGCCGGTGAGGGGGCGGCCCCTGCGCCAGACGGCCCGCAGGGTGCGCGCCAGGTCCAGCCCGTAGAGCGGCACTTCGACCAGCCGCCCGGTGGTCAGCTCCGCCTCCACCGCGTAGGCGCTGAGCACGGCGGGGGCCACCCCCGCCTGGGCGGCGCCCTTGACCGCCGCGTTGGACCCCAGCTCCAGCCTCGGCCTGGCCCGGTGCAGCGCGCTGAACACCACGTCCAGCGTCTCCCTGGTGCCCGACCCGCGCTCCCGTACCACCAGCGGGGTGGCAGCCAGCTCGGGACCTCGCAGGAGGGTGCGGCGGCGCGCCCACGGATGGCCGGGCGCGACCACGACCACCAGCCGGTCGCCGCCCACCACCCGCTCGGCCAGCCCGTCAGGCACGGCCGGCCCTTCCACGAACCCGAGTTCCACCTCCCCGGCCAGCACCCGGGCCGCCACGTCGGCGGAGTTCATCACGTCCAGCCCGGCCTCGACGTCCGGCTCCCGGCTCTGCAGCTCGCCCAGCCAGCGCGGCAGCAGGTACTCGGCCACGGTCATGCTCGCCGCGACCCTGAGGTGCCCGGCCCCGCCGCGCCGGACGGCCTCGGCGGCGCGCACGAGCTCCTGGGCGGCGCCGACGACCTGCGCGGCCCAGCCGGCCACGATCTTCCCTTCGCCGGTGAGCGCCGACCCGCGCGGGGTGCGCTCCAGCAGGGGCAGGCCGAGGCGGCGTTCGAGCCGGGCGATGCGCTTGCTGGCCGACGGCTGCGCGATCCCGGCCGCCCTGGCCGCCTGCCCGAGGCTGCCCAGCTCGCCGACGTCGACCAGCAGCTTGAGCGAGACGAGATCGGGCAATTCACTCATAGCCCCAGGCTATGGCCTGCCATCCGGCGAGCGGCTACCGGCGTTCCCGGTCCCGCCGAAGACTGGATGCCGTGCCCCTGCCTGCTCTCCGGTCCCTGCCCGCCCTGCTGCCCGGGGTGCTCGTGTCGGCTGCCGCGCTGGGGGTCGCGCTGGCGGTGAACGCGGCGGTGCCCGCGGTGAGCGCGGCGGTGGTCGCGGTGGTGCTGGGGGCGGCGCTGGCGGGCTTCGGGGGTGCCGGCCGGCGGCTGCTGCCGGGGCTGCGGTTCGTGTCGAGGCCGGTGCTGCGGGCGGCGGTGGTGCTGCTCGGGCTGCAGGTCTCGGTGCCGCAGATCCTGGGGCTGGGCTGGCAGACGGTGGTGGTCGTGGTGGTGGCCACCGGGGTGACGTTCGCGGTGACGCCGGTGGCCGGCCGCAGGCTCGGCGTCCCGCCGGGCGCCTCGCTGCTGGTGGCGACGGGGGTGGCCGTCTGCGGGGCGGCGGCGATCGCGGCCATGCACGACAGCGCGGGCACCGAGGACGACGAGGCGGCCGCCGCGCTGGCGGTGGTGGTCCTGTACGGCACGGGCGCCCTGCTCGCGATCCCCCTCGCCGCCTCCTGGCTCGGTCTCTCCCCCTCGCAGCTCGCCGTCTGGACGGGCGCGGCGGTTCACGAGGTGGCTCAGGTGGCGGCCATCGGGGCCGCCACGGGCGTCCTGACGACGGCCGTGACGGTCAAGCTCGGCCGGGTCCTCCTCCTGGCTCCCCTGGTCGCCCTCGTCTCGTACACGGGGTCTCATGCCACGCCCGGGAGGCGGCTCCAGGACGCGCATGCCGGACGGGTGGGCCTGCCCGCGGGTCCACCGGTTCGTCCCGCACGGGCACCGCGCGGGAAGGCGGGGCGGGTGGCGGGGGTGCCGCTGTTCGTGGCCGGGTTCGTCGTCATGGCATGCGTGCGCGGCACGGGGATGGTGCCGGACGGGGTCGTCGCGGTGGCGGGGCAGGCGGCGAATATCCTGTTGGCTGCCGCGATGTTCGGCCTCGGCACCGGGATCGACGTGCGGAGACTGCTGCGCGGGGGGCGGACCGTGCTGCTCGGCGGGATCGCCACCGGGCTCGTCGGCGGGGTGTCGCTCGCGGGTGTGCTGCTGCTCGTGTGATCCCCCGGGCGGACGGCGGCGCGGGGGTGTCGCCGTCCGGGTGAGCACGGGTGGACGCGGACGCGGTCCCCCCGTACGCTGCTCGGTTCGGAACAATTTCCTCGAAACACTCCGTTCCGACAATGCGCCACAAGACCACTCAAGGAGTACGAAACACACATGCGCCGCACCACCGACTCCCTTCTCCAGCCGTCCGACGAGGTCGCCGAGGCTCTCGACTCGGGCGCACCGGTCGTCGCGCTGGAGTCCACGATCATCTCGCACGGCCTGCCCCGGCCCCGCAACCTCGAGGTCGCGCGCGAGCTGGAGGAGATCGTACGGCGCGAGGGCGCGGTCCCCGCCACGATCGCGGTGCTGGACGGAGTGGCCAGGATCGGCCTGGACGAGGCCTCGCTGGAGCGCGTCGCGATGGAGCCGGGGCTGCGCAAGCTGAGCCAGCGCGACCTCCCGCTCGCCGCCGCGCTGAAGGTGAGCGGCGCGACCACGGTGGCGGCGACGTCGTTCCTGGCGGCCCGGGCGGGCATCCGCCTGTTCGCCACCGGCGGCCTGGGCGGCGTGCACCGCGGCTGGACGGACGACCAGGACGAGTCCGCCGACCTGGACACCCTGTCCAGGACCCGCGTCACCGTGGTGTGCGCGGGCGTCAAGTCCATCCTGGACGTGCCCGCCACGCTGCAGCGCCTGGAGACGCGCGGCGTGACCGTGGCCGGCTATCGGACCGACGAGTTCCCCGGCTTCTACCTGCGTTCCTCCGGCCGTCCCGTGGAGTGGCGGATCGAGACGCCCGAGGAGGCGGCCGCGGTCATGCGCGGCCAGGACGCGTTCGGCGGCCAGGAGACGGCGCTGATCGTGGCCAACCCGATCCCGGAGGACCAGCAGCTCGACCCGGCGCTGCACGACCGCGTGCTCGCCGAGGCCCTGGCCACCGCCGAGCGCGAGGGCGTCACCGGCCAGGCGATCACCCCGTTCCTGCTGGGCTACCTGGTGCGCGGCACCGGCGGGGCCTCCCTGGAGGCCAACCTGGCCGCGGTCCGCGGCAACGTCGCGCTCGCGGCCCGTGTCGCGCTGGCCTGGTCACGATCGTGAACGGCCAGGGCCTGCTGGTCATCGGCGACGTGGTCACCGACGTGGTGGCCATGCACGGCGCCCCGGTCATGTCGGGCCCCGACATCCCTTCTGACATCGCCGCCGACATCGCGCTGCGCCCCGGCGGCTCCGGCGCGAACACCGCCGCGTGGGCGGCCTTCCTGGGCGCCGACGCGAGCCTGCTGGCCCGCTGCGGATACGACAGCAGCGAGTGGCACATCACCGAGCTGACCAAGTCCGGGGTGCGCCCGCACATCCGGATCGACGCCGCCAACCCGACCGCCGTGGTCATCTCGATGGTCGACAGCACCGGCGAGCGCTCCATGCTGACGAACCGGGGGGCCGGCGAGCTGATCTCCCCCCTCGACTGGGACGACGCGCTCCTCGACGGCGTGACGCACCTGCACGTCTCCGGTTACACCCTGTTCAGCGAGCCCGGCCTGGCCCTGAGCAGGCTGGCCATGGCGAAGGCGACCGGCGCGGGGGCCTCGATCAGCGTCGACCCGGCCTCGACGGGCCCGCTCGCCGGGTTCGGCGTGACGCGGTTCCTCGGCGAGACGGCGCTCGCCGGATTGATCTTTCCCAATCGTGACGAAGCTCTCCTTCTCAGCGGCGCCGCCACGCCCGAGCGGGCGGCCGAGACGCTCAGCGAGCATTACGGGACAGCGGTCGTGAAGCTGGGGCCCCAGGGCGGTCTCGTGGCGGTAGGCGGGCAGGTCGTGGCGAAGGCGGACGCGGTGCCCGCGGAGGCCGTGGACTCCACGGGAGCCGGTGACGCGTTCGCCGCCGGCTACCTCGCCGCCGCCCTGTCGGGGGCGGGCGAGAGGGAGGCTCTGGAGTCAGGTTGCCGTGCGGGTGCCGAGTGTGTGGCCCTCGTAGGGGGTCGTCCACGGTACGGTTTGGACATGAAGCGTCTTTACCCTATTCACACCGATTGATAGCTTGCCGCGTAGGCTGCACCATCAGTCACATGCGTATCGCGGCACACTGGGGAGGATAAGGTCCCGCCGATGGACGTCGAGTCATCGATCTGCCTGAGCGACCTGGTCCCTGCCCTGCGCTGGAGTCGGCCGCAACAGGTCGCGGAGGCGCTGTCCGATCCGCGCCTGCCGTCCGCGTGGTGGTCGTCGATGCCGCTGCAGAGGGCCTTCGCCGCGACCGGTCTCGACTGGGTGTGCGAGCGGCTCGCGCTCCTCGCCTCCTCGCGCTGGGATCATCTGCCGCTGGGCGACGTGCTGCCGGCCATGGCGCTGCATCCGATCGATCCGACGCTGCCGGGCTATCCCGAGCCCGCCCGGACGGCGATCGTGGGCCTGGGCGGCTGGCACCGCCTGCGCCGCCTGACGCCGGCCGACCTGAAGGCGCCGGGGTCCACCCCCGAGACGGTGATGGGTACGGTCTTCCGCGAGGTGCTCGGCAGGCTGGCGGCCCGGCCGGAAGCCGTGGCCGGGCATCCCGAGGTCACCAGGCCGGTCCAGCGCGGCGCGTCCGGCACCGGTTCCTTCCCCGCCGGGGGCGAGCGACCGGCGGCCGCGTTCGAGGGCACCGGCGCCTTCGCCGGCCCGAACGGCGGCCCCGCCAAGGGCGAGCCGCTGCCGCAGCGCGCCGACGAGCGCCGCAACACCGGAGCCTTCCCCGCCCCCGCCGACGAGCGCCGGAACACCGGCTCCTTCCCCAGGGTGGGCGACGACGCGCGGCCGGGCGGCGAACCCCGGCGTCCGGCGGCCTCCTTTCCGGCCGAGGAACAGCGGTCCCCCGGGTCCTTCCCCGGCGACAGCCGGCGCGCTCCCGGCTCGTTCCCCGGCGACCCCCAGCGGTCGCAGAGCTCGTCCCCGGACGAGGGCCGGCGCTCCACCGGATCCTTCCCCGCCGTCGGCCGCGACCAGCGCTCCACGGGCTCCTTTCCCGCCGTCGGCCGGGACCAGCGGTCCACCGGTTCCTTCCCCGCCGTGGGCGGGGGCCAGAGCCCGCTGCCGCAGCGCCCCGCCGCGGCCGACTCCTCCGGCCCGCACACCGGCTCCCTGCCGAGCCTCCCCGGCGGGTCCGCCTCGTACGGCTCCCAGCCCGCCCCTGTGCCGTCCGACACCGACCACGCGATGGTCAGAGTGGTCGACAGCCTGTTCCGCGGCCTGAACAAGCTGGAGCTGGCCGTGGCCGAGCACCGCCTGTTCGCCGAGGACCCGGTCAGCCTGCGCACGCTCGCGCACAAGATGCTCGTCGAGCGCGAGATCCTCTCCCAGGCGCAGCGCACCGCCGAGGAGCGGGTGCTCACCTGGCTGCGCTCGTCGGAGTCGGCCCCGATCACCGGGCACATGTTCCGGCTCACCGAGTGGCTGGGCGCCGCCGCGACCGAGGATCAGCTGATCGGCGCGGACCCCGCCCATCCCGCGACCGTGCCGTCCCTGCGCACCCCGCTGTGGCGGGTGCTGGTCACGCTGATGCCGGACCGCCGCCTCCAGGACGGCTGGCTGGTCGTCGGCGACATCCAGGGACTGCAGGCCCGTACCCGCAGGCTGCTGGCCTCGGCCCAGCCGGACGCGGACATGGTGGAGCTGATGGCGGAGCTGGGCATCCGCGCCCACTCGGCCAAGGCGTGGCTGGACGCGCTGCCGCCCGAGCAGGTCCACGACCCGGTCGCCGCGTCCGATGGCCCGCCGCAGCCGCTGCCGCGCCGCACCCCCGGCGCCAACGGGCACCACCACAGGGGCGGCCAGCCGATCCCCGCCGCCGCGGCCAACTCCATCGACCCGTCGGCCGCGCTCGCGACGCTGTCGGCCCTCTCCAACGGCCGCTCGCCGATGCTCCAGGGCCACCTGGCCGGCACCCCGGCCACTCCCCCGCCGCCGCCTCCGAGCCCGTCGTCGGATCCGCGCCGCTGGCAGCGCATCGAGGTCAAGCCCGAGCACCTGCGCGGCGGCCCCGTGCCGGTGCCGCAGAACTACGCGGCCCAGCTCGGCATGCGCCCCGGCACGCTGCTGTCGGTCACCGGCCCGGGCGACAACGCGATCGTGCTGGTGTGGCAGGGTCAGCAGCCGGTGTTCGACTCTCTCCAGCCGGTGCTGATGCGGCTCAACGCCCGCCCCGGCGACCAGGTGTACGTGACGGTCGACGGCTACCGCCTGGAGGCCCAGCTCACGGGCTGAGGCCGCTCACTCGCCGAACAGGCGCAGCGCGTGGGCCTTGGCTGCGGCCTCGCCCCGGGAGGCGACGCCGAGCTTGGCGAGGATGTTGGACACGTGCACGCTGACCGTCTTGACGGCGATGAACAGCTCGGCGGCGATCTCGCGGTTGCTCCGGCCCCTGGCGACGTGGCGCAGCACCTCCAGCTCGCGGGCGGTCAGGCCGAGCGGCGGCCCGCCGGGCGCGGACTGGTCCGCCAGGGCGATCCCGGCCCGCCTGGCCAGCGCGTCGACCCGCGCCAGCAGCGGCCGCGCGCCGAGCCGCCGCGCCAGCTCGTCCGCCGTGGCCAGCGGCGCCGCCGCGTGCTCGCGGTCGCCGCACGCCAGCGCGGCGTGCGCGGCCCCCTCGCAGACCCTGGCTCGCGCGTACGGGTTGCGCAGCGCCTCCCAGGCCGCCACGGCCGCGTCCCAGGAGATGAGCCGGGCCTCGGGGTCGTCCTCCGTCACGGTCATGGCGGTGACGGTGAGCCGCTGGGCCTGCTGCAGATCGCCGTCGGCGGGCAGCCGCTCGGCGAGGGCGCGGACCTCGGCCACCACCGGGCCGCCCAGCTCGGCCAGCGACGCCAGCAGCCCCCACGAGTAGCGCGGCTCGGCCCTCAGGTCGTGGGAGCGCAGCAGGCGCAGGCCCGCCTCCCGCGCCTCGTCGACCCGGCCGCGGGCCAGCAGGAGCTCCGCCTCGCGGCGGCCGTGGGGCAGCACGGTCTGCTCGCGGAACGAGCCGCGCACCACGATGCGCTCGATGGCCGCCAGCAGCTCCGCGGCCTGGTCGAGCCGGCCGCGGGCCAGCGCGATGTCGGTGGCGAAGCCGCGCAGCCCGGTCTGGTGGGGCGGGGGCGGCACCAGCTCCAGGGCGTGCTCGATCACCTCCAGCGCCTCGTCCCAGCGGCCGAGCGACATCAGCGGCTCGGCCAGGTTGATCGACAGGAACGTGCCGGACGTGCGGGCCAGCCCGTAGCGCTCGGCCAGCGCGATGCCGTCGCGGGCGACCTGGGCCGCCTCCTCGTGGCGTCCGGCGCCCTCCAGGCTGTCGGACTCGGAGATGGCCACGCGCATGAGCGCGTTGTAGGCGTCGGCGCGGACCGCCAGCCGGCGCGCCTCGGCGTAGCCGCCGCGGTGCTCGTCGATCTCGGCGAAGCGCAGGCATCTGGTCCAGGTGAGGCTGATCAGGGCCTGTGCCTGGACGGTGTCGTCGCCGGCCCGGCGGCCGATCTCGATGGCCTGCTCGGCGGTGGCGATCCGCTCGGCGCGCCGGTCGGGCCGGTGGAGCATGCGGGCCAGCGACTCCAGCACCTGGCCGCGCAGCCTGCTCGGCGGCTCGGGGGGGACCAGGGCGGCCGCCTCGTACAGGTCGTCGATGTGGCCGGGGCGGCTCAGGTCGTAGCGGATGAGGCCGCGCAGCCGCAGCACGCGGGCGGCCGCCACCGGGTCGGCGGCGCGGTCGATCTCACCGAGCGCGGCCGAGGCGAGCGCGGCGGCGCGGTCGTACTCGCCCGCGAGGTGGGCCACGACGGCCGTCTGGCGCAGCACGTCGGCGTGGCCGCGGCCGGTGCGCTCCGCCGCGTCGGGCACGTGGTCCCACAGCTCCAGCACCCGCGAGAGCATGCGCAGCTGCTCGTCGTAGGCGGTGGAGCGACGGGCCGCGGCGGCGGCGTGCCAGGCGCTGGTGAGCGCCCAGGTGGTGTCGCGGGCGGCGTGCCAGTGGTGGGCCAGCTCGATAGCGCCGCGCGGCGCGGGCAGGACCGACAGGTCGCGCTCCAGCGCCTCGGCGAAGCGGGTGTGGAGCCGGGTGTGCTCGCCGGGCAGCAGGTCGTCGTGGAGCGCCTCGCGGATCAGCGCGTGGCGGAAGGCGTAGCCCTCGCCGTCGACGGCGAGCACGTTGCCCGCCACGGCGGGGCGCAGCCGGGCGGCCAGCGCCGTCTCGTCGAACCCGGTGACGGCGGCCAGCAGGTCGTGCTCGATGCGCTGGCCGCCGGCGCTGGCCATGCGCAGCAGCTCCTGCGTCTCGTCGGGCAGCCGCTCCACGCTCGCCAGCAGCAGGTCGCGCAGTGACTCCGGGAGCAGGCCACCGGAGCCGTCCTCGCTCAGCAGCGCCTCCACGAACAGCGGGTTGCCCTCGCTGCGCGAGTAGACCCGCTCGATGTCGGCGGGCGACGGCTCGCGGGCGAGGATGCCCGCCGCCTGGGCGGCGACCTCGCGGCGGCTGAGCCGGCTCAGCTCCACCCGGGACACCCACGCCACCCTGGATAGCTCGGCGAGGAGCGGGCGCAGCGGGTGGGCGCGGTGGAGCTCGTCGGAACGGTAGGTGACGACGATCATCAGGCGGCCGGTGCCGCGCTGGTAGCGCACCAGGAAGGAGAGCAGGTCGCGGGTGGAGCGGTCGGCCCAGTGGGCGTCCTCCACGACCAGGATGACCGGCCGGTCCTCGGCCAGCCGCTCCAGCAGGCCGAGCAGCTGCTCGAACAGGCGCGCCCTGGCCTCGGCGCCGTCGCGGTCGGGCTCGCCGAACTCGGGCAGCAGCCGCGCCAGTCCTCGGGTCGTGCCGCCGGGCACCAGCTCCGCGACCCGGTCGCGGCCGAGCGTGCGCACCAGGGAGCGCAGCACGGCGGTGAACGGGGCGAACGGCAGGCCCTCGGTGCCGAGCTCCAGGCAGCCGCCGACGAGCACCAGCGCGTCGCCGGCCCGGTCGGTGAACTCCCCCATGAGCCGGGTCTTGCCCACCCCGGCCTCGCCGCCGACCAGCACGGTGGCCGCGGCGCCGCCGCGCGTCTCACCCAGCACGCCCAGGAGCAGGTCGAGCTCGCCGGCACGGCCGACGAACAGGGGGCTCACCTGGTGGATGGTCACGCACCAAGCATGCCATCCCCCTACGACAAGGTCAGCGCAGCACCTTACGGTAGAAAGTGGCAGAAGCCTCGTAACCGAGCGCGTGGTAGAACTCCGGCGCGCGCCGGGTCGCCATCGCCACGTAGCGGGCGCCGCGGTCGCGCGCCCACTTCTCGAACTCCACGAGCAGGCCGCGCCCGATGCCCTGCCGGCGCGACCCCGACTGCACCATCGCCTCCTCCACCCAGGCGACGGGCCCGTTGGCGAAGAGCGTCAGATGGACGTAGCCGAGCAGATAGCCGTGGACGCGCCCGTCGACGACGGCGGCGAGCAGCAGGGTGTCTTCGTCCTTCAGCAGGAGCGGCAGCGCGGCGTCGAAGGCCTCGCGCTCGGGCCGGAAGGTGAGACCGAACTCGCGCGCCAGCGCGAACACGTCGTCCGCGTCGGACTTCTCCACCCTCCGGATAAGAAGATCGTCAGCCGTCATGACGTATGACACTAGATCGCGCCCCGTTCCCGAGTCCAACACTCATGAGTCGCGGATCGCCCGGACCCGGCCTGCCGAGGGTGGCGACAGGGTGCGCGGCACAAAAACGACATTCATACCATACACGAAGAAGTGCCGCGACACCTTCGACGGAACGCGGGCGGGCCGGGGTGGCAAGGATTTACCACTCCGGTACACATAGCCCCTCCGAGGTAGAACATAAGAAAAGCTAGACTCTTTCATATTCTCTCTGCCTCGCCTAAGCTTTCATGAGAAAGGGCCTCCTGTCTGCACAATGCGACGTCGGCCGACAGGAGGCCCCTCCTCCCTCGCTACGGGAGGGATGGGTTGAAACAGACACACAACCGTACGGCTCGGAGGATCACCCCGAGACAGTTGCACTCGATGGATACGGCTGTACGGACTCATACCCTGACGCTGACGGCGGTTTCACAAGAACGACATTAGTCGCGCCTGGCGACCGTCTTCGTCAAACCCAGCGTAGAAGAAAAGCCCCAGCCACCACAAGTGGCGACTTTCGGGGTCAGTTAGAAAAAGGTACAACTCGGGTACATAAAATCACACTACGGGCATTGTTCCTACTTACCCGTAAATTCGCATATGTCGCCACTCTGACGACATTCGAGCGATATGTCCCCTATGACAAGCAGCAGAGTGACGGGTCGAACCCGCCGGCGCGACGAGAACGCCCCGGCCACCCGCCGATTGCGGGCGACCGGGGCGCGCTCAACTCCTTCTACCGTCGGAGAACAGATAGCTCCCGACGATGATCATGCCTATCTGGAAGGTCCAGAGCCTGATATCCGCGAGCTCCGGCTTGACCTGGGCCCATGCCTTCTCGTCCAGGAAAGCCCCGGCGAGCACAGTGACCATGATCAAACCGGACAGAATGATCATATAGATTTTCAGGAACCACCATCGCAGGTGATCCTGTGACGGATCCAGCATTTCATCCTCATGGTTAAGGGGAAACGAGGCAGTCCGTCATCACCGCGCCGGAGATGGACCAGTGTGCTCCTTGTGGGCTCACCCCAGAGTCCGCCCTCCGCCGATCGAGTGCGATGCGCCGAATCCTAGCGCCCTGCGGCGAAGGACATCCGCCAATTCACAGATCACCCAATCCGAGCTGGCGGGCGATGAGCATGCGCTGCACCTCGGACGTTCCTTCGCCGATCTCCAGGATCTTCGCGTCGCGGTAGAAACGGCCCACCGGAAACTCGTTCATGAATCCGTACCCGCCGAAGATCTGCGTCGCGTCGCGGGAGTTGTCCATGGCCGCGTTGGACGAGACGAGCTTGGCGATCGCCGCTTCCTTCTTGAACGGGACGCCCGCGAGCATCTTCTCGGCCGCGTGGTAATAGGCCAGGCGGGCGGTGTGGGCGCGGGCCTCCATGTCGGCGATCTTGAACTGGATGGCCTGGTAATGGCCGATCGGGTGGCCGAAGGCGCGGCGCTCGCGCACGTACTTCAGGCACTCGTCCACGCAGCCCTGCGACAGGCCGACGCTGAGTGCGGCGATCGCGATGCGGCCCTCGTCCAGCGTCTGCAGGAACTGGGCGTAGCCACGGCCGCGCTCGCCGAGCAGGTTGGCGGCGGGCACCCGGCAGTCGGAGAACGACAGCTCGCGCGTGTCCGAGGCGTTCCAGCCGACCTTGGAGTACTTCTTCGACACGGTGAAGCCCGGCGTGCCCGCGGGGACGAGGATGGTCGAGATCTCCCGCTCGCCGGTCAGCGCGGCGACGCCGACGACGCCGGTGATGTCGGTGCCGGAGTTGGTGATGAACGCCTTCGTCCCGTTGATCACCCACTCGTCGCCGTCGAGCACGGCGGTGGTGCGCATGCCGCCGGGCACGTCCGAGCCGCCGCCCGGCTCGGTCAGGCCGAACGCGCCCAGCATCTCCCCCGCGGCCAGCTTCGGCAGCCAGTGGTCGCGCTGCTCCCCGGTGCCGAACCGGAGGATGGGCATCGCGCCGAGCGACACCGCCGCCTCCAGGGTGATCGACACGCTGGAGTCGACCCTGGCCAGCTCCTCCAGCGCCAGGCAGAGGGCGAAGTAGTCGCCGCCCATGCCGCCGTACTGCTCGGGGATGGGCAGGCCGAACAGGCCCATCGCGCCCATCTGGCGGACGATGTCGTACGGGAACTCCTCGCGCTCGTAGTAGCCGCCGATGACGGGGGCGACCACCTCGCGGGCGAAGGCCTCGACGGTCTTGCGCAGCTCTTCGTGTTCGGGTGTCAGCATGGGTCAGCCTTTCGCGAGGGCCTGGACGACGCGGGAGGGGCTGGGCCGGCCCAGCCGGGCGGCCAGCCAGGTGCTGGTGGCCACGAGCTTGTCCAGGTCGAGGCCGGTCTCGATGCCGAGCCCGCGCAGCATCCAGACGAGGTCCTCGGTGGCCAGGTTGCCGGTGGCGGACTCGGCGTACGGGCAGCCGCCGATGCCTCCGGTGGAGGCGTCCACGGTGGTGACGCCCGCCCTGAGCGCGGCCAGGGTGTTGCCGAGCGCCTGCCCGTAGGTGTCGTGGAAGTGGACGGCGAGCTTGTCCGGCGAGGTGAACGCCTCGATGAGCGCGGTGACGTGGCCGGGCGTGCCGACGCCGATCGTGTCGCCCAGCGACAGCTCGTAGCAGCCCAGCCCGAGCAGCCGCTCCCCGACCGCGACCACCTGGGAGACGGGCGTGGGGCCCTCCCAGGGGTCGCCGAAGCACATCGACGCGTACGCGCGCACCCGAACGCCGTTCTCCAGCGCCCGGGCGACCACCGGCTCGAACATCTCGAACTGGCTCTCCAGGCTCCGGTTGAGGTTCTTGGCGGCGAACGTCTCGGTGGCGCTGGCGAAGACGGCGATCTCGTCGACGCCCCGCTCCAGCGCCCGGTCCAGGCCGCGCTCGTTCGGCACGAGCACCGGGTAGCGGACGCCGGGCCTGCGGTGCAGCCGGTCGAGCAGCTGCTCCGCGTCCGCGAGCTGGGGCACCCACTTCGGATGCACGAAGCTGGTCGCCTCGATCACCTTGTGCCCGGCGTCGGCGAGCCGGTCGATGAACTCGGCCTTGACCTCGACGGGCACGATCGCCGCCTCGTTCTGCAGGCCGTCGCGGGGGCCGACCTCGTAGACGGTGACCTGCTGCGGCAGGCCCTCCATCGGGTACGCGCGCGCCATCATCCCTCCTCTACCACGGCCAGCACGGCGTCCATGTCGACGGGCCGGCCGGCCTGCGCCGGCAGCTCGGCGACGCGGCCGTCCCGTGGGGCGGTGACGGTGTGCTCCATCTTCATCGCCTCCACGATCACCAGCGGCTGGCCTTCCTTGACCTGGTCGCCGACCTGGGCCTTGACCACCAGGACGGTGCCGGGCATCGGGCTCCTGACCACGCCGTCACCGCTCCCCGCGGCGCCTGCGCGGTCGCCCGGGTCGCCGATCAGGTGGCGGGTGACGGGCCAGGCGTGCCCGTCCCGGCCGAGCCAGACCGTCTCACCGTCCCGGGCGCACACGTAGCGCGTCGTACGACCGTCCACAGTGACGACGACCCCACCCCCGTACGGCCCCGGCGATCCGGGACCGTCCGCGTACGTGCGGAGGACGGCCGGAACGGGCGGGCCGTCCGCCACCCTGACCTCGGCGCCCTCCCGGGGCAGGCCGCGCACGTGGACGGCGTGCACGCCGTCACGCGTCTCCAGCCGCCACGTCGTCCACGCCCGCTCCCCGACCCGCCAGCCGTCCATGACCTCCCACGGGTCACGCCCCACCGGCTGATCGTGAAACACGAGCGCGGCGGCCGCCAGCGCGTCCAAGGGCACCCCGCGCCCCATACGAGCCACGGCGACCCCAGCCACGTCCGCGCGAGCCACATCTGTACGGCCCTGGTCCGCGCGGGCCGCATCTGTACGGTCCCCGTCCTCGCGGGCCTGATCCGCACCACCCGCGTTCGTGCGAGCCGCATCCGCACGACCCCCGTCCTCGCGGGTCTGGTCCGTGCGGGCCGCTTCTGCGCGGGTTGGGTCGGTAGTGAGGAGGTCTGGGAGGGCTCGTTCGACCAGGCCGGTGTCCAGGTCACCGGCGCGGACGGTTTCGTGGGCGAGCAGGGCTCGCAGGAACGGCACGTTGGTGGTGACCCCGAGCACCACGGTCTCGCTCAGGGCGCGGTCGAGGGCACGGAGCGCTCCCGCCCGGTCCGGGGCCCAGGCGATGACCTTGGACAGCATCGGGTCGAACTCGCTGCCGACCACTCCGCCCTCCAGCAGCCCGGAGTCGACCCGTACTCCCGGACCGGAGGGCTCGCGCAGGGCGAGGACGCGGCCGCCGGTGGGCAGGAAGCCGCGCGCCGGGTCCTCGGCGTAGACGCGCGCCTCGACCGCGTGGCCGTCGAGCCGCACCTCGTCCTGGGTGAACGGGAGAGGCTCGCCGGCCGCCACCCGGAGCTGCAGCTCCACCAGGTCGAGGCCGGTGACCAGCTCGGTGACGGGGTGCTCGACCTGGAGACGGGTGTTCATCTCCATGAAGTGGTAGGCGCCCGTGGCGCCGTCGACGATGAACTCGACGGTGCCCGCGCCGACGTAGCCGACCGCGCGGGCGGCCTCCACGGCGGCGGCGCCCATGCGGGCCCTGGTCTCCGCGTCGACGAAGGGCGACGGGGCCTCCTCGACGATCTTCTGGTGCCTGCGCTGCAGGCTGCACTCGCGCTCGCCCAGGTGGACGACGGTGCCGTGGCCGTCGGCGAGAACCTGGATCTCGATGTGCCGGGGCCGCTCCACATAGCGCTCGATCAGGAGGGTGCCGTCGCCGAAGGCGGCCGTGGCCGTGCGCCGGGCGGACTCCAGGGCGTCCGGCAGCTCCGCCGCCGACCTGACCAGCACCATGCCCTTGCCGCCGCCGCCCGCCGACGGCTTGATCAGGGCGGGGAAGCCGGACCAGGTCGAGAGCTCGTCGCCGGGTTCGGCCGCGCCCGGCACCACGGGCACTCCGGCGTCCGACACGGTGCGCTTGGCGCGGATCTTGTCGCCCATCGCCTCGATGGCGTCCGCCGGCGGCCCGACGAACACCAGCCCGGCCTCCGCGCAGCGGCGGGCGAAGGCGGCGTTCTCGGCCAGGAAGCCGTAGCCGGGGTGGACGGCCGCCGCGCCGGAGCGCCGGGCCACCTCCACGATCGCCTCGATATCCAGATATTTCGGGATCTGGTGGGCCTCGTCAGCCTCGATCACGTGGCGCGCGCCCGCGTCGGCGGCCGTGTGCACGGCGACCGCGCCGATGCCGAGCGCGCGCAGGGTGCGGACGACCCGGACGGCGATCTCGCCCCGGTTGGCGACCAGCACCCGGCCGAACAGGGAATCAGTCATGATCACATCCGGAAGACGCCGTAGCCGGCGGGTTCGAGCGGGGCATTGGCCGCCGCGGACAGGGCCAGGCCGAGCACGGTGCGGGTGTCGACGGGGTCGATCACGCCGTCGTCCCACAGCCTGGCGGTGGAGTAGTACGGGTTGCCCTGGTGTTCGTACTGGGCCCGGATCGCCTCGGGGTCGGCCCCGCCCGCAGAGGAGCCCACCGTGGTGAGCACGTTCGCCGCCTGCTCACCGCCCATGACCGAGATGCGGGCGTTCGGCCACATCCACAGGAAGCGCGGCGCGTACGCCCGCCCGGCCATCGCGTAGTTGCCCGCTCCGAACGAGCCGCCGATGACCACCGTGAACTTGGGCACCCGGGCGCACGACACGGCCGTGACCATCTTGGCGCCGTGCTTGGCGATGCCGCCCGCCTCGTACGCCTTGCCGACCATGAACCCGCTGATGTTCTGCAGGAACAGCAGCGGGATCCGCCGCTGGTCGCACAGCTCGATGAAGTGCGCGCCCTTGAGCGCGGACTCGGCGAACAGGATGCCGTTGTTGGCCAGGATGCCCACCGGGTGGCCGTGGACATGGGCGAACCCGGTGACCAGCGTGGGCCCGTACTCGGCCTTGAACTCCAGGAACCGGGACCCGTCAACCAGCCGCGCGATCACCTCGCGCACCTCGTACGGCCGGCGCGTGTCGGCGGGGACGATCCCGTAGAGGTCGCGCGGATCGTGGGCGGGCGGCTCCGGCGCGGCCACCGGCCACGGGCGCGGGGCGCGCGGCGCGAGCGTGGAGACGATGTCGCGGACGATCGCCAGCGCGTGCGCGTCGTCCTCGGCGAGGTGGTCGGTGACGCCGCTGACGCGCGCGTGCAGGTCGCCGCCGCCGAGCTCCTCGGCCGTGACCTCCTCGCCGGTGGCCGCCTTCACCAGAGGCGGGCCGCCCAGGAAGATCGTGCCCTGGTTCCGTACGATGACGGCCTCGTCGCTCATGGCGGGCACGTACGCGCCGCCCGCGGTGCAGGAGCCGAGCACGGCGGCGATCTGCGGGATGCCCCGCGCGGACATCGTGGCCTGGTTGTAGAAGATGCGGCCGAAGTGCTCGCGGTCCGGGAACACCTCGTCCTGTTTCGGCAGGAACGCGCCGCCGGAGTCGACGAGGTAGACGCACGGCAGGTGGTTGTGCAGCGCCACCTCCTGCGCGCGCAGGTGCTTCTTGACGGTCATGGGGTAGTAGGTGCCGCCCTTGACGGTGGCGTCGTTGGCCACGACCACGCACTCGCGGCCGGAGACCCGGCCGACGCCGGTGATGATGCCGGCGGCGGGCGCCTGGTCGTCGTAGAGGCCGTTCGCGGCCAGCGGCGACAGCTCCAGGAACCGCGAGCCCGGGTCGAGCAGGCCGTCGACGCGCTCGCGGGGCAGCAGCTTGCCGCGCTCGACGTGGCGGCTGCGCGACCGTTCGGGCCCGCCGAGCGCGGCGGTGGCGAGGCGGTCGCGGAGCTCTGCGGCGAGCCGCTCGTTGAGCTCGGCGTTGCTCCTGTACGCCTCGCTCCCGGGGTCGGCGGCCGACTTGAGTATCGGCCAGTCGCTCATCTCTGCCCTCTCGTCATGGTCGTGATGTTAGTGGCCATTAACTCAACCGTCTAGCATGATGTGACTGTGACGACTGCCCCGACACCTACCCGCAATCGCGGCAACAGGCGTGCCGAGATCCTCGACGCCGCCGCGAGGCTGTTCGCGGCGCGCGGTTTCCACGGCGTGCCGATCGAGGACATCGGCGGCGCGGTGGGCGTCTCGGGGCCGGCGCTCTACCGCCACTTCAGCGGCAAGGAGGCGCTGCTGGCGGAGCTGCTGCTCGACATCAGCTCGCGGCTGCGCGAGTCGGCGGTCGCGGTCGTCACGGCCTCCGCCGGCCCGGCCGAGATCCTGGACGCGCTGCTCGACGCGCACATCACGTTCGCGCTCGAGCAGCCGGCGCTGATCACCGTGCACGACCGCGAGCTGGGCAACGTGCCGGAGCCGGAGCGGCGCCAGATCCGGCGGCTGCAGCGGCTCTACGTCGAGGAGTGGGTGGGGGTGCTGGCCGAGCTCCACCCGTCGTGCCCGGCGTCCCGGCTGCGGGCCGCCACGCACGCCGTCTTCGGCCTGCTGAACTCGACCCCGCACAGCGCGGGCGAGCTCCCGCCCGGGGCGATGCGCCCGCTGCTGCACGCCATGGCCGGGGCTGCGCTCCGGGCAGCTGTTAACGAGCGCTAACACAGACGAGAGTCGCCAGAAAGGGCATTGCCGCCTCAACTATCTAGATATATCGTCAGAACATCTCGATAGTTGGGAGATGTAATGATTGATCCACATGGACGACACGGATTCCCGCACCCGCCGATGCCGCCGCCCCCGCCGGGCACCCCCGGCATGGAGGCGGGGCCGCGGGTGCGGCGCGGCGACGTCCGGGCGGCGCTGCTCCTGCTGCTCGGCGAGGAGCCCAAGAACGGCTACCAGATGATCCAGGACATCGAGGCGCGCAGCCGCGGCGTGTGGCGGCCCAGCCCCGGCTCGGTCTACCCCGCGCTCCAGCAGCTGGAGGACGAGTGCCTGGTCACCGGCGGCGAGGCCGGCGGCAGCCGCACCTACCGCCTGACGGAGGAGGGCCGCGACGAGGCGGGACGCCTGAGCGCCGCCCCCGCGCCGTGGGACGAGGTGGCGAGCACCGTGCCGGAGGACCGGCACGAGCTGCGCCTGCTGTGGGGGCAGCTCGGCGAGGCGTTCGTCCACCTGACCAGGACGGCCAACGACCGCCAGGTCGCCGAGGCCAAGAAGCTGCTCAGGCAGACGCGCAAGTCCGTGTTCCAGATTCTGGCGGAGGATTGATGAGCGAGGACGCGGCCGTCGTCGTACGAGGGCTGACCAAGACGTACGGGAAGGTCGAGGCCGTCAAGGGCGTCGACTTCGAGGTGTCGCCGGGCGAGGTCTTCGGATTCCTCGGCCCCAACGGCGCCGGCAAGACCACCACGATCAGCATGCTCTGCACGCTCGCGAACCCGACGGGCGGCACCGCCTCCGTCGCCGGCCACGACGTGGTGAGGGAGCGCGACGAGGTGCGCAGGAACATCGGCCTGGTCTTCCAGGACCCCACCCTCGACGGCTACCTGACCGCCGAGCAGAACCTGCGCTTCCACGCCGAGCTGTACGGGGTGCACAAGAGCGTGGTCGACGAGCGGATCAAGCGCGTCATGGAGATGGTGGCGCTCTGGGACCGCAAGGACGCCAAGGTGATGACGTTCTCCGGCGGCATGAAGCGGCGGCTGGAGATCGCCCGCGGCCTGCTCCACTCGCCGCGGGTGCTGTTCCTGGACGAGCCGACGGTCGGGCTCGACCCGCAGACCCGGTCGGCCATCTGGGGCTACATCAACGAGCTGCGGGTCAGCGAGGACATCACGATCTTCATGACCACCCACTACATGGACGAGGCCGAGTACTGCGACCGGATCGCGATCATCGACCACGGCGAGATCGTGGTGATCGACTCTCCCGAGCGGCTCAAGGCCAGCGTCGGCAAGGACCGGGTGCAGATCCACACCCGTGACGACGAGGCCGCGATCAAGGCGCTGCGTGAGCGGTTCGGGCTGGAGGCGGCGGTGCACGAGGGGGCGGTGACGTTCGCCGTGGCCTCGGGCGAGGAGTTCGTGCCGCGGCTGTTCGCCGAGCTCGGCATGCCGATCACGTCGGTGAGCGTGTCACGGCCGTCGCTGGACGACGTGTTCATGAACTACACCGGCTCCACGATCCGCGACGCCGAGTCCGGAGACGACCAGATGGCCTTCATGCGCGCGATGGCGAGGCGGTGAACGATGACGACACAGGCGATCCGCGTGCGGGTGCCGGCCCGCAGCGCCGCGCACGACCTGCGGGCCATCAAGGTGGTCCTGCACCGTGAGATGCTGCGCTTCCTCAACGACCGCACCCGCATGCTCTCGATGCTGCTGCAGCCGGTGCTGTGGCTGTTCGTCATGGGCACCGGCCTGGGGTCGCTGGTCCAGGCGTCGATCCCGGGCGTGGACTTCCGCACCTTCATGTATCCCGGCATGATCTCCATGACGGTGATCATGACGGGCATGTTCTCGGCGGGGTCCATCGTGTGGGACCGCGAGTTCGGGTTCCTGCGCGAGATGCTGGTCGCGCCGGTGTCGCGCACGGCCATCGTGGTGGGCAAGTGTCTCGGCGGCGCGATCGTGGCCACCGGCCAGGGCATCGTCATCCTGGCCATGGCGGGGATGGTGGGGGTGCCGTACTCGCCCACGCTGATGCTCACGCTGCTGGCGGAGATGTTCCTGGCGGCCTTCACGATCAC
Source organism: Nonomuraea ferruginea (assembly GCF_039540635.1). Lineage (NCBI taxonomy): Bacteria > Bacillati > Actinomycetota > Actinomycetes > Streptosporangiales > Streptosporangiaceae > Nonomuraea > Nonomuraea ferruginea. The sequence goes on along the minus strand of NZ_BAABFD010000001.1, from coordinate 546,321 downwards.
CGCCTTCGGCGTGATGCTGGCGGCGCGGATGAAGAACATGCAGTCGTTCTTCGGGCTGATGCAGATGGCGATCATGCCGATGATGTTCCTGTCGGGCGCCATGTTCCCGCTGGCCAACCTGCCGTCGTGGCTGCACGCCCTGACGGTGGTCAACCCCATGACGTACGCGGTCGACCCGATGCGCCAGGCCGTCTTCTCCCACCTGGACGTGCCGCCGGAGGTGAACGCGACCCTGAACCCGGGGGTGCAGTGGTTCGGCTGGCAGGTGCCCGTGCCGGTGGAGCTCGGGCTGGTGGCGGCGCTGGGGCTGGGGCTGCTGGCGGTGGGCATCGCCCAGTTCAAGCGGGCCGATTAGCCGGGGCGGCCCTCTCGGGTTCGAACACAAGCACCCTTCACGGAGAGTATTCTTTCCGATGCAAGGAGCGACGTCACCCCCTCGAGAGGATCACTCCATGTTGGATCTGCAGGCGAAATTCGATGACCTGGAAATCAGGGTCTCGGCTCTCGAACGGTCTACAGTGAGCGGTGTGCCCAACCTGAGCATCGAACAGCGCTTCTCCGCCCTGCACGACCGTGTCGACGACGTCGGGCGCAACGTTCTCAACAAGATCGACAAGCTGGACAAGCGCATGGACAAGTTCGACCAGCGCATGGACGGGTTCGAACGACGTATGGACGGGTTCGAGCGGCGTCTCGACGACCTCCAGCAAGACGTCAACCTGCTCAAGCAGGACGTGAGCCAGCTCAAGCAGGACGTCGGCGAGCTCAAGCTGGGCATGGTCGACATCATGTCCATGCTCGCGAGCCTGGGGGCGACCGCGCCGGAGCGACGGGTCAACTGAGGACATGGTGAGGCCCGGGGCGCTGATGCGGCGCCCCGGGCCTCGTCGATGTCAGCGACGCACGCGGACGTAGTCGGAGCGGCTGGTGTCGCCGTTCGTCCTGTCGTCGCCCTCGTAGACGAAACGCCAGCGGCCGGAGGTCCAGGCGCGGACCTCGGTGAACAGTCTGCCGCTGTCGCTGGACCAGGCGGACTTCACGAGCCTGTACTCGTCGGACCGGTTGGACTTGAAGTACAGGTCCACCTTGCCCTTGTAGCCCTTCCAGGTGCCGTCGTCGTCGACCTGGAGCTGGGCCCAGATCTTCAGATCACGGCCGCGCTTGACCGGCTCGGGGTAGGCGTTGAAGCCGAGGACCCGGGTGTCGGCCTTCTCGACCGGCTCGGTGACCCGCACGAAGTCGGGGCCGCTGACCGAGCCGTCGACCCGGCGGTCGCCCGCGTACACCGCGCGCCACCAGCCGCTCTGCTCGGCGGTGGTGGAGGCGTGGAAGCGGCCGTGCCGGCTGGTGCGGTCGCCGGTGACGTCCGTCCACTGGCGGGAGGTCACGGCCCTGAACTGGATGGTCACGCGCTCACCGCGCAGCGCCCGCCGGTCGTCGGCCTGCAGGGTGCCCTTGAAGCGCAGCTTGTCGCCCTTGACGACGGGCTCCGAGTAGGCGTCGAAGCCGACGATCCTGGTGTCGATGGTCCGGGAGCGGACGCGGACGCCGTCGCTGTCGCTGACCGACGCCTTGGCCTCGGCGTTGCCGGCGAACTCGGCCCGCCACTCGCCGCTGCGCCACGGCTTCACGCTCGCGGAGAACCAGCCGTTGCGGCTGGTCTTGTCCGTGGTGACCTTGCGGAAGTCGTCGGAGCCGCGGGAGCGGAAGCTGATCGCGACCTCCTGGCCGCCGTAGCCCTGGTCGCCGGCCCTGAGCTGGCCGGAGAGCCGGACCCGGTCGCCCTTCGTGACCCTGTCGGGGTTGGCGTCGAACCTGACGATCTTGGTCTCGAGCGCCTTCTTGACGTCGAACGTGCCCTTCAGCTGGCCCGTCTCGTCACCCTTGACGGCGGTGGCGGTGTAGTTCCACGTGCCCACCGTGCCGACGGAGTGCTCGACCTGGAAGGTGTCCGTCCCGACTTTCTTGGCCTCGATGATCGGCTGGGTGCTGACACCCGGCGGAGTGAAGACCATGGTGGCCTTTTCGGCGTCCTTCGCCTGGATCGTGAAGGTCACCTTGGCGGTGCTTTCGAAGAGCACGACCGGGGATGCCGGGTTGAGCGTCACCTTGGTGACGGCCGGCGCTGCTGCTGTGCTGACCTGCGCTGACGCGGGTGGCGTAAGGACCAGCGCACCGGCCCCCACCGCCATCGCGACGGCGATCGTACGGATGCGTTGTAACGACATTCGGGTTCCTTTCCTGGATACCCAGTTGGTTTCAACGCGGCTTTGAGGGCGCCACGTGTCAAACCAGTAGACGTGGTGGCGAATGGCGAAGTTCACCATTCTGACAAGCTGTTATAGATCTATGTCAAAAGGACCGGTCCAACACATGTCGCCCGTGACTGGCAGACGAACACGGTGCTCAGCGGCCATAATCGGCATGTGGCGCGCGACATGGTTGAGACTCATTTCGTCCAGGCAGTGGAGACCCTCCAGACGGGCCCGGCCCGCGGTCCCGGCGATCCGGTGCGGGAGGGCGCCACGCTCACCGGAGAGCAGTGCCGGACGCTCTACCAGCGCCAGCTCGACAGCCGGCTGCTCGACATCGCCGCCCGCTGGCTGCGCGAGCAGGACGAGGGCTTCTACACGATCGGCTCGGCCGGTCACGAGGGCAACGCGGCCGTGGCCGCCGCGCTGCGCCCGGACGACCCCGCGCTGCTCCACTACCGGTCCGGCGCGTTCTACCTGACCAGGTCCGAGCAGGCCGGGCGGCTGCCCGAACAGGGCATCAGGGACGTCCTGATGGGCCTGACGGCGGCCGCCGAGGAGCCGATCGCGGGCGGCAGGCACAAGGTGTTCGGCCATCCCGAGCTGGCCGTCATCCCCCAGACGTCCACGATCGCCAGCCACCTGCCGAGGGCGGTGGGCGTGGCGTTCGCCATCGAGCGGGCCCGCGCGCTCGACACGGCGGGCCTGTGGCCCGACGACGCGATCGCCGTGTGCAGTTTCGGCGACGCCTCGGTCAACCACGCCACGGCCCTGTCGGGCTTCAACACCGCCGCCTACGCCACCTACCAGGGGCAGCGGGTGCCGATCCTGTTCGTGTGCGAGGACAACGGCATCGGCATCAGCGTCAGGACCCCCAGAGGCTGGGTGGAGGCGTCCGCCAGGCGGCCCGGCATCGAGTACTTCGCGGCCGACGGCTGTGACCTGGCTTCCGCGTACGACACGGCGGTGCGGGCGGTGGAGCACGTGCGCTCCCACCGCACCCCCGCGTTCCTGCACCTGTCGACGGTGCGGCTGATGGGGCACGCCGGCTCCGACGTCGAGTCCGCGTACCGCACCCAGCGCGAGCTCCGCGCCGACCTGGCGCGCGACCCGCTGCTGCGCACCGCGCGGCTGCTCGTCGAGGCGGGCCTGACCACGCCGGAGGAACTGCTCAGACGGTACGAGCTCGCCCGCGAGCACGTGCTGCGCATCGCGCTGGAGACCACCCGGCTGCCCCGGCTCCGCTCGGCGAAGGAGGTCATGGAGCCGATCGCGCCGCACGACGCCGACCTGGTCGCCAAGATCAGCCCGGTGGCGGCGGAGAGCGCGGTGCGGGAGCGGACGTTCGCCGGGACGCTGCCGGAGTCGGAGAAGCCGCTGACGCTCTCCCAGTCGATCAACCGCACGCTCGCCGACGCGCTCGCGGTCTACCCGGAGATGATGGTCTTCGGCGAGGACGTCGCCAAGAAGGGCGGCGTCTACGGGGTGACCCGCGGGCTGCAGAAGAGGTTCGGCCCCGCCCGGGTGTTCGACACCCATCTGGACGAGCAGGCCATCCTCGGGCTGGCCCTGGGCGCGGGGGTGTCCAGGCTGCTGCCGGTGCCGGAGATCCAGTATCTGGCCTACCTGCACAACGCGATCGACCAGATCAGGGGCGAGGCCGCCACGCTGTCGTTCTTCTCACAAGGTGCCTACCCGAACCCGATGGTGGTGCGGATCGCGGGCTACGCCTACCAGAAGGGGTTCGGCGGGCACTTCCACAACGACAACGCGATCGCGGCGCTGCGCGACATCCCCGGCCTGATCATCGCCTCGCCGTCCCGGCCCGACGACGCCTCCGCCATGCTCCGCACGTGCCTGGCGGCCGCACGCACGCAGGGGTCGGTGTGCGTGTTCCTGGAGCCGATCGCGCTCTACCACACCAGAGACCTGTTCGAGGAGGGCGACGGCGGCTGGCTGGCCCCGTACGCCCCGCCGTCGCGCTGGGCGGAGACGCACGTGCCGATCGGCGGCGCCCGCTCCTACGGCGACGGGCGCGACCTGACGATCGTGACGTTCGGCAACGGGGTGCGGATGAGCCTGCGGGCGGCGGTGCGGCTCACCCAGGAGGGCTTCAGCTGCCGGGTGCTGGACCTGCGCTGGCTGGCGCCGCTGCCGGTGGCCGACCTGCTGCGCGCGGCGGAGCTGACGGGCAAGGTCCTGATCGCGGACGAGACGCGCCACTCGGGCGGCGTGTCCGAGGGCGTCATGGCCGAGCTGCTCGACGCCGGCTACCAGGGTCAGGTGGCCCGGGTGACCTCGGCCGACAGCTTCGTCCCGCTGGGCGGGGCGGCCGACCACGTGCTGCTGTCGGAGGAGGAGATCGAGCAGGCAGCCCGCAAGCTGCTCTCCTGACCTGGCCCGGCGCTACAGCCAGCCGCGCCGTTTGAAGATCACGTACAGGATGACGCACACCCCCGCCATGAGGGAGATCGCGAACGGGTAGCCCAGGGCCCAGTGATACTCGGGCATGTGGTCGAAGTTCATCCCGTAGATGCCGCCCACCACGGTCGGCGCGAAGAGGATGGCCGCCCAGGCGGAGATCTTCTTGACCTCCTCGCCCTGCTGGATGCTGACCTCGGTCATCCTGGCCATCTCGGCGTTCTGCGCCTGGGTGACCAGGGTGGAGTTGACCACCAGGATGTCCTGGAGCTGCTGGCGGAAGGAGGCCACCCGCTCGTTGACCGTGATGGCGTGGTCGGCCACGTCGCGCAGGTAGCTCTGCAGCTCCTCGTCGACGCCGTACTTGTCGGCGCCGGCGATGAACCCGTCGATCAGCCGCACCAGCGGCGCGGTGGCCCGCTGGAACTCGATCACCTCGCGCGACAGCTCGTAGACGCGGCGGGACACGGCCGGGTCGCCGCCGAACACCTGGACCTCGATCTCCTCGATGTCCTCCTGCAGCCCTTTCACGACCGGCGCGTAGTCGTCGACCACCGCGTCCAGGATCGCGTACAGCACCGCCTGCGGGCCCTTGCGCAGCAGGTCGGGCTCCGACTCCATACGCCTGCGCACCACCTGAAGGTCGGGCGCCTCGGAGTGGCGGACGGTCAGCACGAAGTCGGGGCCGACGAACACGTTCAGCTCGCCGAAGGCCACCTCCTCCACCTCGTCCCGGTAGGTGGCCGCGCGCAGCACCACGAACAGGGTCTCGCCGTAGCGGTCGGCCTTGGGGCGCTGGGAGCCGACGATGGCGTCCTCGACGGCCAGCTCGTGCAGCTGGAACTCCTCCGCGAGCTTGACCAGCTCCCACTCCTTCGGCCGGTACAGGCCGATCCAGGCGAGCGCGCCGGGTTTGTCCTTCAGGCACTGGAAGGCGTCGGCCAGCGAACCGGGGTTGTCGATGGCGCGGCCGTCCTGGTAGATCGTGTTGTTGATGACCGTCGGACGGTAGGGCTGATCCTCGCTGGGCCGGGGGTCCATCGACTTCTCGGGAGCCGGCTCGCGTGTCAGCCTGCCGCGCCGGCGCCCTCTCGCCCTGGTCATGCCACCTCCTGTGTGTCGCTCCCCGTGTCGCTCCCTGTGTCGCTCCTAGGTCGCGAAGTCGTCGAGCTGTGCCATGGCGCGCTCGCGGATCATCTGCCGCCATCTCGGCGTCCACCCGAACAGCAACCCGTGCGGGCGGCCCAGCGCCATCTTGGACCAGCGTTTGAAGTCGAACTCCTCGTGGTGCCTGATGATCAGGTCGTCCTCGAACCGGAACATCGCCTCTATCTCGTTGACCACCTGCCGCCCCGTGCTGGGCATGCGGTAGCGGGCCGTCCAGCGGGCGGTGCCGGAGAAGTCGTCGGCCGTCGCCCCGTGGAACTCGGCCTTCATGCCGACGCCCCGGCTGAGCTGGAGCCGCCACATCGCCATCACCCTGTCGCGGCCCTCCAGCTCCTGGAAGACGGGATCGCCGAAGCTGACCTCGGGGTGGTAACAGCTCTCCATGGCCGCCGCATCAGCACGGCCGAGTGCCTCGTAGAAGGCGCTTATCAGCGCCACGTGCCGATCGTTCACTCTGCTATCGAATCATGGTCAGGCCGTTGTCCCAGCACACGGCCCTGAGCCAGTCGTCGCCGAGGCCGAGCCGGTCGAGGGCGTGCAGCTGGTGTGCGTACGGGTGGGGGATCGTCGGGAAGTCACTGCCGAGGACCACCTTCCCCGCCAGCCCGAGTTCACGCAGGGCGGGGCGGAGCCGGGCGGGAAAGGGCATGCCGAGCTCGGCGAAGTCGGTGAAAGCCATCGTGGTGTCCAGTGCCACCCGCTCGTAGCGCTCGGCCAGCGCGAAGAACGGATCGTACTCCGGCATGCCGAGATGGGCGATGATCACGCGCAGCCGGGGATGCGCGCGCAGCACCTCGCCGATCGGCTCGGCGCCGACGTACCCGCCGGGCACGGGCACCGAGCTGGCGTGCACCACCACGGGGACGCCGGCCTCGGCCAGCAGCCCCCAGATGCCGTCCAGCTCGGGCAGGCGCGGGTCGAAGTCGCCCACCTGGAGGTGCACCTTGAAGATCTTGGCCCCCTGGTCGAGGGCCTGCCGGACGTAGGCGGGGGCGCCGGGCTCGGGATAGAAGGTGGCCGAGGGCAGGCAGCCGGGCGTGCGGCCGGCGAAGCCGAGTGTCCAGGCGTTGAGGTCGGCCGCCATGCCGGGCTTGTGCGCGTACGCGAGCGCGGGGAAGGCCGTCACCCCCAGCTCCCGCAGCCGGGTCACGCGCTCGGCGACCGGCCACTCGTACTCGATCTTCCAGCCGCTGCCCATGAGGGGTCCGCCGTGGTGGAAATGGTGCCAGACCCGGCGTTCCATCCGCTCGGGCAGGAAATGCACGTGCAGGTCCACCAGGCCGGGCAGTCCGAGCGCCGCCCACCAGGCGCGCACCCCTTCATCAGAATCAAGTTCTGTGGCCACGACCGTGACTTTACCCGGATAGGGTTCCTAATCGATGGACAAGCTCTGGGCTCAGCTGATCGAGGCGCAACCTGACCCCGACCCCTGGGTCGTGGTCGTCTCCGCGCTGGTCGCGCTGGCGATCGTCACCTTCACCGTGCCCTGGCAGCTCACCAGAGGGCTGATCACGATCGCCCACGAGGGCGGCCACGCCGTCATGGCGCTGCTCACCCGGCGCAAGCTGGAGGGCATCCGGCTGCACTCCGACACCTCGGGCGTGACGCTGACCAGGGGCAGGCCCACCGGGCCCGGCATGGTGCTGACCGCGCTGGCGGGCTACCTGGCGCCGTCGCTGCTCGGGCTGGCCGCCGCCTGGCTGACCGACCAGGGGCACATCACGCTGCTGATCTGGGGGATGCTGCTCTTCCTGGTGTGCATGCTCCTGCTGATCCGCAACCTGTACGGCGCGCTCATCCTGCTGGCGTCGGGCGGGGCGGTGTTCGCGCTGTCGATGTACGCGCCCGGCGAGGTGCAGCAGATCGTGGCCTTCCTGGTGGTGTGGTTCCTGCTGTTCGGCGGCGTCCGGCCGATCCTGGAGCTGCAGCGCAAGCGGCGCAGGCGCCAGGCGCGCGACTCCGACGCCGACCAGCTGGCCCGGCTGACCCTCCTGCCCGGCGGGTTCTACGTGTTCTTCTTCCTGCTGGTGGCGGGGGCGTCCGTGGTCGGGGGCGCCTACCTGATGAACCCGCTCGCGTAAGTAAGCCGGTCAGACCACGTCCCGGGTGGACAGCTCGAACGGCCCGGTGTCGATCCCCCAGCTGCGGACGCGGCGCGCACGGATACGGATCCAGGCCGGGTCGAACGGCATGTTCGCGCCGATGCGCTCGCCCAGCTCGGCGCCGCCGGCGGTGTGCGTCTCCGCCAGCCCCCGGATCTCGATGCCGCGCGGCGTCCACGGGTCGACAGAGGCCAGGTCGTCCACGATGAACGCCACGTCGGGATGCCGCCGCGCGTCGCGGAACTTCTTGCTCTCGGACATGCCGGTGCCGGCGTGCCCCCCGATCACGACGCAGCCGGACTCCGGGTCGTAGAAGACGCCCACGGTGACCAGGTGCGGCCGCCCGCCGGGGCCCACGGTGGCGAGGCGGCCCAGCAGCTGGCCGTTCAGGTAGGCGATCTCGTTGGTCGTCATGCTCATGCCCCGAGTCTCGGCCCTGCGCTCACGGGGAGGGAGACCACGTCAGGACTGGCCCTGTCAGGGCCACCCTCGTGTCCCTCAGGTCATGAAGCAGGACGGCGCCGACGTGCTCGTTCAACGTGGGCGCGAGCCGTACCACCGGTTCAGGAGACGCCGCACGACGTCGCCGGCGCTCAGCCCGGGGGGAGCACCCTCAACGCCGCACACCCGCCCATCCTGCTCAGCTGATCGACCTGTCACCGAGGTCGGCTGTCATGGCCGCCTCCCGGCCGCGCTCGAACCCGGTCTCGTCGTAGAAGGAGGACGCGCCTGGCTTGGTGTCCCAGCGCTCGAACTCGGCGCGCACCGCCGCCTCGCGCCCGGCCAGCACCAGCTCACCCGCGCCGCCGGAGACCTCGTCGGCGACCTCCCGCACCCGGGCCCGCATCTTGTCGGCCAGGCCCTTGCCGAAGCCGCGGTAGAAGCCCCGCTGGTACAGCGTCCGCTTGCGGCGCAGCAGCTGCGCGGGCAGGCCGGGGTGCCTGGCCCGCTCGGCCCGCCAGGCGAGACCGAACCGCAGCTCCATCTGGATCAGCACCGAGGGCAGCAGGATCTTCAGCGACTTCAGCACCTCCACGGGACCGACGAGCCGCACGTGCGACACCCGGTCGCGCCGGCGTCCGCCCTCGTGGCAGCCCATGCAGCCGAGCGCGCTGATCACCAGCCAGACGGCCTCGGCCCGCTCGACGTGGTGCCCGCCGCTGGTGTCGATCGGCAGCCGCCACGTGCCGACGGGGCTCGCGGCGTCGCGGCGCACGGTGTCCGCGTCCAGCCCCATCCGGTAGAGGATCTTGGCCGCCAGGGCGGCCGCGCTCTCGGCCTCCTCGCGGTCGGATCCCTTGCCCTCGGCGATGTCGAGCAGCGCCCGCACCTGGTCGACGCCCCAGCTCTTCCGTTCCCCCACGACCTCACACCCTCTCATCCCGCTCCCCCGGCGCGCGGCGGACCGGTCGCGGCGGAGAATGTCGGCCGGAGGCCGTACCTTAGTGCGCGTGCCCGAGCAGCCCTTGACCCTCGACGCCGCGCTCAGCGATGAGGCGGTGCTGTCGACCTACCGCCGGATGTTCGCGGCGCTGGCCCGCGACAGCGGCGCGGTGGTCGACGACCCCGTGCTGGTCGACATCGCCGAGACGCTGTTCGCCGCGTTCGCCGACGCGGGCGAGGAGTGGCTGACGCACGAGCAGATGCGCCTGGCCTGCGGGGCCTATCCGGCCGACCAGTTCGACAACCGGCTGCGGGTGCTCAAGGGGCTGGGCGCGATCCGCGAGGTGTTCCCCAAGCCCAACCAGCTCCGTTACCGCGCGTCGTTCACCAGCGTGGTCGGCCTGATGTTCATCCGGCGGATGATGGACGACGGCGGCCAGTCGGAGATGCACCGGCTGCTCGCCCTCGAAGATCTCAACGTCGCCGACCCGCGCACCACGATGGAGGAGGCCCGGCAGAGCGCGGCCGGTCTGGCGCGGGCGTTCCGGCTGTGGGCGCTGGAGCTGATCACGCTCACCACCGGCACCATCGAGGAGCTGCGCGAGCAGGCGCCCAAGCTGTGGGGCACCGAGGAGATCGCCCGCCGCGCCCAGAGCGTCCACGGCACGATCCTGACCCGCTGGCCCGAGCTCGACCGGGTCTGCACCGACCTGCGGGCGGCGATCTACGCCTACAGCGACGCCTCCCGCCGCGCGGCCGGGCGGCTGGCCGACTCGGCCGGCACCACCCGCAACCTGACGCTGCTGCCGACGGAGACGTGGCGCACGTTCGCCCAGACGGCGACCAAGGAGCGGCTGGCCGCGGTGCTCGACGGGTTCGTGTTCGACGCCCCGGCGCCGTGGCACGATCCGGCGGCGATCGCCCGCGCCGTCGACGAGGCGCCGCGGCCGGCGCCCGCCCAGCCCACGCCGCCGCGCTCCACGCTGCCCGACCCGGGCCCCGACGGCTCGCTCGGCGCCGCGCGGGAGGCGGCCGTCGAGCGGCTGCGCGAGCTGGTCGAGTCCCTGCTGGGCGGGGAGTCGCGGGTGGCGCTGGCCGACGTGCTCGGCCCCGACTGGGCCACGGCCCGGCGGGTGCTCGCCGACCTGACGACCGTCGACCTGCGGCCGGAGCTGCCCTACCGGCTGGCCTGGTCGGACGGGCTGACGATCGACCCGTCCCGCGAGCCGTCCTGGCTCTCCCACGGCCACCTGGAGCGTACGCCGTGACCGCCGATCAGGCCGCGCACGCGCGGGCGCGCGCGCAAGGCCCGCTGCGGCTCGGGCCCGGCGCGCCGGCCCCCGCGGGCATGACCAGGCTGAGCGGCCCGGACTCCTCGGGGGTGGCGCTGCCCGTGTGGCCCGACGGGGTGACGCCGTCGCTGCTGGAGGAGCACCAGGTGCCGCCCATGCCAGTGGAGCGGGCCGGCGAGACCCGTCGGGTGCTGGCGGCGGTGCTCAAGTGCTGCTGGGCCGACCAGTCGGCCGACCCGTGGCCGGGCGAGCCGGCGCCGCTGGAGCGGGTGCTCGACACCTACCGCGCGCTGATCGGCCGCACCGACGACCTCATGCGCAACTGGGCCATCGGGGCGCTGCGCCGGCTGCACGACTCGGCGTGGGTGGTGGTGGCCGGCGGCATCGTCTCGCTCGGCCCGCGGTGCGCGCTGTGGCCTGTGGAGTCCCACGCGGTGCTGAAAGACCTGGTGCGCCGCATCCCCGAGCCGGAGCGCCGCGCCGTGCCGGTGGTCCCCGACGCGGGCCTGGTCGCCGCCGCCCTCCCGGAGCCCGCCGCTCCCGACCAGGGCGCGGGGAGCCGGGCGGAGCCGGGCGTGGCCGAGTTCGACGACCTGCTGAGCGGCTACGACGAGCGTCGCAGGGCCGAGCTGGTGTCCGCCTTCATGGTGGTGGAGCACGCCGCCGAGCCCGTGCAGGAGGCGAGGTTCGCCGCGCTGCGCGACCCGGCGCTGCGGCGCACCCTCACCGAGATGCTCGCCCGCCGCGGGCGCACGCTCGTCCAGCAGCGCGAGCGCTGGATCTCGGGTTACGCCGACGAGCTCGTACGCGACGAGCCGCCGGGAGGGGGGCCGGGCGAGAGCGAGCGGGCGGTGCTGACCCTGGTGCTGGTCCATTCGGTGGCCATCCCCCGCGCCGAGGGCCTCCTGCCCGAAGACTCGTGGCTGTCGCCGCACCCGGCCCCGGTCGACGAGTTGCGCCGCCACACCCAGCTCCCGATCGGCGAGCTGGAGTCGGCGCTGCGCGCGCTGCGCCACGCGGGGCTGGTGACCCAGGTCAAGGCGGGCGAGGAGGCCGGGGGTTACGTCCCCGGCCCGCAGTTCCACCGCCTCACGCCGGAGGCGCGCAGGCGGCTGCAGGAGGAGCTGATCCTCGCGGCGGGTCCCGACACGCCGCTGGCGGTGGCCGTACGAGCACGCAGGGCCGCCCGATGACCGGGGCGGCCGACCGAAGGAAACGGGGGTAGTGGTGGCGCAGGTGGAGAACGTCGTGGGAGATCGGGTGCTGGTCGCCGTGCAGGCGGTCAACATCTCCCGGCTGTCCACCCATCCGGTGCCCGTCGTGCCCGGCACGCTGATCGTCGTGGCGGGAGCGGGCCCCAAGGACTCCAACGGCGCCGGCAAGTCGTCGTTCATCGCGTCGATCACCGCGCTGCTCGGCGACGAGCAGTGGCGGTTCGCCTCGGGCGCCAAGACGGTGTCGGAGCTGCTGTTCAACGCGGAGCTGGCCAGCGGGGCGGGCGCGCGCCAGTGGGCGAGCGCCGGCCACGGCTACATCGTGGGCGTGTTCGCGCCCGCCGCCGGCAGCGAGAGCCTCGACGCCTACACGGTCGATCCGGGCGACGACGACGGCGAGCTGTTCGGGGTGGCCGGGCGGCCCGACGCGCCGCTGACCGTCTGGCTGCGGGTCAACCAGGAGGCTCCGCATCTGGAGATCCGCTGGCGGGAGGGGGTCCGGCTGGCGGCGGCGCCGTCGGAGGCCGAACGCGTGGCGCGGGCCGACGAGATCTGGGCGTCGCTGCCCCGTTCGGCGGGCCGGCGCGACGTCGTGGCCCGCGACCTCACCAAGGTCCTCTACGGCGACCGGGTGCGGTGCGTGTCGTTCCTGTCGACGAGCGTGCGCAGCAAGGTGGCGACCAACCTCCTGTCCCAGCCGCTCAACGAGATCTCGCCGGAGCGGGTGTTCGAGGCGATCGCGGCGCTGACCGGGCTCGACGCGGAGCTGGAGCAGGAGCGGGAGGCGCGGCGCGACGAGCACGCCAAGCGGGTGCGGGCGGCGCAGGCGGCGGAGCGGCTGGCCGAGTTCGAGACCGAGTCGCGGGCGCTGCTGTCCACGTTCGACCGGCGCGACCAGGCGAGGGTGGGCCTGGCCGGGGCGTTGCGGTGCTGGCAGGGGCGCCAGGCGCGCAAGCTGGCCGACGCGGCGGCCAAGGACTCCGCGCTGGCCGCCGAGCTGGCCGGGCACCGCGCGGCGGGAGAGACGGCGGCCGAGGCGATCGCCGAGGTCAAGGCGGAGATCGCCACGCTCAAGGACGACACGCTCGACCGGCGCGTCACCGAGGCGCGCAAGGAGCTGGCCGCCCTCCAGGCGCGGGCGGCCAAGCTCGACGCCGACCGTGCGGTCGCGGAGAACTCCGCCGACGAGCTGCGCGGCCGGATCCCGGCGCTGGAGGAGACACGCAGGTTCGCCGACGGGCGCGACGTGCCCGCGGCGGAGGGCGAGCTGCGCGAGTCCCGGCTGCGGCTCAACGAGGCGCTCAAGGCGCTGGGCGTGGCCGACCAGGAGGTGGCCTCGGCCCGCGCGGCGCTGGACGACGCCGAGGGCGGCCCTGCCGCCGCCCAGCTCGACGCACTCGCCGGGGCGGGTGTCCCGGCGTCCGGCCTGCTGGACGCCCTTGACGTCGCCGAACAGGCCCGCGACCACGCCACGAGCGCCCCGCCTTCGACCTCCGGCCGTGCGTCCGCCGGCGGCAGGACCGGCAGCCTGGCGGATGCCGCCGGCGTCACCGGCGGCGCGGCGGGAGGCGGGCTGGCGCTGGACGAGCTGCGCAACTGGCCCGGTGAGCACGCCGTGATCGTCGACGCCGGCCGGCTGACGGAGGCGGCCGAGGCGCTGCGCGAGCTGCCCGGGTCCGTGCTGGTCAGCGCGGCCGGGGTGAGCGTGGTGGGGGCGTTCGACGGGGTGGCGACCGGCAGGGAGGCCCGCATCAAGGCCGCCGAGCAGCGCCTCAACCGCGCCGTCGACTCTCAGGACACCGCCGCCGAGGCCGTGCGCGACGCCGAGGAGACGGTGACGCTGGCCCAGCGCAGGCTCGACGGGGCCAAGGCGGGCGTGCGGCTGGAGGAGCTGGAGCGGCGGCTGACCGGGCAGCGCGCCAGGCTCGGCGAGCTGGCCGCCGCGCTGGAGGAGCTGGCCCCAAGGGTCGCGGAGGCCGAGCGGGAGACCGCCGCGCTCGACTTCCGCGCCCGCACCAGAGACCTGGAGATCGAGCGGCTGGAGAGCCGCCGCCGGCAGCTCGACGGCGAGCGGGCGCGCGCCCGCGAGCAGGAGACGCGGGTCACGGCCGAGCGGGAGGCGCTGAAGCTCGGCGCGCTGACCGCCGAATGGGGCGGCACCGCCGAGTCGGCCGCCGAATGGCTGGGCGAGCTGCCCGAGGAGGAGCGCCCGCGCACCGCCGACGAGTGGTGGCGGGTCGCCGAGCGCCGGCTCGACCAGGCGCTGCGCGACACGTTCCCCGAGGAGGACGCGGAGGTGCCGGAGGAGCTGCGGTTCCTGCTGGCCGAGCGGGGCGGCAGCGCGGCGCGGGAGCAGGCGACGTTCGCGGGCGTGTGCGGCGCGCTCGCCTCCTACCTGCGCGGCCAGGAGGAGTACGAGAAGCACCAGCGCAGGCAGATCGAGGCGCAGCTGGTGTCGAGGCAACGTGACCTCGCGGCGGCCGACAAGGGCGCGGAGGAGGCGGCGCAGTCGACCGCCGTGCACCGGGCGGCGCTCTCGGCCGCCATCAAGGCCAGGCTGGAGCGGGTGGCCGAGGAGTTCGAGAAGCTCGACGTCTCGTACGGCGGCTACGGGGCGACGCTGGAGTTCCCGGTGCCGCCCGCGCCCGCGGACCCGGAGCAGCGCTGGCAGTGGCGGGTGACGCCGAAGTGGCGCCGCGGCGAGGGCCAGGGCTTCGTGCCCTACAACCGGCGGGCCAACACTGCCCTGATGGACGAGAAGGCGGTCAAGCTGGTGTGCGCGGCGGCCATCGCCTCGTCCGGGGGCGGCCACCTGTGCCTGGTGCTCGACGAGCTGGGCCGCAACCTGGGCAAGGAGCACCGGCGGGAGGCGGTGGCGCTGTTCCGGCGGATCGGCGAGACCTACGGCATCACGGTGATCGGGGCGCTGCAGGACGACATGGAGCCGTACGCCATCGACGCCTGCGGCCAGTACGTCAAGCTGCGCCGTTCCTCCGACGCGATGCCCTACAACGAGCCTCCGGTGATCGTCGGCCACGACCAGCACGCTGACCGGGTCAAGGCCCTGGCGGCCTACGTCGACAGGTCCGGCGAACAGCCCGGCTGAGCGCCGGAGCGGCCGGGTTCAGGGTCTGGGGATCGGCGGGCCGGTGTAGGAGGCGCGCAGCCGCAGGAGGGAACCTCGGGCGTACTCCTCCATGGCGTGGGCGAGCCAGCCGGCGGTCCTGGCGACGGCGAAGATCGCCTCGCCCGCGCCGGAGGTCATGCCGGCGACGGCGGCGAGGGTGGCGAGGCCGAAGTCGACGTTGGGCTCGGGGAGCCGTCGCCGGCGCGCCTCGGCCAGGACGGCTCGGGCGGCGGCGAGCCGGTCATGGCCGGGGGCGGCCTCCGTCACCAGGTCGAGGAGCGTGGTGGCGCGGGCGTCGCCGTTCTTGTAGACGGTGTGGCCGAAGCCGGGGATGCGCTCGCCGCGGCGGATCCGGTCGGCGATCACGCGGGGCGCGTCGGAGGGGCGGGTGACCTCGGCGAGGAGGCGTTCTGCGGCGTAGGAGGCGCCACCGTGCAGGGGGCCGCCCAGCACGCCCAGACCGGTGATGACGACGGCGTACGGGTCGGCCTTGGCGGAGGCGGCGACCCGCGCGGCCAGCGTGGAGGCGGCCAGCTCATGGTCGGCGAGCAGAACGAGCGCGGCTTCCAGTGCCCGGAGCAGGGACGGGCTCGGAGGGTGCGGCGTCAGGCGGGGCCACAGCCGCTCGGCGATCGAGCGAGGCACGGGACTGCTGCTCTCCGCGGCAGTGCCTGCTTCCGGCTCTCGCTGCCCGGCCCCCCGCCCGCGTTCCGGCACGGCCTGCCCAGCGTCGTCACCGAGCCACTCGACCTCGGGTCTGAGCCGCCCGCCCTCGTCACGGCGTCCCGGTCCGAACCCGCCGGACTCATCGCCCGACCCGGGTCTGAGCCGTCCCGGCGCGTCTCCCGACCTCGGTGCGGGCCGTCCCGGCTCATCTGCCCATCCCGGTGCGGGCCGGCTGAACTCATCGTCGGGCTCTGGCCTGGATGGGTCATGGGCGTCTGGTGGGCCCAGTACCGGGAGGGCGTCGACGAGGCCGGTGATGAGGCGGCGGGCGGTGGCGGTGACCGAGGGCGGGTCTAGCTGGAAGCGGAGCAGGTCGGTGGCGCCGAGGACGGTGGTGATGACCTGGAGGCGGTCGAGCGGGAGGAGCGACTCGGGGAGGCCGCGTTGCGCGGCGACGGCGGCCTGGACGGCATCCGCGTCGGCCTGCCAGGTGGGCGCCGTCCCGGGCTCCCGGTCGGGGGGATCGTCCCTTCCGACCCCGGAACGATCCTTCGTGACCGTGCCGGGGCTGTCGGCCGAGGGGCCGGGGGGGCTTTCTGGGCCGGCCGGGGAGGCGTGCTCGGTCCAGAGCCATTCGGCCGTCGCCTCGAAGCCGGCGGTGCGGGCGAGGGTGAGGGCGTCGTGGCCGCGGTAGTAGGGGCGGTCGGCCCCCAGAGCGGTGACGGCTGACTCGATGACCAGCTCGGGCGGCTGGCCCCGGGGCCTGCCCCGCCGGGCCAGGGTCTCGATCTCGGCGGCGTCGAAGAGGCTGCGGCGGCCCTCGTGGCGCCGCTTGAGCACCCCGCGGCTCACGTACGCGTACAGGGTGGCCCGTTTGACGCCCAGCCGGTCGGCGGCCGTGGCCGCGTCGATCCACTCCACACCCATCTCCACACGTTGATGAAAATCAATATTGATACACATTGAAGGAACATGTCAACGTTGCTGCATGCCCAAAGTTCACTTCCTTGACGTGACGAACCGGGACGGCGTGCAGACCGCGCGCACCGGCCTGTCGAAGTTCGGCAAGACCATGGTCAACTTCTATCTGGCCAGGCTCGGCGTGGCGCAGTCCGAGATCGGGTTCCCTTTCCTGTTCCACGAGGTCCCGTACGTGCGGGCGCAGGTGGCGCTGGCCGAGGCGGGGGCGTTCGGCGAGCTGCGGCTGTCCGGGTGGTGCCGGGGCGTGGCGGCGGACGTGGAGAAGGCGGCGCCGCTCGGTCTCAGGCACTACAACCTGTCGATCTCCACCAGCGACTACATGATCCAGAACAAGTTCCGCGGCCGGCTCGACCGGGGCGCGATCATCCGGGAGATGACCGCCGCGGTGCGCACCGCCAAGACGGCGGGCGCGCGGACCGTGGGGGTGAACGCCGAGGACGGGTCGCGGACCGACGACGGGTTCCTGGTGGAGTTCGCGCTGGCGGCGAAGGAGGCGGGCGCGGACCGGATCCGCTACTGCGACACGATCGGCGGCGACACGCCCGACCGGATCAGGGAGCGGTTCGCCAAGCTGGCCTCGGCGGTGGGGCTGCCGGTGGAGACGCACTGCCACAACGACCTCGGCATGGCGGTGGCCAACTCGGTGTCGGGCGCGCTCGGCGACCTCGACGCGGGCCAGGACGCGTGGATCAACACCTGCGTCAACGGCATCGGCGAGCGCTCCGGCAACGCCGACCTGCTGTCGACGATCCTGGCGTTCCGGCACGGCTTCGGGCTGGCCGCGGAGATCGGCGACGCGCTGGACCTGACGTGGGCCAGGAGGTTCGGGCTGTGGGCGGCCCACGCCTTCGGCCAGCCTCTCCCGTACAACCAGGTGGGGGTGGGGCGGAACGCGTTCGCGCACGAGAGCGGCATCCACGCCGACGGGGCGCTGAAGGACCACGGCAACTACGAGCTGTACGACGAGGCGACGCTGGGCCCGTTCCCGGAGGACTGGCACGCGCGCGACGGCCGGGTGGTGCTGACGGGCGAGTACGGCGGGAAGGCCGGGTTCCGGCACGTGATGGACGGGCTCGGGGCGGAGGTGGCGGACGAGGACCTGAGCTTCAAGCTGGTGCAGCTCTGCAACGCGATGACGGGCAGGCCGCTCACGGACGACGAGCTGCGCCTGATCGCGGCCTACCCGCGCGAGCTGTCCCTGCTCTTCCCCGGCCAGTTGTGACGGTCACGACACGGGGATGTCCTTCACCTCGCCCAGGTCGGCCGCCTCCAGGGTGATGGACGTGACGTCGTCGGCGGGCGCCGGATAGTACGCGTACGAGCGGTTGACCTCACCCTTCTCCAGGGCGAGCAAGGAGTTCTCGACGAACTCGGTGCGCATCTTGAGCGGGTGGTAGCGCGCCTGGGTCTCCGGATCCACCAGGATGAACGCGCCGTAGTCGGACGCGGCCGAGAAGTTGTGGGCGAACCCCTTGAACGGGTCGGGTATCGGGATGTAGTGGTCCTTCACCGACACCACGTCGAACACCGCCACCAGATAGGCCCCGTCACGGTAGAAGGGGTGGAAGTCCACCCGCAACCGGCCCTCGGAGCGCGGCCACTCCAGCGAACCGACGACCGGCCCCGCCTCGGCCCGGTAAGGGGCGGGCTCGCGGGTGGAGCCCCTGACGTCCGTCGCCGTCCCCGTGGTGACCGCGACGTCGGGCCGATCCCGCTTGATCGTGTACGAGATCTCGACCCGCCGGTTGCGGGCCCGGCCCTCGGGGTCGTCGCCGCCGTCCCGCTTCTCGTTCCTGGCGATCGGCTCGTTCTCGCCCTTGCCTTCGGCCTTGTACGTGTAGTCACCGCCGAGCTCGGCCACCAGGTAGTCGCGGACGGCCTCGGCACGCTCGACCGACAGCCGCTGGTTGTAGGTGCCGCCGCCCTTGCTGTCCGTGTGCCCTTCGATGAGGATGGGCGGCTTGTCCGGGTCGGCGCGCTCGCGGGTCTCCGCGACGGCCTCGTCCAGGATGGCCGCGGCCTTGTCCGACAGCGTCGCCTTGTCGAAGGCGAAGAGCACGTCGGTACGGAGCGCCACGGTCTCCTGGCCGCCTTCCTGGAACGTGGTCTTCTCCGGGGTCTCGACCAGCTCGTTCAGCCCGGACACCCCGGACCAGTGGTCGCCCTCGGGGAGCACCACCGGCCACTGGTGTTCCCCGCCCTCGCCGCGCTTCCTGGCCACGGGCGGCGGGGCTCCGTCGGTGACGGGGATGCCGGTGGTGGGGGCCATCGCCAGATCGGGTACGAGCGAGACGCTCTTCACGCCGCCGGGCAGCGGCGGGAAGTACACCTCGACCGGATAGCGCACGCCCGGCTGGAAATCCTCGGGATACCCGTCGCCGTGGCGGGTGCCGAACGCCCGCTCCCCGGACTTCTCCCGCAGCGTGAGGTACATCTCCCCGCCCACGGGGTCGAGCAGCCGGAACCTGCCGAAGGTGACGCTCTGTCCGGGGAGCCCGTCGTACCCGAACCCGCCTGGCGTCTTGGTGTCCTCCGTGGTCGAGATCTCCATCCTCAGCACGGTCAGCTCCTCGTGCCGTTCGACCGCACGGACCTCGACCCGGAACGGGTTGGACGCGTGGAACCCGACCAGGCCCTCGCGCACGTAACCGGCTCCGGAAACGGAGGCCGAAGGCGCGGCGGAGGGCGACACCGCAGTGGGCGACGCGGCGGCGGGAGAGGGCGACGGCGGGCCGGCCCGCTCGGGGGCACCGCCGCATCCCGCGACCGCGGTGACCAGGAGCACGGCTGTCAACCCGGCGCCACGCATACGATCAGACCTCCCGATCGACGACGTGCGGGAGTATACGGAGCCGCCTGGGCCGTTACGTCGCATTCGGCGGTATTCGCGGGGTCCAGGCCGCCCCACCTGGCCTGCCGCGTTTCCGCACGTGCCACATCGTCGCAGATCAGCGAGTACGGTGATCCGCGGAAACGGGGCCTAACCGGTGGTCGCCGCCAGGGTGGAGCCGGTGCGGGTCTTGGTCACCTTGAGCTGGGCGGGGATGCGCGAGCGCAGCTCGGCCACGTGGCTGACGATGCCCACCGCGCGGCCGCCGTCACGCAGGCCGTCGAGGATGTCGAGCACGCCGTCGAGGGTGTCCTCGTCCAAGGTGCCGAACCCCTCGTCGACGAAGAGCGTGCCGATCTCGGCGCCGCCCGCCTCGGCCGTCACCACGTCGGCCAGGCCGAGAGCCAGCGCCAGAGAGGTGATGAAGCTCTCCCCGCCGGACAGCGTGGCCGGATCACGCTCGACCCCGGTCCACCCGTCGAACACCCGGAGACCCAGGCCGCCGCCGGAGCGCGACCGGGACCCGGCGGTCTTGGCCAGGTCGTGGCGGAGCAGGTAGCGCCCGCCGGACATGTGGTCGAGGCGGTCGTTGGCGGCGTCCACGACCTGGCGGAGGCGTTCGCCGAGCACGTAGGAGGACAGGCTCATGCTCCACTGGTTGTCGCCGGACGTGCCGGCGGCCAGCGCGGCCAGTTGCTCGGCCAGCTTGTGGCGCTCGGCGGCGGGCCGCCACCGGGCCACGCATCCGGCCAGCTCCTCGCGCAGCTCGGCCAGCCGGTCGGCCCTGGCGGCGGCCCGGTCACGGGCGGAGGCCAGGGCGGTGCGGGCCCGCTCGGCCTCGTCCCTCTCGGCAGAGAGCCGCGCCAGGTCAGGCGCCGGCTCCGCGGCCGCCGCTATCAGCTCCGGGTCCTCGAGTACGGCGGTGACGGCGGCGAGCTGGTCGTCCAGCCTGCGCAGCGTCTCGGCCTTGCTCTCCAGCTCGGCGGCGCTCCTGGCGGCGGCCGAGGCGTCGGCGGTGTCGGCGAACCCGGCCTCACGCGCCGCCTCCTGAGCGGCGTCGTGTGCCGTGACCCGCTCGCCTTCCGCGGCCACGGCCGCCCTGGTCGCCTCCAGCGCCTCCCCCAGCAGTTCGGCCTCGTCGGTGAGCCTGGTCAGCCGGGCCGTGATCGTGGGGTCGTCGCCGCGCGCCTCGTCCAGCCTGGCGCCCAGCCGGGCGGCATCGGCGCTCAGCTCCTCCTGGCGGGTCCGGCCGGCGGCCAGCCTCGTGGCCACCCGCCGCGCCTCCTCCTGGAGTGCCTCCCTCTCACGCCCGCGCCGCGTCACCTCCGCGACCAGCGCGCCTTCCTCCCCTGCGACCTCCCGCAGCCGGGCGACCTCCCGATCCAGCAGGCGCAACGCCTCACACACATCCTCCGGCCGGACCTCCTCACCGTCCGCCAACCCACGTACGTCCTCCTGATCGAGGCCTCTTGCCTCGTCGGAGGTGTCCGGGTGCTGTGTGGCGTTCTCAAGGTGACGTGGGGCGGCGTTCTCGATGACGTCGCGCAGGGTGAGGCGGGTGTGGAGGCGGGCGCGTTCGGCTCGCAGGTGGGCGGTGTGGGTGCGGTGGGCGGCCAGGGTCTCGCCCAGTTCGCGGGCGCGGTCGCGGACCTGTTCGCGCTCCGCCTCCGCCCGCTCCAGTTCGGCCGCCAGGCGCGGCTCGCGGTCGGCGACCTCGCGGAGGCGGGTCAGCTCCCGTTCGGCTTCCTCCACCCCGGCCTCGGCGTCCTCGACGGCCAGCCCCGCCGTGGCGGCCAGCGCGTCGGCGTGGCGGGAGTCCAGGGAGGCGAGCACCCGCTCGGCGGACTCGCGCTCGGCGACCGCCGCCTCGTGCTCGCGCTCGGCGTCGAGCTCGTCGTCCGGTGAGGGCGCGCTGGGCGCCGGGGACGCCGGGTGCGGGTGGTGGTCCGAGCCGCAGACCGTGCACGGCCGCCCGTCGGCGAGGTCGCGGGCCAGCTCGGCGGCCATCCCGTCGATGCGGGCCTGGCGGATGTCGAGCCAGCGCTCGCGCAGGTTCTGTGCCCGGTCGACGACCTCCTGGTGCACGGCCCGAGCGTCTTCCAGCTCGGCGGCGAGCGCGTCGCGGCGGCGGGCCTGGTCGAGCGTCGTGCGGGCCGAGTCCAGGACGGCGGCCGCCGCCGGGATGCCCGCCGCCTCGGCGCGTACCTCCGCCAGCCGGGCGGCGGCCTCGGCGACCCGCTCGGGCAGCTCCGCCTCGGCGGCCGCGACCTCCGCCTCCTGCTCCCCCAGCGCCTCCAGCTCGGTGGCCAGCCGGGCGAGCTCCCGATCGGTCTCGATCAGGCGGGCCGCGACCTCTCGTACGGCCTCGACCGCCGGGATCCGGGCGGCGGCGGCGCGCGCCCCGGCCAGCCTCCGCTCGCCCTCCTCGATGAGCGCCGGCAGGGCGGCCAGCCGCTCACCCACCTGCACGTCCTCGCGTCCGAGAGCGGTCAGCTCCTCCTCCACCCGGGCGAGGTCCCGCCGTACGACGAGCAGCCGTGCTTCCTCGGTGAGCAGCTCGGACAGGCGGGCGATCTCGCTCCGGCGTTCCCTTTCGAGGACGGCGAGCCGCTCGGGAGCCACCCACCCGGCCACGGAGACGTCCCCTTGCGACGGCTCGGCGAGGCCCCCGGGGGTACGGAGGAGGATCGGCCGCGCGCGGGCCAGGGCGTCGGCGGCGAGGG
The DNA here is from genome assembly GCF_039540635.1 of Nonomuraea ferruginea. Lineage (NCBI taxonomy): Bacteria > Bacillati > Actinomycetota > Actinomycetes > Streptosporangiales > Streptosporangiaceae > Nonomuraea > Nonomuraea ferruginea. The sequence goes on along the minus strand of NZ_BAABFD010000001.1, from coordinate 524,163 downwards.
CGCGGGCCTTGGCCGCGGCTTCCGTGCGCTGGCGGGCGGCGGCGATGAGCGGGACGACGGAGCCGGCGCGGTGGGCGTCGTCGAGGATGGCCTGAAGCTCGGCGCGTTCCTCGGCCCGCTCGTCGAGGGTGCGGCGCAGGGTCAGGGCCTCGGCGTGGCGGCGCTGCCGTTCGGCGAGAGCGGACGCCCGGTCGAACCGCCCGGTCGCGGCCCGCCACGCCTCCTCGGCCTCGGCCTGGTCGTCGGCGCCGCGGGAGACGGCGGCCTCGGCGGCCTTCAGAAGGAGACCCGCCCAGGACACGGGGTCCTCCTCCGGAGCAGGCGGCTCAGGAGGGACACCGGCCTCCAGCGAAGCGGCCCTCTCCGTCGGAACGGACCTGACGCCCGGCGGAGTGGAACCGGTCGCGTTCTCCGCCGAGGTGAGGTGGAACCCGGCGGGGTCGGTCTCCGTCGGGATGGAGTGAAAGTCGGCGGAGTCAGCGACAGGAGTGGTCTCCGTCGGGACGGACGGGAGGCCGACCGGGTTTTGGGTGGAAGTGGTCCCTGTCGAGGTGGGCTGAAGGCCGGCAGGGGCGGGGGTGGGCTCCGGAGGGGTGGGGTGGAGGAGGGCGGGGCCGGCGGCTTCGGCGACTCGGTGGACGGCGTACGCCACCTGCTGGCGCAGCTCCTGCTGAGACCGGAACGCCTGCTTGCGGTGCTCGGCCAGCCACGCCTCGGCCTGGGTGAAGATCTTGACGGTGAACAGCCGTTCCAGCAGTTTGCGGCGCTCCAGCCCGTCGGCGCGCAGGAAGCGCGCGAAGTCGCCCTGCGGCAGCATCGCCACCTGGCAGAACTGGTCGGCGTTCATCCCCAGCAGCCCGCCCACCAGGTCGCCCGCCTCGTCGGCGCGGGTGGTCAGCCCGACCCAGCCGGAGCCGCGCCGCTCCTCGACGATGACCTTGGCCTTCTCCTCGGTGTAGCCGGTGCCGCGGAGCTTGGGCCGCTGCCAGGCCGGGGAGCGGTGGATGCGGAGTAAGCGGCCCCGGATGCTCACCTCGAGCGTCACGGACGGCCCCGCCCCGGGCGGGGCGTGGTCGCAGCGCAGGCTGCGGGCGCTGTTGCGCTGGCCGGGCACCTGCCCGTAGAGGGCGAAGCAGAGAGCGTCGAGGACGGTGGTCTTGCCCGCCCCCGTCGGCCCGTGCACGAGGAACAGACCAGATTCGGTCAACGCGTCGAAGTCGACCGTCTCGGGCCGGGGAAAGGACCCGAACGCCGTCAGCGAGAGCCGGTGCGGCCGCATCTACGCCATCGTCTCCTTCACCCTCGACTCCTCGATGGCCCGTCTTAGCAGCTCTTGCTCTTCGCGTGTGGCAGGCTCGCCGCGCACCTCGCGGACGAAGTCGAGCGCGACCTCCGCCTCCGGCCGCCCGTGCAGCCTGGCCGGCGCGGGCGCGGCCCGCTCGCCTTCCGGCTCGAAGGACAGGGCGAGCGTGTGGGGGAAGCGGGCGCGTAACCGGTCCATGGCGGCTCGCGGCCGTACGGGGTCGGTGAGGACGACCTGCAGCCAGTGATCCTCGACGTTCTCGTACCGGGGCGAGGTGAGCAGGTCGTCGAGCCGGCCCGAGAGGCCGCCGACCGGGCGCGGCACCGGCGCGGGCACGAACTCCGCCGCGGCCTCCTTCCCCGGGCCGAGCGTCACCAGCCAGGACCCCTTGAGCTGCCCCGCCTCGGAGAACGAGTAGGCCAGCGGGGAGCCGGAGTAGCGGACCGTCTCGGACATGCGCTGGCGGCCGTGGAGGTGGCCGAGCGCGACGTAGTCGACCCCGGCGAAGGCCGCCAGCGGGACGTGGGCGACCCCGCCGACGCTGATGTCGCGCTCGCTGTCGCTGGCCGCTCCCCCGGTCACGAACGCGTGCGCGAGCACCACCGAGCGGGGGTGGCGGGCGGCGTCGGCGCGGACGCGGTCCATGGCGTGGGTGAGCGCGGCGGTGTGGCTGCGCTCGGTCAGCTCCCAGGGGCGGCGGACCAGCTCGGGCTCCAGGTAGGGGATGCCGTAGAAGGCCACGTGGTCGATCACCACGGGCTCCCACGCCTGGGCGGGGTCGGTGCGGAGGTGGACGCCCGACGCCTCGATCAGGGCGGCGCCGAAGCCGAGCCGGCGCGCCGAGTCGTGGTTGCCGCTGATCAGGATCGTGCGCGCGCCCGCCTCCCGGAGGCGGCGCAGCGCCTCGTTGCACAGCGCGACGGCGTCGACCGGCGGCAGCGCCCGGTCGTAGACGTCGCCGGCGACGAGCACGACGTCGACCCGCTCGGCCCGCACGGTCTCCACCAGGTGGTCGACGAACGCCGCCTGCCCGTCGAGCAGGCTCTCGCGGTGGAACGAGCGGCCCAGGTGCCAGTCGGAGGTGTGCAGGATCCGCATTCGCAGGAAGCTAACAGGTCCCGCTGACAAATGCGGCCCCCTGCGCCACATGAGCTGGGAGTAAGCTGAAAGATCGACGGGCAAACCAACGCACATGGGGAGGCCGATGCGGACTGGCCGTGGCATTCTGAGCGTTGCCGCCGGTCTGTTGCTGGTGGCTCTGGCGTCCGTCGGGTACGTTCTGCCGCCCGCGTTCGACCCGCCGCCGCTCAAGGCCGATGTCGCATTACAATCGCTGCCTCCCCAGCCCCCCGCGGAGCTGCGCCCGGTGGCGAAGGTCTCCGACTTCCGGCAGGAGGAGATCTCGGTCCGGGCCGAAGGGCAGACGCTCCACGGAACGGTCCGATTTCCGGTGAAGCCGGGCCGCTACCCGGCGATGGTGTTCGTGTCGGGCTCCGGCAACGGGTCGCGGACGGAGTTCACGCCGCAGGCGGAGTTCCTGTCCCGGTCGGGCGTGGTGACGCTGGCGTTCGACAAGCGGACGGTCGGCTACAACTTCCGCGACCGCGACTTCTCGCTGCTCGCGGACGACGCGCTGCGCATGGTCGAGTATCTGCGCACCCGCTCCGACGTCGACCCGGTCCGCGTCGGCGTCTGGGGCGTCAGCGAGGGCGGCTGGGTGGTGCCGATCGCCGCGGCCAAGAGCGCGAGCGTCGGGTTCGTGGTGCTGGTCTCGTCGCCGAACGTCTCGCCGCTGCGGCAGGTCGCGTGGGCGCTGAACGAGCAGCTGCTGCGGCTGCGCGCCCCGGTGGGGGTGCGCGACCTGCTGACCAGGGCGATGGGCGCGGTCGGCTTCGACTTCCTGCGCTATGACGCGCAGCCCGCGCTGGACCGGATCGAGCAGCCGGTGCTGGCCTTCTACGGCACCACCGACCCGTCGATCCCGTTCGTGGAGTCGACGGACGCCCTGCTGCGCGGCATGAAGGCGGCCGGGAACGACCGCTACACGATCCGCTTCATGGCCGAGGGCGACCACGCGATGCGGGTGCGCGGCGGCGACTTCACCGCCGGTTACCTCGACACGCTCGCCAACTGGATCCTCGGCCTGCCGGCCACCGCCCGGCCCACGGCGCACGTCGCGGGGGCGACGCCGGTGCAGCGGTTCCAGGCGGCCGACGTGCCGGCCGCGCCGTGGTACGCGGGCGGCACGATGCTGGGACTGACGATCTGCCTGGCCGCCGTCGGCTACGTGGCGGGCCCGGTCGCGGCGATGGTGGTCCGGCTGCGCGGCCGGCATCACATCCCTGAGCTGAACGCCAGGCTGTGGCCGCCGATCAGGCGCAGGCTGGCCAAGATGGTGTGGACCGGTCTCGGCCTGCTGCTGTCGGTGGTGGCGTTCATCATGCTGCTGGTGCTGTTCAGCATCAACCAGGCGGGGGCCTGGCCGGCGGTGCTGGCGGGCTGGCTCGTGGTGCGGGTGCTGGCGGTGCTGATGCTCATCCAGGAGGTCACCGCGGTGGCCGCTGTGGTGTCGGGCCTGCGCGAGGGCATGCGGCCGAGCCGCTGGCAGCACGTGGCGATCGCGGGCGTGCTGGGCGGCACCGGCCTGCTGCTCGTCGCGGCGGCCTACTACGGACTGTTCTCGTTCCCCTGGTAGGGGCCCGCATCGGCGCGGACTACGTCAGCCCGGCCGCTGGACGCGACCCGACATAGGTGGCCATCCAGCGGTCGAGCTCGGCGAACACCTGCTTGCGCACCGGCTCGGCCGACAGCACCAGGTCGTGCACGCCGCCGTCGACGCGCACGCAGGTGACGTGCGGGCCGAGCGAGGTCGCCCAGCGGGCCATGTGTTCGGGGTCGAGCACGATGTCGGCCGAGCGTGCTTCCGGTACGAAGTCCCGTACCCGGAGGCCCTTGCCGGCGGCGAGGACGAGCACGGGCACGTCCACCTTCAGCCCGCACTGCAGGCGGCGCTGGGCGCGCCGGATGGCGGCCAGCCAGGTGGCGTGCACCGGGAACCCGCCGAGCGGCTTCAGCTCCAGGTCGTAGTGCCACTCGCCGCCGTGGTCGCGGTGGAGGCTGTGGCCGTAGGCGTGGCTGGAGCCGAGCGGGAGCGGCCTGAGCACGTACGAGAGCGGGGTCTTGAGCAGGTCGGCGGCCAGACGGAGCGGGCGGGAGACGTTGAGGTCGAAGAAGGGGCTGTTGAGCACGAGCCCCTGCACCAGGCCGCGGCCGCGGACCCGGTCGGCCCAGAGCGGGGCGATGAGCCCGCCGGTGGAGTGGGCGTTGATGGTCAGCTCGTCGTGGTCGCGCCGGATCAGGCGGACGGCCTCGTCGATCTCCGGGAAGTACTCGGTGACGCTGCGCACCAGGCCGCGGGTCTGGTGCGGCAGCAGCGATCGGCCGTACTTGCGCAGGTCGAGCGCGTAGAAGTCGATGCCGTGCCCGACGTAGTGGTCGGCCAGGTGGTCCTGGAAGAAGTAGTCGGTGAAGCCGTGGATGTAGAGCACCGCCCGGCGCGATCCGGTCCGCTTGGAGATCAGGGTCGCCACGACCTCGCCCTCGTAGTCGGGCGGCATGGCGAGCACGGTCGTCTCGTACATGTCAGCCACCATACGGATCATCGGGCCACGACGGCACTCCCGGGGGGAGGTCCTCGCCGACGGACATCGGAAAGGCGGGCGGCCGCTTCTCCAGGAACGCGGTGACGCCCTCGGCCGCGTCGGCGGCGGGGCCCAGCTCGGTCATGAGCCGGGAGTCGGCCGCGTGCGCCTCCCACGGCGAGGACGCCGACAGCCCCGACCACATCAGCCTGCGCACGGCGGCCACCGACACCGCGGAGGTGTTCTCGGCGATCTCGCGGGCGAGCGCGTACGCGGCGGGCAGCAGTTCCTCTCCCGGGTAGACGCGTGACACCAGCCGGCCCTCCAGCGCTTCGGCGGCGCCGAAGACCCTGCCGGTGGCGGCCCACTCCATGGCCTGCGCGATGCCGACGATCCTGGGCAGGAACCAGCTGGAGGCGGCCTCGGGCACGATGCCGCGGCGGGCGAAGACGAACCCGAGCTTGGCGGTGTCGGCGACCAGCCGGATGTCCATCGGCAGCGTCATCGTGAGGCCGACGCCGACGGCGGCGCCGTTGATCGCGGCGATGACGGGCTTGAGCGATCGGGCGACGCGCAGCGCGACGGTGCCGCCGCCGTCACGCGGATAGCCGTTCACCAGCTCGGCCTCGCGTCCGGACCGGCCGAACGTGCCGCCGCCGCCGCTCAGGTCGGCGCCCGCGCAGAAGGCCCGGCCCGCGCCGGTGACGACCACCGCGCGCACCTCGTCGTCGGCGTCGGCCAGGTCGAAGGCCTCGATCAGCTCGGCGCGCATGGTCAGCGTGAACGCGTTGAGCCGGTCGGGGCGATACAGGGTGATGGTCGCGACCTGGTCGGCCACGCCGTACTGGATCTCGGTGAACGCCATGGACCGAATCTTATTCGGTGACAGATGTTCATCCATTCATAAACATAGATTTCGTATTTTGTCCGTAGGCTGCCGCCTCGATTCGGGCCTATGTGATGAACTTCGGGGAAGCGGTGATCTGGTGTTCCAGGGGAGGATTCGGGTGGGTGCGCTACGGCTCGTCGGCTGGCTGGTGCTCGCTGCGCTGGCGCCCGGCGCCGCCCACCTGAAGGCGGGGTGGCGCAGGACGGGCCTGACGCTGCTCAGCGTGTACGCCGCCGCCCTGCTCGGGCTCCTCGCCCTCTGGCTGACCACCGACCTGGGCTCCCTGGCCGGGGTGCTCGTCGACGACACCTCGCTGGTGCTGGGCACCTTCGCCGCGGGCCTGCTGGGCATCGCGTGGTTCACCCTGATCGTGCACTCGTTCACGGTGCTGCGGCCCGGCCTGCTGCGCCAAGCCGAGCAGATCGTCACCGGCGCGCTCGCCGGGCTGCTCGCCGTCGCGGTGCTCACGCCGTTCGCGCTGGTCACGCAGTACGCGTGGACGGGCCGGGAGACGATCAACCACATCTTCAAGAACCCCGGGACGGACCCGCAGGCCGACGGCGACCGGCCGGTGCCGGCCGAGGACCCGTGGGCCGGCCGGGAGCGGGTGAACATCCTGCTGCTGGGCGGCGACGCCGACGACCACCGGCCGGGCGTGCGCACCGACAGCATGCACCTGGCCAGCGTGGACGTGAAGACGGGCAACACGGTCCTGTTCAGCCTGCCGCGCAACCTGGAGAACGTGCGGTTCAAGCCGGGCACGCCGATGGCCGAGCGCTTCCCCGACGGCTTCCGCCTGCCGGCCGACGCCGCCGGCGGCCGCAGCGACCTGCTCAACAGCGTCTGGGAGTACTCCGACGCGCACCCGGAGATCTTCGGCGGCAAGCGTGACCAGGGCCCCGGGGTCCTGATGGAGACCATCGGCCACACGCTGGGGCTGGAGGTCGACTGGTACGCGCTGGTCAACATGTGGGGGTTCGCCCGGCTGATCGACGCGATCGGCGGCGTCACCATCACCGTCGAGCAGGACGTGGTCTTCGGCAAGTACAACGAGGGCCTGGTGAAGGCCGGCACGCGCAGGCTGAAGGGCGCGGACGCCATGTGGTACGCCCGCTCCCGCACCAACAGCGACGACTACACCCGGATGGGCCGCCAGCGATGCGTGATCAGCGCGCTGCTCCACCAGGCGGACCCGGCGACGGTGCTGTCCCGGTTCACCGCGATCGCCGGGGCGACCGAGGATCTGGTCGAGACCGACATCCCCCGCGACATGCTGACCCATCTGGTGCCGCTCGCGCTGAAGGCACAGGACGCGAAGGCGACCAGCGTCCAGTTCGTACCGCCGCTCATCAAGACGTACGACCCCGACTGGCGGGAGATCCGCAAGCTCGTCCGCAAGGCGCTCCGCGAGTCCACCGGCGCCGCGCCGGTCGCGGCCTCGGCCACCCCCGAGGCCAGTTCCGAGGCCACCCCCGAGGCCACCCCGGACGCCACCCCCGAGGCCACCTCTGCGGCCACCCTCGCGGCCACCGCCACGCCGTCGCCCTCGAAGACGCCGAAGAAGACCGCGGACCCTGACGAGAGCTCCGCCACGGACCTCTCGGCGGGCTGCGGCAAGGCCTAGCGCCCGCTCCCCGAATCCGGCTCAGCCGGTGAAGGTGAAGTAGTCCTTCGCCAGGCGGCGCAGCCGGGTCTCGTCGACGGTGTGGCCGAGGCCGGGCTGGGTGAACGGGACGGCGATGACGCCCGCGTTCGCGCCGACGATCGGGGTGACGATCTGGTTGTTGCGCGGCGGTTGCGTCACGTCGCACGGCAGCGTGCAGCCCGGCAGGCTGCCGACGGCGACGGTGGCCGCCCTGGCCAGCCCGGCGCCCTGACCGCCCGCGCACTGGATGTCCCACCCGGCCGCGACCGCGCGGTCGTGGGCGCGGCGGGTCTCGCTGATCGACGGGAAGGCGGACGGCCGCAGCAGCAGCACCCTGGCCGCGCGCAGCGTCAGGTAGTCGTCGAGGTCGGCCGTGCGGTGGACCTCGACCGCGACCGAGGCGCTCACCTGGTCCTGCAGGTCGGCGTGCGCGTACACGTCGCCGGCCGGGAAGGGGCGCTCGATCACCTCCAGCCCGTAGGAGTCGAGCGCGACGAGCTGGCCGCCGTCGGTGTAGGCGTTGCCGCAGTCGACGGCGAGCGTGAGCGCGGGGTAGGCGGCGCGCACGGCCCGGACCGGCTCGACGTCCCAGCCGGGCCGCACGTCGAGCGTCACGTGGCCGTAGCCGGCGCACACCTGCTGGTTGACCCGCGTCACCAGGCTCTCTATCGACAGGTCGGGGGTGAGCCGCACGGTCGCCATCAGCGAGGTGCGGGTGCCGCCGATCGCGTCGGCGAGCGGCACGCCGCGCATCCGGGTCCACAGGTCCCAGCAGGCCATGTCGACGGCCGGGTCACCGCTGGGCACGCTGTCGGGGTGTTCCCAGTCGACGCCGATGAGCACCGCCCCGAGCGTCTCCTCCAGCCTGGACCAGGACTTGGGCGCGGGGCTGACGGCCTCGCCCCAGCCGGTCATGCCGCCGTAGTCGGTCAGCTTCACCAGCAGGCACTCCGTGCGCCTGCCGTAGGGCAGCACGACACGAAGCACCTCCAGCTCCCGCACTCGCGGCATGAGCCCCCCTCTTATGACGCGGCCTCCTCCAGTGTGCCTGCCCCGGCGAGGTGGACGAAACGGGGGGCCACCCACGCGGCGCCGAGAGCGAGCAGCACGGTGAAGGCGAGTCCCACGAGGTAGCCCTGCCCGGTGGCGGTGAACAGGGCGCCGCTCACGGCGACGGCGACCACGGTGAACACCGACTCGCCGACCCCGAGCGCCGCCGCGTTGCCGCCCTCCTCGCCCTTCGCCGACATCTCCAGGACCAGCACCGACACCGTGGGGTGGAGCATGCCGATGCCCAGCCCGGAGATCGCCATCGCGACGTGCGCGAGCCCGATCGGGACCGCGTCGACGAGGACGAGCGAGACCAGCGAGATGCCGGCCGCGATCATGAGGGCGCCGCCGCGCAGGGCGGTCATGTTTCCGATCGTGCCGCGGCCCTTGATCCAGGAACCGGCGGACCAGCCGAGCGCGCCGACCGTCAGCACCACGCCCGCGGCGGCCAGCGACAGGCCGCGCTCCTGGGTGAGCATGAGCGGGATCAGGACCTGGGCGGCCATGAGCGAGCCGTAGGCGAGACCGCGCAGCACGGGCCCGCTCGGCAGGCCGCGGGCGGCCCTGAGCGACCCGGCGGGCAGCAGCCGGGGCAGCGCGACGGCCAGTAGCGCGCCGCCCGCGGCCAGCAGCGGCACGCCGCCCAGCCCGAGCGCGCTGCCGTACTGGATGAGCGCGGCGGCGACGGCGGTGAGCGCGGCCCAGGCGAGCTTGCCGCCGATCGCCGGGGCGTCCGCCGCGCCGGCCCCGCCCGTGGCCCGGTCGCCGCCGCCCCGCCAGAGCAGCAGCGCCGCGGGCACCACGATCAGGGACACGCCGTAGAAGATCCACCGCCAGCCGGCGTGCTCGGCCACCAGCCCGGCGATCGTCGGCCCCACCATCGAGGGCACCACCCACGCTGCAGAGAACAGGGCGAACACCTTCGGGTGCAGCTCCGGCGGGTAGACCCGGGCCACGAACACGTACAGCGCCACCTGGATCAGCCCGGCCCCGAGCCCCTGCACGAACCGGCCCGCGACGAGGACCTCCATGGTCGGCGCCGCGCCCGCGAGCAGCAGGCCGGCGACGAAGGCGGCCACCCCCGCGGCGATGGGCGGCATCGGCCCGCTCCTGTCGCTCCACCGCCCGCCGAGCACGGTGGCGATCACGCTCGCCGCCAGCGTGGCGCTGAAGGCCAGGTTGTACAGGTGCAGGCCGCCGAGCTCGCGGGCCACGACCGGCATCGCGGTGGTCACCGCCATCGCCTCGAAGGCCACCAGCATGATCAGCGCGACCAGCCCCACGCTGAGCCCGCGGTATCGGGAGGAGAGCACGCCGGGGGCGCGCTCCGCAGTCATCGTCATGATCCGTCAAGCTACGCGAACCGGCGGGCCGGCACATCGGGCGCAGGGCGTAGGCCGTCCGCCCTAGGGACCTGCCTGGCCGGGGCCGCCGAGGTTGCGTTCGGCCCACCGGCCGATGTCGCGGCGCTCGATCGCCGCGGCCATCAGATCGGGGAAGGCGTCGGGGGTGCAGGCGAACGCGGGCACGCCCATCGCCGCCAGCGCCGCCGCGTTCTCGTGGTCGTAGAACGGCGCGCCCTCGTCGGACAGGGCCAGCAGCACGATCACCTGGACGCCGGCCTGGGTCATCGCGGCCACCCGGCGCAGCATCTCCCGCCGGATGCCGCCCTCGTACAGGTCGCTGATCAGCACGAAGATCGAGTCGGCCGGCCGGGTGATGAGGCCCTGGGAGTAGGCGATGGCCCTGTTGATGTCGGTGCCGCCGCCGAGCTGGGTGCCGAACAGCAGCTCCACCGGGTCGTGCAGCTGGTCGGTCAGGTCGGCCACGGACGTGTCGAAGACCACCAGCGACGTCTTGAGCGAGCGCATCGAGGCCAGGACGGCGCCGAACACGCTGGAGTAGACCACCGAGGCCGCCATCGACCCGCTCTGGTCGATGGCCAGCACCACCTCGCGCTGGACCGCCCGCTGCCTGCGCGCGTAGCCGACGAGCCGCGACGGGACGACGGTCTCGCGCTCCGGCAGGTAGTTCTTCAGATTGGCGCGGATCGTGCGGTCCCAGTCGATGTCGGCCGCGCGCCTGGGGCGGTGGTTCCTGGCGCTGCGGTCGAGCGCGCCGGTGACGGCCGCCCTGGTCTTCTGGGCGAGCCGTCTCTCCAGCTCGGCCACCACCGCGCGGACCACCGCCCTGGCGGACTCGCGGGCCTGGTCGGGCATCACCCTGTTGAGCGACAGCAGCGTGCCCACCAGGTGGACGTCGGGCTCGACGGCGTCCAGCATCTCCGGCTCCAGGAGCAGGCGGGTGAGGTCGAGCCGCTCGATCGCGTCCTTCTGCATCACCTGGACGACCGTGGCGGGGAAGTAGGTCCTGATGTCGCCCAGCCAGCGGGCCACCCGCGGCGCCGACGCGCCCAGCCCGCCTTCGCGCCCGCCCGCCTTGCCGCCCCCGCCGCCCTGCCCGTAGAGGGCGGCCAGCGCCGCGTCCATCCCCGCGTCGGCGCCCCGCAGGCCGTGGCCGGTGCCGTCGGCGTCGCCGCCGCCGAGCACCAGCCGCCACCGGCGCAGCCGCTCGTCCTGGTCAGCCATGCGCACTCCCCAAGATCTCCAGCACGGTGCGCGCGGCCGCTCCCGCGCGCCGCTCGTCCAGCTCCGGCTCCGCGGCCTCCGCCGCGCGCCCGCCCTGCCGCACGCGCTCCCCCACCGCTCTCCTCTCGGGTACGGCGAAGCTGCCGAAGGTACGCCGCAGCAGGGGCAGCACCTCGACGAACTGCTCGGCACCGAGCCCCGTGAGCCACTCGTCGACCAGCCCGAACAGGCGCGGATCGTGCACCAGCAGCAGGCCGCCGCCGGACAGGAACCCCTCGACCCAGGCGGCCGTCCTGGCGGGCGACTCGCCGCGCGACGCGGCCCTGGCCATCCGGTCGCCGGCGTCGTCGATCTCCCCGGCGTCGAGCAGGATCCGGGTCAGCCGTCCCTCGACCAGGCCGTGCAGATCCTGACGCCCGCACAGCCCGAGCAACGTGGCGAGCCACCGCTCACGCGGCGACGCCGCGCCGCCACCGGGCTGCTCCGGCTCCCCCGCGTTCGGGGGCTGATCCAGCCCGCCCGCACTCTCGTCCAGGGGACGATCCGGCCCGCCCGCACCCTCGTCCAGCAGGCCCATGGCCGTGTGCACGGCGTCGACGTGGCCGAGCAGCCCGGCCGCCGCCTCGTCGTCCAGCCGGGTCACCGCGACGGGCAGGCCCACGCAGATCCGGTCGAGCATCGACCGCACGATCACCGTCAGCCCTTCGGCCGAGGTCCCGCGCACGTCGCCGTACCGATGCGCGCGCACCATCGCCGGCAGCGCCGCCATCAGCCGGGTGACGTCGGTGTCGAGCGCCGCCTTGGCGGACAGCGCGGCCAGCACGTCGGGCAGCGCCTCGGGCAGGTCGGCCAGCAGGCACTGCTCCACCAGCCCGGTCAGCTCCGCCAACGACACCCCGCCGGACCCACCGCCCTGCGACACCCCGCCGGACCCACCGCCCTGCGACACCCCGCCGGACCCACCGCCCTGCGACACCCCGCCCGGCCCACCACCGGACCCGGGAGAACCCCCTGCCGTCCCGCCGGGCCCCGGCGAGCCACCGGGCATCGGTCCGGGAACTGGCGTGCCGGTGGCGCGGTCGCGGGCGTGGCGGGTGGCGGCGGTCTCGACCGTGGTGCCGAGAGCCGCCCGCTCGATCAGCGCCAGGTCGAACTCCGGCTCCCACCGCAGCCGCCACGTCTCCCTGAACGTGCCCTTGCCCCGTGCCTCCCCCGGCTCCCCCCAGCCGACCCCGAGCAGCCGCAGCCGGTGCAGCAGATGGCTGCGCGCCAGGTCGAGCGGCTTGCGCAGGTCGAGATCGAGCTCACGGTCGAGGGCCTCGGGCTTGAGCCGCACCTTGCGCTGCTGGTCGCGCAGGTCACGCTGGAGCGGCACCATCGGCGTGCCGTCGGTGACCAGCCCCAGCCGGTCGCCGACGACCAGCCGCCGGTGGATCAGCTCGACGGCCAGGTCGTCGCCCTCGCACAGCACCGCCCGGGCCGCCTCGGTCACCTCGCCCAGCCCCGCCAGCGGCCGGCCGCGCAGCGCCGCCAGCCCGTGGGCGAGCCGCGACGCCTCGATCACGTGCGCCGGCGACACCGCCAGCCCTTCGTCGCGCAGCACCCCCGCCGCCCCGGTCAGCCACCGCTCGATCGGCCGGTCGGGGGCCGTGAACAGGTGGTCGTACCAGCCGGGCGAGGTGATGCCCGCCCCGTAGCCGCTCCACCAGGCCAGCCGCCCGTACGTCCACGGCACCCAGGTCAGCTCCGCCTTCACCCTGGGCATCCCGCGCAGCACCGCGTTGTCGTCCTTGACCGGCGGCAGCGGCCCGGACAGCGCTGGGACGTGCCAGGCCCCGCAGATCACGGCGATCCGCCCGTGCCCTTCCTTGATCGCCGCACGCAGGGTCTTGCGCATGTACGCCTCGCGCCTGGCCTCCCGCCCGGCCGGCACGTACCCTTCCCGGACGGCGGCCACGGCCTCGGCGATCACCTCGAACGGCGTGTCGCCCCGGTGCTCGACCACGTCCTCCCACCACCGCTCCGGGTCGTCGTATCCGGCGGCGTGGGCCAGCGCCCCGATGGGATCGAGCCGCGTCGTCTCCTCCGCGGACTCCGGAGCGGGCTCGGCGGGCTCACGGGGCTCCGCGAGGGTGTGGGCGGCGGGAAGGTCGCAGAAGCGGACCGGGACGCCCGCCCCGACCCCGTACAGGATCGCCTGCCATTCCGGGGAGAAGCGGGCGAACGGCCAGAAGGCGGCGCTGGACGCGCTGCCGGGGACGTGGGCCAGCAGCGCGACCGGCGGCTCCAGGTCAGGGGCGAGGCGGACGAGGGAGTCGGCCTCCGGCGGGCCCTCGACGAGGATGACGTCGGGGCGCAGGCGTTCGAGCTCGGCCCGGACGGCGCGGGCCGAGCCGGGGCCGTGGTGGCGGACGCCCAGGACGGAGACGCCGCTCATGAGACCTCGCGGCAGGCGCGGTAGAAGTCGCGCCAGTCGGACCGCTCGCGCACGACCGTCTCCAGGTACTCGCGCCACACCACCCGGTCGGACACCGGCTCCTGAACCACCGCGCCGACGATGCCGGCGGCCACGTCGGCGGGCCGCAGCACGCCGTCGCCGAAGTGGGCGGCCAGGGCGATGCCGCTGGTCAGCACCGAGATCGCCTCGGCGGTGGACAGCGTGGCGCTGGGCGACTTGACCTTGGTGCGGCCGTCCTCGGTCAGGCCGGCGCGCAGCTCGCGGAAGACGGTCACGACGCGGCGGATCTCGGACAGCGCGGTCGCCGTCTCGGGCAGCTCCAGCGAGCGGCCGAGCTGGGCGACGCGGCGGGCGACGATGTCGACCTCCTCCTCGGCCGTGGCGGGCACCGGCAGCACGACCGTGTTGAAGCGGCGGCGCAGCGCGCTGGACAGCTCGTTGACGCCGCGGTCGCGGTCGTTGGCGGTGGCGATGACGTTGAAGCCGCGTTCGGCCTGCACCTCGCGGTTGAGCTCCGGGATGGGCAGCGTCTTCTCCGACAGCACGGTGATCAGCGCGTCCTGCACGTCGGACGGCATGCGGGTGAGCTCCTCGACCCTGGCCACCCGCCCCTCGGCCATCGCCCGCATCACCGGGGACGGCGTCAGCGCGTCCAGGGACGGGCCCTCGGCCAGCAGCCGCGCGTAGTTCCACCCGTACCGGATGGCCTCCTCGGCGGTGCCGGCGGTGCCCTGGACGAGCAGCGTCGAGTCGCCGCTGACGGCGGCGGCGAGGTGCTCCGACAGCCAGGTCTTGGCGGTGCCGGGCACGCCGAGCAGCAGCAGCGCCCGGTCGGTCGCCAGGGTGGCGACGGCGACCTCGACGATGCGGCGGGCGCCGACGTACTTGGGGGTGACGCGGTCGCCGTCGCCGAGGATGTAGGTGGTGACCGCCCACGGCGAGAGCTTCCAGCCGGGCGGGCGCGCCCGGTCGTCCTCCTTGGCGAGCAGGGCCAGCTCGTCGGCGTACTGGTCTTCCGCGTGGGGACGCAGAACGGTCATGACAACTCCTTGAACATGTCGGCGCGGAAGCGCAGCGAGGCGGCCACCCGCTGGACGGCCGGCGCGGGCGAGTAGCTCTCGGCCAGCGGGGCCAGGCCGGGGTCGAGGCGTTCGCCGGCCAGCCGGACCAGCTCGTCGAGGTTCCACGGCTGGCTGGCGGCCACCTTGACGATCTTGTGCAGGACGGCCGAGGCGAGCGGCTCCCGCCAGTAGGGCGACACCCCGCCGAGCACCATGATCAGCTGGCTGTCGAGGTCGTGGCCCAAGGTGAACCCGGCGGCGAGCTCCTGCTGCTCGTCAGGGCCGAGCGCCTCCAGCAGGTCGGCGATCGGATCCCAGGCGAACATCGCCCGCGCCCACGCCGGGTCGCGCTGCAGCACCGCGGCGCGCACCCAACCGGCCTTCACCTCGCCGTCCCACTCGGGGATGCGGCGGGCGAGCAGGCTCTCGGGCGGCTCGCCCCACATCGTCAGCGGCGCGCGGGCGATCACCTGCTGCAGCCACCAGGCCCGCTCGCCGAACCCGCGCGGCGGCTTGGCCCTGATGCCGTCGCGCTCCATCACGCCGTCGCAGCCCGCGGGCGGCTCGACGAGGATCGCGGCGGGCGTGACGGTCAGGCAGGCGCGGGCACGTTCGGCCATCCGCCGCGACAGCCGGGACCCCGGCAGGCGGGTGAGCAGGTTGGCGGCCTCCTGGCGCACCTCGCGCCGCCGGTCGTCGAGCGCCGACTCCAGGAACGGCTCGTCGTCCATGGACAGCCCGTCGGCCAGCATCTCCGTGAACGCGGCCCGGTCGTCGGGCGTCTCGCGCTCCCACGTGGTCTCCAGCAGCCGCCGTGCCCCGGCGGGGTCCTGCTTCCTGAGCCGCCGCAGGTGGGCGCGCCGGTCCGCGGCGCTGCCCAGCTCCCACGTCTCGCCGGTCGGCTCGTCCAGGAGGTAGGCCCACGCGGGGTTGCGCGCGGCGAGCCACCGGCCGCGCCGTCCGGCGATCACCCCGAGGTGGGCACGCACGGATCGGTCCCACCGGCCGCGTTCGAGCAGCTCGGGCAGCACATAAGGGGGCACCCTGCGGCCCGTCGCGGCGGCGACGGCCAGCCATTCGGGCAGCAGCCTCTCGTGCTCGCCGCCCACGATGCGCGCCAGCCGCTCGGCGGCGCGCCTGCCGACCGGCTCCTGCTCCTCCCCGGGCGCGGCCTCCTCGCCCTCGGGCTCCACGGGCCGCCGCCCGGCGCGCCGCCGCACCGTCTCGACGGCGGCGGCGCCGAGCAGGTCTCCGGGGTACGGTCTGCGGTCGGTCCCGACGAGGGCCGTCGAGGCCAGCTCCTCCCAGTCGTTCGCCGTCGCCCGGAGGGCCGCCGAAGAGTCGCCGGTCTTCACAGGATCACCACCGTCCCGTCCTCGTCCCAGGTCGTCAGGGGGCGCAGGCCGCGCGGCGTCCACTCGGCGGCCACCGTCACCGGCCGCCCGCCGGACACGGCGAGCAGCCGCCACACCCCGCGCCACGAGGCCAGCAGCGGGAACCCGGCCAGCGTGGCCTCCCCCGGCACCACACCGGTCAGCACCAGCGGCCACGACTCGGTCCACGGGTCGGCGGCCAGCGCCGCGGCGACCTCCCCCATCGCGTCGTCTGCACTCATCCCCGGCACGACCCCGCCCGCTTCCGAAGAAGCCCCGTGCGCATCCCCCGCAGACGACCCCGTCTCAGCGCCCGATCCGCCCGTCAGAGGCGCCTCTGGGGCGTCGGCGCGCACGCCCGTACGAGGAGAGCCGGCTCCCGAAAGGGACGGCGACGCATGCCCCGCGAGCGTTCCCGAAGGAGCCGAGGGCTGCGGCGCGTGTTCTGCGACGGCTTCCCGAAGGGCGGGTGGGTGGCGGTGGGCGACGAGGGCGCGGAGGGGGGCGGCGCCGGGGTAGAAGGCGAGGTCGGCGTCGATGGCGGTGCCCGTCACCAGGGAGGCGTCGAGGGGCTGGCCGGAGGGGGCGAAGGACAGGATGAGCGCGGCGCGGCCGGTCGAGCGGCCGCGCAGCCAGACGCGGCGGGCCGTGAGCCGGTCCTGCTCCTCGTCGCGCCGGCCGAGGACGTCCCATCGGTCGCGCACCACCGGACGGGCCAGCACCTCCTCCCGGGTGACCGGGAACCCGACCCGCATCAGCACCGTCTCGGCCAGCTCCGGTGGCAGCTCGGCGCGCCTGCGGTAGGCGACGGCGAGGAGGTGGAGCAGGGCGTGCTCCTCCAGCAGCCGGCCCGGCCACTCGTCCTCGTCCCTGACCCGGGCGAGCCTGGTCACCATGCCCGCCGCCCCCGGCGCCTGGGCGTCGATGAGCCGTTTGGCCAGACCTTCCCAGTCGTGCGGCGCGGCCGCGGCCAGGCCCTGGCGGATCTGGTCGGCCAGCCACCGCTCCAGCTCCGCCAGCCCGGCCGCGACCCGCCCGTGCCGCAACGACTCGCCGTTGCGGGGCGGTGGGGACGGCGCGGCCTCGGGGCGGGCGGCCGAGCGGACGGCGCGGGCCTCGCGCTGGGCCAGCCACTCCCCCGCCCACGCGGGCAGCCCGTCCGCATGCGGGACGCCGTCAGAGGACCACAGGAGCAGCAGCCCCAGGGCGTGCTTGCAGGGGAACTTGCGGCTCGGGCAGCTGCACCGGTAGGCGGGCTCGCCCAGGTCGACGCAGGCCTGGTAGGGCGTGGCGCCGCTGCCCTCGCACTCGCCGAACAGGACCTCGCCCGTCAGGCCGCGCACCGGCCACCTGCCCGGCGCGGCGACCCCCTGGGCAGCCTTCCGTGAGGACGCGTCGGGGGCGAGGGAGAGGACCTGATCACGGCTCCACCGTTCGATCACTCGCCGCACATTAGCCAGGCCGACCGACATTCCGCGACCGTGCGAAGACGATCGACCGCGCCCCCGTAAAATCTGCCGGATGGAGCTGATGATCTATCCGGACGGGCCGGTGTTCGAGGTGGCCGGCGAGGAGGATGCGCTGGCGCGGGGGCTGGAGGGGCAGCTCGTGCTCGACGGGACGCGGTTCCTGCGGCGGGACGTGACCGGGGCGCCGGTGGGGTTCGAGCCGCGGCCGCCGGTCGCGCGGGCGCTCGACCTGCTGCCGCATCCTGAGGGTGGGTGGTTCAGGGAGACGTGGCGGGCCGGGGTGACGTTCCGGCCCGACGGGTACGAGGGCGCCCGGGCCTCCGCGACCGGGATCTACTTCCTGTTGCGGCCGGGCGAGGAGTCGGTGCCGCACATGGTGCGCTCCGACGAGGTGTGGCTGTGGCACCGGGGCGGTCCGCTGCGGCTGACGATCGGCGACGAGAGCGTGATCCTGGGGCCGGACGTCGAGCGCGGGCAGGTGCCGCAGGCCGTGGTGCCCGGCGGCGTGTGGCAGTCGGCCAGGCCCGCGGAAGACCGGGAGGTCCTGGTCAGTTGCGTGGTGTCGCCGGGATTCGACTTCGCCGACTTCACGGCGCTGCCGCCGGGCCGTCGGTGACCACCAGGTCGCGCGGCACCTGGCCGGCCGAGCCGAGGCCGCACAGGGTGAGCGCGTTGGCCAGTTCGGCGCGGAGCAGCGCCAGCACGTGAGCGACGCCGTCGGCGCCCGCCACCGACAGCCCCCACACCACGGGCCGGCCGATCGCGACGGCGCGGGCGCCCAGGGCGAGCGCCTTGACGACGTCGGTGCCGCGCCGCACGCCGCCGTCCAGCAGGACGGGCACGCGGCCGTCCACCGCGTCGGCGACCGCCGGGAGGCGGTCGATGGTGGCGGCGGCGGAGTCGAGCTGGCGTCCGCCGTGGTTGGACACGATGATCGCGTCGGCGCCGTGCGCGACCGCCAGGGCAGCGTCGGCCGGGTGCAGGATGCCTTTCAGGACGATCGGCAACGAGGTGGTCCTGCGCAGCCGGTCCACGTGCTCCCACGAGATCTCCGGTGAGAGCGTCACCTGCCGGATGTCACCGTCGCCGCCCAGGTTGGGGCACGACAGTCCCGCCGGCAGTTCCAGCAGCGCGCTCCTGGCCCGCTCCCCTGTCCGCAGCGCCGGTGAGTCGACGGTGATCACCAGCGCCCGGCATCCCGCCGCCTCCGCCCGCCGCACCAGGTGCTCGGTGTAGCCGGGGTCCGGCTGCAGGTAGAACTGGAACCAGAGCTCGGCGCCGGTGGCCGCCACCTCCTCCATCGCCACCGTCGACAGCATCGCGGTGATCATGATGCCCCCGGCTGCGGCGACCGCCCGCCCGGTGGCCAGCTCCCCTTCCGGGTGCGCCAGCCGGTGGAAGGCGGTGGGCGCCACCAGCACCGGCATCGACGCCGTCCGTCCCAGGATCG
The DNA here is from genome assembly GCF_039540635.1 of Nonomuraea ferruginea. Classification (NCBI taxonomy): domain Bacteria; kingdom Bacillati; phylum Actinomycetota; class Actinomycetes; order Streptosporangiales; family Streptosporangiaceae; genus Nonomuraea; species Nonomuraea ferruginea. The sequence goes on along the minus strand of NZ_BAABFD010000001.1, from coordinate 505,236 downwards.
TGACGTCCAGCGCGGGCTCGCCGGCGCCGGTCAGCACCCGGGGCACCAGCATCAGCCGCCGGAACGCCGCCTCGTTGGCACGCAGCGTCACCTCGTCCTGGGCTCCGCCGGCGAAATAGTCGTAGAGATCGGGGTCTAATCTGTCCTTGGCCGCTTGCTCGTACTCGCGCAGGTTGACCGGATCCATGCGCTCAATGTGCCCGTACGATGCCGGGGCTGGCAATCGTGGCTTGCAGGACGTACGCTCCAGTAGCGCTGAGTCACATCGTTGACGCGCAGCGGCGAGATTAACGGGACTCGGCGCATGTTGGCGTTGTTTCTTGGGTACTGCCTGGATTCATTGCATTGTGCAATGGTGAGCTCAAGGGTGAAATGTCACACTTTAGGAGGGCGGAGACATGCAGCCCGGCTTCTCCTGGATCATCACCCCCAACGGCGGCGCCGCCGTCCTCAGCCTGTCGGGTGAGCTCGACATCGCTACGGCGGCCGAGTGCGGCCGCTGCATGGCCGAGGCCATCGCGAGCACCGAGCCCGCGAAGGTCGTCGTCGACATGAAAGGCGTCGAGTTCTGCGACTCGTCGGGGCTCAGCGTCCTGATCGCGGCGGCGAGCGGGGCCGAGGCGTCCGGCGGCGTCCTGGTCCTCTGCGAGCTCCATCCCCGCGTCCAGCGGGTGCTCGACGTCACGGGCCTGACCAAGCGGTTCAGGTCGTACGGCACGGTCCAGGAGGCGATCGCCGCCCTGCCCAAACCGATCACGTCCTAGCCCTCGGGCCAGCCCAGCGGGTGCGGGCCCTCCCCGGGAGGCTCACCGGCCGCCGTGTTGAAGGCGTTCATGGCCGCGACCAGCGCGCGGCACTGCTCCGGCGACATGCGCGCCACGATCGTGCCGATCTCGGCGCGGCGGCGGGCGGTCACCTCGTCCACGACGTGCAGGCCTTCCGGGGTGAGCCGCATCAGGCTCTCCCTGCGGTTGAGCGGGTTGACCTCGCGCACGATCAGGTCGGCGGCGGCCAGCCGGTCGGCCATCCGCATGGCCGTGGAGGGGTTGACGCTCAGCAGGTCGGCCATCGTGACGAGCTTGGTCTCCCCCTGGGTGGCCAGCACCACCAGCATCCTGAACTGCGACAGCGTGACCCGGTCCGCCACCGCGCCGAGCGAGCGGGCGGCGATGCCGACGAGCAGGCGGGTGCCCGTCAGCACCGCCGAGATCACCGCGGAGAGATCGTCCGCCCGCTCTGGCATAGCCCTCTTTGTACACGCTTCACATCACGGGCTGCCGAATGATGCGATATTTCACACAAGGCTGCGCTGGTGGCGGTAGGTCCTGCGGAACGTGTGCCGCTTCTTCCCCGAGCGGAAGGCCGCCGACCCGGTGACCAGGCCGCGCCCGGGAACCCGGAAGGTCGCGCTGGTCTCCTCGCCCGGCAGCAGCTCGGCCACCTCCTTGCGGGCCGTCACCTTGCCCCCGCGCGGCAGGGTCAGCCCGAGCCGCACCTTGCGCCACGTGACGGCCGAGCCGTTGACGAGCGTCACGGTGACGCGGTCGCCCGAGGCCGTCACCCTGAGCCCGTACGGGCGGCGCGGGTCGGGGCCGATCGACCGGTCGAGCAGGTCCATCAGCTCGGAGACCACGTCCGGCCTGATGGCGGCCAGGTCCTTCCGCTCGCCGAGGTCGTCGTCGAGGTCGTACAGCTCGATCCTGCCGTCGGGGCCCGCGCCCTCGACGCCGGGCGCGAACCTGATCGCCTTCCAGCGGCCTCGGCGGATCGCCTGCGCCTTGCGCGGCCGGTTCCAGATCAGGTGGTCGTGGTCGGGCCCGGCACCGCCGCTGAGCATGCCGCGGAACGAGCGGCCGTCGATCCCGTCGGGCACCGGCACCCCTGCCAGGTCGGCCAGCGTCGGCATCAGGTCCCAGTAGGCCACCGGCCGCGTCTCCACCCGGGAGCGCATCTTCGGCGACCAGGCGATCAGCGGCACCCGGATGCCGCCCTCGTACAGATCGCGCTTGTCGGCGCGGAACGGGCCGTTGGAGTCGAACAGCCGGGGCGTCACGCCCTTCTCACGGTGCGGGCCGTTGTCGCTCATGAACAGCACGATCGTGTCGTCGGCGACCCCGGCCTCGCGCAGCGCGCCCACGAGCTCGCCCACGTACGAGTCGAGCAGCGTGACCTGGGCGGCGTGGCGCCGGTTGGCGCGGCTCCACGGCTTGTCCTTGTAGCGGCCGGCGTTGCCGGGGACCTCGCTCGGCGAGTGCGGCAGGTTCGTCGGGAAGAAGAGCAGGAACGGCCGGTCGGACGGCTTCTTGATGAAGTCGACGGCCTGCCGCAGGAACAGGTCGGGCGCGTACTTCTTCCCGGTGATCGCCACCTTGCCGCCGTTGCGCCACAGGTAGCTGGGGAAGTACTGGTGGGCGTGGCGGTGGCTGATGTAGCCGAAGAACTCGTCGAAGCCGCGCTCGTTCGGATGCGACGGCTGGCCGGGCAGCTCGGGGCCGAACCCCCACTTGCCGATGCACGCCGTGCGGTAGCCGGCCAGCTGGAGCAGCTCGGCGAAGGTCAGGTCGCCCTCCCGCAGCGCGCGCTGGGGGCCGCCCTCCGGGTTCTCCCGTACGGTGGAGTGGCCGGCGTGCAGACCGGTGAGCAGCGAGCAGCGCGACGGCGCGCACAGCGGCGCCCCCGCGTAGGCGGCCTCGAACCGCACCCCGTCGGCCGCCAGCCGGTCGATGTTCGGCGTGACGATCTTCTTCTGCCCGTTGATGCCGATCTCACCCCACCCCAGGTCGTCGGCGAGGATGACCAGGAAGTTGGGCCGGGAGACGAGCGCGGCCTGCGCCGGCGACGCGGCGGCGGGGACGGACAGGCCGGCCAGCGCACCCGCCAGGAGGGTGCGACGTGAGGGAGCGGGGATCATGCAGGACACCTTTGGTGCAGTGTGAGATCGGGGTGCGAACCACGGGAGAACGGCAAGCGAACTCTGCCGGAGCCGGATAACGAAATGGCCGCGCTCGTCAGCAGTAGTCCCAGAGCCTGCAGATCTCCTCGAGCTCGGGAGGCAGCTCGTCGTTTGGGGGCAACGGGCGGCCAGCGACGACCGTACCGCTCTTGATCTTGTCGCGCCAGTCGCCCACCCCTTTCTGGAACGTCCCGTGATCCTTGTCTCCATAGTTGAGCATTCCGGGCTCCCAGGACACGCCGAGGAAGGCGCAGAGGTCCTTCAGCGTCCCTTCCGGCTCTGCTACCAGGTCCTCGTAGCGCAGGGTGTGGCCCTCCACCTGGGTGCGGGCCTCCTGGAGGTAGTTCATGTACGCGAGAGTCCGCGGCACGGCCTCCGCCATGGGCCGCTTGACGGGGTCGGCCTCGTGCCAGGACTGCACGATCGACATCGGGTGCCGCAGCAGGAAGATGAACCTGGCGTCCGGCCAGCACGTCCTGAGGCGCTTCCACACGAACACGTTGCTCGGCGTCTTCTCCACCAGGATCGGTTTGCCGCTGCGCGACAGCTCCCGGTGCAGCAGCCGGTCCCAGACGAGGTGCTCGACGTCCGCGTGCGTGTGGCCGAGCAGGCGCATCGCCTGCCGTACGGGGTCGGTGCCGAACGCCACGGTCATGCGGCGGAAGTGCGTCTCGATGGGCGAGTGGATCTGGCTGTGGGAGTTCAGGATCACCCGCAGCAGGGTCGAGCCGGACCGGACCGACGACAGCAGGAAGACGGGCTCGCGGAGCAGCCGGTCGTGCGCCGGGTCCACCGGCTCGCGCACCACGTCGTCGGGCAGCCGCTGCGTCTCCGGCGCCGGCCTGGGCGCGGGCCTCGGCTCGGGCGCCTTCGCCGCCCGCCGCCTCCCGGCGCGGGTGATCGTGTAACCGGTCAGTCCTTCTAGCGTCGCGTTGGCCCTGTACTTCCAGCTCATGGCCCGTCAACGTACGGGTGACCGGTGAACCCCCGGTTAACCCGCCCTGTGAGGTTCGGCCTGACCTTCCGGGTCCTCCCAGACCGCCAGGGTCCGGGCGGGTCCGCCTATGCGCTGCCAGGCGCCGGTGTCGCGGGTCCAGCGGAGGATCCGCGAACGATCCCGGGTCAGGACGTACACCGCCCGGCCGCCCACCCGCGTCTCCGCGCCCGCCGGGCCGATGTCCTGCCAGACCCCCGGTCCCGGCTCCGGCAGGACGCGCAGCCGCGCGCCCGGCGGGTCGGTGGAGAACAGGCCCGCGGCGCCTCCGTACAGCTCGCCCGCGGGGCCCGCCGCGTGGACCCATCGCCGCCGTGACGCCGGCGGCTCCCCCTCGGTCCAGCGGTTCACCGCGCCGCGATCCGGGGTGAGGCCGTACAGGCCCTGGCCGGTGACCGCGAACGAGGCGCCCTCGGTTCCGGCGAAGTCCCAGTGGCCGGGTCTGCCCCGGTAGAACCAGATCCAGCCGGTGCCTGGGGCGACGGCGAACAGGCCTCGCGTGCCGCCGTACAGGCGTGTCGCCGGCGCGCCGATCCAGGTCCAGGAGGTGCCCTTCCCGTCCCAGACGTGGACGGACTGGCGGTCCGCGGCCAGCCGGTGCAACCGTGGACCGGCTACGGCGAAGTCGGCGCCCGGCTCGCTGATGGGTGACCAGACGCCGGGACTCCCGCCGTACACGTAGAGCCGGTCGTCCATGCCCGTCGCGAACAGGCCCGCGGGACCGGCCCAGAGGCGTTTCGCGGCGTCCCCGATCTTCGTCCACTCCTCGCCGCCGTCCCACCGGAAGACGCCCCGGCCGCCCGGCCCGACGGAGAACACCCCGGCGCCCGAGGCAGGCTGGGCCGTCACGACGCCGCTCGCCGGGACGCCGGGCGCGCTCGGCGGCTCCCACCCGGCCAGGGCGACGAGCACGGCGAGCACCACGATCCCGGCGACGCCGATGAACAGCAGAGGACGCCGCCTACGCCGTCCCACCGGCACCCCACCGGACGCCGCCACGGGAACGATCGGCTCGACGGGCGCGGGTGAGGCGGGGGGCGGAGCCAGTTCGGCGGATGTGGGAGGGCCGGCGGGCAGGGCTGGCTCGGCAGACGTGGGATGGCCGGCGGACAGGGCCGCCTCGACGGACGAGGGAGAGGCGGGGGGCGGTTCCGTGAGGGCGGTGGAGGGCTGGGGAGTTGTGGCGAGGGCTGCCGCGTGCAGGCGCTCGGCGGTCTCCAGGCGCGTCCGGCGGGTGCGCTCGTCTGGAGTGCGGTCGCGTACCAGCCGCCGCAGCAACTCCAGCGGGATGATCTTCTCACCGGAACGGTACTCACCCCAGAGCGTCTTGCTCACGTGGTAACGCCCGGCCAGCTCGCGGAGAGTCGTCCCGCCGGTGAGCCCGAGCAGGAACTCCGCCAGCGCGTTGGCCTGCTCCGTGCTTCCTCTCGGCCGGCCCTGGGGTCTGCCCGCCCTGCGTTCCATCGCGACCGCCCCCTTCCCACCCCCTCTCCGATGATCATCTGACGAGAACCGGTTTGTCCACGGACAACTCGTTGTCCGCACTTCACGCCGGACGGTTCCGGACAATCGCTCCGCCCCGCACTCTCGTGATCACCGTCCACGACTCGGGAGGACATCTCATGATGAGCAGAACCACGGCAGGACTCGTCTCGGCGGCCCTGCTCGCCACCGCCCTGACCGCCTCACCGGCCGCCGCGCACGGCGGGCACACCCCCGAGCAGGTGTGCGGTCCCGGCTTCGGGAAGGTGGCGAACGGCACCCGGCCGGTGACCGACCGCGAGGGCGTCGTCTGGGCCCACGTCCACCTGCTCTACAGCGCGCGTACGGGAGAGAACTGCGTCGTCACCATCAAGTCGAGGCACGCGGGAGTGCCCACCTGGACCACCGCCACCCTCTGGGTCGAGACCCCCGACCGGACCTACCAGGACAAGAGTGACTACAAGTACTACGCGGGACCGGTGAAGGCCTACGCCAAGGACAAGTGCGTCGCCTTCGAGGGGACGACGCGGACCGGCAGGACCGGCCGGCACGTGTTCTTCGACGACCGGGCCACCGGCGGCTCCGACGGCTACGGCAACTGCGGCGCCCGGGCCAAGCGCCGGGGCGGCGGCTGACCCGCCGCCGGCTACGGCCGCACCGAAAGGGCGTGGCGGAAGACGTCGCGGGGGTCGTAGCGGCGCTTGACCCGCTGGAGGCGGGCGTAGTTCCCGTCGTAGTAGATCGTGGACCAGGGGACGCCGGAGGTGTTCCAGGCCGGGTCGGCGTGGTCGCTGTCGGGGTAGTTGATGTAGGCGCCGCCGCAGTTGCCGCCGGGGACCGGGACACCGCCGGTGCGCGCGAACGTGTCCCTGTGCAGGCCGCGCACCCACGCCACGCGGGCGTCGCCGTCCTGGCCCTCGTCCCAGGTGACGAGGTGCAGCGCCTTGAGCACCGACCGGCGTTCCGCGGTGGCGGTGGCCTCCGGCGGCACGGTGTTGACCTTCCCGCCGTACGACAGCAGCCAGAGCATGCCCTGGGAGGAGATCTCGCCCGGTTCGCCGAGATGGTCGTAGGCCACGTCGGCCTGCTCGTCGGTGAACCGCTCCCGCAGGTAGGCCGACTTGCCCTTGTACCGGCCCCGTTCGGCGTCCGCGCCGAGTGAGAGCTCCCGTACGGCCTCGTACCAGGGCTGGCGGACCAGCGGCGGGACGTACTGCGGCGGCGCGACCCCGTCGGCGACGAACGCGAAGTGGTCGCGCAGCAGCTTCTCGGCGCCGGGCAGGTCGCCGTCGATCTGGGTGGGCATGATCATCCCGCCCGGGTCGTCGCCCGCCTGCCTGCCGGGGATCATCAGGGAGCCCCACAGCGACAGGTTCGGGCTGCCGGGCTCGCTGTTGCGTACGTGCCAGTCGGCGTAGTTGCGCAGCAGCCTGCGGAACGAGGCGCGGTCCATCCCCTGCCACGACCAGATCGCCACTCCGGACAGGACGGTGCGGGGCGGCCTGGGCAGCAGCTGGGCCGGGTCGTTCCCGCGGGCGCGCGGGTCGCGCATCCAGTAACGGGTGACGACGCCGAAGTTGCCTCCGCCGCCGCCGGTGTGCGCCCACCACAGGTCGTGGTGCGGATCGCCGGGGTCCCGGGTGGCGACGACGGCGCGGGCGCGGCCGTCCCGGTCGACGACCACGACCTCGACGGCGTGCAGGTGGTCGACGGTCAGCCCGTCGCGGCGGGACAGCGGCCCGTACCCACCGCCCGCGATGTGCCCCCCGGCGGCCACGCCCCCGCATTGGCCGCCGGGGATTGTGACGCCCCAGCCCAGGTAGAGCGTCCGGTACGCGTCCATCAGCGTGGCTCCGGCCTCGATGACGAACGCGCCGCGCCTGGCGTCGAAGTACACGCCGGACATCTCACACAGGTCGATGACGACCTCGGTGCCGTCGCCGACGAAGTTCTCGTAGCAGTGGCCGCCGCTGCGCACGGCGATCCTGCGGCCGGCCCGCACCGCCTCCTGCACCGCCTTGACGACCTGCTCGGTGGAGCCGGCCAGGTGGAAGTACTCGGGCTCGTGCCGGAAGCGCAGGTTGGTCCTGCGGACCGCCAGGTACTCGTAGCGCGGGTCCCCCGGCCGCACCACGACGGGTCCTGACAGCGGTGCCTCCCGGGCGGGCGGCGCGACCCCGCCGGCCGCCGCCACGCCCCCGGCCGCAGCCCCGGCCCCGATGAACAGCCGCCGCGTGATCTCGCTCATGACCGGTCCCCCGTCTCGTCGAAGCCCTCGCTGACGACGCTAGGGATCGCGGCCCGCCCCGTGAATGGATTCAGGTGCACGACGGGGGTGGAGATGGCTCCACCCCTTGATCTCGGAGGGTCCAGCGGGTATGGTTTCGGCGTCCTTGTCGCCGACCCCTGAGGTGATCCTGTTGGAGATCTGAGGCCGAGACGCCGCGCCATTTCGCTGTGCGCATGCCCGACCTCAGACGATCGCCTCTCTTTCGGCCATCTCCTTTCCGGTCTTCCCGGTCTGCGCGCGCGGTGTCTCCACGTGTCCCGAAATTTCTAGACACGTCAGGGAGCCGCCCTTATGTCTTTTTCCATCGTCTGTGACGCCATCTCGTTCGAGTGGACCGACGGCACGCCCGTCCTGTCGGACCTCGACGTCGCCTTCGGCCCCGGCCGCACCGGCCTGATGGGCGTCAACGGGTCGGGCAAGTCGACCCTCCTCCGGCTGATCGCCGGCGAACTGCGCCCGTCCTCGGGCACGATCAGCGTGGCCGGCGAGATCGGTTACCTCCCGCAGAACCTCCCGCTGGCCACCGGTAGCACGGTCGCCGACCTGCTCGGCATCACCGCGCAGCGGGCCGCCCTGCACGCCATCGAGAACGGGGACGTCGCCGCCGAGCACTTCACCGTGATCGGCGACGACTGGGACGTCGAGGAGCGCGCCCGCGCCGAACTCGACCGGCTCGGCCTCGGCCACCTGGACCTGGACCGCACCGCCGCCACGCTGTCCGGCGGCGAGGTGGTCATGACCGGGCTGGCCGCGCTCCTCGTACGCCGCCCCGAGGTGCTGCTGCTCGACGAGCCCACCAACAACCTGGACCTGGACGCGCGCCGCCGGCTCTACGCCGCCGTCCGCTCCTGGTCCGGGGTGCTGGTGGTCGTCAGCCACGACCGTGCCCTGCTCGACCTCGTGGACCAGGTGGCCGACCTGCGGGACGGCGCCGTACGGATGTTCGGCGGCAACCTCACCGCGTACGAGGAGGCGCTGGAGACCGAGCAGGAGGCCGCCGAGCGCACGGTCCGCGCGGCCGAGGGCGACGTCCGGCGGCAGAGACGCGAGCTGGAGGAGGCGCAGACCAAGCTGGACAGGAGGGCCCGGTACGGCAACAAGATGAACGCGACCAAACGCGAGCCCAAGATCGTCATGGGCGGCCGCAAGCGGGCGGCGCAGGTCTCGGCGGGCAAGCACCGCACGATGCACGCGGAGAAGCTGGACCAGGCCCGCGACCGCCTCACCGAGGCCGAGCAGGCGCTGCGCGAGGACGACGAGATCAGGGTCACCCTGCCGGAGACGGCGGTCCCGGCCGGCCGCACGGTGCTCACCCTGCCGGACCTGACGGGCCTGTACGAGCTGCGCGGCGGGCCTGAGGAGGACGGCGAGCCGATCGCGGAGCTGGTCGTCCGCGGCCCTGAGCGGATCGCCCTGGTCGGCCCGAACGGGTCCGGCAAGACGACCCTGCTGCGGAGCGTCGCGGACGGCGACCACCCGGTCCCGACCGGCTATCTGCCGCAGCGGCTCGACCTGCTGGACGACTCGCTGAGCGTGCTCGGCAACGTCCGCCGCTTCGCGCCGTCAGCGCCGGTGAACGAGGTGCGGGCGCGGCTGGCGCGCTTCCTGTTCAGGGGCGAGCGGGCGGAGCGGGCGGCGGGCACGCTGTCGGGCGGCGAACGGTTCCGCGCGGTGCTCGCGGCGCTGCTGTCGGCCGAGCCCCCGCCGCACCTGCTCCTCCTGGACGAGCCCACGAACAACCTCGACATGTCCAGCGTCCGCCAGCTCTCCCAGGCGCTGTCGGCCTACCGGGGGGCGCTCATCGTGGTCAGCCACGACCTGCCGTTCCTGGAGACGCTGGGCATCACCCGCTGGCTGCGGAAGGAGCGGTGAACGCCGGGGCCTCGGTGATCATGCATGCGTCCTACGTGCCGGCGAACATGTCGTAGTGGTCCACGGTCAGCTCCTTGTCGACCAGGAAACGCTCGTCCTCGGGGTAGAAGACGGCCACGGACGGGTCCTCACCGGCGAACGCCTTCACCGCCTCCCACGAGTCCCACATGGTGATCAGGAAGAACTCGGTGCGGTCCCCGGCGTCGCGGCGGGTGAAGTAGGCGCCCTTGTTGCCGGGGGTGGCGGTGTACTCGGCGTATCCGGTGCGCATCAGGTAGGCCTCGTAGTCGGCCGCGTCGGCCGCCCGCGTCCAGCCTCTCCAGGTACGGATGATCATAAGCAGCACGCTAGCGCGACCGGCGCACGCCCGTGGCGAACCGGCGGGCCAGAGCCGGTGCTGAAAGTTTCACCCGCACCGCCGCGCGGACGCGACCGCGACGACACCGTCGCTCCCCGTCACGAGGCCCGCGACCGGCCGGTTGATCCGCCGGGCGAGGTCGCCGGGCGGATACGGGCCGCCCGGAAGCCGCGATACGACCACCAGGGCGCCGGTCACCACCCGAAATGGGCCTGTCCGGACCCGCGGTCGTCGTGTGACTCTCGCCCAAGAACCCCCCGCCCCAGCGGCAGTAGGGAGAGATGACTTCTTGAAACCTCACCATGCAAGGCGCGCCCTCGCACTCGGCGCGGCAGCCGCCCTGGCGCTCGGCGTGTCACCCGCCCAGGCGGCGAACGCGGCCAGCGCCTCGGCCCTGAGCTGCACCATCACCATCACCAACCCGACCCAGTTGTACACGACGAACGTGTACGCCTACGTCGAGGTCTCGTGCAACCAGAAGGTCTCGTTCATCGGCGGCTACCTCTCCCTGTACCGGGACGGCACCTTCCTGAACTACGCCGAGATCTACCAGTACAACCTCGCCTACGTCTACAAGCTCAACATGGTGTCCTGCGTGCCGGGGAACTACCACGTCATGGGTTACGGCTTCGCCAACCTGGACGGCGGGGCGCCCGACTTCTCCCAGCGCGTCGCCACTACGCCGATCGCCATCACCTGCACCTGAAGCACCCGAGCCCGTACCGGCTCAGCCGCCGGAGCTCACAGGGGCGGTTCGGAGCCGGTCCGGCCAGACCATGGCGTGCGCGAACAGAGCCGCCCCACCTGCTGCTCACCTCACGGGCCACGTCAAGGCGTACGTGGACGATGTCGTATCTGTACTCGCCACGCGGACGTGATCTGAAACTCCTGGCCGAGGCGTGAGCAACAAATCGCTGACGAGGGCAGACATCAGCGCGCACCCTGCGCCCGCACGACACCCGCCGTACCGTGCACGGTTGGGGGTCAGTCGAGATGACTGTCGCCGAGCGACGTCAAGCGGGCGGCCGCGTCGGGGTCCGCCTGGCCGATGCGGTCCAGCAGGCGGTGCAGGAGGCCGCGGAGGGTCTCGAACTCCTCGGGACTGGTCAGTTCGGCCCACCGCTGTTCGATCCTGTCTCCCATGCCCGCCGCCAGCGGCCGTACCGCCCTTCCCCGTTCCGTGAGGACGATCAACCGTGACCGGCCATCGCGGGGATTCGTGCGGCGTTCCAGATAACCGGCACGTTCGAGCTGGTCGACCGACTGTGCCATGGTCTGCTTGCGCACGCCGGCCTGGACGGCGAGCTCGCGTATCGCTATTCCCTCGGGCGGGACGAACGGGAAGACCTTGGCATCCCCCGAGCGAATGTCGCCGAAGCCCGCCTCTGCGAGGGACGCCTCGATGTCATGGGCGTATTCGCGGTGGAGGAGGCGCAGGAGGAGGGCGAGCCGCAGGCGCTTGGCGGACGGATCTCGGCTCATATTGACAGCCACCTGTCTAGTTCTAGTATGGTCAGGTACCTGTCTAGTATGCCATCTTCGCAGAGAGACCTGCCATGCCCGCTGCCCATGTTCTTGATTCCACGATCTTCTACCGGGAGGCCGGCGCGGGGACGCCGATGGTCTTCCTGCACGGCAACCCCACCTCGTCCTACCTGTGGCGGCACATCTTGCCCACCGTCAGCCAGTACGGCCGGTGCCTGGCACCCGACCTCGTCGGCATGGGTGAGTCGGGCAAGCCCGACATCGCCTACACCTTCCACGATCACGCCCGCTACCTCGACGCGTGGTTCGACGCGCTCGGTCTCGATCAGGTCGTGCTGGTCGGTCACGACTGGGGCGGCGCCCTGGCCTTCGACTGGGCCGCCCGCAATCCCGGACGGGTCCGGGGCATCGCGTTCACTGAGACGATCATCAGGCCGATGTCCTGGGCAGACTTCCCCACCGGTGCCCGCCCGCTGTTCGAGTCCATGCGCACGCCCGGTGTGGGCGAGGCCATGGTCCTGGACCAGAACGCGTTCATCGAAAAGGCGCTTCCTGCCACCATCGCCGGCGGGCTGAGCGAGGAGGACCACGAGGTCTACCGCCGCCCCTACCCGACCAGGCAGAGCCGGCTGCCGCTGCTGCAGTGGCCGCGGGCGATGCCCCTGGAGGGGGAGCCGGCCGACGTCGTGGCCAGGGTCGCCGCCTACGACGAGTGGCTGGCCGACAGCGCGGAGGTGCCCAAGCTCCTGCTCACCTTCGAGCCCGGACCGGGCACGATGACGGGTAAGGAGACCATCGACTGGTGCGCCGCCCACGTGTCCGCCCTGGAGATCGTGACGCACGGGCCCGCCGGCCATCACACCCCCGAGGACCAGCCCGAGGCCATCGCCGCCTCGCTGCTCGCCTGGCTGGTCAAGCACAACCTGCGCGGCGAGGGCTGAGCACGATGCGAGCGATCAGGCAGCACGCGTTCGGCGGCCCCGGGGAACTCCGGTTGGAGGAGGTGCCCGATCCCCATCCCTCCGACGGCGAGGTGCGGATCCGGGTCGAGTCGGCCGGTGTTCATCTCCTGGACACGGTGATCCGCCAAGGAGGAGGCGGGCCGCGGGTCGCGCCCCGCCTGCCCATGACTCCGGGCCGGGAGGTCGCCGGACTCGTCGACGAGATAGGCTCCGGCGCGGACGCGCACCTCATCGGCCGCCGCGTCGTCGCCGATCTCGGCTTGGCCAGTGGCGGGTACGCCGAGCTCGCGCTGGCCCCGTCGGCGGCCCTCCACGTCCTGCCTGACGACGTCGACGCCGACTCCGCCGTGGCCATGATCGGCACCGGCCGGACGACCATGGCGATCCTCGAACTCGCGAGCCCGGTCGCCGGCGACGTCGTCCTGGTCACCGCAGCCGCCGGAGGAATCGGAACCCTGCTGCTCCAGGCAGCGTTGGCCGTCGGCGCGACGGTCGTCGGCGTCGCGGGCGGCCCCGACAAGGTGGCGCTCATCCGCGGGCTGGGCGCCGACTACGCCATCGACTACAACCGGCCCGGCTGGCCCGACGCTGTGCGCGAGGCGTTGGCGGGCAGGCCGGTGACGCTGGTCCTCGACGGAGTCGGGAGCCAGATCGGCCGGGACGCGCTGGAACTGCTCGAGGTGGCCGGACGCCTGGTGATGTTCGGTTCCGCTTCGGGATCCCTGACCGAGTTGTCGGCCCACGACCTGTTCGCCCGAGGGATCAGCGCCGCCTCCGCCGTCGGGGCCCGAATCCTTCAGCGCCCAGGAGGCACCCGGGCGTTGGAGCTCAGCGCCATGGAAGCGCTGATCAGCAAGCGACTCATCCCCGTGATCGGCCGGCGGTTCGCCCTGGCGGACGCCGCCGCCGCGCACCTCGCTCTGCAATCGCGCGCCACCACCGGAAAGACGGTCCTGCGACCGTGACCCCTCTTCCCACGAAAGGGACCCTTGTGCTCCACCGCATCCTTCTCGCGGCCACCGCGGCCGGCCTGCTGGCTGGTCTGGTGACCGCTGCCCCTGCCGGCGCCGACACGTCCACGCCCACCGCGCGCTGCCGGGACGTCACCGTACCCGTGTCGATCGCCGCTGGGCAGCCACGGAGCTATCACATCTGGGGGCGACTGTGCACGCCTGCGGGCCGTGCCGCCTCAACGGTCCAGGTCCTGATCCATGGCCTGAACTACAGCCATGTCTACTGGGATTTCCCCTTCCGCGCCCACCGGTACTCCTACGTCAAGCGGGCGAACCAGACCGGTTACGCGACGTTCAACCTGGACCGCATCGGAGTCGGACGCAGTTCACACCCGGCGAGCAAGGAGGTGACGTTGCAGTCCAACGCGCTGACCATCGCACAGGTGGTGGCGGCGCTGCGGACGGGCAAGGTGGGCCCTCGGGCGTTCGCCGATGTGGTGCTCGTCGGGCACTCTTTCGGCTCTGAAGTGGCGAAGTTCGCCGCGTCGCGCTTCCAGGCCGCGGACGCGCTGATCCTGACGGGCAACGCGCACCGTGTGTCGCCGAGCGGTGCGGAGCTTGCCGGACGGTACGGCCAGCCGGTGAGCGAGGTTCCACGGTTGGCCGCGCAGGTTCCTCCGGGTGACGACGGCTACGTGACGGTCAAGGACGAGCAGCGGCCCGCGGTCATGTACTACGTGCCGGGCGCCGACCCTCAGGTCATCGCGCGCGACAGCGCCGGGAAAGAAACGAATACGATGAGCGAGATCTTCTCGCTCGGCGATGCCGGCGCACCCGGCGTGACAGAGGCGATTCGCGTGCCGGTGCTGTTCGTCGTCGGCAACCGGGACCGGCTGGTCTGCGCCGCCGACGCCAACGACTGCACCTCGCCGGCTGCTCTCGCGGCGGACGAACGGCCGCTCTACCCGGCCGCGCCCCGAGTGGATGCCGTGGTGCTGGACGACGTCGGCCACGCGATCAACCTGCACCGTCGCGCTCCTGCTGCCTACGCCAACGTACTGAACTGGCTCGACCGGAGTATGTGAACAACGGATCCCGGCAGCGACGGCGCAGGAAGCTCAAGGCGGCGGCGCAGTTCCAGGTTCTCCCCTTGAGCCACCTCCAATGCTCTGCTCTTCCTCAAGCTCGCGCGAGAGCACTCTCACGGCAGCCGAGGACGAGACACCGGGCTCGGCGAGCCTTGTCGGTCGGCTGCTGCTGTTCGCGCAACAGCCGATTGCCTCAGATGCCCGGGCAGGCTGTTCACTGCGTCGCGCCGTGGAGCTGGGCGTGAACCACATCGACACGGCGGGCTTCTACGGCCGGGGCGCGGTGCGGGCCAACGAACTGATCCGTACGGCCTTGACCCCCTACCGTGACGACCTGGTGATCGCCACGAAGGTCGGGCCGCTGCGCGGACCCAACGGTGTGCCGAGCGAGCAGGCGACGCCTGATCAGTTGCGCGGCCCGGTCGAGGCGGATCTGCGCTCTCTCGGCCTGGACCGGCTCGAGCTGGCATATCTGCGGGTCGGCGGGATGGGCGAGTCGATCGCCGAACGGTTCGCGGTAGTGGCCGAGCTCCGCGCGGAAGGGCTGCTCCGGCACCTGGGCGTCAGCGACGTTGACGCCGCGCAGTTCGCCGAAGCTCAGGCGATCGCGCCCGTCGCGGCGGTGCAGAACCGGCACACCGGTGACACCGCGCTTGGGAGGTTGTCCCTCGTGGGTTGGGGATTTTCCGGGGAGATGATTGTCTGTCCGGAGAAGCTACGAGGAGGGCACCCGTGACCCGTCAGATTGTTTCCGTCGTGGGTGGCAAAGATGCCGCCGGCTCGGACACGTACACGTCTGCCAACCCCGCGCGGCTCGACGAGGCGGTGGCCCGGGTGGGGCTGGCCGACGCCGGCACGTTCGCCGCCGCCTGCCGTACCGCCAAGGACGCCCAGCGGGAGTGGGCGAAGGTGCCGGCTCCGGTGCGCGGCCGGGTGATCGCGTCGATCGGCCGGCTGGTGGAGGCCAACGCGGAGAGCCTGGCCGCGCTGGTGACCGAGGAGATCGGCAAGCCGTACGCGGAGGCGCTCGGCGAGGTGCGGGAGATCGTCGACACGTGCGACTTCTTCCTGGGCGAGGGGCGCAGGCTGTACGGCCAGACGGTCCCGTCGGAGATGCCGGACAAGAATCTGTTCACCTTCCGCAACCCGGTCGGCGTGGCCACGGTGATCACGGCGGGCAACTTCCCGGTGGCGGTCCCGTCGTGGTACCTGGTGCCGGCCCTGCTGTGCGGCAACGCGGTGGTGTGGAAGCCGGCCGAGTACGCCGCCGCGTCGGCGCACGCGATGTACCGGCTGTTCGCGGCCGCCGGGCTCCCCGACGGCGTGCTGAACGTGGTCTTCGCCGACGGCGCGCAGACCTTCGAGGGCCTGGAGCGGGCGCTCACCGAGAGCACGGTCGACAAGATCGGGTTCACCGGTTCGAGCGAGGTCGGCAGGAAGATCGGCGAGCTGGCGGGACGTCACCTGCAGTCGCCCTGCCTGGAGCTGGGCGGCAAGAACCCGATGGTGATCATGCCGGACGCCGACCTGGACCTGGCGGTGGAGGGCGCGCTGTTCGCCGGGTTCGGCACGGCCGGCCAGCGCTGCACGAGCCTGGGCACGGCCATCGTGCACGAGAGCGTCCACCAGGACTTCACCGACCGTTTCGTACGGGCGCTGAAGGCGGCCCGCGTCGGCGACCCGCGCGAGGACGTGCTGGCGGGCCCGCTGCTCGACCGGAAGTTCGCCGACCGGTACGAGGAGTACCTGACTTGGATCCAGCCCCACCACCGGGTCGTCTCGGGCCCGACGGGGCGGATCACCGAGGACAACCCGCGCGACGGCTTCACCGGCGAGGGCGGGCTCTACTACCACCCGGTGGTGGTCGACGGGGTCCGGCCGGACGACCGGATCTTCCTGGAGGAGACGTTCGGCCCGATCGTCGGCGTCACCACGTTCTCGACCATGGCCGAGGCGGTCGAGCTGGCCAACCGGCCGGGATACGGCCTGTCCAGCTCGATCTACACGACGAACCCGAAGCACGCGTTCGCCTTCCGCGAGGGCGTCTCGGCGGGCATGGTCAGCATCAACAACTCCACCTCCGGGGCCGAGGCGCACCTGCCGTTCGGCGGCAACGGCAAGTCGGGCAACGGCAGCCGCCAGTCGGGGATGTGGGTGCTCGACCAGTTCACCCGCTGGCAGTCGATGAACTGGGATCACTCCGGCCGCCTGCAGAAGGCGCAGATGGACGTGGCGGAGATTACTCCCGATCACGGGTTCCGGCTCTAGTTCCTTCATACCGGGTGTAAAAGAAGCCACCCCGCCGAGAAGGGGGCCCTTCCCGGCGGGTGATGGCCGTGTCACGATGACGGCGCCTTCGATCACGGGGAGAAGCCGATGCGTGACTATCCGAGACCGTTACCTGGTCAGCCGGTCCTCCGCCTGCGGGCCGGCGTCCCATGCCGCTGGAGCGTCCGCACCCTCGACGGGCGCGGCTGGTGCCCGCCCGGCACGCCCCCGGCGCGCGATCTCGACGGCCTGCCGTACTTCCACGGCGACGATCTCGTCCTGCCGGTGCCCCGCGAGCCGGTCCAGGTCCGGGCGGCGCGAGGCGTGGAGCACGGGTGCGCGGAGACCACGCTGCTGCCGGGCGAAGGAGAGACGCTGGTGGAGCTGGCCCCGCCCCGCCTGTACGACGCGGCGGCGCGCGGCTGGTACGGCGCCGACCTGCACGTGCCGCTGAACCGGCCGCCCCGGTGGGTGGCCTCCGCCCAGCACGGCGAGGACCTGCACGTCGTCAACGTGCCGCCCGGCGACGGCGACACGCTGGCGCGGTGGTCGGGCCGCGACCTGCCGTGGTCGGACGGCGCGCACCTGGCCCGGGTGGACCTGGTCCACCAGGTGCTGGGCCTGGACTCGTGGCCGCTGTCCACCGTCGCGCTGAGCGAGCTGCACCGCCGGGGCACGCTGGTGTGTTACGCGAACTCCTGCTGCGGGCCGGCGGAGACGGCCGACCAGCTGATGAGCGGCGGCGATCCGGGGTTCGACGCGCGGCTGGCCGTGGTGGACGCGGCGCTGGGGCTGGTCGACGGCTTCCCGTCGGTGATCGGCTCGCCCTGCGCGTACCGCCGGCTGATCGGCGCGGGCAACCGGGTCGCGGCGACGGGCGGCCGCACGCACCGGCTGGGCCCGATCGGGCGCGAACGCACGTACGCGCACGTCGAGGGGCGGCTGACCGCCGGCGCGTACGCGGAGGCGGTGCGGCGGGGCCGCACGTTCGTCACCACCGGCCCGTTCCTGGAGCTGGAGGTGGACGGCCGGGGCCCGGGCGACACACTCGACCTCGCGCCGGGCGAGACGGTCCGGGTGTCGGCGCGGGTGCTAGGCGACGGGGCGGAGCGGGTGCGGCTGCTGACGGCCGACGGCGAGCTGGCGTCGGGGCCGCCCGGCGAGCTGGCCGCGCGCCTGTCCGTGGTGTGGCCGACGTACGTCGTCGCGGTCGCCGAGGGCCGCGGGCGGGTGCTCGCCCACACCAGCCCGGTCCACCTGGACGTGTGCCACCGGCGGGTGGCCAGGGAGGAGGACGTGACGTTCTGCCTGCGCTGGCTCGACCTGCTGGAGAAGCAGATCAGGGACCGGGTCGACGAGGACGGCCTGGAGGTGCTGGAGGAGGCGCGGCGCGTCTACCAGTCCCGGCTGCGCTGAAGAGGAGAACGCGGGCCTCAGGGGTGCCCGCGTTCTCTCCCCTCCTCGAACCCGGGTCAGACCTGGCCGGCCTTCTCCAGGGCGGTGCAGCAGGTGTCGACCAGGAGGCGGGCGACCACGTACGGGTCGACGTTGGCGTTCGGGCGGCGGTCCTCGATGTAGCCCTTCTTGTCGACCTCGACCTGCCACGGGATGCGGACGGACGCGCCGCGGTCGGAGACGCCGTAGGTGTACCTGTTCCACGGGGCGGTCTCGTGCGCGCCGGTCAGGCGGCTCTCGATGTCGGCGCCGTAGTGCCTGACGTGCTCCATCGGCTTGTCGCCGTCGCCGAGGGCCTCGCAGGCGGTGATGATCGCGTCGTAGCCCTCGCGCATGGCCTTGGTGGAGAAGTTGGTGTGCGCGCCGGCGCCGTTCCAGTCGCCGCGGGCGGGCTTGGCGTCGAGCGTGGCCTCCACGCCGAACTCCTCGGCGGTGCGGTAGAGCAGCCAGCGGGCGATCCACAGGTGGTCGCCGACCTCCAGCGGACCGGCGGGGCCGATCTGGAACTCCCACTGGCCGGGCATGACCTCGGCGTTGATGCCGGACACCTTCAGCCCGGCGGCGAGGCAGCGGTCGAGGTGGAGTTCGACGATCTCACGGCCGAACACGGCCTCGGCGCCGACGCCGCAGTAGTAGTGGCCCTGCGGGGCGGGGAAGCCGCCCTCGGGGAAGCCGAGCGGGCGGCTGCCCTTGAAGAACGTGTACTCCTGCTCGATGCCGAACCACGAGTCCTGCTCGGCGAACTGCTCGGCCACCGGGCGGAGCTGGGCGCGGGTGTTGCTCTTGTGCGGGTCGCCGCTGACCTCCTCGACCTCGCACAGCACGAGCACGTGGTCGCCGCCGCGGATCGGGTCGGGGCAGGTGAGCACGGGGCGGAGCACGAGGTCCGACTTGAAGCCCTTCGCCTGGTTGGTGCTGGAGCCGTCGAAGCCCCAGACCGGAGGCTCGGCCCCGTCGGCGAGGATCTTGGTCTTCGAGCGCAGCAGAGCGGTGGGCTCGGTGCCGTCGATCCAGATGTACTCAGCCTTGTAGCTCACAGCGGGTCCCTTTCCCATGTTCATCAGCCACGCCGAGTCTTATGGACCGCCGTTTCCCGGTTTTTGCCCTTATGTGAACGCCGTGTTAAGGCCGTCGCTTCTTGTCACCCGTCGTGAGGCGGTATTCCTGGCCGAGCTCGCGCCGTCCGTTCCCGTCGTAGCCGAGCAGCCGCATCGCGGTGTCCGGGTCCAGCGCCGCCGCCAGGAGCTGGGCGCGGGCGTGCGCCTCGTCCCGGTCCCGTTCCGCCTTGGCCTGGGCCACCCGGACGCCTTTGACGGCCACGGTGGTGAGCCCGACGCCGACGACCACCGCGACCACCACCACGAAGAGCGCGATCAGCAGCCACGGCGAGGCGATGCCCGGCGCGGGGCCGGGGGCGGCGGCCGCGCCGGTCTCCGTCCCCGAGGCTGGGCCTGCGGTCAGCACGCCGGTCAGCGCGAGCGCGAGGATGATCGCCAGCCCGACGAGCATGAACAGGCTGGCCGCGACCACCCACAACCGTCCGGTACGACCCCGCGGCGGCGGCTGCTCGACCGTGTCGTCCACGATCAGCGGCACTGCCCTCGGCGGTGGCGGCGGCTGCTCCGAACCCCACGGCACGATCTCGGGCCGCCCCTCGTCACCCTCACCCGCCGCCAGAGGGAGGGGCGCCGGACCCCTCACCACAGGAGACGCGCCGGACCAGCCAGCATCCGGAGGCGACGCACCGACCCCGGCGTGCGCCGCGGGCCAGGCCGGATCCGACCCGGAAGTGTCGCCGCCGGAGGCGCCGGGCCAGGCGGGATCCGACCCGGGGGTGTCGCCGCCGGAGGCGCCGGGCCAGGCGGGGGCCGTCCCAAGGGCTCCCGGCCAGGCGGGGGCCGTCCCAGGGGCTCCCGGCCAGGCCGGGGCCGTGCCGGGGGCGCCGATCCAGTCGGGATCCGTGCCGGGGGCCGCGAAGGCGAGGGGGGTCGCCGTTTCCGGGGCCGGCACCGTGGAGCCGTCGCCTGGTGGGACGGGGGTGATGGTCTCCGCCGCGCCGGGCAGGTCGCGCGCCACCGGGCGGTGTTCGCGGTGTGCGAGGGCGGCCTCCGCGTGGTACTCCTCCAGGTCCCGGTAGAACTCGTCGGAGGCGTACATCGTGCCGTCGACGACCGGCCCCCGACGCCGCCGGAGGATCGCCACCACGTCGTCGCCGTCCAGCGTCCGGTGCGTCTCCAGGGCGTGCGCGAGGCACAGCACGTCGCGGCGGTGCTCCGCGAGCAGGTCCCCGGTCTTGGCCAGCAGCCGCGCCAGGTTGTCCTCGACCCGCTCCCCCAGCACGCCGGGTCGTCCGCCCGTGATCCCCAGCTCCCGGAGGGCGGGCAGCGAGGTGACGCCCGAGCCCATCCCCCAGGACGACTCCATGAGCGCGCTCAGGCAGGTCGCCGCGTGCAGGTCCCCGCGGACGCCCGACGAGCTGTCCTCGCCGAAGAACATCCGCTCCCCCGCCAGGGAGGCGAGCGAGACCATGATGTCCGCCTCGTACTCCGACTTCCAGCGGGTGGACCCGTTCGACGGGCCGAGGTCGCCGGCGCCCTTCTCGATGGTGGCGAGGCCGATCTCCTGGTGGGAGCGCGTCACGTACGCGACCACCGCGTGACAGGCCTCGTGCACGGCCACGGCGTGGCGCTCGCGCTCGACGTGCTCGTCCGGGCCGAGCCGCTGCCGCCTGGCGCTCAGCACGTCCGGCCAGGTGATGGTCTCCCGCCCGTCGCGCACGGCGCTGATCAGCGACTCGTTGACCAGGTCCTTGATGGTGGCGCCGGTCGCGTACGGGGTGATGGCGGCGAGCCTGCCGATCTGTTCCGCGGTCAGCTCGTGCGCCACCTCGGCGAAGTACCCCTGGTAGGTGCGGAGCCGCCCGGCCCTGGACGGGTGGCCGACCCGGTGGACGCGGTCGACGCGCCCGGGCCCCAGCAGCGCCCGGTCCAGCGCGTCCGGCCGCTCGGTGGCCAGGATGACGAGGACGCGGTACGGGGGCGGCGGCTTGGGCCGCATCCCGAGCAGCCGCCTGACCGTCCGGTTGAAGAGCCCGCGCGGCTCCTTCAGCCCGGACAGCTCGGTGAGCAGCGCCCGCTGCGTGCGGGCGTCGCCGCCGCCTCCGCCGAGGGGCTCGCCGGGGAAGGCGAGCACCGAGCGGCTCTCCTCCGACAGGTAGTCCGGTCCGTGGCAGCCGGAGAGGCCGCCGCCCTCGGCGGGCGGTCCCGGCCGGCCGCGCCCGCCCAGCGCGTCGGCGTCGTCGAAGAGGATGACCACGCCTCCGTAGCGGAGCGCGAGCCTGCGCAGCTTCCTGAAGAGCGTCCTGACCTTCAGGACGCCGACGCCCGCGAACGTGCCGGTGAACGCGCCCGAGTCCACGACCACGTACGGCTTGCCGGTCTCCCCCGCGACGGCCTCGGCAATCAGCGTCTTGCCGGTGCCCGGCGGCCCCCACAGCAGCAGACCGCCCGGCACGTACCCCCCGCGCCGCTCGATCTCCCCGGGTCTCTCCAGGAGGACAAGGCTCTGCCTGATCCGCTCGACCACGTGGTCCTGCCCCCACACGTCGGCGAAGCGGGTCGTGACGTCGCCGGGGAAGTACGTCTCGACGCCGCTCCGGGACAGGAACCAGAGCAGACCGGCGAACACGACGATGATCACGACGAGCGGAACGGCGATCTGGACCACGAGCGGCAGCGCCCGGGACAGCAGCGCCGGAGCCTCGAACAGCGCGACCGCCGGGCTGGTGCCGAGCACCGCCGCGAGCACCAGGGCCAGCAGCGCCACCCAGACAGCGATCTTCGCCAGGCGGGCCACGCGGAACCTGGTCCAGTCGTCGAGACGCCGGTGCGACCAGCGCTCCCACCCGCCGAAGACCCGCCGGCGCCAGAACCGCCGGTAGCCCGGCAGGCGCTCGGCGGCCAGGAGGTGGAGCTGCCGTGCCGCCTCCGCGCCGAGCAGCCAGAAGATCCACTGATGGTCCCTGGCCACCACCCGGACCGCGTCGGCGAACGGCACGATGCCCGGGTGATCCGCCATCACCTTCAGGGCGAGCACCAGATAGACGGCCGTCAGGCCGGCCAGGAACCTGCTCCGGTCCCAGAGCCGCCGCCTCTCCGCCGTGGCGGCGTCCGGGTCGGCGGGCCCGCTTCCGGGGGCGCGCAGCCCTGCGTGGGGCGTGGTCTTCACGGGGTGCTCCCTCATCCGGGCAGCCTGAGCAGGTTGAAGGAACCCGCGATCTGGTCGAACTCGGCGGCGCGCCGGGTGAAGCAGGTCGCCTCGCACGCGAGGAACATCACCGACAGGCTCGTTCCCTGGCCGTCGAGGATGACCGTCTGGTCGAACGTCTGGATCTCGCCGCCGATCCGGTAGTTGTAGCGGACCCGGACCCCCCTGGCCCCGTCGCCGAGGGTGAGCTCCCTGTCCATGAGCGGCTCGAAGTGGCTGAACGCCGGCGCCCGCCCCGCCCGCAGCACGGACATCAGGTACGCCGTGCGCGTCTGCTCGGTCACCGGCAGGAGGAAGTCGCGCATCCGGTTGAGCGAGATCTCGTTGCGCTGCCCGTCGGTCAGCTTGCGCACGGTCACGTACACGAACGGGTCCCGCGAGCCGAACAGGTGCTCCACGGCGGGCCGGGCCGCCTGGTCGTAGGCCGTCGACCAGACCTGTTGCCTGCGCAACTGCGCCGCCGCCGAGCTCGGGTGGTCGTCCGACAGCAGCCGTTCGAGCGGGGACGCGTCGAGCCGGGAGAAGGAGGACGGCACCTTGAAGTAGGTGGTGCCGTCCCGGTCGCGCACGTAGTGGAACTCGGGCTGCCCGCAAGCGGACATGGTCGCCGCCGCGGCGATGAGCGCGATCCACGCCCGCGTCGTCTTCACCAGGGATTACCTCCGCATGACGAGGCACCGCAGTTGTTGTGCCCGTTTTCTCCCGACTGAGCCGTGCGCGGCATGAGAAATCTTGACCAAAACTTGGCCGTGCGTTGGTCTCACTTGTTACAGATCAACAGGTCTTCCTGTCGTCCAGGTCTGACTTCCGGCCGGGCCTCTTGGTCATCGCGCGGTGGGTGGCCGAAGATGAAGCCACCCCCCTCACGCGACCGGAGCGCACGATGACAGAACCGGCCGGACCGGCCACGGAGATCGTCGACTCGTACGGGATGACGGCGGAGCGCGCCTTCGCCGACCTCTGGTCGCGGGAGACGCTCACCCTCAGAGAACGCCGCCTGCTCCTGCTCGGCCTGCTCGTCGGGCAGGGCATCGACGACCAGGTGGAGCTGCAGCTCGACGCGGCGCTGCGCACGGGCGACCTGGACGAGGCCGAGCTGCGGGAGCTCGTCGTCTTCCTCACCCACTACGCGGGCTGGACGCGGGGGACCCGGCTCGGCAAGCAGGTCGAGGACCTGATCGAGCTGGTCAGGCGGGATCGATCCGGTAGACGGGGCCGGCCAGGCTGAGCGCGTACAGCTCGCCGTCGTGGTCCTCGCCGAACGAGGACAGCTGCTCCACCTCGCCCACGCGCCGGTCGCGTGCCGGCTCGTCGACGGGCGCCGCCCTGATCCACCCCGCGCAGAAGTCGCCGTAGAGGAACTGGCCCCGCAGCCACGGGATCTTCGCGCCGTGGTAGACGAACCCGGCGATCACCGAGCAGTTGCCGCCCTCGTTCAGCGGGTAGACGATCACCGGGTCGGTCAGCTTCCCGGCCGGGCCCTGGCGGAAGCGCTCCCTGCCCTCACGCAGGTTCCAGCCGTAGTTCTCGCCGCCTTCGGAGCCGGCCGGCTGGTAGTCGACCTCCTCCCACGCGTTCTGGCCGACGTCGCCGATCCACAGGTCGCCGTTGGCCCGGTCGAAGCCGAACCGCCACGGGTTGCGCAGCCCGTAGGCCCAGATCTCGGTCCGCGCGCCCTCCTTGCCGACGAACGGGTTGTCCTCCGGCACCGCGTAGGGTTTCCCGTCGCGCGGGTCGATGCGCAGGATCTTGCCCAGCAGCGTGCCCAGGTCCTGGCCGTTGCCCTCCGGGTCGCCACCGCCGCCGCCGTCGCCGAGCGCGATGTAGAGGTAGCCGTCGGGGCCGAAGGCGAGCTGGCCGCCGTTGTGGTTGGCGAACGGCTGCTCCTGCGTCAGCACGTCACGCCTGCGGGTGGCGCGGGCGCCGTCGTAGGCCCATTCGGTGACGTGGGTGGTGCCGGCCTTGTCGGTCCAGTCGAGGTAGAGCCAGCGGCCGGACGGGTGGAAGGCGACGCCGAGCAGGCCCTGCTCGTTGCCGCCGCTCACCTCTCCGGACAGGTCGACGACCGTGTCACCGTCGGTGGTGCGCAACCTGCCGCCCTGCTCGGCCACGTACAGCCGCCGATCCCCGCTCCGGACGGCGAACGCCACCGGCCGCTCCAGCTCGGCGATCCGCGTGAACCGCAGCCCGCCCTGCGCGGGCGTACTCTCCGCGGGCGAACCGGACGGACTCGCCGCCTCAGCGTCGGCCGGAACGGACGCGGACGGACTCGCCGCCTCAGCGTCGGCCGGAACGGACGCGGACGGACTCACCGCCTCAGTGCCGGCCGGAACGGACGCGGACGGCGGGACGGGGGCCCCTTCCGGCGGCGCGGCGGAGCAGGCGGTCAGGACGACGGCGAGCACGGCCACAGCGAGGCGCACGCCGCCCATCCTCGCACGCCCCAACCCCCCTCACCACCGCCCAACGCCACCACCCGCCCCAACCCGCAGTTTGCCACCACCACGCCGTTCCAGCCTGTAGTTCACCACCACGCCGTCCCAACCGCGCTCTTCGCCACCGCCGCGCCGTCCCCGCGCGCTCTTCGCGACCCGGCGCCACTACCCACGTGGTGCGGAGGGTACGTGGCCTCCCGCTTCTCCATGGCGAGCAGCCCGAACCCGGTCAGGCTCCGCGACCCGGACATGCACCCTCCCCACTCCGTTTTCCGGAGCTACGGCGGGCTGAGCGGGCCGTAAGGCACGCATGACGGCGCCCAGCCCGAGGGGGTTCCCGAAAAAGGTTGTCGATGTTCATTCTCCGGTCGCCGCCGGTCCGCCGCGAACGAACCGGAACGATCGGCTCCAGCGATCGCGCACCCCCGCCGCGTTAGGGTTCTTGGCATGCCTACCGCATTGATCACCGGCGCCACGGCCGGCATCGGCGCCGCCTTCGCCCGCCGGCTGGCAGCCGACGGTTTCACCCTGGTCCTGGTGGCGCGCGACGAGCGGCGGCTCGGCGAGGCCGCCGCTCAGCTGGAGCTGAGGTACGGGGTCGCGGTCGAGGTCCTGCCCGCCGACCTGGCGACCGACGACGGCCTGGCCCTGGTGGAGGCGCGCTGCCGTGCCGGGGTCGATCTGCTGGTCAACAACGCCGGGTTCGCGCAGCGGCACGACTTCCTCGACACGCCGGTGGAGGACGAACTGCGGATGCTCAAAGTCCACTGCGAGGCGGTGCTGCGGCTGACCCTGGCGGCGCTGCCGGGGATGCGCAAGCGCGGCAAGGGCGCGGTGGTCAACGTCGGTTCGGTGGCGGGCTTCTTCACCCGCGGCACCTACAGCGCGTCCAAGGCCTGGGTGGCCAATTTCAGCGAGTCCGCCGCGGCCGAGATCAGCGAGCCCGGCGTCAAGGTCATGGCGCTCTGCCCGGGTTTCGTGCGGACGGAGTTCCACCAGCGCGCTTCGATCGACATGTCCGGCATGCCGGGGTTCATGTGGCTGGACGCCGACAAGCTCGTCGCCGAGGCGCTGCGCGATCTGGCGCTGGGCAAGTGGGTCTCGGTGCCGAGCCTGCGCTACAAGGCGGTCGTCGCGGTCGGCAGGTTCGTACCGCGCCGCCTGGTCGCGGAGGTCTCCGCCCGCATCGGCCGCCGCTGACGGACGCCCCGGGAAACGGGTCGGGCCCTCTTCGCGGGAGGGGGTCGCGATGAGGGCCCGGACGGCCGCGGGCGGGCCCGCGGCCGGGAATCGGTAGCCGGAGTACGGCTGCGGTCAGCGGCCGACGTTGGCCGGGTGGCCGACGGCCAGGCCGGAGGCCGGGTCGAAGAAGTGCAGGTTGTGCGTGTCGACGACCAGGTCGATGGTCTGGCCGTGGCGCACGTGGCTGCGGGCGTTGACCCGGGCGGTCCACAGAGACTTGTCGCCGGCCAGCGGCAGCGTGGCCTCCTCGTCGTCGCCGGTGTCGGCCGCGGCCACGGTGTCCTTGTGCTCCACCGGCGGGGCGTCGATCAGGAACAGCACGTTGATCTCGGAGCCGAGCTCCTCGGTGACCTCCGCCTTGGCGGACAGCGTCGCCCAGCCGTTGTCGGCGTGGGCGCCGGCGGAGGCGGCGTCCTCGAAGTCGGACGGGCGGATGCCGAGGATGAGCTTCTTGCCGATGTACTGGTCGAGGCCGGGCTTCTCGGTGAACGTGGACTCGGGGATCGGCAGCTTGTAGCCGGCGAAGGCCACGGCGGCGCCGCCGTCGCGGACCAGCTCGGCGTTGACGAAGTTCATCGACGGCGAGCCCATGAACCCGGCGACGAACAGGTTGACCGGCTTGTCGAAGAGGTTCTGCGGGGTGTCGACCTGCTGGAGCAGACCGTCGCGGAGCACGCAGACGCGGTCGCCGAGGGTCATGGCCTCGACCTGGTCGTGGGTGACGTAGACGGTGGTGACGCCGAGGCGCTCGTGCATCTGGTTGAGCGAGGCGCGCATGGAGACGCGGAGCTTGGCGTCGAGGTTGGACAGCGGCTCGTCCATGAGGAAGGCCTGCGGCTCGCGGACGATGGCGCGGCCCATGGCGACACGCTGGCGCTGACCACCGGACAGGGCGGCCGGCTTGCGCTTGAGGTAGGTCTCGAGGCCGAGCATCTTGGCCGCGTCCTGGACCCGCTGCTGGATCTCGGCCTTGGGCATCTTGCGCAGCTTGAGGCCGAAGGCGAGGTTCTCCTCGACCGTCATGTGCGGGTAGAGCGCGTAGTTCTGGAAGACCATCGCGATGTCGCGGTCCTTCGGCGGCAGGTGGTTGACCACCTTGTCGCCGATGGCGATCTCGCCGCCGCTGATGTCCTCGAGGCCGGCGATCATCCGGAGGGCGGTCGACTTGCCGCAACCGGAGGGGCCGACCAGCACCATGAACTCGCCATCCTTGATCTCAAGGTTGAGCCCGTTCACAGCCTTGACGCCACCGGCGTAGATCTTGTCGACGTCGGTCAAAACGATGGATGCCATGACAGTCCTTCGCGCAGGGCGATGGCCCCGATAGTCGATGTTGCGTATGTGGATACGTTTTCAAGCATCTCATCGTGAAACGGATATCCCTGTCAAGGGTTCCCCTATGAACAGCCATCGCGGGACCGGCGGTCTTCCGGAAATCGGGAAAGCATGATGGAATCGTTTCCATGGATAAGCGGGCGACGATCAAGGACGTGGCCGAGGCCGCGGGCGTGGGCATCGCCACCGTGTCCCGGGTGCTGTCAGGCGGCTCGGCCAGCCCTCAGACCAGGGAGCGGGTGCTGGCGGTCGCGGCCCAGCTCGACTACCGCCCCAGCGCCGTCGGCCGCAACCTGCGCCAGCGCCGCACCGGCGGGCTCGGGCTGCTGGTCCCCGACCTGACCGACACGTTCTTCGGCCAGCTCGCCGAGGGGGCGCTCGCGTACGCGCGGTCGGCCGGCGAGCCGGTCGTGCTGGGCTCCACCGGCGACGACCCGGAGCAGGAGTCGGAGATGATCGGCATGCTGCTGGAGCAGAGCGTGGACCGGGTGGTCGCGGTGCCGTCCGGCGACGCCGAGACCTGGCAGCCGGCCCTCAGGGCGGGCATGACGGTGGTCTTCGCCGACCGCCTGCCGGTCGAGGGCGCCGATCCGGCCGGCGAGGGCCCCGACCGCGACCTCATGCTCCTCGACGGCCTGCCGCCGGCCCGGCCGTCGCGCCCGCTGGACGTGCCCGCGGTCCTCGCCGACGACCGGTCGGGCATCCGTACGGCGGTGCGCTACCTGAGAGGGCTCGGCCACCGGCGCATCGCCTATCTCGGCGGCCCCGGGCACGACCGGCGGGCGGAGGCGTTCCGCGAGGCGGTGGGGGCGCCGGCAGACGAGGAGCTGATCGTGTTCGCCACCGGGAGCCGCGACTCCGCCTACGCGGCCGCCTCCGGCCTGTTCCAGAGCCGTCCGGACCTGTCGGCGGTGGTGGCCGGGGGCAACGTGCTCGGCGAGGCCGCCGTCCTCGCCGCCCGCGAACTCGATCTGCGGGTGCCGAGGGACGTGTCGCTCGTGATGTACGACGACGTCCCCTGGGCGGAGCTCTGCTCGCCTCCCCTGACGGTGATCGCCCAGCCGGGGCGCGACATCGGCTACCGGGCGGCCGAGCTCGTCCTGCGCACGGGCGCCCGCCGCCCGCGCACGGTGGTGCTGCCCACGGAGCTGATCGTCCGGGGCAGCTGCGGGCCGTACCCCGGCCGGCCCGGGGCCGGGGTCAGGGCTTGAGGGTGCGGGCGGCGACGAGCCGCCCGGACTGGAAGCCCTCCACGCGGACGACCTGCGCGGCGGCGAGGCCGGGGACGGTCACGGTGACCGTCTCCTGGGTCAGGTCGACGGTGAGCCGCGGCCTGCCGTCCAGGTAGACGTCCGCCCGGTCCAGGAGGCCGGTCCGCAGGGTCAGCTCGTCCGCCGCCCCCGCGACGCGCACGTCCAGGCGGCGGGCCGGAAGGGCCGCGAGGAGCTCGCCCGCGCGGTCGAGCAGGTCCTGGTTGCCGGCCAGGATGTCCCGGCGGGTCAGGCGGTGGCGGTGGCCTGGCCGTACGCCGAGGTCCTCGACGGGCGTGCCGGCCAGCTCGTGGACGCGCAGCGTGCGGCGGACCGACACGCGCATGCCCGCTCCGCCGGGCAGCGGCCGGTACGGCGAGCCGGGCGCCGGGCTGGGCAGTTCGAGCAGGAGCTTGAGCAGCTCGTGCGTCCAGACGTTGGCGCCGCCCGCGCCGGTGTTGTCGTCCACGCCGAGGACGGGGCCGATCCCGTGGTCCTGGAAGCCGGCGGCGAAGATGTCCGTCGCCGAATAGCAGCGCGCGTCGGTGATCAGCACGACCGGGCCGTGATAGCACTGGCCGATGGCGTTGGCCCCGGCCTCGGGGGTGATGGCGAAGCCGGCCGAGTGGACGGCGCCGATCTCCAGGGCCTGGTTCATGGACGGGCACCACGGCCCGAGGTCGATCTGCCCGGTCGGGTTCTCCTCGTGCTGCGCGCAGATCCGCACGTTCAGCGGCGTGGTGACGAACTGGGTCGGCTCGGGCGTGATCCGGTGCGGCGTCAGCGTCTGCAGCAGGAACTCGGCGGCGTGGATGTGCCCGCCGCCGTTGCCCCGCACGTCCACCACGAGCCCGTCCCGCGGCAGCAGGCCGGCGAGCCGGACGAACTCGCCGACGAACGCGCCGGGGTCGTTGGTGTTGAAGGTGAACACGCGGATGTGGCCGAAGGTCCCCGACGGGGTCTCCACGGCCCGCGCCTTGAAGAACGCCGGCATGGACGTCGGAAGGTCCGCTCCCGGGGCGTCGGTCCCGGCGGCGTCGACGATCTCCGCCGTGAGCGTCCGGGGGACGTACAGCATCCTGAGCGCGCGGGAGATCGCGTCCGTGCCCAGGTCCAGCCCCTGCGACACGGCGGCCTCGGTGAGCGCCCCGGCGTCGACGAACGGCGGCGGGTTGTCCGTCACCCGCCACGGCTCCCGCAGCTCGTGGGCTATCCCGTCCCGGCCCAGATAGCCGAGCGTCACCCAGGACTCGTCGGGCGGCAGGTGGATCACCAGCGGCCGGATGGTCAGCGACTGCAGCCCGCGCGAGTGCCGCGCCGCCGGGTTGCCGCCGGCGTACCGTGCGGCGTTGGCGTCCACCGCGGCGCCGATCGGGGTCCCGTTCCAGTGGGTGACCTCGGCGCCCGGCTCCAGCCCCGGCGCGGAGAACCCCTCCACGAGCCTGGTCACCAGGTAGCGGGGTCTGCTGTCCTCGTGGCACTCCTCGACCAGGAACGGGAGGTAGGCGACCTTGCTCGCGTACGGCTGCGGGAGCAGGTAGTTCGTGTGCAGGTCGCGTACCGAGTGGAAGATCTCCGACAGCTCCGCGTGGAAGCGCGGCTCGGGGTCGGCGGTCGCGGCGGTCTGCCGGCTGAGCCTCAGGGCCAGCAGCCGGAGCCGCTGCACCGGGTTGACCGCGTACATCGCGATCTTCAGCGGGAGGTGCGCGTAGTTCTGCTCGATCAGCACCAGCGCCTGCTCCACGAGCGTGCGCCGGTCGGCGAGCGTGAGCGTGCCCGCCGTGTCCAGGAAGTCCCGCAGGTCCACGGCGTCGGCCAGCCGCTTGGCCTGCCCGGTCGCGCCCTCGCTGATCCCCATGCCGCCTCCCGGTCCGCGCGCCTGCCCGACAGGGGACAAGCTCTCAGAGCACGGCGGCGGCCGCGTCAGGAGGCGCCCCAGGGATTTCCCTAGGGCGCCTGCTCCCGAGCGGTCAGAGGACCTTCTCGATGGCGGCCAGGACCGCCGGGTCCGTCGGCACGGTGCGGGGGCGGAAGCGGGCCACCACCCGGCCGTCGCGGTCGACGAGGAACTTCTCGAAGTTCCACTGCACGTCGCCGCTCTCGCCCTCGGCGTCCGGCGCCTGCACGAGGCGCTCGTACAGGGCGTGCCGGTCGGGGCCGTTCACGTCGGCCTTGGCCAGCAGCGGGAAGTCGACCCCGTACGTGGTCGAGCAGAACTCCTGGATCTCCTCGGCGCTCCCCGGCTCCTGCCCCATGAACTGGTTGCACGGCATGCCGACCACGCTGAACCCGCGCGGGCCGTACTCCTGGTGGAGCTTGACGAGGTCGGTGTACTGCGGCGTGAGTCCGCACTTGGAGGCCACGTTGACGATGAGCAGGGCCTTGTCGCCGGCCACGCCGGCGAGGGTGGTGGGTTCGTCCGTCAGGGTGCGGACCGGGATCTCTCGAACGTTCATGGTCCGACCTTACGAGATGCCTGTCAGCCCCAAAACGTGACCTAATCCACATTTATCCCCTGAAGGCCCAGTAACAGGCATATATCGAGATCTTTACTGACGATCTACATTTCCATGGTCAATTCGCAGTAAAGGTGACAAGTCCGGCAGGGTGGCGCGGTCCCCGATTCCTGCGAAAGGGAACCCGAATGCCCATGCTCCGCCGTACCAGCGTCCTGCTCATGAGCGCCTCGCTCATGGTTGCGGGCGGCGCCACGGCCGCACAGGCGCAGAGCTCCCAGACGAGTGCGACCAGCACGAGCAGCAAGAACAAGTCCATGGCGAAGAAGATGGTGAACAAGCGCGGCTGGGCCGCCACCCAGTTCAGATGCCTGGTCAAGCTCTGGGAACGCGAGAGCGGCTGGAACCACCGGGCCGGCAACCGCTACTCCGGCGCCTACGGCATCCCCCAGGCGCTGCCCGCCGGCAAGATGGCCTCGCACGGGAGCGACTGGCGCACCAACCCCAGGACGCAGATCGCCTGGGGGCTGAGCTACATCAAGAAGAGGTACGGCACGCCGTGTCGCGCCTGGGGCCACTTCCAATCCCACCACTGGTACTGATCCAAACCTCAGGCTTGCGCGAGTTTCGCGGAAAGCGCCGGCCATCGAGGCGCCGGGCCGATCAATCCGGGCCCAACGAGAGCGCCCTTTATCCGCATCGATCCCGCAAACACCTGTCCTTGGCGTGTCCCGGGTTCTGACCGCGCGCGGTCGCGCGTACTAGAAACCGGCTCAGAGGACATGTCGTGGAGCCCTCCGGGCCGTCCGGCGAGAAGCCGGGCGGATCAAGGATCCCGGAGGGCCGCGCGGACCCTTCTCGTCCGAGCCACGGACGCGGACCGGCAGGGGCGCCGGGGAAGCGAGAGCGCCCGTCCGCACGCGACCCGACCGCGAGGATCGACTTGAACAGCAAGCGCACGCTACGCAGCACGATCGTGACCCTGGCCGCGCTCACCGCCGCACTCGGCGGGATGGAGGTCGCGGCCACGGCCGAGACGGAGGGCGCCGACGACGCGCCCATGGTGGTCCGTACGTGGCGGACCAGCGCGGAACCGCGCGTCCCCGCCCACCGTCCGAGAAGCACCAGCAAGCGTTTCGCCCTCGACCAGGTGGTGCGCAGGTCATGGGGCCTGCGCGAGTTCCACTGCCTGGACAACCTGTGGACCAGGGAGAGCGGCTGGAACCACCGCGCCGTGAACCGTTCGTCGGGCGCCTACGGCATCCCGCAGGCGCTGCCCGGCGGCAAGATGCGGGGAGCGGGCAAGGACTGGCGGCACAACCCGAGGACCCAGATCCGCTGGGGGCTGTCCTACATCAAGGGGAGGTACGGCAAGCCGTGCGGCGCCTGGGGGCACTTCAGGTCGCACAACTGGTACTAGCCGGATGCCGGAGGGCATCCGCGGGTCACCGGGTGCCCTCCCTCCTCGCCGGGTGCACCGCGATCGCCTGGACGAACAGCTCCACCCCGAACGCGAACTCCGCCTCGTGGTCGCAGGAGCCCAGCAGCTCGGACAGCGCGCTCACCTCGGGGAACAGCTCGGGATCCACCTCCTCGGGGTCGATCGTCGAGCTGCGGCCGGGGGCGAAGGCGGGCGTCACGCCGACCTCGCGCAGCAGCGAGCCGACGATGAACGCGATGAACAGCCGCAGCACCCGCACCGCGTCGGCGCCGTCGAACCCGGCGCTGCGCAGCGTGGCCAGGGCCCGCTCGACGGGCAGCAGCCCGGCGTGGCTGTGGAGCTGGCGGCTGACGACGAGCATGGTGCAGCGCGGGTAGTGGTGGGCGATCTGGCGGAAGGCGCACGCCTGCATGCGGACCCGGTCGGCCCAGTGGGCCTCCGGGTCGTCGGTGAACTCGATCTCGCTGAGCACGCTCTCGGCCACGCCGTCGAGCAGGGCGCCCTTGTTGGGCACGTGGTTGTAGAGCGACATCACGCCGACCCCCAGCTCGGAGGCGATGCGCCGCATGGAGACGGCGTCGGCGCCCTCGCGCTCGATCAGCTCGACCGCGGCGGCGACGATCCGGGCCCGGGACAGCGGCTGGGTGGTCACACTGCATTCTATTGACGCGCGTACAGCGTACGTGCAAGCCTCCAAGGAACGTACGGTGTACGTCACCCCCCTCCGGAGGTCCGATGTCGACCCACGAGCTCTACACCATCCCCGCAGGCCTGGCCACGTGGAACGTGGAAATGGCCGGAACCACGAAGTTCACCTGGGAGTACGACGACGGCAGGGACCGCATGCTGGCCTTGTACCAGAAGGGCAAGGACAAGCAGTGGGACTCCACCAAGCGGATCGACTGGGACCTCGAAGTCGATCCGTACGACATCCTCGGCATCCCCGACCAGACCATCGCCATCTACGGCACTCCCCTGTGGGAGCGGATGGACGACAAGCAGCGCAAGGACGTGCGGCTGCACAACGCGTCCTGGCAGTTCTCCCAGTTCCTGCACGGTGAGCAGGGCGCGATGATCTGCTCGGCCAAGATCGTGGAATCGGTGCCGGACCTCGACTCCAAGTTCTACGCGGCCACCCAGACGATGGACGAGGCCCGCCACGCCGAGACCTACGCCCGCTTCCTCCAGGAGAAGGTCGGCCTCGCCTACCCGATCAACCCGTACCTGAAGTCCCTGCTGGACTCGACGCTGAGCGACTCCCGCTGGGACATGCCCTACCTGGGGATGCAGGTGCTGATCGAAGGTCTCGCCCTCGCGGCCTTCGGCGTGATGCGCGACATCACCACCAAGCCGCTGCCCAAGCAGATCCTCGCCTACGTCATGCAGGACGAGGCCCGGCACGTCGCCTTCGGCCGGATGGCGCTGCGCGACTACTACCGGCAGCTGTCGGAGGCCGAGCTGCGCGAGCGCGAGGACTTCGTCATCGAGGGCTGCTACCTCATGCGCGACCGCCTGCGCGGCCGGGAGACCTGGGAGAACCTCGGCCTGACCAGGACCGAGGTGGACGAGGCCATGGTCGCGGTGGACCAGTCGGAGTACCTCCGGCTGTTCCGGTCCCTGCTGTTCAGCCGCATCGTGCCGTGCGTCAAGGACATCGGGCTGTGGAGCCCGCGGCTGCAGCAGGCGTACGCGGACATGGGCGTGCTGGAGATGGCCGGCCAGTCGCTGGAGGCGCTGATGAAGCAGGACGAGGAGATCGCCGACAAACTGGACGAAGCCCGCTTCGCGGAGGAGGAGGCCGAACGGCACGCCGAGGTGTCGCAGACCATCGCCATGGGCTCCGACGGCTGACCCCTCCAGGTGCTCTCCGCGTCGGTCCGGTCCGGAGTCAGGTAGCGATGAGGAGTTCGGCCTGGGCGGTCAACCGTGGTGGGAGCGGCTTGCGGCTCGCACTCTGCTGGGCGCGCCGGGCCAGACGAGCCGCTTCCAGGTCCTGCCCGGCTTTCTTCATGACGCGTGCGGTCCGCAGCAGGGTTGTGGCGTCGCTGTCCGCGTCCAGTCGTGGCAGCGCCCGGACCGCCGCGACCACGTCCCCGCTCAGCGCCAGGGCGAGCGCGTAGGCGGCGCGTGTCGAGGCCAGCTCATGAGGCCGGACCCGATCGAGATCGCGCAGCGCGGACTGAGGCGCGATGTCCGAGAGGATCTCGCCCCGGACCCGCAGCGCCTCGGCCGGGTTGTTCCCGGAGCGGAGCGCCGCGTCCAGCATGTCGACCGCGCCGCTTTCGTGCCCGATGTACCACAACGCCCAAGCCAGCTCCGTCAGGATCACGGGTTCCGGACTCCGCTTCACCGCCGCCCGCAGTTCCCTGATCGCTTCCTGGTAGGCGCCTTGATCGACCAGGATCCGGCCGATGGCGGCCAGAAAGGTGGCGACGATACGGTCGGTGCCGCGCATCGTGGCGTACATCATCGCCGCCTCGCGATAGTGCGCGATAGCCCCGTCGAAGTCATCCAGCAGGTAGGCGGCATCTCCGGCCAAGGACTCGGCACGAGCCCGTGATCTGCCGTCGGCGGAGTTCCGGAGAGCCCTCTCCGCCTGCTTCGCGGCGAACTCGAACCAGCCTCGCTGCAACGCGGCTTCGATGGTCGAAACGTGGTTGGGCGGTTCGGGCTGCTGCCGCCCGAACGAGGTGCTCAAGAAGGGTCCTACGAGGCGTGCGGGCATCTCGTAGCGCCCTTTCTCCCCGCGGCGCAGGATTCGGCCTCGTGTCAGCGCCTGCGCGACCCGGGGAGGAAGGTCCTCGCCATCCGTCCCGTTCGTCACGATCGGGCGCAGCAAGGCGACCAGCTGGTCCACATCCCCGTCCAGCAGGTCCCGCGCCACCTCCTGGATGGTCCGGTCGCAGTGGTCGGCCAGCACCTTGTCCACGTCCACCAGGTCGGCGTCGCCGATGGGGGTGTCCTTCTCGTTCGTGGACTTCCAGAGTGCCTCGCAGACCAGTTGCAGGTGAGCCGGTTCCACCGTGGTGGAGCGGTCGGCCCGCAACTCGTCGACGAGCTTCTCGGCCACCCCTGGAGCGAGGTCCCGGCCGCAGCTCACGAGTGGCCGTCGGCATGCCTCCAGCGCCGCGTCCACGGCGAAGGGCTCCAGCCGGATGAACGACTCAGAGGTCATGTGCGTGCGCATCCCCTCATGGCGCTGCAGCGGCTCGAGGTGCTCATCGGCGATGACGATGAGGAGGTGGAGCGGGGGATCGCCGCTGAGCGCGTCGCTCAACTGGTCGAGAAGATGGATGTGGCCGTCAGGATGCCGGCGGTGGGCGGTGAAGAGTTCCTCGGCGTGGTCGAAGACGGCCATGACCGTTCCGCCATCCGGGTTCCAGTGATGCCAGCGCAGGTAGGTGCTGATCGTGAGGCCGGAGAGCCGGAGAGGGTGCTCGTGCGGCGACCATGACGACATCAGCGCGAAGGCGTGTGGGTCGCTGTCGTCGAGGATGGCGGCAGCCGGTAAGACGGAGGGCCGCCGCACACTTCCCAAGGGCAGTACGTCAGAACCTGCGAGAAGAGGCAGCACACCGGCCGTCACCAGCGACGTCTTGCCCACGCCCGAGGGGCCGTGCAGGATCGTCACCCGGTGATTCCGCCACAGGTGCGCGAGAGCGGCGGCCTCGGCCTCGCGGCCGAAGAATCTCGTCGCGTCCTCCCGGCGATAGGCACTCAGGCCGACGTACGGCTCGAAGCCGCTGCCGCTGGAAGGCATTGCCACACCCGCCCGCAGATGTAATCGCACCAGTACGTCGTTCGTCATCACCGCTCATGACGAAGATCCCGCACCCAAGTTGCAGGGAGTTGCGGTGACTCAACCATACTTGGCCGGAGCACGCGAGTTGCGAAACGCGCAACCAGAAAGAGCACTCAGGCCGCATTCGATCGCCGGCCCGCGGCGGCCTCGGAGTCCCCTTACAGGTGATCACGGAATGTTGCCTTCATTCAAACCGGACAGTGCCCGAAGCGTGAGCCGGGTGTGGGGATGGTCGCTGCCCAGGACTTGCTGTTGCTGCTTCAACAGTTGGCGGAAAAGGCGTTCGGCTTCGGCCCGGTCTCCCTGCTTCACCAACACCCTGGCGATCTCATAACGCGTGGCCAATGTCGCCGGATGCTGGGGTTTCAGCCACGCTTCCTGGTCCCGGAGCACATCCCGGAAGCGATTCTCGGCCTCGGCGAAATCCCCCCGCCCCGCCAAGGTCCGTGCGATCTCGTACCGAGTGGCCAGCGTACGCTCGTCATCGGCGCCCAACGCCGACTCCTGGTCCCGCAGCAACTCCTGGAGAAGATTCTCGGCCTCGGCGAACCTCTTCTGCTCCGCCACCACCACCGCGAGATCAGCTCGTATCTCCAATGATTCCATGCTGTTGCCGTCCGACGCCGTGGACAACAACTCACGATAGATGCGATCGGCCTCGGCCAATCTGTTGACGAACTGGTACGCGCCTGCCTGTACGCGCCGCAACGGCCGCGTGACAGGGTGATCAGGGCCGAGACGGGTCAGGCGTTTCAGCGCGGCCTCCGAGATCTTCACAGAGGCGTTGTACGAACCGGCCCACAGCAGCATCGTCGCGGTGACGCATGCGGTGCAGACCAGGTTCGCCAAGACGGGTTCACGAACCAGTGGGCCGGCGGCGTTCAGCATTTCTTCAAGATGGGCCCACCATTTCTGCCAGGCCGGCCAATGCGCGGGCTTGTCCACCTGTAAATCCGCGGTCGCGTGTATCAGCAGTTCGGTGGCGGCGGATACGGCACGGTCGGTTTCCACGTGGTCGAGATCCTCACGGACCGTCTCGGCGACCAGCGGATGCACCATCACCCCGGCGATCGCCTCCGCCGTCGCGCCTTCTGCCGCGGGCAGCGAGGTCTGGATCAGCCCCACCGAGAGCAGGGCTTCCAGCCCTGCCACCACGCCGGCCGGATCAGGACTGTCACAGGCCCGGCCGAGTATCTCGTGATCCAAACCGCTGATCGGGATGGGAACGGCGGGCGCGAACCAGGCCAGCACCCGCAGCAGCCCTCGCGCCTGCCCCACACCCGCGGCGTCCAGCTGAGCCAGCGACAGTTCCCATGTCCGGCCCACCACGGCGCGATCGTCCACGTCGCCTGCCGTGCCGCCCAGCACGGCTGTTCCCTTGGACTCCAGGACCTGTTGGTAGCCGGAGAAGGATTGCCGCTGGGCGAACGGGGACGCCAGCTGCGATCCGGCGTGATGCAACGCGAGTGCGAGACCGCCCAGCCGCTCTGCCAGTGCTTCGGCCTCGGTGATGTCGCCGGCCCAGGGAACCAGGTCCACCAGCACCTGGCCGCCCTGCTCTTTGCTCAGCCAACCCACGGGATGGAGCTCGGCCCCACGGCCCCAGTGCCGCGGATCGCCGTCGCGCGTGCTGACCACCACCAGCCCGGACCTCGACCCGCGCACCCACCCGTTGCCGTCGCGCACCGTGCGACCTGCTGTCTCCAGCTCCGCGACGTCGTCGGCGTCGTCGATCACGAGCAGCCAGTCGCGATGGCGTTCCAACGCCTGCCACAGCACGTCGCATGCGGCCAAGCGGCCGGTACGCGCCGCGTCCACCTGCGCGTCGTCGGCTCCCAACGCCTGCGCCAGCACCAGCAGCGAGTCGGACAGGGCCGCCGCGTCCACCGCCGAGGCCCACCAGACCGGCCGGCGGGCCTGTACCGCTATATCGGCCAATTGCAGGGCCACAGTGGATTTGCCCGTGCCGCCCAGCCCCGCCAGCACGTGCACCCGGCCGTCCGGCGCCCCCAGCAACGTCCTCAGCTGCTCCAGCAGAGGTTCGCGACCCCGTACACGCTTCGGCAGGCGCCCCAGCGGAGGCCACAGCACCCCGTGCCCGCCCGGGACCACCGGCGTGCCCTCGTCGGCGGAGCGGTACGTGATGTGCAGGTCACGGCCGGCACTCAGCGCATCCCGCAGTGCGGCGATACCTTGCCGCACCCTGGTTTCATCTGCTGGGAAAGGCTCGTCAGTCATCTGGCGACGGCTTCGCGTCAGGACGCTGCTGCACGGTCATGTCCCGACCTGCCGTATACGCGTCCCGGCCGGCGCGCACGTTCTGCACGACCTTCCCGGAGGAAGCAGTCTGCCGAGCCCATTCGGCCATTTCATCGGCGAACGCCCGATCGCGCTCGGCATACCAGCGCAATGCCTCGGCCAGTTCATGAAGCGCGCTTTCGTCCTCAGGTGTCGCCACGGCGCGCTCCAGCGCGTCCGCCGACCGCGGGTCCCCGCCGAAAACGATGCGAATGCGTTCCCGGATCTTCGCCACCAGGCTCAGAAGCCCGCGACCCCGAGATGCGCGTACGTGCCCTGCAGCAGCCCCGCCAGCGGGCGGGGGTCGGGCCGCCAGGGCGCGTAGTACCTGCCGTCGTCGGGCTCCAGCAGTTCGACCGTGTCGAGCACCGCGCCGAGCTTGGCGTGCTGGACCTCGTGCGCGAACGTGGACGCCATCCAGCGCCAGTCCCGCGGCGTGGAGATCCCGATGGCGCCGAACCTGTCCCTGGCCGTGGCGCTGTTCATGCGGTAGGCCGGGCCGGTGATGGGCGTGAGCACGGAGATGATCGAGGCGGTCTCGCCGGCGAGCGTCCAGTGCCGGGCCTTCATGACCTGCCAGGAAATCCGGAGGTGCTCGCGCCAGACGTCCAGCTCGGCCGGAGGCAGCCGCCCGTCCGGCGCCTCGTCGGGAGACCAGCGGCACGGGTCCAGGTCGTCCACGCACAGGCTGAAGCCGTCCGCCGTGATGCGTCGCAGCGGAAGCCAGCCCGGTTCCTCCCGCTCTTCCGCCTGCCGTCCGGCCGTCCGCTCCGCCGCGCGTACGCGGCGGCCGCCCGCCTCCAGGGTCCCGTCGGAGTGGACGCGGAGGTCCACCAGGTCGGCCGGGTCGGCGGTCACGATCTGGCCGAGCGAGGGCAGCGTGATCCGGCCGTCCGGAGCGGGCGCCTCGACCCGGGCCGGAAGCCGGGCCAGGATCGCCGCCGCGGCGGCCAGCGCGCCGAGTTGGGTGGCGGTCCCCCGCGACCGGATGACGTGCGCCGCCCACGCGCCCACCGCCGGATGGCCCAGCACGGTCTCCACGGCCTCCGGCGCCTTCTTCTCGATCCAGGCGAGCAGGTCGTAGGCATGGCCCACGGCCGGGTGGGAGCCCGCGAGCCGGACGACGCCCAGCACGAGGAGCCGATGCTTGCTGCGCTCGGCGGCCACCAGATGGCGCGCGGCCTCCGCCCCGCCGCCACCGGCCGCCAGCCGGGCGAGGATGTCATCGGGCAACCGGTGGGGCCGCGGTCTCATGGGCGTCCCTTCGGGAGTCGGGCTCTGCGGAGATCGGCCAGGAGCCGGTCGCGGATGTGACCGATCAGCCGGTAGAGGTCGGGGCAGTAGACGGACGGGTTCAGGAAGCCGGTGCCGCGGCGGTAGCGGTGGGTGTAGAGGCCGGCCCCGCAGACCCTGCTGTACGGGCACGCCTTGCACGTGTCGCTCAGCCCCTCGAAGGCCAGTTGCCTGGCCACCACGCCGGGGTGCAGGAGCGCGTCGTCGAACGGATGGTCGACGACGTTCAGCCCGGTCGCCGGCGCGCCGTGCCGCACCGCCTTCAGCGAGTCCGTCTGCTCCATCGTCCCGTCGGTTTCGATCACGACCAGGGTGGACGGCGTGAGCCCGACCGCTTCACTGGCGGAGGCGCGGCCGAGGAGCAGGTGGATGATCTCCTGGAAGAGCCGGACGACGGTCTCCCCGCTGGCGCCGTACCAGCGGTCGAAGACGGCCACGAGCCAGTCCGCGTACGGCGTCGCGGCCGGATCCGGCACTCGGCCCGGGGGCGGCGCGTCCCAGGTGCCGTGCGGGAGGAGGAAGTCGATCACCGGCGGCTGGAAGTGCAGTAGCGCCTCGTACGTCTCGACGGGGTCGTTCGCCAGATCCACCGTGCACAGGAGGCCGTTGTAGACGTGCCGGAACTCCGGCTCCATGAGGAGGGAGAGCGCTTCGGCGACGGCCGGATAGCTGCTGCGCCCGTCCGCGTAGCGGCGGTTCCTGTCGTTGCCGCGCGGCGTGCCGTCCAAGCTCACCCCCACGTCCACGCCCTCGTCGGCGAAAGCGCGCAGCACGTCCTTGTCCAGGAGCACGCCGTTGGTCTGGACGACCGCCTCGACGCGCACGTCCGGGCCGGCCCTGTCACGGACGAGGCGGACGGCCCGCACGAGGTAGTCGGCGCCCGCGAGCAGGGGTTCGCCGCCGTGCAGGATCAGCCGGACGGAGTCGAGCCGGTGGGCCGCCGCGTGCTCGGCGATCCGGCCGGCGACGGCGCTCACCAGTTCCGGCGCCATGATCATCGGCCGGGACCGCCAGCTCTGGTCGGCCAGCGTGTAGACGTAGCAGTAGTCGCAGGCGAGGTTGCAACGGCTGTGCGCCTTGAGCAGGAATTGCCGGAAGGGGTGGGCACGCCACCCGTTTCTCAGCATTTCGGCGACGTCGAGGGTGCCGGGCCACTCCCTCCTCGGGTCTTCCACCTGGTAGGTCACCCTGGAACACCCCGCACCCGCCGGAAATATCGGAGTGATTCAAGATATTAACCGAGAAATCGAGCTATTGGGAGGAGCTGGTCGGCAGGCCATAAATGTCAGGACTTAATCACCATTATTGTATTAACGGCGGTGAAAGCGGCGGTGCAGCTCCCTGACCTCTTCCGCGAGCTCAGGCGCCGGCCCCTCCACCACCGCTTCCGGCACCACCTCCCGGATCGCCAGCGTCCGCACCGGCGGCGGAGCCACTCCCATCTCCTCCAGCCACCCCGACAGCTGCTCCGACGACGCCGCGTACACGATCCGGCCCAGCCCCACCCACCCGTGGGCCGCCGCGCACATCGGGCAGTGCTCCCCCGAGGTGTACATGGTGGCCGTCGCCCGCTCCTCCGGGCTCAGGTTGGCGGCGGCCCAGCGGGCCAGTTCGAACTCCGGGTGGCGGGTGTGGTCGCCGGTCGCTACCACGTGGTTGTGGTCCTCGCCCAGGACCGTGCCGTCCGCGCTCACCAGCACGGATCCGAAGGGCTCGTCGCCGGAGGCGAGGGCCTCGGCGGCGAGTTCGACGCATCTGCGCAGGTGACGAAGGTCTGTCTCGTTCATGAGATCCACCATGCCACGTCCGAAAATGGGTTGAGGGGCGGTACTAGCCTTAGAAGGATGCCTCCTGATACGCGCGCTCCTCGTCGTCCCCTGCTCGAAAACATCTCTCTATGGCGGTTACGGCGCTATCTCCGCCCGTATGTCGGAAAGCTCGTCTTCATCTGGCTGGCCGCGATCGTCGGCATCAGTGCCAGCATCGCGTTGCCCCTGGTCGGCGAGCGGGTCGTCGACGGGCCGGTGCGCGACGGCGACAGCCGGGCGCTGCTGCTGCTCGGGTCGCTGGCGCTCGGTCTCGGCGTCCTCGAAGCGCTTCTCATCTTCCTGCGCCGGTGGGCGCAGATCGGCCCGGTGCTGGGGCTGGAGACGCGCATCCGCGACGACCTGTACGCACAGCTGCAGCGGCTGCCGATGAGGTTCCACGGCGAGTGGCAGTCGGGCCAGCTGCTGTCGCGGGCCACCACGGACCTGTCGACGATCCGCCGGTTCCTCGGCTTCGGCATGCTCTTCCTGGTCATGAACATCCTGCAGCTGATCACGGTGACCGTGCTGCTGCTCAACATGTACTGGCCGCTGGGCGTGCTGGTGGCCGTCTCTGCGGTGCCGATCGTCCTGCTGTCGATGCGGTTCGAGAAGCGCTACATCCGCATCTCCCGGCAGGTCCAGGACGAGCAGGGCGACCTGGCGACGCTGGTCGAGGAGTCGGCCATCGGCATCCGTACGATCAAGGCGTTCGGCCGCCGTCACCACGTCTTCGAGCGCTACGACGAGGCGGCGCGCAGGCTGTACGGGACGTCGATGGAGAAGGTGCGGCTGTCGGCGCGGTTCTTCACCTTCCTGGAGGTGATCCCGAACGTCACGCTGGCGATGGTGCTGCTGCTCGGCGCGCTGGCCGTGGGGCAGGGCTCGCTGACGCTGGGCGCGTTGTTCGCGTTCACCACGCTGGTGCTGCAGCTGGTGTGGCCGATCGCCAGCCTCGGCTACATCCTGGCCATGGCGCAGGAGGCGATGACCGCCGCCGACCGGGTCCTGGAGGTCCTGGACACGGTCCCGGAGATCACCGGCGGCCGGGGGCGGATCGAGCGGCCCCGCGGTCACCTGCGGTTCGAGGGGGTGGAGTTCCGCTTCCCCGGCGCCGACCGGCCGGTCCTGCACGACCTGTGGCTGGAGGTGCGGCCGGGTGAGACGGTCGCGGTGGTGGGCGCCACCGGCTCGGGCAAGACCACGCTGACCGCGCTGGTCCCGCGGCTCCTCGACGTCACCGGGGGCCGGGTCACGATCGACGGTCACGACGTGCGCGACCTGGAGCTGCCCGAGTTGCGCTCCATCGTGGCGACCGCGTTCGAGGAGCCGACGCTGTTCTCCATGAGCGTGCGCGAGAACCTGACGATGGGCCGCCTGGACGCGACCGAGGAGGAGGTCGACGACGCGATCCGCACCGCGCAGGCGATGTTCGTGTACGACCTGCCGTGGGGTCTGGACACCCGGATCGGCGAGCAGGGCATGTCGTTGTCCGGCGGCCAGCGGCAGCGGCTGGCCCTGGCCAGGGCGGTGCTGAGCAGACCGAGGATCCTGGTGCTCGACGACACCCTCTCGGCGCTGGACGTGGAGACCGAGGCGCT
The DNA here is from genome assembly GCF_039540635.1 of Nonomuraea ferruginea. NCBI lineage: Bacteria > Bacillati > Actinomycetota > Actinomycetes > Streptosporangiales > Streptosporangiaceae > Nonomuraea > Nonomuraea ferruginea. Next base: position 461,852 of record NZ_BAABFD010000001.1, on the reverse strand, counting down.
GGTGGAGGCGGCGCTGCGGGAGGTGCTGCGCGAGGCGACCGGCATCGTGGTGGCGCACCGGGCCTCCACCGTGCTGCTGGCGGACAAGGTGGCGCTGCTCGCGGGCGGCACGATCACGCACGTCGGCCGCCACCACGACCTGCTGGCCGAGGTGCCCGAATACCGGCAGCTCCTGGCCCAGGACGCCGATCTGGACCCGTCGGAAGGAGCCTTGCGTTGACATCCGCCACGACCGGCTGGCGCGGGGTCGCCTCCGAGGACCAGGACGAGCTGCCGGACAAGGTGAGCGGCCTGCTGCGGGCCCGTTCGCGCAGGCTGCTGGGCGACCTGCTGGCCCCGCACCGCAAGGGCATCATGGTGCTCACCGCGGTCATCATCGCCTCCAGCGGGGCCGGGCTGGCCATCCCCTACCTGGTGAAGGTGGGCATCGACGCGGGCATCCCGCCGATGCTGCGCGGCGAGGGCACGGGCACGCTGCTGACGGTGGTGGGCGTGATCCTGGCGGCGGCCGCCGCGCAGGCGCTCACCCGGCAGGCGTTCCTCAAGATGTCCGGCCGGATCGGTCACCAGATCCTGCTGGAGCTGCGCAGGAGGGTGTTCGACCACTTCCAGCGGCTGTCGCTGAGCTTCCACGAGAAGTACACCTCGGGCCGGGTCATCTCGCGGCTCACCTCGGACATCGAGGCGATCGCCGAGCTGCTGCAGGCCGGTTTCGACGGGCTGGTCACGGCGGTGCTGACGATGGCCGGCACCGCCGTGCTGCTGCTCGTGCTGGACGTGGAGCTGGGGCTGGTGGCGCTGGTGCCGCTGCCGATCCTGCTGCTGTTCACCCGGTGGTTCCGCCGGCAGTCCGCGATCGTCTACCGGCGCACGAGGGAGACGGTGGCGCTGGTCATCGTGCACTTCGTCGAGTCGATGACCGGCATGCGGGCGGTGCAGGCGTTCCGCCGCGAGCCGCGCAACCAGGAGATCTTCGAGCGGCTGAACGACGACTACCGCCAGGCCAACGCGCGCAGCATGAGGCTGATCGCGGTGTTCATGCCGGGTATCAAGCTGATCGGCAACCTGACGGTGGCGGCCGTGCTGTTCTACGGCGGCTGGCTGGCCTTCCACGGGGAGGTCACGGTGGGCGTGCTCACCGCGTTCCTGCTCTACCTGCGCGGCTTCTACGAGCCGATGCAGGAGATCAGCCAGTTCTACAACACGCTGCAGTCGGCCAGCGCGGCGCTGGAGAAGCTGTCGGGCGTGCTGGAGGAGGAGCCGGCGGTGCCGGAGCCGCGCGCGCCGCGCCCGCTGCCGCAGGCGCGCGGCGAGGTGCGCTTCGAGGACGTACGGTTCGCGTACGTGGAGTCGATGCCGATCCTGCCCGGCCTGGACCTGGCGATCCCGGCGGGGCAGAGTGTGGCGCTGGTCGGCTCGACGGGGGCGGGCAAGACCACGCTGGCCAAGCTGATCTCCCGCTTCTACGACCCGACGGCCGGGCGGGTGCTGCTGGACGGGGCCGACCTGCGGGAGCTGGACGAGCCCACGCTGCGCCGGGCGGTGGTCATGGTGACGCAGGAGAACTTCCTGTTCAACGGGACCGTCCTGGACAACATCATGTTCGGCCGGCCGGGCGCGACCGAGCGGCAGGTGCGCGAGGCGGCGCAGGCGATCGGCGCGCACGACTTCATCGCGTCGCTGCCCGACGGCTACCACACGGACGTGGGCAAGCAGGGCGGGCGCATGTCGGCCGGCCAGCGGCAGCTGGTGGCGTTCGCGCGGGCGTTCCTGGCCGACCCGGCGGTGCTCATCCTGGACGAGGCGACCTCCAGCCTGGACGTGCCGAGCGAGCGGCTGGTGCAGCGCGCGCTGCGCACGATCCTGGCCGACCGCACGGCGCTGATCATCGCCCATCGGCTGTCGACGGTGGAGATCGCCGACCGGGTGCTCGTCATGGAGCGCGGCGAGATCGTCGAGGACGGGCCGCCGGACCGGCTGGTGGCCGCCGACGGCCGCTTCGCGGGCCTGCACCGCGCGTGGCTGGAGAGCCTCTCCTAGTGCGGCCTGACTAGTGCGGCCTGGCGGCTGCCATGACGCGATACACCTCGTACGCGGCCACCAGCACCGCCGGCACCCCGAGCACGACCAGCAGCCGGTGGTGGCGCGGCGTCCGGCCCGCCGCCACCGGTACGGGATCGGGGTCGGGCACCCGCGGCCGCTCCGGCTCAGGCTCGGGCGAGGACAGCAGCTCGGGGTGGCGGGCGAGGTAGCCGTCGGGGAACGACGTCACCGCGAACCCGCCGCAGGCCGGGCAGCAGGCGCCCGACCAGGGCGGCTGCACCACCACGCCGCCCATCAGCCAGATCTCGCCCCGGTCACCGAGCCTGACGGTGTAGGCCTCCTCCCAGACGTGCCAGCAGCGCAGGCACTCCAGCGGCCACAACCGGCGCCCACCGGTTCCTTCGTGCACCAGGACCACCCCCCGGGTCAGGGACCGTCATCCGCACCGAGTGTCCGCCCTGCCTATTGACACGGCAAGATGGCCCTTATAACACTCTCTGTTAGTCAAATATGACCATCTGTTACGTCTCAAGCCAACGCGGGCGTTTCCGCACCGGGCTGATGAGCGGGGTGGCGTCGGAGCCGGCGGGCCGCGTGGCCCTGATCAGCTCCGGGTGGTGGGCCAGGTAGCCCTCGGGGAACTGGACCGCCTGGTAGCAGCCGCACCTCGGGCACTTCTCGGCCGGCGTCGGGGGCGGCACAGGGACGTTTCCGCGCAGCCAGACCTCACCCCGGTCGCCGAACTTGATGGTGTATTCCTCTTCCCACACGTGCCAGCAGGCGCGGCATTCGAAGGGGACCTTCCGCAGTTCTTCTCTCATGAGGTCACCTCCCTCTCTTCGAGTGTCCGCCTTCCTCCCGCGGCCCCGCAACCCGCCCTCAGCGCACGGACAGCACGAACACCACTGCCCCGGCGACCAGGGCGAGCGTGCCGAGCCAGGCGAAGAGGGCGTCGGCCCGGTGGTCCAGCGGCCGGCCGCCGTGCAGCGCCTCCTGCACGCGGAGGAAGCGGGTGCCGGTGCGGATGAGCAGGACGGCGCCGCAGAGCGCCGCCAGCGCGAACGCGGCCGCCGCCGGGAGCGGCAGCCCGGCGCGCGCCGACAGCCCGGCCGCGCCGAGGCCGCCGGTGGCCAGCATGACGGCGGTGCGGACCCAGGCCAGGCGGGTGCGCTCGCTCTGCAGCCCCTGGTCCCAGATCTCGTGCGGATCGCCCACCGGTCAGGCCGCCAGCAGGATCATCACCAGGGCCAGCACCGCCACGGTCGCGACCCCGTACCCGAACACGGACGCCAGCGCGGGCGGCGGGAGCGGCGCCTGGGCACGCAGCGCGCGCTGGATGTTGCGCCAGCGCGGATAGGCCATGCCGGCGGCCAGCGCCGACAGCGTGACCAGGATGACGGCCAGGGTGGTGCGCAGCCATGGGACGAAGTCCGTGGAGGGCACCGCCGCCATGGCCACCCCGGCGGCGCTGAGCGCCAGGGCGGTGCTCAGCCAGGTGAGAAAGGTTCGCTCGTTGGCCAGGGTGAAACGCGGGTCAGGCTCCATGAGCCCCACGCTATTTCGCGACCATTCTCCCTAGAGAAAGCGGGGTTCAGCCTCCGGAGCAGGCCTCGGCGACCTGCTTGACGTAGGCGGCCGTGTCGCTGCCGACCTTCTGGGCGGCGTCGACGGCGTCGTTGACGGTTTGCACGTTGAGGCCGGACAGGGTGCCGGCGAGCTTGTCGGACGCTTCCTTGATGGTGGTGTTGGCGGCCGAGTCGGCGAGGTCGTTGAGCTTGGCGGCCGTGTCGTCGAGCGCCTTCTCCATGGCCTGCGGGTCGTTGACCAACTGGGTCAGCTGCGACGTCAGCTCACCGACGATCTTTGGGGCCTCCAGGCATGCCTGGGCTCTGTCGATCGTGGTGTTGACCTCGGCGCAGCCGGCCGCGGCGAACGCGAACGCGGGGATGACGGCGAGGGACGCGAACCGGCGGTAGCGGCGAGACATGTCCCGACCCTACCCAACCGACCGCGTCCCCCGCGTGATCACAGCTTGGCGAAACAGGGACCGTCGAAGGTGTAGGACTCGGCGGTGGGGCCGGTGAAGAAGTCCCGCACCTCGGTGACGCCGGTCGGCGCCGTCTCGTCGAGTTTGTTGATGAGCGTCTGGCGGAAGGTGGCGGTGTTGGGATCGTCGGCGTAATTTCCGGCCTCGGGCGGCAGCATGCCCTCGTAGTCGACGGTCTTGAGCGACTTGACGGCCGCGAGCAGGCCGGCGCGGCTCACGTCGCCGCCGGCGACCATCTTCTCCAGTGCCGCCTTCATCGGGTACGCCCACGCCCAGCCGGAGGTGTAGCCGTCGTTGGGGGTGACGCCGGGCAGCGCCTCCCGCATGGCCTGGTGGCCGGGCGTGTCGGCGTTCCACGGCTTGCCGGGGGCCGACTGCTCGTACAGGGCCTTGAGCGCCTCGGCGGCGGGCGACTGGAGCAGGGCGGGGTTCCAGGTCGGGCCGGTGCCGATGAAGCGGCCCTTGAATCCGGCCGCGGCGCTCTGGCCGACGATGGTGGCGGCGTCGGCCGGGCCGGTGGTGAGGATCACCAGGTCCGGCTTGACGCGGGTGATCTCGGTGATGGCGCGGCCCTGCTCGGTGGCGCCCGGCGGGGTCTCGACGCCGGTGAACTCCAGCCCGTGCGCCTCGGCCGCGATCTTGGCGCCGGCCGCGGCGTCCGCGCCGTAGTCGCCGGCCAGGTGCACGGCCATCACGGACTTGGGCTGGTACGCCTCCATGGCGTAGTCGACGGAGTTCATCGCCTCGACGCAGTAGTTGGCGCCGGTCTCGATCACCACGTCCTCGAACTCCCAGGCGGAGGTCCAGGAGGCCGGGGCGGAGACGACGCTGCTGGCCTTGAGGTCGCCGATGATGGCGGCGGTGGTGGGCGAGCCGAGCGTCTGGGCGAGGCCGAGCACCTGGTCCTTGATCTCGTTGTAGACCTGGCGGTGGACCTCCGGGTTGTACTTGTTGTCGCGGACGTAGCGGGTGACGTCCACCTCGTACGTGCCGCCGATGCCGCCGGCCTTGTTGACCCGGGCCCAGAACGCCTTCTGCGCCTCGGTGATCGGCACGGCCAGCGCCGCGAACGGCCCGGCGGTCAGGTCGGAGATGGAGCCGAGGTAGATGCATCCCTTGTTTCTGTCGGCAGCGGAGGGACAGGGCTCGCTGGTGACCCCTGTCGTCTGGGCGCTCTGTCCGCCCTCGTCGTCCCCCCGGAAGACGCCGCACGCGGACAGAAGGGCCACTGCTGCAGTGATGGCCACCACATAGCGACTCTTCATGAAATGACCCCTTCTAGTAGGAGAAAGGCCAGGCTTTCCAGTAGTTCCGTACGCGGATCCAGAGGCCGAACAGCCCCCGCGGTTCGAAGATCAGGAACAGCACGATCAGCAGGCCGTAGAGCACGGTCTCGACCTGGAACACGTTGGGCGTCTGCGTGGTGTCGCCGCTGATCACCGGCACCAGCGCGGGCAGCGTACGGGTGAGCGGCTGCAGCAGCGAGATGAACAGGGCTCCCGCGATCGCCCCCGACACGGTGGCCACGCCGCCGATCAGGACCATCGCGATGAACTGCACCGACAGCAGCAGGCTGAACGAACCCGGCTCGACATACCCGGACACGGTGAAGAGCAGCCCGCCCGCACAGCCCGCGTAGAAGGACGAGACGCCGAACGCGAGCACCTTGTAGCGGGTGAGCGGCACCCCGATGACGGCGGCGGCGATGTCGCGGTCGCGGATGGCCGCGAAGGCCCGGCCGACGCGGGAGCGGGCCAGGTTGCGCGCCGCGACCGCGAAGACCACGAGCAGGACGAGCATGAGCAGGTAGAGCTGCTGCTCCCGGGTGCCGAGCGCGCCGTCCTGGTCGAGCCTGACGCCGAGGAGCGCGGGCACGGCCGCCTCCCGGCCGACGCCGACGCCGCCGGTCAGCTCCTGCCACTCCTTGAAGACGTGCTCGCCGAGGAAGACCAGCCCGAGCGTGACGATGGCCAGGTAGAGCCCGCGCAGCCGGGTGGCCAGCGGCGCGACGAGCACCCCTGCCGCGGCGGCGACGAGCCCGGCCGCGGGCAGCCAGATCCAGATCTCGGAGATCCCGTACCCGATGGTGTCGCCGCCGGGCAGCCCGGACAGGGCGGCGGCGGTGTAGGCGCCGATGGCGACGAAGAACGCGTGCCCGAGCGAGACCTGGCCCGCGTACCCGGTGACGATGTTGAGCCCGATCGCCCCGATGGCGAGCACGTACGCGACGGCGAGCACCTCCAGCGCCGGGTCGGCGAGCACCGCCGACAGCGCGAGCGCCAGCAGGACGAGCGCGCCCGCCGACACCCGCTTGGCCCGGGTGTCGAGCAGCGCCATGTCCTGGGCGTAGGAGGTGTAGAGCAGCGGCCGCCCGCGCACCCTCCGGGACCGGCCGGTCGGTAAGGCCGGGTCTCCGGTTCGCGTTCCGGTCATACCCGCTCGACCTCCCGGGTGCCGAACAGCCCGTACGGCCTGACCAGCAGGACGACGAGCATGACCACGTACGGGGAGACGACCGCGAAGTTCTGCCCCAGCCACGGAAGGTAGGCGCCCTGGTAGGACTGGAACAGCGACTCGACCACGCCGATCACCAGCCCGCCCGCCACGGCGCCGCCGAGCGAGTCGAGCCCGCCCACGATGATCGCGGGCAGCGCCTTGAGCGCGACGATCCAGGTGGTCTGCTCGATGCCCTGCCCGGTGCCGACGAACATGCCGGCGACCGCGGCCAGGAACCCGGCCAGCGCCCACGACAGCGCGAACACCGCGCCGACGGAGACGCCCTGGGCCAGCGCGGTCTCCTGGTCGTAGGCGGCGGCCCGCATGGCGAGCCCGTACCTGCTGTAGCGGAAGAACGCGAACAGCAGCGTGACCAGCACCGCAGCGGCGGTCATCATGGCCAGCCAGCGCTGCTGCACCACGAGCGGGCCGAGCGAGACCAGGTCGAACCCCCACGGGTCGCCCACCTGGCGCACGTCCCTGCCGATGAGAGCGTTGACCACCACCCGCACCACCACGTCGATGCCGAGCGTGATGATCGCCACCACGAACACCGGCCGGCCCACCATCGGCCGGATCGCCGCCCGCTCGATGCCGAGCGCGACGGCGGCGATGAGCAGCGCCCCCAGCAGCGCCCCGAGGTAGAACCCGGTGACGGGGGCGAGGTAGCTGACCGCGACCGCGCCGGCCAGCATGAGCGCGGGCTGGGCGAAGCTGATCACCCGGGTGGCCTTGTAGATGATCACGAAGCCGAGGGCGAGCAGCGCGTACACCGACCCGTTGCCCAGCCCTCTGATGATCGTCTCCAGCGCGACGGTCACCGCGCGTACATCCCTTCGACCAGCTCCTCGAAGAGCTTGGCGACGGCGCTCCGCTTGACCTTCTGGGTGGCGGTCAGCTCGCCGTCCTCGTGGTCGAGCTCCTTGGGCAGGAACGCGAAGCGCTTGACCTGCTCGGCCCGCGCGAACCGGGCGTTGACCCCGTCGACGACGCCCTGCACCAGCGCCCGCGTCTCGGGCTTCTCGGACAGGTCGCGGTAGGTGGTGTACGGGATGCGCCGCCGCCTGGCCCACTCCCCCACCGTGTCCGGCTCGATGCCGATGAGCGCGACGAGGTGGGGGCGCTGGTCGCCGATGACGACGGCCTCCTTGACGTACGGGGACGCCTTGAGCGCGTTCTCGATCTCGCTGGGGGCGACGTTCTTGCCGCCGGCGGTGATGATGATGTCCTTCATCCGGTCGGTGATGCGCACGTGGGTGCCGTCGACCCATTCGCCGACGTCGCCGGTGTGCAGCCAGCCGTCCGGGTCGAGCACGTCGGCGGTGGCGCGCGGCTTGCCCCAGTATCCGGCGAACGTGCCCCGGTGCCTGGTCATGATCTCGCCGGTGGCCTCGTCGATCTTCAGCTCGACGCCGGGGTGCGGCTCGCCGACGGTGCCGAGGCGCACCCGGCCCGGCCGGTTGGCGGTGGCGATGGCGGTGTTCTCGCTCATCCCGTACACCTCGTGCATCGGGATGCCGATGCCCATGTAGAACTTGAGCACGTCCGGCGCGATCGGCGCGGCGCCGGAGGCGGCGTAGCGGACGCGGCGCATGCCCAGCCGCTCGCGCAGCGCCCGGTAGCAGAACACCCACCCCACCGCGTACAGCAGGCGGGTGGCGGCGGTGTGCGTGCCGCCGGTGCGCACCAGCGTGTCGCCGATGCGGTCGGCCACCCGCAGCCAGAACCGGCCCGTCGCCCTCTTGACCGGCGAGGCGGACCCGAGCCGGATGTCGACCTGGGCGAGCACCTTCTCCCAGATGCGCGGCACCCCGAACAGGATCGTCGGCTGCACCTCACGCAGGTTGGCCTGGACGGTGTCGATGGACTCGGCGAAGTTCACCTGGATGCCGGCGGCGGCGTTGAACCAGACCGTGAAGGCCCGCTCGGCGACGTGGCACAGCGGCAGGTACGACAGCGTCAGGTCGCGCGGCGAGGGCGGCGGGTCGGCGAAGCCGCCGCCCAGCACGAGCGTCTCGACGCCGAACTCGATGTTGCCGACGGTGAGCATCACGCCCTTGGGCGGGCCGGTGGTGCCCGAGGTGTAGATGAGGGTCGCCACGTCGTCGGAGCGCGCGCCGGCCGTCCGGCCGTCGAGCGCGCCGGGGTGCGCCTCGCGGTGCCGGGCGCCGAGCGCGAGCAGGTCCGCCCACGGCATCAGCCGCGGGTCGGTGTAGCGGCCGCGGATGCCGCGCGGCTCGACGTAGACGACGTGCCGCAGTTCGGGGCACTCGCCGATGACCGCCAGCGCCTTGTCGACCTGCTCCTGGTCCTCCGCGATGAGGATCTTCGCGCCGGAGTCGGCCAGCAGGTACGCGACCTCGGCGGGCGGGTTCGTCGGGTAGAGGCCGACGGTGACGCCGCGGGCCGCGACCGTGCCGAGATCGCCGTAGAGCCATTCGGGACGGTTCTCGGCGTGGATGGCGACCCGGTCGCCGGGCTCGACGCCGAGCGCGAGCAGCGCGTGCCCGACCAGCTCGACCCGTGACCAGTAGGCGGCCCAGGTCACCTCCTTCCAGATGCCGAAGTCCTTGTGCCGCATGGCGACCGCGTCCGGCGTCGCGGCGGCCCGGTCGCGGACCCTGGTGACGAGGCTGGTGAGCGTGGCGGCGACGGGGGTGGCGGTCATGCGGTCCCTCCCAGGTAGGCCTCGATGACCCGCGGGTCCTGCTGCACCTCGGCCGGGGAGCCGAGCGCGACCGGGCGGCCGAAGTCCAGCACCAGCACCCGGTCGGCCAGGTCCATCACGAGCCCCATGTCGTGGTCGACGAGCACGATCGGGATGCCGAGCTCGTCGCGGATGTCGAGGACGAACCTGGCCATGTCCTCGGTCTCCTCCAGGTTCATCCCGGCGACCGGCTCGTCGAGCAGCAGCAGCCTCGGCTCCATGGCCAGCGCCCGGCCCAGCTCGACGCGCTTCTGGACGCCGTACGGGAGCAGCCGCACGGGATGGCGGCGCCACGCCTCCAGTTCCAGGAAGTCGATGATGTCCTCGATCTCGGCGCGCGCGGCCAGCTCCGCCCGGCGGGCCCGGCCGAGCCACCACAGGGCCGACAGCGCGCCGTACCGGAAGTGGTGGTGGCGGCCGAGCATGAGGTTGTCCAGCACGGTCAGGTTGTGGAACAGCTCGACGTTCTGGAACGTCCTGGCCAGCCCCATGGCGGCGATCTCGTGCGGGCGGCGGGCCAGCAGGTCTTCGCCGAGGAAGCTGACCTGCCCGGACTGCGGCCGGTAGACGCCGGACAGCACGTTGAACACCGAGGTCTTGCCGGCGCCGTTGGGGCCGATGACGGCCAGCAGCTCGGCCGGCCCGACCTCGAACGAGACGCCGTCGATGGCCTTGACCCCGGCGAAGCCGAGGTGCACGTCCGCGACCCGCAGGATGCTCACGACAGCCACCGCTTCCTGCGCTTGTAGTGCTTGACCTCGCGGAAGGAGCGGACCGCGCCGAGGTAGAACTCCTTGATGTCCTCGTCGGCGAGCAGCTCGGCGGACGGCTTGTCCATGACGATCTTCCCGGTCTCCATCACGTAGCCGTGGCTCGCGATGGACAGCGCCATGGCGGCGTTCTGCTCGACGAGCAGCACCGTGGTGCCCTGCCTGTTGATCTCCACCACGAGGTCGCGCACCTGGGCGACCAGCGACGGGGCCAAGCCCAGGCTGGGCTCGTCCAGCAGCAGGTAGCGGGGGCCGGCCATGAGGGCGCGGCCGACGGCCAGCATCTGCTGCTCGCCGCCGGACAGGTAGCCGGCCACGCTCCCGCGCCGCTCGCGCAGCACCGGGAACAGGCCGTAGACCCGGTCCAGGTGCGACCGCGCGGCGGTGTGGCCGCCGACCCTGAGGTTCTCCTCCACGGTCAGCTCGGCCAGGATGCGCCGGCCCTCCATGACCTGACTGATGCCGCGCCGGACGATCTGGGCGGGCCTCAGCTGGTGGATCGGCTCGCCCTCAAGGGTGACCGCCCCCTTGGTGACCTCGCCGTCGTGCACGTCGAGCAGCCCCGACAGGGCGCGCAGCAGCGTCGTCTTGCCCGCGCCGTTCGCGCCGAGGAGCGCCACGATGGAGCCGGGCGGGACGGCGAGGCTCACGCCGCGCAGCACCAGCATGACGTCGTCGTAGACGACCTCGAGATTGCGGATTTCGAGCACCGCGGCTCCCGGGATTATGGTCCAGATCACTCCCCGATGAGCACAGAGTCCACGTTCACCCGACACGCAGCAAGAGCTGCGGCCGAAATCGCTGCGAACCTGTGTTTAGGATCGCGGACATGGCTATGTGCGAACATCTGATTCACGCGGACGATCCCCAGGCGCGCACGCCCGAGGGATGCGAGGAATGTCTGGCCGAGGGCGGCCGGTGGGTGCACCTGCGCCGCTGCCTCGACTGCGGCCACATCGGCTGCTGCGACTCGTCCCCGGCCAAGCACGCCACCGCCCACTTCCACGGCACCGGTCACCCGGTGGTGCAGTCGTTCGAGCCGGGTGAGACCTGGCGCTGGTGCTACGCCGACAGCCAGATGGGCTGACGCCGGGCGGTCACCACTCGCGGCGGTCGCGCGGGTCGTCGTACTGCTGGTCCGGGCGCAGGCGCTCGCCGGTCGAGAACAGCGGCTCACCGAGGTACGGGCGAGTCCTGTCGGGCTCCTGCTGGCCCATCGACAGCAGCGGGTCGACCGGGTTGGGGGCGCCACCGCCGTAGCGCTCCTGCCCGTAGGCGGCGTTCTGGCCGTAGCCGGGGTCCTGCCCGTACGAGGCGTCGTGCCCGTAGCCCGGATCCTGGCCGTACGAGGGATCCTGCCGGTAATGGGGATCCTGGCCATAGCCCGGGTCCTTGGCGTAACCGGGGTCCTTGGCGTAACCGGCGTCCTTGGCGTAACCGGCGTCCTTGGCGTAACCGGCGTCCTTGGCGTAACCGGGGTCCTGGCCGTGACCGTAGCCCGGGTCCTGGCCGTAGGCGGGGTCCTGCCCGTAGGCGGGGTCCTGGCCGTAGCCGGGCTCCTGGCCGTACGTGGGCTCCTGCCCGTACGTGGGCTCCTGGCCGCGGAACGGGTCCTGGCGGCGGCCGGCGCCCGGGATGCCGTGCATGGGCGTGCCCAGGCCGGCGCCGCCGCTCGGCGAGGTGCGCGGCTGCGCGGGCGGTGCGGGCGGTGCGGCCGGCTGCTGGTACTGGCCGCCGCCGTAGGAGTCGCCGCGCTGCTCGTAGGCGGGCTCGGCGGGGCGGGACTGCGACGGGAAGCCGAGCGGGTCGGTGTGCGGGGGCTGGCCGCCGGGCAACTGGTAGGCCGGCTCGTCGGCGTACTGCGGGCCGGCGAACGGCTGCGCGTCGTGCTGCACGTACTGCGGGCCCGAGTAGGGGTCGCGGTAGCCGGCGTCGACGGCGTACTGGGGGCCGGTGAACGGGTCGTTCGCCTGCTCGGCGTACTGCGGGCCGGCGAAGGGCTGGGCGTGCGGCGGGGTGGTCTCGGCGCGCGAGGCGACCAGCTTGTCCTGGTGGTTGGGGTTGCCTCGGGCGACGAGCACGTCGTTGGGGCCGAGCGGCGCGGCGGGCCGCTCGTCGTGGTGGGGCGGCTGGGCGGGCCGGTGGTAGGTGCCCGTGCCGGGGATGACCTCGGCGGCGGGGTCGGCGGCGGGCACGCCGGCCGCGTGACCGTCGGGCTCGTGCTCGCCGGTGGCCTCGGCGAATCCCTCGTCAAGGGTGTCGAGCAGCCTGCCGACGTCGTCGAGTGGCATGCGGAAGCTCGCGGTGCACATCTCTCCCCGCCACAGGCTGAGCACCAGGGTGCCTTCGTGCCAGGTGACCCTGAGGCACCGCTCCTGGCCTCGGGCATCGAAGAAGACTTCGCCGAACGACGGCAACGGGACAACTTCCGACATGGCAGACATACTGCTAGTACCAGCCTTTATCCGTCCACTCAACCCCGGAAAACCCTACCAAAACGGACTTCCCATCCCCACCGTGAACCCACTGATTCCCATGGTCCCCAGGTGGAGTTCCACCGCAAGTGTGCCACGGGACACGGCGGAGAGGTCCTCGAATTCCGGGATGCGCATGGCCGGACACCTCACGTCCGGCGCGACGGGCGCCGGAATGCGGGTACCGTTGACTGCCGTGCCGGACTCCCATCTCCCGTCAGCCGACTCCCTGCTCAGCGTCGCCGTCGACGCCCTCGGAGGGAGCGAGCGGCAAGGCCAGATCACGATGGTGAAGGCCGTGCAGCAGGCCATCGACGACGGCGACCACCTGGCCGTCCAGGCCGGCACGGGCACCGGCAAGTCGCTGGCCTACCTGGTGCCGTCGATCCGCCACGCCATGGACGCCGACAAGCCCGTGGTGGTCTCCACGGCCACGATCGCGCTGCAGCGCCAGCTCGTCGACCGTGACCTGCCCCGGCTCTCCGAGGCGCTCGGCAAGGAGCTGCCGCACGAGCCGACATTCGCCATACTCAAGGGCCGCCGCAACTACCTGTGCCGCTACAAGCTGACCGCCGCCTGGCCCGAAGAGGACGAGCAGGACCAGCTGTTCGACGCCCGCGACGTGAGCGCGACCGGCCGGATGGTGCAGCGCATCCAGGAGTGGGCCGAGGAGACCGAGACCGGCGACCGCGACGAGCTGGTGCCCGGGGTCAGCGAGCAGGCCTGGCGGCAGTTCTCCGTCAGCGCCCAGGAGTGCCTGGGCGCCGGCCGGTGCCCCAGCGGCGCCGAATGCTTCGCCGAGCTGGCCAGGGCGCGGGCGGGCGAGGTCGACGTGGTCGTCACCAACCACGCGCTGCTCGCCATCGACGCGATGGGCGACCTGCCGGTGCTGCCCGAGCATCGGCTGGTCGTCGTCGACGAGGCCCACGAGCTGGTCGACCGGGTCACCTCGGTGGTCACCGGCGAGCTGTCGGAGACCACCGTCGCCCTCGCGGTGCGCCGGGTGGGCCGCCTGATCGACCAGCCGGTCGCCGACCAGCTGATGGAGGCGAGCGAAGACCTCAAGGCGCTGCTGGCCGCCGCCCCGCCGGGCCGCGTCGACGAGCTGCCCGAGGTGCTCGGGCTGACCCTCGCGCTCGTCCGCGACAGCGCGGCCCGCTGCCTCACCGCGCTCGGGCCGCGCGGCGGCGACAAGGACGACCCCGACAGGGCGGGCCAGCGCAAGGCCGCGTTCACCGCGCTGGACGAGGTGCACGACACGGCCGTGCGCATGCTGGAGGCCTACGGGCACGCCTCGGAGACCGACCGCGCCGAGGTGGTGTGGCTCGACGGCGGCACCGACCGCCGGCCGCCGACACTCCGCGTCGCCCCGCTCAACGTCGGCGGCATGCTCCGCGACAAGCTCTTCGGCGACCGCACGGTCGTGCTCACCTCCGCCACGCTGGCGCTCGGCGGCAGCTTCGACGGCATGGCCCGCCAGTGGGGGCTCGGCGACGACGACTGGCAGGGCATCGACGTCGGCTCCCCGTTCGACCACCCGCGCGCGGGCATCCTGTACGTCGCCAAGCACCTGCCGCAGCCGGGCCGCGACGGCCTGCCGCAGGCCTACCTCGACGAGATCGCGGAGCTGATCGAGGCGGCCGGCGGGCGCACGCTCGGCCTGTTCTCCTCGATGCGCGCCGCCAAGGCCGCCACCGAGGCCCTGCGCGACCGCCTCGACGTGCCGCTGCTGTGCCAGGGCGACGACTCGACGATGCTGCTCGTCAAGCAGTTCGCGGAAGACGAGCCGACCTGCCTGTTCGGCACGCTGTCGCTGTGGCAGGGCGTCGACGTGCCGGGGCCGTCGCTGCGCCTGGTCATCATCGACCGCGTCCCGTTCCCGCGTCCCGACGACCCGCTCACCTCGGCCAGGCAGCGGCACGTCGCGGCCAAGGGCGGCAACGGGTTCATGACGGTCGCGGCCACCCACGCGGCGCTCCTCCTCGCCCAGGGCACGGGGCGCCTGCTGCGCTCCCAGGACGACAGGGGCGTGATCGCCGTGCTCGACCCGCGCCTCGCCACGGCGCGCTACAGCGGCTTCCTGCTGGGCTCGCTGCCCCCGTTCTGGCGCACCACCGACCCGGGCGTTCCCCGCGCCGCCCTGCGCCGGCTCTCGTCCGGCGACTGAACCTCAGGTCTACAGTCAAGATCTTTTCGGGAACCCCCTCGGGCTGAGCGCCGATAGCGAGCCTTCGGCCCGCCTGTCCCGCCGTCACTCCGGCGAAGAGCGTCGAACCTCCCGTCGTAGCCGGCCGCGGTCGGTGTAGAGGCGGTCTTCGGGGACGCCGGGGGTCGAAGTCCCCTCCAGGAGACGCTCCTTTTTGGGATCATCAACACCGACTGTCAAGATCTCAACGCGGAAAGCGGTGCCATGGCCAACCCCCTACGCGACGGCGACCCGACCCAGATCGGCCCGTATCGGCTGCACGCACGGCTCGGCGGGGGCGGGATGGGGCAGGTGTTCCTGGGCCGTTCCCCGGGCGGGCGCCTGGTGGCCGTCAAGGTGGTGCGCCCCGAACTGGCCGACAACGCGGACTTCCGGCGCCGCTTCGCTTCCGAGGTGGAGGCCGCCCGCAAGGTCGGCGGGTTCTACACCGCCCAGGTCGTGGACGCCGACACCGAGGCCGCCCGGCCGTGGCTGGCCACCGCCTACATCCCGGGTCCTTCCCTGCACCAGGCCGTCGAAGAGCACGGGCCGCTCCCCCTGGAGTCGGCCGCGGTGCTGGGAGCCGGGCTGGCCGAAGGACTCGCCGCCGTGCACGCCTGCGAGATGGTGCACCGCGACCTCAAACCCGCCAACGTCATCCTCGCCGAGGACGGGCCCCGCCTGATCGACTTCGGCATCGCCCGCGCCCTGGACGCCACGAGCCACACCCAGACCTCCACCGTGCTGGGCACCGCCGCGTTCATGTCCCCCGAACAGGCCATGGCCCAGAAGGTCGGGCCGCCCTCGGACGTGTTCTCGCTCGGCTGCGTGCTCGCCTTCGCCTCGACCGGCCGCAGCCCTTTCGGAACGGGGCCCGTCCACGCGGTCGTCTTCCGGGTCGTGCACGGCGACCCCGACCTGCGCGGAGTGCCCGCCCCGCTCGCCGCTCTGGTGGCGGCCTGCCTGGCCAAGGAGCCCGCCGCCCGGCCCGGCCTGGAGCACGTGCTGGCCCGGCTCACCGCGCTCGCCTCGCCCGGCCAGGGCCGGTGGCTGCCTGAGGCGCTCACCCAGGTCATCGCCGAGCGGCGGACCCTGGCACTGACCGCCCTCCATGACCCGGCCACCGGGACCGGCGGTGGCCACCCCCGGACCACGGCGCCACCCCCGCCCGTGCACGCGGATCAGCCGCGGGCGCCCCAGCCCTTGCTGGTCCACGAACGCCGCCTCATGCGCGGCCGCGACCCGGGGTCCCATGCCGCCGCCTACCAGATCGCCATCTATGTGCTCCTTGCCCTCTTCGCCGTGGTCTCCGTGAGCACGGTGGTTCACCAGTTCGACATCGCCGACGACGCGGGGCGGTGGCGCTCGGTGGAGACCTACGGCGACCTTCACGAGTCCGACGAACTGATCAGCACGATCACGTGGGTGGCCCAGATCGTCTCCGGCCTGGCGCTGACGGCGTGCTGGGTGCTCTGGTTCTTCCGGGTACGAGTCGTCGCCGAACAGTTCGCGCCTGGCCGGCTGCGCTACCGCCCGTCCATGGCGGTATACGCCTGGTTCATCCCCATCGCCGGCCTGTGGCTTCCCAAGCAGATCGCCGACGACGTCTGGCACGCCTCCAGCCCGCCCGGACGCGGCCGCGCGACAGCCCCGGCCGGTCTCCTGCACACGTGGTGGGCCATGTGGCTGGTCACGTTCCTGACCTGGCCCCTCTTCTGGATCGACTGGACGACACTCCTCGCGACCCAGTACGAACGCAGGGAGGACAACGACCTCTACCGGATATACGAGTTCACGCCGGTCAGCTGGGCCAGCCTGGCCCTGCACATGGCGGTCGTGCCGACGGCGATCGTCACCGCTCGGTTCGTGCGGCGGCTGAGCGCCATGCAGGCGGCCAGACTCAACAGCTGAGCGGGCCGCCGGGCAGAAATCCTCCGGGATGTGAGCGGGGTTCTACACCGTCCAGTGAGACAGCTCCGGACGCTTGGGAGACACCCCGTCGCCGGAGGAGACGCCGCGGACGCGGCGCGACACCCACGGGACGAGATACTCGCGGATCCACTGGGCGTCCTCGCGGCGGCGGGCGCGAGGGTCGACGACGCGCTCCGGCCACACCTTGTGCCACTCGTCGAACGGCACGCCGAGGACGTCGAGGACGCGGGCCGCCACCAGGCGGTGACCGTCGGCGTTCATGTGGAGGCGGTCCGGGCTCCACGCCCGCCAGTCGCGCAACCCCTGCATCGACCACTGGTCGACCAGCCGGCACCCGTAGAGGTCGGCGATCGAGCGGATGTGCAGGTAGTAGATGGCGAAGCGGCCGCGCAGGCGGCGCATCAGCGGCGTGTCACGCGGGTCGACCCCGGTGAACAGCAGCACGTCCGCGCCGGTGGCGCGCAGCGCGCGGACCGCGCCGGAGAGCTTCTTGGCCATCACGTCCGGGTCGCTGCCGGGACGCAGGAGGTCGTTGCCGCCGGCGCAGAGGCTGACCAGGTCGGGCGACATCTCGACCGCCTGCGGCACCTGGTCGGCCACGATCTGGTCGAGCAGCCTGCCGCGCACCGCCAGGTTGGCGTAGCGGAAGGACGAATCGTCCAGGGCGAGCCGTTCGGCGACGCGATCGGCCCAGCCGCGGAAGTGGCCGTTGCTGCCGGGGTCGTTCAGGCCTTCGGTGAAGCTGTCACCGAGAGCGACGAAGGAGCCGTAATGCCTCATGACCTGCTGTTCATCTCCGCGTTTCTCGTGCTGCGGCGTGGGCCCCACGACTGTAGTGGCTCGGCCGCGCCCGCGCGCGCCGCCACCCCGGCGCGCGCCCGTTTCATGACCGCCCGATGACCTTGTACGCGTCCTCCAGGAGCTCCTCGGGCGGGCCTTCCAGCCGGGCGGGCACGGCCAGCTCGTCGAGGACGACGAAGCGCTGCTTGGCCCCGCGGTTCTTCTTGTCGAGGCGCATGTGGTCGCGCAGCCGGGGCCAGGCGTCGGCGTGGTAGCCGGTGGGCAGGCCGACCGAGGTGAGGATGGCCCGGGTGCGCTCGACGAGGTCGGCGCGGCCGTCGAGCCTGGACAGCTCGGCCGCGTACATCATGCCGATGGCGACGGCCTCGCCGTGGCGCATCCGGTAGTGCTCGGCGCGCTCGATGGCGTGGGCGAGCGTGTGGCCGTAGTTGAGGATCTCGCGCAGGCCCGACTCGCGCAGGTCGGCGCCGACGACCTCGGCCTTGACCCGGATCTTGCGCTCGATCAGCTCGCGGGTGTGAGGCCCGCCGGGGCGGGCGGCGGCCTCGGGGTCGGCCTCGACCAGGTCGAGGATGACGGGGTCGGCGATGAACCCGCCCTTGATGATCTCGGCCAGGCCGGCCACGTAATCGGCGCGGGGCATGCCGTCGAGCACCGACAGCTCGCACAGCACCCCGGCAGGCGGCAGGAAGGTGCCGACGAGGTTCTTGCCCTCGGGGGTGTCGATGCCGTTTTTGCCGCCGACCGCGGCGTCGACCATGGCGAGCAGCGTCGTGGGCACCAGCACCACCTGGACGCCGCGCAGCCAGGTGGCGGCCACGAACCCGGCCAGGTCGGTGGTCGCCCCGCCGCCGACGCCGACGACCGCGTCGGACCGGGTCATGCCGTGGCGGCCGAACGCCGACCAGAGGCCCGCGGCCACCTCCGCGGTCTTGCACGCCTCGCCGTCGGGCACCGGCAGCGCCACCACGTCGTAACCGGCCTCGGCCAGGACTGCGGTGACGGGGCGGGCCAGCTCCGGCAGGCTCTCGGGGTGGATCACCGCGACGGTGGAGACGCCGGGCCTGAGCAGGCCGGGCAGCTCGCCGTGGACCCCGGTGCCGACCACGACGTCGTACGGGCTCTCGCCCTTCACGGTGATGCGGGTAGCCGCGGTCATCGGCCCAGCCCTTCCACGATCTCGTCGGCGAGCTCGGCGGGCTCGCGCTTGTCGGTCGCCACGGTGAGCACGGCGAGCCGCTCGTAGACGGGCCGCCGCTCCTCCATGAGCTTCTTCAGCCGGCTGCGCGGGTTGAGCACGAGCAGCGGCCTGGCCGAGCCGAGGCCGACGCGCTGGACCGCGTCGGCCAGGCCGACCTGGAGGTAGACGACGGGGCGGCCGTCGAGCATGGCCTGGGTCTCCTCGCGCAGCACGGCGCCGCCGCCGAGGGACAGGACGCCGTCGTGCTCGGCCAGCGCCCTGCGCACCGCCTCCAGCTCCAGCTCGCGGAAGTGTTCCTCGCCGTCCTCGATGAAGATGTCGCTGACGGGCTTGCCCGCGACGGCCTCCACGTCGGCGTCGGTGTCGCGGAAGGTGACGCCGAGGCGCTCGGCGAGCAGGCGGCCCACGGTCGTCTTGCCGGACCCGGGCGGGCCGATCAGCACGGCCTTGATCATTTGATCACCATGGATGAGAGGTAGCCGGACAGGTTGCGGGCGACTTCCTCGACGGAGTCGCCGCCGAACTTCTCCACCGCCGCGTCGGCCAGCACCAGCGCGACCATCGCCTCGGCCACGACGCCGGCGGCCGGCACGGCGCACACGTCGGAGCGCTCGTGGTGGGCCTTGGCCGCCTCGCCGGTCTTGACGTCGATGGTGGCCAGCGCCCTGGGGACGGTGGAGATGGGCTTCATGGCGGCGCTGACGCGCAGGATCTCGCCGTTGGTCATGCCGCCCTCGACGCCGCCGGCGCGGTTGGTGAGGCGCCGCACGCCGTCTTCGGAGGTGTATTCGATCTCGTCGTGGGCCTCGGAGCCGGGCCTGCGCGCGGTCTCGAAGCCGTCGCCGACCGCCACGCCCTTGATCGCCTGGATGCCCATGAGGGCGGCGGCGAGACGGGAGTCGAGCCGGCGGTCCCAGTGGGTGTAGCTGCCGAGGCCGGGCGGCAGGTTGTAGGCGAGCACCTCGACGACGCCGCCGAGGGTGTCGCCGTCCTTGTGGGCCCGGTCGATGCGCTCGACGATCGCGGCGCTCCCGTCCGGGTCGGCGCAGCGGACCGGGTCGGCGTCGATGCGGGCCAGCTCGCCGGGGCCGGGCAGGGTGGTGGCGGGGCTCTGGACGCCACCGATGGAGGTCACGTGGCTGAGGAGGTCGACGCCGAGCGCCTGCTTGAGGAAGCGCCTGGCGACCTCGCCGAGCGCGACGCGGGCGGCGGTCTCGCGGGCGCTGGCCCGGTCGAGGACGGGGCGGGCGTCGTCGAAGCCGTACTTCTGCATGCCGGCCAGGTCGGCGTGGCCGGGGCGGGGCCGGGAGCGCGGCGCGTTGCGGGCCAGGCCCTCCAGCTCGGCCGGGTCGACCGGGTCGGCGGCCATGACCTTCTCCCACTTGGGCCACTCGGTGTTGCCGATGCGGATGGCCACGGGGCTGCCGATGGTGCGGCCGTGGCGGACTCCGCCGACGATCGTCACCTCGTCCTGCTCGAACTTCATCCGGGCGCCGCGGCCGTAGCCGAGACGGCGGCGGCGCAGGGCCTCGTCGATGGCGGCCGTGGTCACCTCGACGCCTGCGGGCAGGCCCTCCAGGATGGCGACGAGCTCAGGGCCGTGGGACTCTCCGGCGGTCAACCAGCGCAACATGAGTCCAAGTCTTCCATGCGCGGCCGGGTGCGACGTCCGCGCGTTCACCTGCCGAGACGTTCCGGGATCGAGACTTTCGTCGACGGAGACGTTCAGGGCTGGAGACAGAGCGCGGCGAACGCTCCGAGCAGCATGAAAGGACCGAACGGGAACTCGGTGCGCCGGTCGCCGCGCCGGGTGACGAGCAGCAGGATCGCGTAGAGCGCGCCGAGCAGCTGCCCTCCGACGGCGGCGACGACCCATGCCTGCCAGCCGGCCGCGGCGCACGCCATGCCGATCAGCCCGGCCAGCTTGACGTCGCCGAGGCCCAGGTCGGCGGGCCTGATCAGCCAGAGCAGCCCGTAGCAGGCGGCCAGCGCGAGCCCGCCGAGCAGCGCCCTGGCCGGCTCGCCGGTGGGCAGCAGGGTGAGCGCGAGGATCGGGTACGAGGGCAGCGTGATCACGTCGGGCAGCCGGGTGGTGCGCCAGTCGACCGCGGCCAGCGCCGTCCCGGCGACGGCCGCGTACGCGTACGGCCATCCGGCCCGCCACACCACCAGCGTCAGCACGACGGCGGTGATCAGCTCGTACGTGGGCGGCCAGGCGGGGACGGGCACCGTGCGCAGAGTGGCCAGGAGCGCCCCGCGCCCCTCGGCGCGCGTGTCGGCCGGTTCCTGCTCGAACGCCCCGGCGAGCGTCCGCACATAACGCCCCGCCACGACCCCCAGCAGTACGAGGGCGGCGGGCGCGAGCCAGGACGACGGTCCGGCGAGCACCAGGGCGTCCGGCGAGAGGGCCTCCACCACCGGGTGTACGAGCACGCGCCGCACTCTAATGCGCGACGGCCCGCCCCGCCGGAAAAGCCGGGACTGGGCGCCTGACCACCACCACCCGCAACGAAGCCGAGACCGCCCGCTGCCAGCTCTCGCTTTCCAGGGGCCGGGATCGGGCACCTGACCACCACTGGCCTGCTGTCAGCTCTCCCCTTCCAAGGGCCGGGACTGGGCACCTGACCATCACCGGCCGCAGTGCAGTCGAGACCGGCTGCTGTCAGCTGTCGCCTTCCAGGCGCCGGGACCGCCGGTCGGGAACCTGGGACCGCGTGCTGGTCGCTAGCGCCCGCGGGCGACCTTTCTGGCGAACCAGCCGCGCTTCCTGACCGGCTCGGGTCTGGCCACGGTGAGGCCGTCGAGGGTGCCGGACTCGATCGCGGCCAGGGCGCGGAGCACCTCTCCCTCGATCACGAACTGGACCGGCCCGGCCACGTCGACGACCACGGCGGCGGCGCCCTCGGCGGCGGCGGCGCGGCAGACCTGGAGCGTCGTGGCCTGGATGGGCCGGGCGTCGGGCCGCCACAGGCGCAGCGGCTCGGTGCCGGTGAAGGCCAGCACCGCCTCGCGCCCGTCCTTGCCGACCAGCTTGGGGAGCGCCATCTCGCTCTCCTTCTCCTGCCGCACGCCGTGCGCCCCGATCTCGGACGAGGTCAGCAGGGCGACGACGGGCACCAGCAGCCGGCTCTCGCCGAGCGCGTTGAGCACCCGCTCGGGCCCCGCGGCGCCGGCCTGGTAGGCGGCCAGCGCGGCGCTCACCAGCGGCGGCGTGCTGCCGTCGTCGCCGGCGTCGAGGGGATCGGGAATGGTCAGCACGCCTCCGACCCTATCCGGACGCGGCCCCGCCCTCGTCCCCGGTGCGTGCGGCGTTCCTCGCCGGAAGACTGGAGCGCGCGGGCCGCCGCCCGGCCCACGGGATGAGCGGGTCGTGCGCCGCCACCTTCTCCCGCATCCCGTCCTTGAGATCCAGCAGCCGCTCGGCGGCACAAGGCTCATGTCAGGTCGTCGAGGCCCTTGCCCGACTCGCGCATGGCCCGCTCCATCGCCGCCCTGCCCTGGGTCCTGGGCTCCCTGCCGGGCTCCTCCACCGGCTCGCGGTCGTCCTCCGCCGGCTCCAGCAGCGGCTCGGCGTCGGTCTTCGGGGCGTTCTCGTCGGGCGTGCTCATCGGTCGTCCTCCCTGGTCAGAGCCGTTGACTGCGCTCTTCTACCCGTCGGGGGCCGAGGGAACCCGCACGCGGCCGTCAGCCGGCCACCGGCGGCAGTGCCGCGGAGCTCTCCTCCTGGTCGGATCCGGTCGCCCGCAGCAGGTCGACGACGATCGACCGCAGCTGCGCCACGATCACCGCGGAGGAGAAGCCGACGCCGTCGTCCGGCCGCTGCCGGGTGGCCACCGCCAGCAGGGCCTGCCGGGCGAGCACGGGCTCGCGGCCCGCCCCCAGCTCCAGCTGGAGGAGCAGCGCCGCCTCCGACACCTCGCGCATGGACTCGGCCAGCGACGCGGGCGGCGGCTGCGGCTCGCCGAGGGCGGCGAGTGTGCGGCGGGCCAGCACCCTGGCGTTCCTGAGCGCGTGGTCGACCGGCTCGGCGGCGGTCTCGTACCGCGCCAGGATGGCCCGCCGGTGCCAGTGCATCGGCGAGATCAGGATGATCTCCTTGCTGGTCTCCAGCGCCTGCTCGAACTCCGCCACCACCGCCTGCGTGCCGCGCGCCTCCTCCAGCGCCTCGGCGGCCAGGTCGGCGTCGCGTTTCTCGATCGCCTCGGCCGCCTGCTCCAGCGCGGTGGAGAGGGCGTCCAGCACCCCGGAGGCGTGCTTGGCCGCGAGGGCGAGCGGGCTGGCCGGCATCAGCGCGACCGCGGCCAGGCCCACGGCGCCGCCGACGAGCGCGTCCACCATCCGGTCCAGGCCGCCCATGTCGTCGCCGGGCAGCACGGCCGCGACGAGCACGGCGGAGGAGGCGACCTGCGCCACGAACAGCGCCCCGCTGTCGAGCAGCACCGCGGTCGTCATGGCCAGCGCCACCACGAGCGCGATCTGCCACGGCCCGGACCCGATCCAGGCCACCAGCAGGTCGCCCACGCCGACGCCGAGGCTGACACCCACCACCAGCTCGGCCACCCGGCGCAGCCGCTGGCCGAGCCCGATGCCGACGCTGATGAGCACCGCGATGGGCGCGAAGAACGGCCGGACGTGGCCGAGCAGCTGGGTGGCGACGAGCCACGCCACGCCCGCCCCCACGGAGCTCTGCGCGATGGCGGGGGCCATCAGCCCGAACGTCCCCACCCGGCCCCGCATGTGATCGCCGAGCTTCGTTCCCACCCTTGTCATCCTTGCCGATCATAATGACATTCCGGTCACCTCGGCCATAGTGGCCGATATCAGCCCAGTATGCGCGTGGCTATTGTCGTGAGCATGAGACCGAGGAGCCGGGAGGGGACCCGGCGGCGCATCCTCGACGCGGCCCGCCACCTGTTCGCCGAGAACGGCTACGACCAGGTGACGATGCGCATGCTCGCCGCCGAGGCGCACGCGAACGTGGCGCTGATCAACCGCTACTTCGGCTCCAAGCGGAAGCTGTTCGCGGAGGTGCTGGCCGAGCAGGGGCGCTTCCCCGGCGTTCTCGACGACGGCGGCGGCGACCTGGCGGCGCGGCTGGCCGAGTACGTCGCCGACCGGCTCGGCTCCGACTCCGACAACCCGGTGCTGGCGACGCTGACCCGCTCCGCCTCCAGCGCCGAGATCGGCACGCTCGCCGCCGACCGGGTGCGCACCGCCCTGCTGGAACCGCTGACCGCCCGGCTGGACGGCGGGCAGGCCGAGCTGCGCGCCTCCATCGCCACCGCGCTCATCATGGGCATCGGGCAGTTCCGCCAGCTCATGGGCCCGGTCACGCCGGTGGAGCGCGACGAGCTGGTGACCCGGCTGACCGCCGTGTTCCGCGCCTGCCTGGACTAACCGCCCAGGAAGTCGTCGACCGCCTGCCGGAAGGCCACGCGCTCGGTGGTGTGCACCAGGTGACCGGCTTCGATGGTGACCAGGCGGGCGCCGGGGATCCGCTCCGCCAGCAGGTCGGCGCGGAACGGGCTGGCCTGCCCGCCCGAGATCACCAGGGTGGGCGCGGTGATCCGGGCCAGCCCGCCGAGCCAGGCCGGGTCGGGGTGCAGGAACTGCCGCTCGGTGTCGTGCATCATGCGCCAGTCGAAGCCGGTGGAGTCGTCCTCGACCAGGGCCGGCCGGTCGCGCATCGGCACCGGCAGCGCCGAATCCTCCACCACCAGCCGCGTCACCCGCTCGGGGTGGCGCATGGCCAGGTGGTAGGCGACCATGCCGCCGAGCGAGTGGCCGATCACCGTGGCGGTCGCGGCGTCGTGCAGGTCGAGCAGGGCCGCGACGTCCTCGGCCATCTCCGGGATGGGGTAGGTGCCGGGGAAGTCGCTGGCGCCGTGGCCGCGCAGATCGGGGACGAGCACGTGGTAGCGGTCGGCGAAGTGGCGGGTGAAGCCGTTCCAGTCGTTGTGGTCGGCGGTCCGGCCGTGCAGCAGCACCAGCGCGGGCGCCGCCGGATCGCCTTCTTCCCGGTAGGCCAGCCGGATCCCGTTGACCTGGGCTTCGCGTCTCACAGCAGGGACCCTACGGCACCGGGATGCGCTCGACGCGGATGGAGAAGACCTCCTCGCGCGGCACCACGACCTCGTAGGCGCCATGATCGACCATCCAGTAGCCGAGCGCCTCGGCCTTCATCCCGCTGTGGCCGGTGTAGGCGATGTGGAGGCCGTCGTCGTCCTCGTCGAGCACGATGCAGGGCTCGCCGCCGAACGTGCCGACCGTGCGGATGAGCACCAGCCACTCCAGCTCGGAACGGGCGACCGTGCGCCGCCAGTAGCCGGAGGCGGGCTCGAACCCGTCGAGCTCCTCCTCGCTCAGCAGCACGACCCGGTCGTCGGGCCCGAGCGCCGCGGGCAGCGTCAGCTCTCCGAACCGGGCGACGAAGCCGGAGGCGACCGGCGTGATCTCCTCGCTCATGCCGAAGGCCGCCACGTCAGCCCGTCGTACTCGGCGAACGGCCGCTCGCCCGAGCCGGTGACATGCATGATCCGCGCGCCGGCCGGGATCGGCATCGGGACGGTGTGGAACTGCGGCACCACGTGCTCGCGCGAGGTGGTGAACCCGTTGCCGGCGAACGGCGGCGCGTCGCTCCAGTCGCCGCCCATGTGCGGGCCGTACGGGACGGAGTAGGTGTCGACGTCGCGGGCGTGCCAGCGCAGCACGTAGAGCTCCGGCACGTCGGAGGTCAGCTCCGAACCGTCGAACGACAGGTCGAGGCCATGGTAGAAGTCGCGTGGGGTGGTCAGTCGCGCGCAGTCCTGCACGCGGTAGACGTAACCGGAGATGACCGTGCGCTTGCCCGACAGGTAGGGGACGAGCAGACGCGGCGGGACCACCTTCTGCATCTGCGTTCCGCTCACGATGACCACTTTACGATCTGTTGACCCCGAGAACGCGATGTTCGAGGCAGGGCAGGGCGGACCTGGCCCGGACGGTGACCTCCGGGTCGAGCTCCACCACCTGCACCCCGGCGGAGGAACCGAGGTCGGCCCTGACCACGCCCAGCGGGTCGACCAGCATGCTCCGCCCCACCCCGTAACCGTCGGACGACTCGGCCGGGTTGGGCGCCTGGCCGACGGCGGCGGTCCACATGGTGTTCTCCAGGGCGCGGGCGCGCACCAGCGTCACCCAGTGGTCCTCCTTCAGCGGCCCCGAGCCCCAGGCGGCGATCACCGCGAACATGTCGGCGCCCTGGTCGACCAGCGCCCTGGTCAGCTCGGGGAAGCGGATGTCGTAGCAGGTGACCAGCCCCACCCGCAGACCCGCCAGCTCGACCACGACCGGCTCGGCGCCGGGCGCGACCAGCCCCGACTCCTTGGCGCCGAACGAGTCGAACAGGTGGATCTTGCGGTAGGCGCCCCTGAGCTCGCCGGAGGCGTCCAGCGCGACGGCGGTGTTGTGGACCAGGCCCTGGCCGGGCTCGAAGACGCCCGCGATCACCGCCACCCCGTGCCGTCTGGCGGCCTCGGCCACGCCGGTGACGAACGGCCCGTCGAGCGGCTCGGCCAGGTCGGTGATGCGTTTGCCGTAACGCGTGAGCGTCGCCTCCGGGAAGATCGCGAGGTCGGCGCCCTCGGCCCGGGCGAGCGCCTCGCGCACCCGTGTGAGGTTGACCGAAGGGTCAGGTGACACCGGGACCTGGCAGAGGGCGATTCTCGTCACGGCCCGACTCTAGCCGGTTGGGCACGCGGCGGAACCGGGTGAGCATGCGCCAGATCCATTCCAGCGGCCCGTAACGGAACCGGCGCAGCCACCACCGGCTGAACACCGCCTGCACGGCCACGGTGACGCCCGCCACGGCGAGCACGGACCAGCGGGTGGGATCGGCGTCCACCAGCCCGCCGGCGAAGAAGATGACGAGCGTGCCCGTCACGTAGTTGGTCAGCGCCATCCTGCCCAGCGGCTCCAGCACCGCCGACAGCCACGGCCGCAGCACCAGGACCAGCCCGGTCGAGTAGGCGGCCGCGCCGGCCAGCGCGCCGAGGGTGTAGAGCGTCCAGTCGCCGGACAACGACGCCGCCGCGGAGAGCAGCACGCCGCACACCGCGCTCACCCCGAAGGCGGGCAGCAGCAGCTCCCGCGGCGGCCGCAGCTGCATCAGCGCCATGCCGACGAGGAACATCCCCGGGATGAGCAGCACCCCGCCGCCCGCCATCACCCCCCACGCGGTCACGCCCAGCCCGAGCAGCAGCACCGGCACCCCGCGCCACAGGAACGAGGCGGGCAGCAGCACGATCAGCCCGTAGAAGGCGTAGTCGGTGAGCACCTCGCCCGGGTACCAGATGTGCTGGACCAGCCCGAAGACCATCAGCCAGAGCAGGCGCGACAGCAGCGACCACCGCCCGGCCCGCTGCAGGTAGAGCACGAAGCTGATGCCGAACAGCAGCGAGAAGATCGGGTAGAACCGGCTCTGGAAGAAGGACTCGACCGTCCAGTCGATCCCGGTGTAGGTCTCCTTGGCGGCGTGCTGCCACGTGTTGACCAGCATGATGCCGCCCACCGCGAAACCGCGGAGAGCGTCCAGCTCACGAATACGCGATGGGGAACTCAGGTGAACCACCCTACTGAGGGAACTCCGTGACCCGGCCCGCGCGCGTCGGCCCGCCCGGCCGACACCTTACTGTGAACATGTGACGGAACCACTTGTCTCCAGGATGCGCTCCTTCGGCACGACCATCTTCGCCGAGATGAGCGCGCTAGCCGTGCGGACCGGAGCGATCAACCTGGGCCAGGGCTTCCCCGACACCGACGGCCCGGCCGCCATGCTCGACCACGCCGTGCACGCGATCCGCTCCGGCGCCAACCAGTATCCTCCGGGCCCCGGCGTCACGGAGCTCAGGCAGGCGGTCTCCGAGCACCGCGAGGAGCACTACGGCCTCTCCTACGACCCCGACGGCGAGATCCTGGTCACCGTCGGCGCCACCGAGGCCATCGCGGCCGCGATCCTGGCGCTGTGCGAGCCGGGCGACGAGGTGATCGCCTTCGAGCCCTACTACGACTCGTACGCGGCCTCGATCGCGCTCGCCCAGGCGCGGCTGGTCGGTGTGACGCTCCGCCCGGACGGCGGGCGGTTCGCGTTCGACCCCGGCGAGCTGCGCGCGGCGATCACCCCGCGCACCCGGGTGATCCTGGTCAACTCGCCGCACAACCCGACCGGCACCGTGTTCACCCGCGAGGAGCTGACGCTCGTCGCGGAGCTGTGCCGCGAGCACGACCTGATCGCCGTCACCGACGAGGTGTACGAGCACCTGACGTTCGACGGCGTGGAGCACGTCCCGCTGGCCACGCTGCCGGGCATGCGCGAGCGCACCGTGATGATCTCCTCGGCGGGCAAGACGTTCTCCGTCACCGGCTGGAAGACCGGCTGGATCTGCGCCCCGGCCCCGCTGGTGGGCGCCGTGCAGACGGTCAAGCAGTTCCTCACCTTCACCGCGAGCGCGCCCTGGCAGGCCGCGGTGGCCTACGGGCTGCGCCACGAGCGCGAGTGGGTGGCGGCGCTGCGCGCCTCGCTGCAGGACAAGCGCGACCGCCTCATGGAAGGGCTGGCCGCGGCCGGGTTCGAGGTGTTCCGCCCGGCCGGCACCTACTTCGTGCAGACCGACATCCGGCCGCTCGGGTTCGACGACGGGGTCGCGCTCACCCGCCGGCTGCCCGAGCTGGCCGGCGTCGTCGCCATCCCCACCCAGGTGTTCTACGAGCACGCCGAGCGGGGCCGCCCCTTCGTCAGGTTCGCCTTCTGCAAGAAGGACGAGGTCATCGACGAGGCGGTCACCCGGCTCAAGCGGCTCTCGGGCTAGTCGGCGCCCAGGTCGGCGCCCAAGATCGGCGCCCAGATCGGCGATGGCCGCGACCGGGCCGCCGCCCGACGGGCCCTGGTGCACGGCGGCCACCGACACGAACACCGCCGGGTCGCCGGTGACCGCCGCGGCCACGCCGCCGACCGTCGCCTTGATCTGGCGATGCCAGTGCACGTCGGAGTCGTCGAGCATGATGTTGCGCCGCCCGCGCACCCGGCCCGACGGGTCGGCCTCACACTTCATGAACACGTTGACCAGCCGCCCGCTGAGGTCGGAGTGGTGGGGACGGTCCGGCAGCGGCAGGCCCGCGTCGCGGATCGCCTCCCAGATGCCGTCGGCGTCGAGCGCGTCGCGCATGACGCTGTGGCCGATGCGGTAGCGGCCGCCGATGCCGCGCACGTTGCCCACCAGCACGATCTGCGCCCGGTCCAGCTCGACGCCGGACGAGCAGGACGCCACCGACGAGTACAGCGAGAGGTCCTTGTGGATCTGGTCGGCGCGCGGCATGTCGATCTCGCCGAGCGCGACCGCGATGCCCAGCGCGGTGGTCGAGTTCGACAGGTCCATCGACGGGCCCGTCTCCTCGATCGCGGTGTCCTCGCCGCGGCTCTTGGCGTCGGTGATCGTGGCCAGCGTCAGCAGCGGCGTCTTGGTCTGCACGTAGTGGACGTCGCGCGGGTCGTCGATGCCGGCGATCTTCATGGCCTCGCGCACGCCCGCCGCGACCTTCTCCACCATGGCCGGCCTGCCGATGTCCTCCGGCAGGATCACCTCGCTCATCGCCACGCCGACCGACAGCCGCGGCTCGTCCGACGGCGGCGCCGACGCCGGGTCCACGCTCGCGAAGATCGTGGCGTGCGGGCTGAGCACCCCGTCGGTGCCGCCCGACCAGACCAGCGGCACGCTCTCCGGCGCCGGATGACCCTTGGCGGACAGCACGTCGCGGAACGCCCGATCGGCCAGGATGCGGGTGTAGTCGTTCACCCCGCCGTTGCCCTCGGTCTTCCCGATCACCGCGAGCACCCGCCGCGCCTCGATCACCCCGTCGTCGATGAGCCGCTCCAGCCCCGAGGCGTCCGTGACGCTCTCGATCGGCACCTTGCGCACGTCAATCGGATCCGGCATCCCGCGCCCCTTCTCACCAGTGCAACCGCGTCGAACGGCATACCCGGGGTTCACACTAATGACGCAGGAAACGGTCTTTCACTGGCAATGTCTGCCAACTAGCCGCCCAGGTTGCGGTAGCGCTCC
The DNA here is from genome assembly GCF_039540635.1 of Nonomuraea ferruginea. Taxonomy (NCBI): domain Bacteria; kingdom Bacillati; phylum Actinomycetota; class Actinomycetes; order Streptosporangiales; family Streptosporangiaceae; genus Nonomuraea; species Nonomuraea ferruginea. Next base: position 432,100 of record NZ_BAABFD010000001.1, on the reverse strand, counting down.
AGCCGGGCGGCCTTGCGGTCCGCCGGGCTCCGCCGCAGCAGCATGGCGATCTCGTACTCCAGAGCCCGCCCCACCCGCTCGCTGAAGGCGTGGTGCTCGTACGCGGCGTCCGGGCGTTCCGGGATCACCCGGTCCACGATGCCGTCGCGGCGCAGGTCGGTGGCGCGCACGCGCTGGGCCTGGGCGATCTCGGGGGCGAAGTCGACGCTGCGGTAGAGGATCGTCGAGGCGCCCTCGGGCGGCAGCGGCGACAGCCACGCGTGCTGGGCGCTCAGCACCCGGTCAGCCGGCAGCAGCGCTAGCGCCGCGCCGCCCGCGCCCTCGCCCAGCAGCAGGCAGACCGTCGGCGCGTCCAGCATGACCAGCTCGGCGAGACAGCGTGCGATCTCGCCGGACAGGCCGCCCTCCTCGGCCGCCTTCGACAGCGCCGCGCCGGCCGTGTCGATCACCGTCACCAGCGGCAGCCGCAGCTCCTCGGCCAGCCGCATGCCGCGCCTGGCCACCCGGAGCCCGCCGGGGCCGAGCGGCGAGCGGGCCCGCTGCCCCCGCCGGTCCTGCCCCAGCACCACGGCCGGGGCCGCGCCGAACCTCGCCAGCGCCAGCACCAGCCCCGGTTCGTTCTCGCCCGCGCCGCTGCCGCTGAGCGGGGTCACCTCGGTGGCGGCCAGCTTCAGCAGCTCGCGCACGCCCGGCCGGTCGTCGCGGCGCGACCGGGTGATCGCCTCCCACGCCTCGACCGGCCGCAGGTCCTCCTCCGGCTCCTCGCCGGCCGGGACCCGCTCGCCGCCGGCCGTCAGCACGCCGAGCGCCCTGATCGCCACCTCGCGCACGTCCTCGGCCGGCACCACCGCGTCGATCAGGCCGTTCTCGTACAGGTTCTCCGCCACCTGCACGCCCGACGGGAACGAGTAGCCGTACAGCGACTCGAACACGCGCGGCCCGAGGAACCCGATGAGCGCGCCCGGCTCCGCCGCCGTGACGTGACCGAGCGAGCCCCACGAGGCGAACACCCCGCCGGTCGTCGGATGCCGCAGGTAGACCACGAACGGCAGGCAGGCCGCCCGGTGCTCCTGCACGGCCACCGTGATCTTGATCATCTGCGCGAAGGCCAGCGCGCCCTCCTGCATCCGGGTGCCGCCCGACGCCGGGGCCGCCAGCAGCGGCAGGCGCTCCCTGGTGGCCCGCTCGACCGCCGTGACCAGCCGCTCGGCCGCCGCCACCCCGATCGACCCGGCCATGAACGAGAACTCGCACGCCACCACCGCCACCCGGCGGCCGCCCAGCAGCCCCTCCCCCGTCACCACGGCCTCGTCGTAGCCGGACTTGGCCCGCGCCGCGGCCAGCTCCTCGGCGTAGGAGGAGCCCGGCTCGGCCGGCTCGGCGGGCGGCGCGTCCCATGACCGCCACGACCCTCTGTCGAGGACCGTCTCGATCATCGTGCGCGCGTCCGGACGGCTCACCATCGCTCCTTCGTGTCGGCCCTCGGGCGGAACCTGATCATCGCTCACGCTCTTGGAGCCAGTTCAGCACGGCCTCCTCGTCCTGGCCGAGCATCGGCGGCGCGGTGTGGCGCATCCCCGTCAGCCCGTCGAAGCGCAGCGGCGGCCCCGGCAGCTCGATCCTGCCCAGCACCGGGTGGTCCACCTCGACCAGCAGGCCCTGGGAGCGGGTCTGGTCCCACGCGTAGACCTCGTCGATCGAGCGGATGGCCCCCGCCGGCACCCCGGCCTCGCCCAGCCTGGCCAGCCAGTGGGCGCGGTCGTGGGCGCCCAGGGCCTTCTCCATGTCGGCGATCAGCTCATCCCGGTGCGCGAATCTGTCCCTATTGCTGGCATATTTCGCCATATCAGGATCGATGTCGAGTAGCTCGGCCACCTTTCTCCACTGGCCGTCGTTCGCCGCCGCGATCTGCAGCATCCCGTCGGCGCACCGGAAGGCGCCGTAGGGAGCGATCGAGGCGTGGTGGTTGCCGTTGGCCCCCGGCACCTTCCCGCCGACGGTCCAGGCCGTGCCGTGGTAGGAGTGCACGCCGGTGACCGCCGCCAGCAGCGACGTGCGCACCACTCTCCCCTCGCCCGTACGCTCCCGCTCGTACAGCGCGGCCACCACCCCGTACGCGCCGTGGATGCCCGCCAGCAGGTCGGCGATCGAGGCGCCGACGCGGTAGGGCTCGTCAGGCGACGGGCCGGTCAGCGACATCAGCCCGGCCTCGCCCTGGGCGATCTGGTCGTAGCCGGGGCGGCCGCCCTCCGGCCCGTCGTGGCCGAACCCGGTGATCGACAGGATCACCAGGCGCGGGTTCAGCTCGTGCAGCCGGTCGGCCGTGAAGCCCAGGCGGTCGAGCACGCCGGTGCGGAAGTTCTCCACCAGCACGTCGCACTGCCGGACCAGGCGCTCGACCAGATCCTTGCCCTCCGGGGTCTTCAGGTCGACGGCGATGGACTGCTTGTTGCGGTTCGCCGCCAGGAAGTATGTCGATATTTCGTGATCCGGGCCTACGAAGGGCGGGCCCCAGCCGCGCGACTCGTCCCCGCCCTCCGGATGCTCCACCTTGATCACCCGCGCGCCCAGATCACCCAGCATCTGCGCGGCATGAGGGCCCGCCAGAGCCCGCGACAGATCGAGCACCACGATGTCACCGAGGGGTCCGGGCAACGTCAACCTCCTGCGTGCGGGTCGGAGCGGGAGCACATTGTCTCAGCCCCACCACCCCAGTCATCTACCCTGGGCCCGTGGAATCCCTGGCCCGCCGCATCCGGGCGCTCCCCCCGTCATGCGGCACGGTTCGGCTGGTCGCCGTCGACGGCCCCGCGGGGTCCGGCAAGACCACGTACGCCAACGCGCTCGCGGCCACGCTCGGCTGCCAGGCCGTGCACGCCGACGACTTCCCCGTACCCTGGCACGAAGGCCCCGCCACCTGGTTCGCCGCCCTCTTCGACCAGGTTCTCGAACCGCTCCGGCAGGGACGGCCCGGCGGTTTCCGCCGCTATGACTGGGTTCGCGGCGCCTACGCCGAGCCGGTGGCGGTTCCCGTCGCGCCGGTGCTGATCATCGAAGGCGTGGGCACGGCCAGGAAGTCCGCCGCCGATCTGCTGGCCTACGGCATCTGGCTGGAGGCGCCCGACGACGTCCGGCTCCGGCGGGTGCTGGAGCGCGACGGGCCGGGGCTGGAAGAGCGGTGGCGGGTGTGGTTCGAGGCCGAACGCGCCTGGTTCGCCGCCGACGGCACGCGCGCCCGCGCCGACCTGATCGTCTCCACGGCGCCTCCCGGCGGCGGCCCCATGGGTGACGCGCCGCGTTGACGGCGGTCCTATAGGCGACGCGGCGCCTGCCGACGCCTTTACAAAGTAGATTCGCGCCCGGGACGCGGCGCGGCGCTCAGGACTTCAGCACCTTGGCCAGGGCCTCCGCGATGTCGGCGGCGCGGGCCGGGTCGTCCATGAGCATCGCCTGACGCACCCACACCACGCTCGCGGCCGCCGCGTCGGCGGCGGGGCACGGCCCGGTCCTGGCGCCCTCCGCGGCGAGCGCGGCCATGGTGCCGAGCGGCGGGTATCCCGCGTCCAGCGGCACCCCTTCGGCGGCCATGGCGGCCAGCAGGAAATCACGCTCGACGGGCGTGCCGATCCGCAGCATGACCAGGTGCCGCGAGTCCCGCGTCGTGCCCGGCGGCGGCCCCAGCATCGTCACCGGCAGACCGGCCAGCTCACGTTCGAGCGCGGCGCAGAAGGCAGCGCGGCGGGCGAGCTCGTCGTCCAGCCGGTCCAGCCACGGCAGCAGGAGCGCGGCCTGGATCTCCGTGAGGCGCAGGTTCCAGCCGACCGAGGGGTGGCCGTACCACTGGCCGCCGGGGCGGCGGCCGACGTTGCACACCGACCAGATCGCCTCGTACGCGGACTCGTCCCGGCAGACGACGAGCCCGCCCTCCCCCGCCGTCATGGCCTTGCTGGACTGGAAGCTGAACACGCCCGCGTCGCCCAGCCCGCCCACCGGCCGGTCCTTGTAGGCGGCGCCGTGGGCCTGGGCGGCGTCCTCGACCACCGTGAGGCCGTGCCGGGCGGCGAGGTCGGTGATCGGGTCCATGTCGGCAGGGCTGCCGGCCAGGTGGACGGGCATGACGGCGGCCGTCCTGGGGGTGAGCGCCTCTCGTACGGCATCCGGTGACAGGTGGAGGTGGGCCGGGTCCACGTCCGCGATCACCGGGACCGCGCCCGTGAGCAGCACGGCCGTGGCCGAGGCGACGAAGGTGTAGGCGGGCACGATCACTTCGTCGCCGCGGCCCACGCCCAGGCCCTTGAGCGCGGCGAACAGGCCCAGCGTGGCGTTGCCCGCGGCGACCCCGTACGGGACGCGGGCGGCGCGGGCGAACGCGGCGACCAGGTCCGTGACCACGGAGCCGCCCTGGGTGGCGCCCCACCGCCCGCTCTCCAGCACGTCCATGACGAGCTCGCGCTGGCGGTGGTCGAGCGGCGGCGGCCACGCGGGCCAGGGGTCGGTGCGGACCGGCGAGCCGCCGTGGATCGCGAGCGTCACGGGAGGTCCCTTCTTCGGCGCGGGTTTCGGTACGGGCGGGGGGTTCCGGCGTGGGCGAGCGCGGGGCGGCCGGCGTCTCCCGCCGGTCCTCCGCGATCTCGGGGTGCCGCGGAGGTCAGGGGAGGCGCGGGCCCAGGATGCGGGCCAGGTTGCCGCCCTGGATGAGGGCGCGGTCAGCGGGGGCGAGGGGAGCCAGGGCGACGCGGCCATAGCCGATCCTGAGGTCGAGGAAGCAGGCGTCCGAGCCGAAGACCACCCGTTCCGCCCCCGCCAGCGAGGCCAGGCGGGCGATCCAGCGGCCGGTCGACTTGGAGCCGCACACCTCCAGGAACACGTTCGGATGGCCAGCCACGAGGCGGGCGGCGCGGGCGAACCCGGACGGCCACAGGCCGGTGTGGCCCATGAGGATCGGCACGTCCGGATGCCGGGCGGCGACGGTGGCGAACTGTTCCGGGTCGCTCCACGGCGAGTCCGTCTGCCCGTGGGAGAGCACCGGCAGGCCGAGCTCCCAGACCGGGTCGTACCGAGGGTCGTCGAGGCGGCACTGGTGGACGTCCGGGTGCAGCTTGACGCCCCACACGCCGTCGCGGGACAGCGGGGTGCGGTGGTGCGGGTTGTAGACCTGCCAGACGCCGAACCGGCCGGGGTGGCGTTCGGCGATCTCGCGGGCCAGCCGGTTGCCGCGCCCGGCGTCGGGGCCGACGGCGAGCAGGTGGCTGATGCCCATGGCGGTGACGCCGATCCGGTCCATGGCGGCGACCAGGCCGCCGGCGGTGGGGTCGGGGATGAGGAAGTCGGGCCAGGTGCCGACGTGGCCGTGCGCGTCGAGGATCATGGGCGGCCTCCGAGCAGCCTTTCCAGGGAGCCCGCCGCGATCAGGTCGGTCTCGCGCGGGGTCAGGCCGAGGTGGTCGAGGAGGAAGCGCGGGCCGCAGTCGTCGGCCACGGGGGCGCCGGTGCCGAACACCAGCCGCTCCGCGCCGAACCGCTCGGCCAGCCACTCCACGCCGCCCTGGGTGTTCACCGTGCCGGTCTCCACCCGGACGCCCGGCGCCTCGGCCATCAGCTCGGCCAGCGCGCGCAGGCGGCGGTAGCCGGGGTTGAGCACGAGGATCCGCAGGCCGGGCAGCCGCTCGGCGAGGGTGCGGAGCTGCGCCGTCGAGGTCTCGTCGAGGTCGACGGCGACGGCGGGGCCGGGCGCCGCCCCCGCGCCCAGGGCGGCGAGCCAGCGGAGCGCGACCGGGCCGGTCAGGTCGAACCGGTGGCGCTCCGGGCAGAGCCGCACCATGCGCACCCCCCACGCCCGCACGGCGTCCGGCGTGGCGGGCGCGCACGCCCCCGGCACGCCGGGCACCACGACGGGCACCGGGACGAGCCGGGGGTCGCCGAGCGCGAAGAGGGCGTCGTTGCCCGCCTCCGCGTCGGAGTAGAGGCTGAGGGTGTGCGTCACCAGCGCCCTGGCGATGCCCAGACGGTCCAGGTCGGGCCGCGGGTCCACCGGCAGGTCGTCGAACGGCACGGGGCCGGCCAGCCGGTGGGCGTCCACGATCAATTTCGGCACAGACCGAAATCTAAGACCCGGGAGTGGGAACCGTCAAGGCGGGGCAGCGCGGGTCCAGCCGGATCCGCGCCAGGTCGCGGCCCGCTATCGCCCAGGCGTGCCAGGAGCCGGGCTCGAAGTGGAGCTGCGGGTTGGTGTGCCACTCGTCGCCGAGACCGGTGGCGAGCAGCGTGGCGCCGCGCTCCGCGTCGAGCTCGTAGGCGTTGCCTCCCTCCCGGAACACCGAGGCGAAGACCCGCCCGCGGTGCACGGTCAGCTCGCCGTACCCGGACAGTTTGCCCTGCTGGACGATCTGCCGGGTGGCCGGGTCCAGGGCGATCCAGGCGCCCGAGTCCCGCTTGTACGACGCGTACAGGAGCCCGTCGTGCACCAGGACGTCCTGGAAGGTGCGGTGGCCCGGCACCGGGTCGGCCTGCCACAGGACGGTGCGGGTGCGCAGGTCGAAGGCGGCGATGGACGCGGTCGGCGTGCTCGTGCCGAACACGTCGCCGGCCAGGTAGACCACGCCCTCGTCCGCGTCGAGTGACAGGCTCATGAGGTTCTGGCCGGGGATGACGTCCTGGTAGACGTCCGCCTCGCCGGTGCGGGGGTCCACGACGGACAGCGCGCCGGGGATGGACGCCGACAGCGACGATGTGGCGACCAGCAGCTTGCCGGTGCGCGGGTCGTACTCGATGTCCCAGGGCCGCTTCTGCTCGTGGCCCAGGTAGCCGAGGCTGCGCACCTCGTCGGTGCGGATGTCGACGGAGACGATCTCGCCGGTGGGGTACATGGCGGCGTAGATCTTGTTCCCGTGCCTGACCATGGCCTTGGGCTCGCCGGGGACGCGGATCCTGCGCTGCTCGCCGGTGCGGAGCGCGCGGACGTCCATGGCGAAGTGGCCGCCGACGTACAGGGCCCGGTTGGGGACGAGCACCATGCTCTGCGGCCGTTCGGCGCCGGCCGGCATCCCCGCGTCGATCAGGTCGGTGAACTCGGCGGCGCCGGTGCGGGCGTCCAGCGACCACAGTCCGCCGCTGCCCGCGAACGACAGCAGGGTGTCCTCGCCGGTCACGTGGAGCAGGCGGGTCTCGTCCCCGTAGGACGGCGGGTCCACCACGCGGGTCAGCGCGGTGTCGCCGGTCCGGTAGCGGTAGACGGTGCCGTCGGGGCGCGAGGCGGCGTAGACGGTGCCGTCGGCCGTCACGGTCAGGGCGTCGAGCAGGCCCGACTCGACGGTGACGCGCCGCAGGTCCGTGCCGTCCTTGCGGACGTCGATGAGCTCGCCGCCGGCGGCCGCGAGCACCCGGTCGCCGTTGAGCGTGACCACCCCGAACGCCGCGCCCGCGTCGGCGAGCTGCCTGATCTCGCCGCTCGCGCGGTCGATCCGCATGAGGAGCCGCTTCTCCAGCAGGCCGGCGTACACGTGGGTGTCGTCGGCCGCCACCGCGCGGACGTAGTGCTCGCCCGGGGCCAGCACGCCGAACCTGCGGACCGCGCCGCTACCCGGGACGTACTCCCAGACACGGCCGTCGGAGGAGGTGCCGGCGTACAGCGTGCCGTCGGGGGCCGCGGCCAGGCTCCACACGAAGCCGCCGACGGCGCCGAAGGAGTGCAGGTGCGCCACCTCGCCGGTGGCGATGTCGAAGCTGTAGAGGTCGGGCACCGGGTACGTGCCGACGTACACCTTGCCGCCGGACACGGCGACCGCCCAGCCGCCCTCGGGCTCACCCGTGGCCGGTCCGTCGGGCAGCGTGACGCTTCTGATCACCTTGCGCGTGGCCAGGTCGAGCTCGGCCAGCACCGGCGGCTTGGGGCCGCGGCTGACGAGGTAGGCGCGGCCCTCGTGGACGGCGGCGCCGACGATGGCGGCCGTCACCGAGGCGGGCCCGTACGTGGTCACCGCCGGGTCGCCGCAGCGCGACGGCGCGGCGGAGGCGGGCGCCGGGAAGACGAGCGCGGGTAAAAAGACCGCCGCCACGGCGAGCAGGGATCGGATCATGCCCATACCTCGTTCATTCGTGCTTGATTTTGGGCCAGACCGTAACTTTATGAACGGGATACGTCAATGGCATGATGGCCCGCATGTCGATGGAGGAGGGGGCCGCCATGGCTTTCGACGCGTGGAGTCTGATAGGCGACCTGGAGGTGGCGCTGGACGTGGACGTGCTGGTCGGGGCCTATCCCGACCGTGACGGGCCGCCCGGCGGCGCGGAGTCGGTGGGCGGCCTGCTGGCGGAGCACCGCACCGCGGCCGGGGCGGTGGCGAGCCTGCGGGCGGCCCTGTTCGACATGCGATCGGGCAACGACGAGGTGCTGGCCCTGGGCGGCGACCCGCGCTGGCTGCCCGTCGGCACGGTGGACCTGCGCGACCCGGTCGGCGCGGGCCGCGAGCTCGACCGGCTGGCGGGCGCGGGGGTGCGGGCGGTGCGGTTGTTCCCGGACGAGCAGGGCGTGGAGGCGTCGTTCCCGTCGGTCCGGCATGTCGCCCGGCGGGCCGCGGAACTCGGGCTGGTGGTGCTGACCGGCGGGGACGTGCGCCGCTTCTGGCAGCCGTTCGCGGGGCTCGGCGCCCGGGTCGTCTTCCTCGACACGCACTTCTACCATCTGGGCGACTTCCTGGTGGCGGCGCTGGAGGAGCCGGGGTTCCACACCTCGACCCGGCTGCTCAACTCCCCCGACGCGCTGGAGACGGTGGCCGCCGAGGTGGGCGCGGAGCGGCTGCTGCACGGCACCCGCGCGCCGCACTACGAGCCGATCGTGCCGCTGCTCCGGCTGGCGACGAGCGGGCTGGGTCCTGACGAGGTGGCCGCCGTGGCCGGGGGCAACGCGAGGAGGCTGCTTTCATGATCATCGACGTGCACGCGCACTGGGGGCCGTGGTTCTTCACCATGGACGTGGCCGGGGCGAGCCTGGCGACCATGGACCGCTACGGCATCGGCAAGGCGATCGTGTCGGCCACCGAGGCGGTGATCTACGACGCCCCGGCGGGCAACCGGGCGCTGGCCAGGGTGCTCGACGGGCAGGACCGGCTGTACGGGTACGTCACGGTCAACCCGCGGCGGCTCGGCGAGGCGGCCGGGGACCTGCGGGAGCTGACCGGCCCGTGGGTCGGAATCAAGATCCACACGGACTACACGGGCTCCCCGGTGACCTCGCCGCGGATGCGGGCCGCCCTGGAGCTGGCCGCCGAGGCGGGCCTTCCGGCGCTCGTGCACACCTGGGGCGCCTCGGTGCTGGACCTGGCCCAGGTGTGCCTGGACATCCCGGAGCTGCGGGTGATCGCGGGTCACATGGGCGCCGACGGTCACCGCCACGCGATCGAGGCCGCCAACGCCTGCGACCGCCTCTACCTGGAGCCCTGCTGGTCGCACGCGCCGGCGGGCCGGATCGCCGAGGTGGTGGCGGCCGTGCCCGACCGGCAGCTGCTGTTCGGCACCGACGCGACGCTGATCGACCCGTCGTCGGCGTTCGGCGCGGTCGCCGCGGCCGGGCTGACCGGCGTGACGGCGGAGCGGGTCGCCTGGCGCAACGCCGCCGAGCTGTTCAAGATATAGACATTACGGCCCAGTCCGTTATAGCGTGCGGCGAAACTTCACCTGGGAGCCGCACATGATCCCCCGCCGTCGATTCCTGCAGGCGGCCGCCGCGTCCACGGTGGCCGCCGCCCTGCCCGCCGCCCTGCCCGCCGCGCTGCCCGCCGCACCCGCGCACGCCGCGCCGGTCCCCGAGGGGACCCTCACCGACCTGGGTCCCGCCAGCGTCGCCAGCCCGCTCGGCAACGCCGAGTTCGTCGGCGGCGTGCTCTACGCCGGCTCGCGCGGGCTGTCGCCCAACGTGGTCGGCGCGTACGATCTCGCCGAGGATTCGGTCACCGCCCATTTCGACATCCCGACGGGCATCGGCGTGTGGGCGATGTGCAAGTCGGGCACCGACGTCTACGTCGGCACCCACTCCAAGTCCGACCTCTACAAGCTCGACACGGTGGCGGGCACGCTGACCAAGGTCGCCTCGGTGCCCGACCACTTCATCTGGAGCCTGGCCGCCTCCCCCGACGGCAAGGTCTATCTGGGCACCTCCGAGCCGGGCAAGGTCAAGGAGTACGACCCGGCCACGGGCGTCGTGCGCGACCTGGGTGAGGCCGCGCCCGGCGAGGCGTACGTGCGCGCCGTCCAGGCCGACGACCGCTACGTCTACGCCGGCGTCGGCGCCAACGCCCACCTCGTCGCCATCGACAGGGTCACCGGCGAGCGGCGCGACCTGCTGCCGCCCGAGCTGGCCGACCGCGACTGGGTGTCGAGCATGAGCGTCTCCGACACGCACATCGCCGGCGGCATGAACTCCCTGGCCGAGCTGCTGATCCTCAGCAAGTCCGACCCTTCCGACCACAAGGTCGTCAAGGCCACGGCGCCGGGCGAGAAGTACATCGTCTCGGTGCTCATCCACGACGGCTACGTGTACTTCGCGGGCCGCCCCTCCGGCACCTTCTACCGCTGCCGCCTGGACTCCGGCGAACTGGAGGTGCTCGGCGTGCCGTACTTCGAGGCCGCCACCCACCGCATCCTCGCCCACGAGGGCCGGATCTACGGTGTGCAGGACAACGCGGTGTTCGTCTACGACCCCGAGACCGGCGCCATCGACTACCGCAACCTGGTGCAGCGCGGGTTCAGGGCCGCGCCCGAGGAGCCGATGTCCGTGCACAGCGACGGCCGGCGCGTCTACGTGGGCGGCAAGAGCGGTGCCGACATCCACGACCTGGCGACGGGCGAGGTCACCAGGCTCGCCATCCCCGGCGAGCCGAAGACCATGCTCACGCTCGGCCACACCACCTACCTCGGCGTCTACACCCAGGCCGCGCTCTACGCGCACCGCTCGGGCCAGGCCGAGGCGGAGTTGCTCGCCCGGGCCGGCAACCAGCAGGACCGCCCGCGCGACCTGGCCTACGACGCCAGGACGGGCCTGATCGTGATGCCCTCCCAGCCGGAGCCCGGCCACATGAACGGCGCGCTGACCCTCTACTCCCGCCGCACCGGCGAGTACACCGTCCAGCGGCCCGTCGTCGAACGCCAGACCGTCTACTCGGTCGCCACCAGGCACGGCACCGCCTACCTCGGCACCCTGATCCAGGAGGGCCTCGGGCTGCCTCCGGTCACCACCACCGCCCGTCTGGCCGCCTACGACCTCGTCCGGCGCAAGCTGCTGTGGGAGCTCGAACCCCTGCCCGGCGCCCGCTCGATCATCTCGCTCTCGCTCGGCGTCGTGAATCTGTACGGCATCTCCAGCACGGGCGAGGTGTTCGAGTTCGACCTGCTGCGCAAGAAGGTCACCAGGACGCTCAAGGTCGGCAACCGCGGCAGCGACCTGCACGTCGTCGGCCGGGTGGCCTACTGCACGGACGGCGACAAGGTGTACAAGATCGACCTGGTCACGTTCACCGTCAAGCCGATCGCCGAGGGCCTGGCCGGGCAGTGGTTCGGCGGTGAGCCGAAGCTGGCGCTGGATCCCTCGCGCAAGGCGTTGTTCGGGGTGAAGGGCCGCGACCTGGTCCGCATCGCCATCACCGGCCGCCGATGAGGCGGCGTGAATCCTGTGGTTTCGGATGATCCACGGGTGATAGGACGAGGGGATGCGATATCCATCCCCTCTGCGCCCCGGTGACCGGATCGGCGTCACCTCCCCGTCCAGCGGCGTGGACAAGACCCTGCACGACCGGCTCCAGGTCGCGATCCGCACCGTCGAGGCGCGCGGCTACGAGGTCGTGACCGGGTCGTGCATGGACGGCGCCGGCCACGTCAGCGCGCCCGCGGCCGAGCGGGCGCGCGAGCTGACGGACATGCTCACCGACCCCGCGATCAAGGCCGTGGTGCCGCCGTGGGGCGGGGAGACCGCGATCGACCTGCTCCCCCTGCTCGACTGGGAGGCGCTGCGCGCGGCGGAGCCGACCTGGGTGGTGGGCTACTCCGACCTGTCGACGATCATCACCCCGCTGACCCTGCTGACCGGCGTGGCGACGATCCACGGCAACAACCTCATGGACACGCCGTACCGGGTGCCGGACGGGCTGCTCGGCTGGCTCGACATCGTGGCGCTGCCGTCCGGCGCCACGTTCACCCAGACGCCGCCGGGCCGCTACCGGGCGCAGGGTTTCGACGAGTGGCAGATCTCTCCCGAGGCGGACGAGTTCACCCTCGACACGCCCGGCGGCTGGACCCGGCTGGACGGCGACAGCCCGGTGACGGCCGAGGGCCGGCTGATCGGCGGCTGTGTCGAGACGCTGTGCGACGTCGCCGGGACGCGGTACGCCGACACCTCCTCCTTGTCCGCCGACGGGCTCATCGTGTACGTCGAGGCGGACCAGCACGACGCCGGCACCATCTGCCGCCACCTGCACGGGATGCGCCTGGCCGGGTTCTTCGACGGCGCCACCGCGATCCTCGCCGGGCGCACCCGCGCCCCCGGCCTGCTCACGCTGACCCAGCACGAGGCGGTGCTCGACGCCCTCGGCGGGCTCGGCGTGCCGATCATCGCCGACGTCGAGTGCGGTCATGTCCCGCCGTACCTGCCGCTGGTCAACGGCGCCCGCGCGCGCGTCTCGTACGCCGGAGGGCGGGGCGAGATCACCCAGACGCTGGCGTGACGCGCTCGTGCAGGGTCAGCAGGGTGTAGGCCGCGACCGACCCCGAGTCGCCCACCTCGCCGGCGCGGAGCATGTCCTCGAACTCGGCCCGGCTCACCCACCGCCGGCGCATGTCCTGCTCGGTGTGCTCGCGTTCGGCGGCCCCCGCCTCCAGGCCGGTGGCGAGGTAGACGTGCAGCCGCTGGGTGGCCAGGCCGTGGGCGTTGTCGAGCGCGCCCAGCGGGGTCCAGGTCCGCGCGCGCAGGCCGGTCTCCTCCGCCAGCTCCGTCCGCGCCACGTCCTCGGGGGTGGGCTCGGCGGCCGAGCCCTGCGGGAAGCTCCACGACCGGCGGCGCACCGGGTAGCGGTACTCCTCCACCAGGTGGAAGCCGTCCCGCTCCATCGGGATGACCAGGGCGAAGTCGGGCTTGTCGACGTAGCCGTAGGTGCCGCGTGATCCGTCGGGGCGTTCGATCTCGTCCTCCCGGACCTTCATCCACGCGTTGGCGTAGACCACCTTGGTCGAGAGCTGCCTGATCGTTCCGGCTTCCGCGTCGCGCATGATCCGATGCTAGCTGTCTGGTTTGTCCGCTGGTGGTGTGACGGATCGGAGTACGGTCTCGCGCTCGCCGACCGGCAGGGCGGGGCCGTACGGGTCATGGGCGTGATCGGGCGGGATGCGGCCTTCGGCGGCGGCGAGCCAGAGCATGCGCTGGACGTAGCCCTCCATGGGGTCGGTGAACGTGGCCGCCGCCATGCGGTCCAGGCGGGACGACGCCTCGTGGAAGGCGGGCAGGTCCGGCCCCCGGAAGGCGCGCATCACGGCGGCGGTCAGCCCGACCTGCGCGGCGGCGATGCCCACCAGGGCGGCTTCGGCACCCCACAGCAGGGACGGGGCGAACATGCGGTCCTCGCCGGTGATCGCGAGCCTGCCCGCGTCCCTGGTGAGGGCGATGGCGCGCTGGCAGCCCATCGCGTCCGAGAGCAGGGCCGTCTTGAGGCCCGCCACACCGGGATGGGCGAGGAGGCCGCGCATCACCTCGGGCGGGCAGGGCCGGGTGTAGAGGTCGAAGGCGATCATGGGGAGCCGGGCCGCCCGCCAGACGGCGTCATGGTGCGCGAGCCGGTCACCCGGCGACGGGAACACCAGCACCCCGGTGGCCCCCAGCTCCGCCGCGAGCCTCGCCTGCTCCGCGGCGCCGTCAGGCTCGCCGTCCCCCGGGATGGTGCCCTGTTCGGGCGTGCCGCCCACGCCGACCAGGACCGGGACGCCGAGGGCGACCGCGCGCCCGATCACGGCGGCGCGCGTGTCCGGCGTCAGGAAGGGGCCGCGGCCCGTGTGGGCGAGGACCGCCAGGGCGCCGGCGCCGTCCGCGACGAGGGAGGCCAGGTAGCGGGTCACCACGTCCGGGTCCACCTCGCCCGCGGCGGTCATGGGCGTGGCCGCGGCGGCGATCAGCGTGCCACGGAGGCGATCCCGGAGCTCACGTGCAGCAATATCCACATAAATGAGCTTATTTGAACCCGGTCATCGCGATGCTGTTCACCAGATACCGCTGCAGCAGGAAGAACACCAGCAGGCACGGGATCACCGAGATCGTCGCCGACGCCATGAGCATCGACAGCTGCATCTCCTCGGTGCGCAGCGTGGTCAGTCCCACGGTCAGCGTCCGGGTGGCGTCGCTCTGGCCGACGACCAGCGGCCAGAGGAAGTCGTTCCAGTGCCACAGGAACACGAACACGCCCAGCGTGGCCATGATCGGCCGGGTCAGCGGCACCACGATCGTCAGATAGACCCGCAGCTCCGACGCCCCGTCCACCTTGGCCGCGTCGAACAGCTCGTCCGGCAGCCCCATGATGAACTGCCGCATCAGGAAGACCGCCTGCGAGTTGGCCAGCGTCGGCACGATCAGGCCCCAGAACGTGTCCACCCCGTCCAAGCTGTTGACCAGCACGAACGTGGGGATGAGCGTGGCCTGGAACGGCACCATCATGGTCGCCAGGAACGTCCAGAACATCGTGTCGCGGCCGGGGAAGCGCTTCTTGGCGAACGCGTAGCCGGCCATCGACGCGGTGAGCAGGATGACCACCACGGACACGACGGAGTAGACGAGCGAGTTGACCGTCCACTCCACGAACCCCGACGCCGACAGCACCCTGGTGAGGTTGTCCAGCGTGAGCGTCTCGGGCCACCGCGCGGGCAGCGTCGGCTGACCCGCCGGCGACAGCGCCACGATCAGCATGGCCAGGAACGGCGCGACGGTCAGCACCGACAGCACGGCCAGCAGGACGGCGAGCGGCCACCTGGCCCGTCGGCGCGGCGCCCGTCCGGCGGCGCGGTCGCGGGCGAGCGGCCTGGATGCGGTGAGCGTCACGTGTTCCCCCGGTCCAGGAAGCGGCGCTGGATCAGCGACACGGCCAGCACGATCGCGAACAGCACCACGCCCCAGGTCGCGGCGTAGCCGAAGTCGAAGGAGCGGAAGCCGTGGTCGTAGATGCCGTAGATGAGCGTGTACGTGGCCCGCGCCGGGCCGCCGCCGGTCATCACGTAGATGGTGTCGAACACCTGGAAGGCGCTGATCGTCTCGATCACCAGGACGAAGAAGAGCGTCGGTTTGAGCAGCGGCAGCGTGATCCGGCGGAACTTCTGCCAGGCGCCGGCCCCGTCGACCGTGGCGGCCTCCAGGTAGCTGGCCGGGATCGACTTGAGACCGGCCAGCAGGATGAGCATCGAGTAGCCGAACCCCTTCCATACCGACACCACGGCCAGCGCGGGCAGCACCAGCGACGCCTGCTCCAGGAACGCCACCGGGCCGAGCCCCAGCTTGCCGATCAGGCCGTTGATCAGCCCGTCGAACTCGTAGATCCAGCGCCAGACGATGCCCGCCAGCACGAAGCTGGTCACGTACGGCAGGAAGAGCATGCCGCGGAACAGGCCGCGCATGAACACCACCTGGTTGAGCAGCAGCGCGGTGCCGAGCGCCACCAGGACGGTGAGCGGCACGTAGATCGCCGCGTACACCAGCGAGACCCGCAGGCTGAGCCAGAAGTTGACGTCGCCGAGCAGCCTGGCGTAGTTGTCCGCGCCGACGAAGCTCCACTCGCCGCCGATGTTCCAGTTCGTCAGGCTCATGCCCGCCGCCCCCAGTGAGGGGAAGATCCGGAAGATCAGGAAGAGCACGAACACGGGCAGCACGAACAGCAGCCCGGTGACCGGGTCACGCAAGCGATGACGCACGGCGTTCCTTTCTCGTTCAGCCGCCGTTGGCCAGCAGCGCGTTGGCCTCCTCGGCCGCCGCGTCGAGGGCCTGCTTGGCGTCCTCCTGGCCGAGCAGGGCCGCCTGGATGTGCGGCGCGATGAGGCCCATGACCTGGCGGGCCTGGGGGTGGGTGTCGCCGGGGAAGGCGTACTCCAGGGACTTGGCGAACTCCTTGGCCGACTCCGACTGGTCCGGCACGGTGACGTCGGTGCGGGCCGGGAAGAAGCCGGACTCCTTGGCCAGCTCTCCCGTGACCTCGGGCGAGGCCAGGTAGCCGGCCAGCTTCCTGGCGGCGTCCTTGTGCTCGGAGTGCTTGGCCAGCACGACCCCGCCGGGGATGCCGAACGCGACCCGCTTGGCACCTTCGAGAGGCAGGCCGATGCCGACGTTCTCCTCGCCGATGACGGCGCCGAGCTGGACGGCCTGCCCGGCGGTGGCCGCGTGGTACATGGCGGTCTTGCCCGCCGCGAGCGCGCCGCCCTCGATGTCGTTGCCCTTGCTGGCGGTGTTCTCCGGGAGCCCGCCCGCGGCCTTGAGGTCGAGCAGGAGCTGCAGGCTCGCCACGCCCTCCGGGCCGTTGAACGCCACGCTCTTGCCGTCGGGGGCGAACACGGTGCCGCCGTTGGCCCACAGGAAGGGGTAGAAGCTCTGGTTCAGGCTGACCTCGGGCTTGCCCGGGTAGTCCAGGACGGCGACCTTGTTCGCGGCGAGCTTGGGGGCGGCCGCCTTGAGCTCGTCCAGCGTCTCGGGGATCTTCTCGACGCCCGCCTCGGCGAACAGCTTCTTGTTGTAGATGGGCGCGGTGATCGTCTGGTAGATCGGCACGCCGTAGAGCTTGCCGTCGACGGTCAGCGCGGTGAGCGAGCTGGGCAGGTAGGCGTCCTTCGCCTCGGCCACCACGTCGTCGACCGGCTCGATCGTGCCCTGCTGGGCGTACTGCGGGATCTGGTCGGGGCCGAGGACGACCAGGTCGAAGCCCTTCTTCGAGACCAGGGCGGTGGTGACCTTCTCCTGACGGCCCTCCCACGGCTGCTGGTCGACGGTGACGTCGACGTCCGGGTTCTTCGCCTCGAAGTCCTTCTCGACCTTCTGCCAGAACGCCTGGCTCTTGGCCTGGTCGCCGATGACCGGATACATCCACAGGGTCACCGTGCTCTTGTCCGAACCGCTGGACGATCCGCACCCGGCGGCGGCGATGCTCAGCGCGATCGCGACGCCCAGGGTCGCTGTCTTTCTCATCGGCGGCAACCTTTCCTTAATACCGGTCCTGACCGAAACCTAGTAACGCGATCCGTCTCGGGTCAATCCCCGATATCCGACCGTGACGAGGACGGCGCCAGAAATCTGGTCATCTCACGCGCGATGAGGTGGACGTGATCGGGTGTGTAGTTCTCGTTCCAGTCGATGAC
The DNA here is from genome assembly GCF_039540635.1 of Nonomuraea ferruginea. Taxonomy (NCBI): domain Bacteria; kingdom Bacillati; phylum Actinomycetota; class Actinomycetes; order Streptosporangiales; family Streptosporangiaceae; genus Nonomuraea; species Nonomuraea ferruginea. Next base: position 414,743 of record NZ_BAABFD010000001.1, on the reverse strand, counting down.
CACCAAGGTCTCCGCGACCATCCGCTCGGCCTCCGGGCAGGGCCGGGGGGCGTACCCCTGCAAAGGGTAGCGAGAGGCCCCGTATATCGGCCCTTGCCATACGGGGGCGTGGTTCAGCGGCTCGTCCAGATATCCGGCCCGCGCCGGTATCCCGGCCGCCCGCAGCTTCCCGGCCAGCTCCGCCGCGCCGCCGCCGGGGAGCACGACGGGGAAGAGCCACCAGGCGTGGCCCTCCGGGCGCGGCAACCGTACGCCTGGAAGCCCCTGCAAGGCATCCAGGAGCTGTACGGCCGTGCGGCGGCGGGCGGCGACCACCCCGGGCAGCTTGGCGAGCTGGGCCCGCGCCACGGCGGCCTGGAGCTCGGTCATGCGGTAGTTCAGCCCGAAGGCGGCGTGCGAACGGCCCGCCGAGCGGTCCCAGCCCTTGTCGGCGAACAGCCGCATCCGGCGGGCCAGCTCGTCGTCGCCGGTCAGCGTGAGGCCGCCGTCGCCGCAGGTGATGTGCTTCCACTGCTGCAGGCTCAGGCAGGCGACGTCGCCGACCGTCCCGGCGAGCCGCACGTCCCTGCCGCCTCCGCCCGCCGGGTCGGGCAGTTCGGTGAGCCAGGCCTGGGCGCAGTCCTCGATCAGGGCCAGGCCGTGCGCGTCCGCCAGGGCGCGCAGCTCGTCCACCCGCGCCGGCGCGCCGAACAGGTGCACCGCCATGATGGCCCGCGTGCGCGGCCCGATGAGCGCCGCGACGGCGGCCGGGTCGAGATTGCCGTCGGACGGATCGACGTCGGCGAAGACAGGGACGGCGTTCTGCGCCAAGATGGGGGCCACAGTGCCGAAGTCCGTGATCGGTGTCGTGATGATCTCGTCGCCGGGGTCCGGCGCGGCGGCCACGACGGCGAGATGGAGGGCTGCGGTGCCCGAGCTGCACGCGATCGCGTGGCGCACGCCGTGCAGCTCGGCGATCTCGCGTTCGAGCGCCCGCGCCTCGGTGCCCCAGACGGAGTTGAGCATGCCCGAGCGGATCACCCGCTCCAGGGCGGCCACCTCCTCGTCGCCGAGCGTGCGGCCTTCCGGCTCGGCCATGGACGGGAACTTCACAGAGCACCTCACAGGATACGATTGCGGCCTTGACCGTAATGAGCGAGAGGGGGACATGGGTGGCGATCGTCATCGGCGTCGTCGGCCCGCATGACCTGGTAGACCAGGTCGCGGCCACCTGCGAGGAGCAGCCGGGCGTCAGCGCCCTGCGGCTGGACTACGACCACGAGTCGCAGGCGCCCGCGATCGTGGAGGCGCACACCGCGGCCGTCGAGGGATGGCTGTTCACCGGCATCGTGCCGTACATGCTCTCCCGCGACGCCGAGGCGCTGACCCGCCCCGCCGCGTTCGTCGACTACACGGGCGCGACACTGCTCAGCGCCCTGGTACGACTCCAGCACCAGGGCGTGGACGTGACCCGGCTGTCCATCGACACGCTGCCGGCCGCCGACGTCGTCGCCACGTTCGCCGAGGCCGGGCTGCCCACGGGCGAGCTGCGCACGCTCCCCTACCGGCCGGAGATGACGTCGGAGAAGGCCGTCGCCTTCCACCGGCGCGGCCCCGCCCACCCGGTGATCACCTGCCTCAGCAGCGTCCACGAGGCCCTCCGCGACGACATGCGCGTGCTGCGGCTGGCCCCGTCGACGCACTCGGTGCGGGTGGCGCTGCGCCAGCTCCTGCTGACCGCGCAGGGCCAGGCCCAGGAGGACGCGCAGATCGCGCTCGGCCTCGTCGAGGTGGCGAACGACGAGGGCCTGCTGCGCGAGGCCACCGCGCTGGGCGGCACCGTGGCCGCCTTCCGGGGCGGCACCCACCTGCTGGTGACCACCCGGGGCCCGCTGCACGACGCCACCGGCGGCTTCACCGGTCTGCCGCTGCTGGCCCGCCTGGCCGTCCAGAACAACGTGGTGCGCGTCGGCTTCGGCCTGGGCCGCAGCGCCGCCGAGGCGGAGAGCCTGGCCCGCCGCGCGCTCGCCCGCGCCCGCCGCATCGGCGACGTCGCGGCGGTCCTGTCGCTGCGCGCCGACACCGACATCGTGCTGGAGTCGGTTCCCACCGGGCAGGCCGGCGAGCAGAACCTCTCCGTCATCGCCCGCCGCGTCGGCCTGTCGGTGCCCACCCTGGAGAAGCTCCTGGAGGCGCGCAGGGCCGCCGGCGACGAGCCGCTGACGACCCGGGAGATCGCCGACCGGCTCGCCGTCCAGCAGCGCACCGCCCGCCGCATGCTCCACCGCCTGGAGCTCGCCGGCCTCGCCGAACGCACCGGGAATCTGACCAGCGGGTCCAGCGGGCGGCCGCTCACGCTGTACCGGCTGACACTGTGACACCCCGCGGCCTCCTCCCCTTCATGGACGGAAGCCGTCAGGACAGCCAGCGGGCCAGGCCCTCGGCCACGAAGTCGTCGTCCCTGAGCCACGGGTAGGCCGCCCAGACCCGGTCGATCTCCGCGAGCTGCCCCGGCGACAGCTCCTCCGCCGGGTCCAGGCACCAGCGCCCCTCCAGCAGACCCTGGCGGCGCAGCACCTCGTGGATCCCGGGGATGCACCCGTGGAAGCCGTTGACGCTGTCGAAGATGGCCGCGTTGGCGTCGGTGAGGTGCCCGTCGAGCGTCAGCAGCCGCCGGACGGCCGCGTCGTCGCCCGCCCTGGCCCTCTTGGCCTCCTCCAGCAGCTCGACCGCCCGCCGCACCCAGACCGCCCACTGGCCGAGCAGGCCGCCGACGAACTCGACCTCCACCTCCCGCCCGTCCACGACCACCCGGTGCGGGGTGATGAGGTCGGCCAGGATGTGGTCGTCGTTGCCGGTGTAGAGCGCGACCTCCTCGGCCCGCCCCGCGCGCACGACGCCGTGCAGCACGTCGAGCGTGCGGTAGCGGTCGAACGGCGCGACCTTGATGCCGGCCACCGACTCGACCGCCGCCAGCCTGGTCCAGAAGTCCCGCGACAGCGGCCGCCCGCCGACCGCGGGCTGCAGGTAGAAGCCGATCACCGGCAGCACCTCCCCGACCGCCCGCGCCCGCTCCACCAGCGCGTCCTCGCCGAGCTCCGCGTACGGGCTCAGCAGCACCATGTGGTAGCCGAGCGACCGGGCCAGCTCGGCCTCGGCCACGGCCTGGGCGGTCGGCCCGGTGGCTCCCGCTATCAGCAGCACCTCGCGCTCCGACTCGCGGGCGGTCTCCGCGGCCAGCTCCAGCACCGGCGGCAGCAGGTCGGTGCCGTGGATGGCGAACTGCGTGGTGTGCACGCCCACCGCGAGGCCGCCGGCGCCCGCCTCCACGTAGTAGCGGGTCAGGGCGCGCTGGCGGCGCTCGTCGAACGTCCGGTCCGCGGTCAGCGCCAGCGGGTGCGCCGGGATGACCAGGCCGCGCCTGAACAGGTCGCGCGCGGACGTCTTGGCCTCTGGAGCCGTGCTGAGCACGTGGGTCCCCCTCGTCATGTGATGTCGCCGGTCTCAGAAACGGCCGTCACGGCGTTCGAACTTGGTGGGCTTGCCCAGCAGCGGCCCGCCGCCGGCCACCCAGCCGGCGATGTGGTCGATCAGCTCCAGCGGCGTGATCCCGGGATACCCGAACAGCCGGTGGCACCGCGACGCGTCCGACAGCAGCGCCGTCGGCGCCTCCTCGCCGGTGAACACCGGCTCCACCCCGAGCCGCGCGCCCAGCTCCAGCGCGGCCCACCGTACCGAGATCCGCTCGGGGCCCGTCACGTTGAGCACGTACGGCGGGGTCGCGGCGAGCCGCAGGGAGCGGAGCGTCACCTCGTTCGCGTACCCCTGCCACACCACGTTGACCTGGCCGGTGGTCAGGTCGACGGGCTCGCCGGCCAGGACCTTCTGCGCCAGGTCGACCAGCACCCCGTAGCGGAGCTCGACCGCGTAGTTGAGCCGGATCAGCGCCATCGGGGTGCCGTGCGCCTCGGCGAAGTGCGCCAGCGTGCGCTCCCGCCCGAGGCAGCTCATCGCGTACTCGCCGACAGGCCCGGCGGGGTCGTCCTCGACGCTGCCCCCGCCGGCGACCGGGACGAGCGGGTAGACGTTCCCGGTGGACAGGGCGGCGATCCGGCTGCCGCGGAACCGGTCGGCGACCCGGCCGGGCAGGTAGGTGTTGGTGAACCAGGTGGCGTGCTCGCGCCCCTGGGTGCCGAACTTGGCGCCGACCAGGAACACCACGTTCGGCGCTTCGGGCAGCTCGCGCAGCGCCCGGTCGTCGGCCACGTCGGCGCTCACCACGGTGGCGCCCGCGCCGGCGAGCGCGTCGGCGAGTCCGGGCTCGGAGAAGCGGGAGACGGCGATGATCCGCCGGTCGCCCCCGGTGGCGTTCAGCGCCAGCCGCACCAGGCTGGGGCCGAGCTTGCCCCCGGCGCCGAGGATCATGATGTCGCCGTCCAGCGCGGCGAGGTCCGCCACGAGCCCGGCGCTCGGCCGCGCCAGCCGCTCCTCGAGTTCCGCTGTGGTCCGCACGCGGGGTCCCCCTTTGTCCTTATTTACGGTCCAGACCGTAACCGGGAGGGACTGCCGCTGTCAACGGACGGGCACGCTCTCGCGGGCCGAGACGAGGACGTCGAGGATGGCCCGGGTCTCCGCCCACGGCACCGGGCTGGGCCCGCCGCCCGCCATCTCCAGGAACGCCTCGATCGTCCCCGCGTAACCGAGGCCCAGCACCGGGTCGTCACCGGCCTCGATCACCACGTGCTCGTCCCCGCCGCGCCGGTGGACGGTGACGGCGTACGACTCCTCGTCGCTCACGCCGACGACCTCCACCACGCCCGTCACGCCGCTCCCCCACCGCAGCGCCATGACCCCGGTGTCCTCCGACCGGAGCGTCCCGTAGTGCCGGACGGCGCCCGCGGCGCCCGCCAGCCGCACGTCCGGGCCGAGCAGCGCCACCAGCAGCTCCACCCCGTGCACCCCCATGGTCACCAGCGTCCCGCCGCCCTCGGACGGGTTGTCCTGCCAGGCGTTGTAGCCGGTCGCCCAGAGCCCCACGTCATGCCGTACGGTCGCGCGCACCGACAGCACCCCGGCCGGATCCGCCGCCCACCCGGCGAAGGCCGGCGCGAACCGCAGCACGGACCCCGACATCACCCGGTCGTGGATCGGCAGCCGGTCCAGCCGGTCGAGCTGCTCCCTGGTGGCCGCCGCCGGCTTGTTCACGAAACACGCCGCCCCCGTCTCCAGCACCGCCGCCAGCGCCTCCGGCACCCGCGGGTTCGGCACGGTCAGCACCACCCCGTCCGGCCCGCCGTCCAGCGCCTCCCCCAGGCTTCCGGCCACCCGTGCCTCCGGGTGCTCCTCGGTGAACCTCCGCAGCCGTTCCCCGTCCGGCTCCCACACCACGAGCTCGGCATGCCTGGCCAGGGTCCTGGCGTCGGTGTACGGGTGGCTGGTGGCGAGCCCGGCGAGAGCGATGCGCACGATGTCCTCCGATGTCGCACTTCACGAAACGCGCCCATCATGGCAGCCACCGCATTCAGGTGACACTGGGTACGCAGACGGGTACGCTTACGACTGCCGCCTCCTACGGGGGGATGGGAAGTGAGCCCGGGTGGACCGCCGGACGACGGAAGCCCGGGCTTCGCGCTTCTCACCGCACGTCGATGCGCCGGACAGCCAGGTCACCGCTCACCAGGTCCCAGAACCGCTCGTCACCGCGTTCAGCGCGCGAGAGCGCGCCCGCGACGATGTCGGGGAGCCACAGAAGCGGCTCGGCCGCCGGGTCGCACCATGACAACCTCAGCCTCGGCGGCATCGAGTGACGCCCCTGGAGCACCGCGACCAGCTCATGGTCCCGCAGGTCGAGCTCACTGTGGCGACGTTCGAAGACTACGTCGAGCACATGGTGGCCACCCATATCCCAGAGCAGGTGCTCCACACACTTGCGACGCGCTCGTTCCTGACGTCTCCCGTCCAGACCCACGCCCACGACGACGACGCCCATCGGCCTCATCGCGGCCACCGCCTCGGCGAGCAGGGTGCGCCGCTTGTCGTTCTCGTCACGCCAATGCAGTTTCCGCTGGCGTCGCAGCAACAGGGACCGCAGGTCGGCGCGGTGACGCTCGGCCTCCGCAGGCGCCACGAGCACCGCCGCGAGGAGATAGAGCCCGCGCTGAAGAAGCATGGACTCATCGACATAGGCGGAGAACGGGGGGTTCATGAGGGGTCATGTTATCCCCGGCGATCACGTACGGTGATTGTCTTCTTACAGTTCGTCTACCTCCGCGAAGGTGCGGCCGCCGGACAGTTTCGGGTAGCCGGGGCCGCGGTCGAAGAAGCGGTCGGCCGGGGGACGCAGGCGGGCGCGGAGTTCGGCGGTGCCCTGCTCGTCGATGCGGTCGCCGTCGAGGACGACGCCGTAGTCGCCGAGCGCGCCGGCGATCGAGACCTTGCCGTCGCGGACGTCGGCCGCCACCGCGCGGGGGTCGCGGTCGTACGGGGAGCCCCAGCCGCCGCCGCCCGTGGTGCGGATGCGGATGGTCTCGCCCGCCTGGACCGGGTGGTCGTCGACCAGGCCTTCCATCTCCTTGCCCGCGATCTCCACGCGGAACGGCCGCCCGGCGAGGCCGCCGTTGACGCCCCAGCAGGACAGGATGGAACGGTCGGCGATCGACATGTAGGAGGCGTCGCGCAGCATCCGGATGTGCTTGTCGTAGCCGAGGCCGCCGCGGAACATGCCGGGCCCGCCCGAGTCGCAGGCCAGGCCGAGGCGCTCGACCCTGAAGGGCCAGCGGGCCTCGGCGAACTCGACCGGGATGTTGCGCGAGTCGGGGACGACGTGGATGGTGTCCTCGCCGTCGGCGTACCAGCGCCCGCCGGAGCCGCCGCCGAGCACCTCCCGCATCAGGTAGGGCTGCCCGCCGGCGTCCGTGCCGTACACGCCCGTGTAGCGGATCGTCTCCTGGTCGGCCGGCATCCGCCCGCCGGTGGCCTTGGCCAGCACGCCCGCCAGCACGCCGAGCAGGCGCAGGATGACGAACGTGCGGGCGTTGGTGGGCGCGGGGAAGACCGGGGTGAGCAGGGTGCCCTTCTCCGGGAAGACCATCTTGATGAGCGGCACGACGCCCTCGTTGACGTCGAGCTCGGCCATCCGCTCGGGCGTGTCGGCCAGGTTGCGCAGGATGGGCGCGAGCCACTTCTTGAGGAAGACGCCGTCGGCGTAGTCGCCCGCGTGGTTGATCGGCCCCTTGGCCTGCGGTGAGGTGCCGGTGAAGTCGATGGTGAGCGGCGCGTCCGCGGCGTGGTCGACCGTGAGGGTGATGCGCTGGGTGTGCAGGCGGGGCTCGTCGACGCCGTCGTGCTCGGCGTAGTCCTCCCAGACGTAGGTGCCCTCGGGGATCTTGGACAGCAGCTCGCGCCGGAACGTCTCGGTGGTCTTGCCGATGATGGCGTCGAAGCACGCCTCCACCTCGTCGCGCCCGTACCGGTCGAACAGCTCGCCCAGCCGCCGCGCGCCCATGAGGCAGGCGGAGCACTCCGCGTCCAGGTCGCCGGCGAGAGAGTCGGGCATGCGGGAGTTGCGGGTCATGATGCGCAGCGCGGCCTCGTTGGGCACGCCCTGGTCCCACAGCTTGATCGGCGGGACCATCAGCCCTTCTTCGAACGCCGACCGGGCGTGCGACGGCATCGAGCCCGGCACCGCGCCGCCGATGTCGTCGTGGTGACCGAACGCCTGCACGAACGCCACCACCTCGTCGCGGTGGAAGACGGGCACGGTGACGCACAGGTCGGGCAGGTGGCCGATGCCGCCTTCGGACAGGTAGACGTCGTTGTGGAAGTAGACGTCGCCGGGCTTCATCGTCTCGATCGGGAAGTCGCGGACGACCGGCTGGACGAGCGCGCTGTAGGAGCGGCCGGTCAGCTTGCGCATCTTCCTGTCGTGGATGCCGGCGCGGAAGTCGTGCGCGTCGCGGATCATGGGCGACCGGGCGGTGCGCGCGATGGCGGTCTCGACCTCCTTCTCCACGGAGGCGAGGGTGCCCTCGACGATCTCGATGAGGATCGGGTCAGTCACGACGGATCTCCACGTTGCCGTATTCGTCCACCGTGGCGGTGAACCCGGGGTGCAGGGGGATGGTGGAGCCGTACTCCTCGATGACGGCCGGGCCGTGGACGACGGCGCCGGCCTCCAGCGCGGCGCGCTGGAGGATCGGGGTGTCGTGCGGCTCGTCGAAGATCACGCGCCGGCTCGCCTCGACGGGCTCGGTCTTCGGGTACGGGTCGCGCCGGATCACCGGCCGGTTGATCGGCCCGATGCCGGAGACGCGCAGGTTGACCCATTCGACGGCGTGGCGTGGGTCGTCGCGGTAGGCGTAGCCGTACAGCTTCTCGTGCGCGTCGTGGAAGCGGCCGGTGACCTCGCGCAGCCAGTCCTCGTCGAGCGGGCCGGCCGGGGCGGGCACCCGGACCTCGTACGCCTGCCCGTAGTAGCGCAGGTCGGCGCTGCGCGCGAAGACGGGCTCGTCGAAGCCCTCGCGTTCGAGCTCGTCGGCGGCCTGGCTCTCCAGCTCGCCGAAGATCTGCGCGGCCTTGTTCAGCGCGAGGTCGCGGGTGACGTACGTGCGCACGTAGTCGTTCTTGACGTCGACGGTGAGCAGGCCGAACGCGGAGACGTTGCCGGGCTCGGGCGGGACGATCACTGCGGGCAGGTCGAGGATGTCGATGAGCCGGCAGGCCAGCAGCGGCCCGGACCCGCCGAACGTCACCAGCGGGAAGTCGCGCACGTCCAGCCCGCGCTTGACGGTGAGCTGGCGGATGGCGTTGCTCTGGTTGAACGCGCTGATCTCCAGGATGCCGGCGGCGGTCCGCTCGGGGGTGAGGTCGAGCTTGTCGGCCAGCGCCTCGACGGCCATCCTGGCGGCGTCGTAGTCGAGCGGGATCTCGCCGCCGAGCAGGTGCGGAGGGATGCGGCGCAGGTAGACGTGGGCGTCGGTGACGGTCACCTCGGTGCCGCCGCGGCGGTAGCAGATCGGGCCGGGGTCCGCGCCGGCCGAGCGGGGGCCGACCTTGAGCGTGCCCTCGGGCGAGATCCACGCGATCGAGCCGCCGCCCGCGCCGACGGTGACGATGTCGATCATCGGGATCTTGCACGGGAAGCGGCCGACGCTGCCCTCCGTGGTGACGGACGGGTCGCCGTCGACGACCACGGTCACGTCGGTGGAGGTGCCGCCGCCGTCCAGGGTGATCACGCTCCGGTGGCCGGCGGTGGCGGCGATCAGCGCCGCGCCGAGCGCGCCCGCGGCGGGGCCGGACAGGACGGTGGTGATGGGCTGGTTGACGACCTCGCGGGCCGACAGCACGCCGCCGTTGGACTTCATCACCGAGAACGGGCGGCCGAGGCGGCTGGACAGGTTGGCGATGTAGGCCCGCATGCCCGGCTTGACCGCGGCGTCGACCAGCGTGGTGACGGCCCGCTCGTACTCGCGGTACTCGCGCAGCACGTCGCTGGAGAGCGACACGACCGCCTCGGGGAACTCGCGGGCCAGGACCTCGCGCATGCGCCGCTCGTGTTCGGGGTTGGCGTAGGAGTGGAGGAAGCAGACGCCGAGCGTGGTGATGCCGCGGGAACGGTACCAGCGGGCGACCTCGACGGCCTGGGTCTCGTCGAAGGGGCGCACTTCGCCGCCCTGGTGGTCGAGCCGGCCGCCGACGGTCTTGACCAGGTGGACGGGCACGATGCGGGACGGCTTGACCCAGAAGTAGGAGTTGCCGTAGCCGTCGGGCACGCTCTGCCGGCCGATCTCCAGGATGTACTCGAAGCCCTCGGTGGTGATCAGCCCGAGGCCGGCGATGCGGTCCTCGAGCAACTGGTTGGTGGCCACGGTGGTGCCGTGCACGATGCCGGCGACATCCAGCTCGCCGAGCTTCTCGATGCCGGCGATGAACCCGTCGGCGGGGTTCGCGGGGGTCGAGGGGGTCTTGGTGGTGACGATCTCACCGGTCTCCTCGTCCACCGCCACGACGTCGGTGAAGGTGCCGCCGGTGTCGACTCCGATTCGGACGCTACGCATGGCTCCTCAGCTTCGGCGCTTGCCGAGCACTTCGTCGATGACCCGGGGCGCGTTGTCGGTGCCGACGTAGGCCGCCAGCCTGACCACGAGCTCCTGGGTCCTGCCGAGTTCGGCCTCCACCCTGGCCTTACCCGACTGGCCCGCCTGCACGCCGAAGTACGCCCCGATGATGGTGCCGACCACGCCCGCCACACCGGCGAACAGGGCGGCCGACTCCCCGGTGGCGTACACGGCCGCGCCGAACGCGACGAGGGTCGCCACGATGCCCGTCAGCACCACGTAGAAGCCGTACCGCCAGCGCGCCGCGTCGGCCTGGGCGGCGGTGAGGTCGTCCGGCGTCATCATGGCGTCGAGCGTGGGGGGTTTATCTGTGACCACTAGATTTTCCTCCTGATACTCCAGAGGAGAAATCTCCCATGAGGTCAGGGAACAAGCCAAGCGCTAAGGTGGCACCCCGTGACCGAACTGTCCGCGTTGTCTCCTGCACCCCATGCGCCACGTGATGCCGTGCTCAAGTTCTACTTCGGGCCGATGGACTGCGGGAAGTCCACCCTGGCCCTGCAGATGAACTACAACCACGGCCGTCAGGGCAGGAGAGGGCTGGTGCTGACCAAGCACGACCGGTCGGGCGAGCCCAGGGTCACCAGCAGGATCGGCCTGGGCCTGGAGGCCGTCGAGGTGGTGGACTCGATGGACCTGGTGGAGCTGGTGCGCGGGCACGACCGGATCGACTACCTGATCTGCGACGAGGCGTGCTTCTACACGGTGGAGCAGATCGAGCAGCTCGCCGACCTGGTCGACGGGCACGGCGTCGACGTGTACGCGTTCGGGCTGGCCTCCGACTTCCGCTCGGTGCTGTTCCCGGCCTCGCGGCGGCTGTTCGAGCTGGCCGACGAGGTGTGCCGGTTGCAGGTCGAGGTGCTGTGCTGGTGCGGGCGGCCGGGGCAGCTCAACGCGCGCGTGGTGGGCGGGGAGATGGCGCGTACGGGGGAACAGGTGGTGATCGGGGACACCGACGCCTCGCCGGTGCGTTACCAGGTGCTGTGCCGCCGCCATCACCGGGCGGGGCTGCTCGGCGAGGGCACCGGCGTCGGGGGCGGGACGGTTCAGACGGCTCCTCAGACGGCGCAGTAGCCGTCGTCGCAGCCGTCGGCGGGGGCGGCGAGCTGCTGGATCGGGGTCTCGCCGATGCGGTCGGCCACCTCGTCGATCGCGGCCGTCATCGTCTCGTACGGCTGCGCGCCGGACACCGCGAACTGCCCTTCGAACAGGAACAGCGGCACACCCGTGATGCCCAGCCGCCTGGCGCGGCCGATCTGATCGCGTACCTCGGCGGCGCCCTCACCGGTGTCGCGCACGCCCGCCTCGGCGGCGAGCTTGGCGAGCACCCCGGCGTCGCCGACGTTCAGGCCGTCGGTGAAGTGCGCGCGGAACAGCCGGTCGGCCATCTCCTCGCCCAGGCCCTGGCCGGTGGCGACCTCGACGAGCCGGTGCGCCTCCAGCGTGCCGGTGCTGATCGCCCGGTCGAAACGGAGGTCGAGCCCTTCCTCCGCGGCCACGTCCGTCACCCTGGAGGTCATCTGGGCCACGCCGGCGCCGAACTTGCGCTCCAGCACGGGCAGCAACGGCTCACCCTCGGTGGACGCGTCCGGGTTCAGCTGGAAGGGGCGCATGGTGACCTCGATGGACCCGCCCTTGTCGCGGAACGCCTGCGCGGCGCGGGCGAAGCGGGCATGGCCGACGTAGCACCACGGGCAGACGACGTCGGAGAAAATCTCAACCTTCATGTTTCTTGACAACGACTTGGCACAGCGGTCCATTCCGGTCCGCCGGTTCAGCCGCGGGCAAGGGCCGGGTCAGCCCGCGGCCAGCTCCTCCAGCCGGTAGGGAAGGTACGCGGAGTCGTCCACCAGCGCCGACGCGCCGCGCCACCAGCCGAACCACTCGCCGCTGCGCCACATCCAGTCGACCCGCTCGATCGCGGCCACCACGTCGCCGACGGTCTCCCAGCGCTCGCCGAGCTGCTGGTCGGTGGCACCGTGCCTGAGCGCCCAGGCGCGCAGGACGCGGGCCGCGTAAGCGTCCACGCGGCGCGCGTACGGGTCGGGTTTCTCCCCCGGCAGCCGGTGCGGCCCGAGACCGGCGGCCACCCCCCAGCTCCACTGCGCCTCGGCGGGGCGTGAGTAGCGCAGCGAGTGGAAGTCCAGGTTGGAGCCCAGGTTGTCGTCAGGCCTGCGCGTCACCACCGCGTCGAGGCGGCCGCCGGCGTCGAAGTGCACCACCAGCCGCTGCCCCGGCCGCACCCCCGGCGGCAGGCCGAACCGGTCCTCCGCCTGCCAGGAGTTCAGGTCGACCTGGGCGACGGGCCTGCCCCACAGCTCGTCGGCGGCGTCGTCGGAGATCCAGGCGGCCAGCATCTCCAGGGCGGTCAGGTCCGTCCACGGCTCGATCGCCACCGCCGTGTGCAGCACCTCGTCGGGCGCGGGCAGCTTGCCGCCCCTGGGCCGGGTCCACCACTGCCCGCCCAGCTCGCGGGTGCCGACCAGCAGGGCGGCGAGCGCGGCCAGCTCGGCCGAGCGCCGCGTCAGGGACGCGCCCAGCGCCAGCCCGACGCACCGGTCGCAACGCTCGTCGCCGATGACCGGCCGGGCTGCGGCGATCAGCGCGTCGGCGGTGGGGTGGTCCTCGCCCAGCAGGTTGCGGACAACCCGCCGGGCCTCGGTACGCGCGTCTTCAGCATGAGCCTGCCGCATATTGCCACGCTACGCCCGGAGATCCTTTTCCGCGAGAGGCTCTGACCTGGTCGTTTCCCGCATCCCCTGAGGGCGTGCCCCTGCCCTGCCGAGCCCGCCTTCCTCGAACGCGGACGGCCGCCGCGTTCTCGTCCACCACCCACTCCTCGACGCGCGATCCGCCTTTCACGGCGTCACATGGGCGAGGAGGGAGCGCATGCGAAAGGACGGGGTTCGAAGGAGGCGCGCCCACATCGGGCTCGCCTCCCTCCGCGACCGCCCGGCCGAGGAAGGGTCCAGGCCATCAACTCTCCGGCACCCCCATCCAAGAAACGGACCAGGCCAGCGGCTCTCCGGGACCGCCCGTCCGAGGGGTGGGCGGTCCCGCGCCGTCCGTCCGAGGGCGGGCGGGTTAGCGGCGGGCTCGGCCGAAGAGCCAGCCGATGGCCGCGCTGCCGAGCGCGACGCCGGCGCCCATGCCGAAGGCGGCCAGCATCACCCACGGCGGAGTCTCCGTACGGCGCTTCTCCGCGACCGGGGGGCGCTCGTAGACGGCGGGGCGGCTCGCCGCGGGTGTCAGGGCGGAGGGCTCCCGGAGAGGCCCGGGGCCTTCCGTGGTGGGGCGTGGGACCGGTACCACGGCCGGGGTTCCCGCAGGGGCCAGGGCTCCCTCCGAAGGCAGGGTTCCCGCCGGGGCCAGGGCTTCTGCCGGAGGCAGGGTTTCCGCAGGGGTGCACAGGTGGCGTTCGACGGCGGCGAAGAACTCGCCGGCCGTCTTCCGGGCCACCGAGCCCAGCATCCGCTGCCCCACCCCGCCGATCATCCCGCCGATGACCGCGTCGGCGTCGTACTCGACCCGGGTCCCGCCGTCGATCTCGCTCAGCCGTACCAGGACGGTGGCGTCCACCGTCCCTGGGGCGCCCTGGCCGCGCGCCCGCAGCACGAAGCTCACCGGGGCCGCCGGTTCCGCGAGGGCCACCTCGCCCTGGTAGACCCCTTTGAGCGAGGCCACCCCGGCGTTGACGGTCATCCGGTACGTGTCGGGCCCGCACTCCTCCAGGCGCTCGCATCCGGGGATGGTGCGCACCAGGACCGCCGGGTCCTGCAGGGCTGCCCACACGCGGTCTCTTTCGACGCCGATCTCGGCGCTGCCTGCGACTTTCACACCGTCACTCTAGAAAGCCACCGCCCGCCGGGATAAGGGCAACACCTGCCCAACGTCCCCGCGTCGCCCTGTGGCCGGGTCCACCGCCCGGTGTACGCGGGGATCCACCCGGCGGGTGACGCGGCGGGACGAGCCCGAACGGCATCGTGGGATGGGCTGAAGGGGGCCGGTGTGACCAAGGTCGCACCACATTGCTCTACAGCGTGTAGTACTACTTCAAGTAGATGTACTACAAGCCGTAGAGCTCGTTGACCCGATGAGGGGACATGGACGCACTTGATCTCGCACGGTGGCAGTTCGGGGTGACCACCGTGTACCACTTCCTGTTCGTGCCGCTGACGATCGGCCTGGGCATCTTCGTGGCCGGGCTGCAGACCGCGTGGCACCGCACCGGGAAGGACCACTACCTGCGGCTGACGAAGTTCTTCGGCAAGCTCTTCGTGATCAACTTCGCGATGGGCGTGGTCACCGGCATCGTGCAGGAGTTCCAGTTCGGCATGAACTGGTCGGAGTACTCCACGTTCGTCGGTGACGTGTTCGGCGCGCCGCTGGCCTTGGAGGCGTTGCTGGCGTTCTTCCTGGAGTCCACGTTCATCGGGTTGTGGATCTTCGGGTGGGACCGGCTGCCGAAGCGGCTCCACCTGGCCTGCATCTGGGCGGCGGCGCTGGCCTCCAACCTGTCGGCGTACTTCATCCTGGCCGCCAACGCGTGGATGAAGCACCCGGTCGGCTACGAGGTGGTCGACGGCAAGGCCAGGATGACGGACCTGTGGGCGGTGCTGACCAACTCGACCGCGCTCGCGCAGGTGCCGCACGTGGTCGCCGCCGCGTTCGTGGTGGCCGGCGGGTTCGTGCTGGCGGTGTGCGGCTACTGGCTGCTGCGGACCCGGGCGGAGATGTGGCGCGGCGCCGCCAGGGCGGCGCTGGTGATGACGGCGGTCGCGGGCGCGCTGGTCGCGGTCACCGGCGACACGTCCGCCAAGCTGATGTACGAGCAGCAGCCGATGAAGCTGGCCGCCGCCGAAGGGCTCGAACGCGACACCGCCGGAGCGCCGTTCACGGTCGCGCCCGGCATCGAGATCCCCAAGGTGCTCAGCTTCCTTTCCACGAACGACCCCGACGCCGTCGTCCAGGGCACCGAGGACCTGCAGCGGCGCTTCGAGCAGGAGTTCGGCCCCGGCGACTACCGGCCGGACCAGACGATCGTGTTCTGGTCGTTCCGGCTGATGATCGGGTTCGGCATGGCGACCGTCGGGCTGTCCGTGCTCGGGCTCTGGCTGACCCGCCGCCGGAGGCCGATGCCGCCCTGGCTGTCGCGGGTGTTCCTGCTGGCGCTCCCGCTGCCGCTGCTCGCGGTGACGGCCGGCTGGCTGCTGAGCGAGATCGGGCGCCAGCCGTGGACGGTCGCGGGCGAGCTGCTCACGGCGGCCTCCGTCTCACCCGGGGTGAGCCTGGCCGAGGTCGCGATCTCCCTGACGATCTTCACCCTGCTGTACGGCGCGCTCACCGTGGCCGAGATCGTGCTGCTGGCCCGGCACGTACGCAAGGGCCCCGAGGAGATCGAGCCCGCTCCCGCGGCCGAGAAGCGCCAGCCGTCGCTGATGTACTGAGGAGCAGACGTGATCGACCTGTGGTTCATCATCATCGCCTTCCTGTGGACGGGATACTTCGTCCTGGAGGGGTTCGACTTCGGCGTGGGGCTGCTGGCGCCGTTCGTCAGCGGCGACGGCGAGGAGCAGCGGCAGAGCCTGCAGACGATCGGGCCGGTGTGGGACGGCAACGAGGTGTGGCTGATCACCGCGGTGGGCGCCATGTTCGCCGCGTTCCCCGCCTGGTACGCGGGCATGTTCAGCGGCTTCTACCTGCCGGTGCTGCTGGTCCTGGTCGGCCTGATCGTGCGCGGCGTCGGCCTGGAGTGGCGCGGCAAGGTCGAGAACCCGGCCTGGTGCGACCTCGGCATCGTGGTCGGCAGCGCGCTGCCCGCGTTCGTGTGGGGCACGGTCTTCGCCGACCTCCTGTACGGGAGCGCGGTGGCGGCGATGCTGGGCGGCGCGTTCTCGCTGACGGTGTGCCTGCTGCACGGCGCGATCTTCCTGGCGCTCAAGACGGACGGCCCGGTGCGCAAGCGGGCCAGGTCGGCGGCGGTCACGCTGAGCGCGGTGACGCTGCCGATCGGCGTGGTGGCGCTGTCGGGCATGGGCACGATCCCGGCGCTCGCGGCGGTGGCCGCGCTGGCCGCCGCGCCGGCGCTGGTGTGGCGGCGCCGCGAGGGCTGGGCGTTCGTGGCCATGGCGGCCACGATCGTGCTGGTGTCGGTCGCGGTCTTCGCCCAGCTGCGCCACGCCCCGCTGCCGGGGCTGACGCTGGCGGAGGCGGCCTCCGGCCCGTACACGCTGACGATGCTCAGCTGGATCGGCCTGATCGCGCTGCCGTTCGTGCTCGGTTACCAGGGCTGGACGTACTGGGTGTTCAGGAAGCGGGTCCGGCCGGCTCTTTGAGAAACTCGCCAAGCCCCGGGTGACCGCGGTCACGATTCTGGGAAAATCCACCGTGAGCCGCACACCGCGTGGAGGTGCTTCTTGGCCATCGAGGTGGTCGCATCCGACGGAAGAAGACTCGCAGTCGAAGACAGCGGAAATCCTGACGGCTACCCGATCGTTCTCCTGCACGGCACCCCGGGCAGCAGGTTCGGCCCCTCACCCAGGGCTGGGGTGCTGTATCGGCTCGGTATCCGGTTGATCAGCTTCGACCGGCCCGGCTACGGGCACTCGGAGCGCAGGCCGGACCGTACGGTGTCCGATGTGGCCTCGGACGTCGAGGCGATCGCGGCGGCGCTGGGCCTGGGCAGGTTCGGGGTGGTCGGCCGCTCAGGCGGCGCACCGCACGCGCTGGCCTGCGCGGCGCTGCTTCCCCACCGGATCACCAGGGCGGCCGCCCTGGTCGGCCTGGCGCCGCCAGGCGCCGAGGGGCTCCACTGGTTCGACGGGATGCACGAGTCCAACATCGTGGAGTACGGCGTGGCCCGGACCGGACGCATCGCGGTGGCCGCCCGGCTGACCGTGGCAGCCGAGCAGATCCGGGCGGACCCGTTCAGCAAGGTTCTCGGGCTCCGCGAGCAGGTGCCCGAATCGGACCGCAAGGTGGTGGCCGACGACGGAATCCGGCGCATGCTCGTACGCAACTTCGCCGAAGGGCTCCGCGAGTCGGCGGATGGCTGGGTGGACGACGTGGTCGCGCTCACCAGCGCGTGGGGATTCGATCCGGCCGACATAACCGTCCCGACACTGCTCTGGCATGGCGAGGACGACGTGTTCTCTCCCGCCGGCCACACCAGCTGGCTCGGCAGCCGGATCCCCGGGGCGCTGGTGCGGATACAGCCCGACGCCGCCCACTTCGGTGCCCTCGACGTGCTGCCCGAGGTGCTGCTGTGGCTCAGGTCGGCTGAGGCTCCAGATCCCGGTTGAGCCTCTCCCACTCGTGTGCGGCGACCACACTGGGATGGCTGCCCCCGAGCGTGACGGCGAGCCTGTCGAGTGCCTTGGCGTGCAGGAGCTCAGCGTCCGCCCGCTGACCCACCTCCCGCAGGGTGATAGCCAGATTGGCCTGGCAGATCAGGCTGTCCGGGTGCTCCGGCCGCAGGCACCGGCGCAGCCCGTCGAGCGCGCGCACCTCCAGAGTCCGGGCCTGTTCCAGGTCTCCCAGGTCGGCGGCGCAATTGGCGAGGTTCACGGTGCACGCCAGCGTGAAGGGGTGGTTCTCGCCAAGCCGATGGCGGAAACTCTCCAGCACCCGCTCGCCTTCCCGGTGGGCCGGCTCCACATCCCCCACGGCACGCCGGAGGACCATCAGGTTGTTGGCCGCCACGAGCGTGTAGGGATGGTCGACGCCGAGCAACTCCGTGTAGTCCTCCACGACCTTGGCCGTCATGTCGCGGGCGCTTTCCTTGTGACCCATGACCGACATGCAGGTGGCGACCTCCAGCGCGGCCGCCTTGGTCTCCGGCGCGGAGGGGTACAGCCGCTGGTAGCGCTGGTAGGTGTCCTGCACGAGACCGAGCGCCTCCTGGTACTGCCCGGCCTTGCGCAGTGAAACCGCCAGGCTTTTGCCCGCGCGCAGCGTGTGCAGGTAGTTCTCGCCGAGCACCTCCCGGTAGAGGGGGAGCGCTCCCTTGAGCAGTTCGATCGAAGCCTGGTACTCACCCGCCTCGCGCATGTCCCGCGCCAGGTTCTGGGTGGTGTTCAAGGTGTCGGGATGGGATGGCCCCATCACGGAACTGGCCTGCATTCTGCGGCGCGTCTCCTGGTCCAGTTCCATGGCGCTGTAGGGGTCGCCTACCAGGCGGTAAGAGACCGCCAAATTGTTGGCCGAGGTGAGCGTGCGCGGATAATCCTCGCCATAGGCGTCCTTCCACCGCTCGTACGTCTCCCTGTCCATCGCCAAGGCCTCGTCGAACCGCCCCAGCGCGCGGAGGTCGGCGGCGAGCGAACCCGACGTCAACATCGTGTAGTAGTGGCTGTCCCCGTACAGGGAGCGCTGCGCGTCGCGCACCTCCTCGTCCAGCTCGCGGGCCTCCTCGAAGCGGCCAAGCGAGCGCAGCGCGTTCGCGATCTGAAACTGCAGGTGCAGCCGCTGCCCGTCCCCAGCGCCGAACTCCGCCTCCCACGTACGCGCCAGCTCCTGTCCGCGGGCGAGGGCGTTCTCGAAGTCGCCGCGCTTGTACAGATAGCGCACGTACTCGGTGAGCAGGAGGCGCACCTGCTCCTCGGTACAGGTGATGGCGCCGGACGGGCCCAGGTGCGGCCAGAGCAGCTCGTACTGCGGCCAGTTCTCGGGATCGTCCACCTCACCCTGCCGGGGGCGGGCGGCGGCCAGGATCCGGTGCACCTCGTGCTCCGCCGTGAGCGCTTCCTCCTCCCTCATCCGGGAACGGATGACCTTCTGCACCAGGCGGTGCACCTGGATCGTGTTGTTGCCCTGGTCCACCTGGGCCAGCGCGTAACGGCCGATGTCCCTGATGATGCGGCCCAGTACGAGTTTGTCGCGCAGCGTCTCGTCGAACGGTCTGAGGACCTCCAGCATCCGATCGCTGTACACCAGCGACTGGGAGATCGACTCGGGCGCGAAGAAGGCGCAGAGCTGGAGCAGGCGTCCGGCGGCCGGTGACCGCACGTTGAGCTGGTTGAAAGAGATCTCCCACGTCGCGGCCACCGAGTGGGGATAGTCATCGGGTTGGTTGAGATCGAGCGTATTGAGCGTCTGCGTCTCCAGTTCGGTGAGGTACATGCCCGCCGACATGGAGGTCTCCTCCAGCCACGCGGCCGCCTGCTCGATCGCCAGCGGCAGGTAACCCAGAGCGTCCGCGATCTGCAGAGCCTCATCGGCTGCCAGTCTCGGGACCCGGCGCAGCAGGTGCTCGACGCCCTCCTCGCGACTGAACACGTCGATCTCCAGCGGGACGGCCACACTGGACCACGCCTGGCTGCGCGAGGTGATCAGGACGTGACCGGGGCCGCCCGGCAGGAACGGCCGCAGCGCCTCGGCGTCCTCGGCGTTGTCGAAGGTGAGCAGCCAGCGAGCGTGCGGCTGCCCGCGCCGTAGCGCCTCCAGCGCCGCCTTGGCTCCATCGGCGATGCTGTCGCCGAACCGGATGCCGAGGCGCACGGCCAGCGCCGCGAGCGATCGGTTGATCTCACCGACATCGTTGCTGGGGACCCACCACACCAGCCCGTAGTCGGCCTTGAACCGGTGGGCGTACTCGAGAGCGATCTGGGTCTTGCCGACGCCGCCCAGGCCGAAGAGGGCCTGCGGCCGCGACCCCAGGTCATCGCCGCCCACGAGCCGGTCGCGCAGCGACTCCAAGATCCTGTTTCGCCCGGTGAAGGAGGCGTTCCTGGTCGGCACGCTCCAGACGTCCGGTGAGTGGAGGGGGAACCGGAATGACGGTGACACGGCCGGTATGTCGTAACCCGACACGTCGTCCGGCCTGCCCACGACCCGCAACAGCGTCTCGGCCGCCTGTTCCGCCCCGAGTGAGGCCAGGTCGACCGCCGGTCGTTCGGTGAAGGGCACGGCTCCGCGGTACTCGCTGACCATGAGCGGGATGACCTGGCGGGAACCGAAAGCGTCGGCACCGAGCGGATGCGGCACCTGGGTAGAGCGGGCGACACGCGCGTACGCCCCGGACAGCAGCACGAGAACGCAGCCCTCCCCTTCGGGAGCGCTCTTGCCGGCGATCCGCGGCACCACCCGGAAGCCCGCGTGGGTGAGCACCGCAACGGCCCAGTCCGCCCACATGCGGTCCTCCGGCACGTAGCTGAGCAGCAGGTCGGCCTGCTGCACCGGCTGCTTCCTCGTGTACGCCTCCAGGAACCTGGTGCGCGTGGCCTCGTCCATGCCCGGGAAGGAGGTGACCCGGCCCTCGGTGATGAACTCCGTGAGCCGTTCGTACGCCGCCAACAGCGAGGTGGGCGACCCCGGCAGATCACCGAAGACCGCCAGCGTCTCCTCGAAGGCGTAGAACCTCTTGTACGGGATCTCCACCCGTCCCCAGTACTGCTGCGCCTCCTCCGGGGACATGCCTCCCGGGAACTTCTCGAACTTGCTGCGGGCCAGCGCCCGGCCCGCGTCGAGCTTCTCCTTCTCGCCGTCGTCGATCCTGGCCGGCACGGGGAGGATGCGGATCTTGCGAGCGGCGTAGCGTTCGTGGATGTAGCGCGCGACCTTCGCGGCACCCTCGATGCTCTGGTCCGCCATGGTGAAACAGTCGACGAGGATGTCGGGCATCTGCATCGTGCAGATGTCGGCGATGTCGCTGAGGCCGGTCCGGCTGTCGATGAGCGCGTAGTCGTACTGGGCCTTCATGTCGGCGCGTAGCGCGTCCAGGAAGGAGCCACCGCCGATCCGCCCGTAGAAGTTGTCCCAGTCGAAAGTGGTCACCAGGGAGGAGTAGTCGCGGTTCTGCTGACCCGCGGAGAGGAAGTAGAGCATCCCGGCGGCGGGGAAGTCCCACTCGACCGGAACGGCGTGCGGCGAGACCTTCGCGTAGTCGCGATACCAGTCGGCGCCTTCGTGCTCGCGGGTGGCCTCCCAGGAGTAGTTGCTGACGATGTCGATGACTCCCTGGCTCGACTCGATGAGCCGGCTGTCGAGGAAGGGGTGGAAGTACTTGTGCAGTCCGGGCGATTCCAGATCCCAGTCGATCGCCAGCACGCGCAGACCGTTGCTCGCCAGCAGCCACGCCGTGTTCGCCAGCGCCATGGTCCTCCCCGCCCCGCCTTTGTAGGAGTAGAACGTCACGACCTGGCCCTCGTGCTCGCTCTCCGTCATTGATCCTCCAAAAGCCGAGGCCGGCGCCCCTTCTGGCCGCTCGGGGGGAACGTTCTGACCGATCTGAAGAAGTGGCTGGCCGCCCGGGCGACGATCTCCGGGAAGGCGTCGCGGAACGCCTCGACCGACACCACGTCCCGCGACTCTGGGCTGTCGTACTTCCTCGGCAGGGCCTCGTGCAAGCGGTTCTCAAGGTCACCCTTGACCTGTTTGGTCTGCGGGTCGGACCGGTTCCACGGCACGACGACGCTGATCCACGGCCGGTCGCTCGCATCAAGGCGGAGCAACTCGTCCCGGGCGCCGGGACGCGTGACCTGCCAGGGGTCCAGCAGCATCAGCTCCGGTCCTTCCGGCTCCCCGGAGCCGAGCATCTGTGCCATGTACTGCTCGAAGCCGACGACCTCCGCCTGGTATCCATGCTCCTCGGCGAGCTCGCAGGCGAGGTCGGCGAGCGGCCTGGCATCGTCCTGGTCGCGGAACGGGCTCCACTGCGCGGGCACGCGGCCGTAGTAGAACGCGTTGCGCCCCTCGGGCAGTGCATCGGCGATCGCCGCGATCACCGTCACCTTGAGCGGGCGGCGAACCCCGTAGTCGCCGAAGACGCTGGTGAGCTGGTCGTAGGGAAGCGGCTCGCAGGGGGCAACGTTGGTGGTCTCGGCGACGGTCACGATCCTTCTGGCGATCTGGTACGTCGCGTCCCGGAGATGGCTCCACAGGCGTGGCAATTCGGTCAGCCCGTGGAATCCGTCGCGCAGGTAGCGCTCGCCGGCGTTCTGTAACGAGTACTGGATCGGCCTGGCCACGACGGGCAACTGCTCGACGGGCACCGGATGCCACACCAAAGGGACGATCGCCTGCGGTTCGCGGCCCTCGGCGTCACGTTGCGCGTGCACGCGGTGCAGGAAAGCGGCCCACTCTTTCCCGCACTCCTCGCTGGTGAAATAGCGGGGAGAATATACCGGAACGAACACCTTACAGGTCGCCAGGGCGTCCGCCAGTCGGTCAGGCCATCGGTCGCCCGAATCCATCCCCTGATCCATGAATCCGGCTTCCGATTCAGAGCAATCCGTCATGTTGAGGATGTTTCTGCAGAGGTTGCCAAAGAGCCTGGTAAGAGGCTTGTTCGGGTTGGCTCTGGGGTTGAAGCGCTGCTGCGGCAACCGTGCGTAGCTGAGGAAGAAGTAAGGCCGAGGCCTCCCGCCACCTGACATCTGCCTCCCTCCGCTGTGGTATTTCCTACACCTTTCTCCGCATCGCATACCAGCGAGTGGCGAAATCGACCGCACCAGGCATGGAGATCAGCCGGCATTCGGCCTGGCCCACCCGGCCAATGGCAACATTTCCGGATCTTTCATATTCCGCCCCGAGCTGAGCCATATCACTGGCGTCCAGTTCGACGTCCTCGTACTCCCACCACTGTGCCCCCTGGCCGAAATCGACCACGCAGCGGTAACGCCGCCGGGGCGGGCTCGCACAGTATCGGTACTCCCCCAGATGGAAGGCGGTGCACCGGTCATAGCCGACGCCCAGCAGCAGGATGTCGGCGTCTGCCTCGTACAGCTTGGCCAGCGGCGAGGACTCCCCCAGGTGGCAGCGCGGATCATGCCCTTCCATGAGCTCCGCGGCACGCGCGCCGACTGCGGCGAACGATGTCTGCGGGTGGGCGCTGCGCACGGCCTCCGGCAGTACGCGCACGGTCTCGGCCAGCCGCCCCATGCCCTGTGATGGCGTGGTGGCCCGGTCGAATGCGGACATCCCCGCTTTATGAGCGGCGATCTCGGCCGTGGTCATACCCTCGACTGCCCGGCGGAAGAGCGCGGAGGTGTCGGAGTTCCCGGCCGTGTGGGTCGGGACCACGAGGGTCCCCTCCGCCCCCAGCAACGACCGCAACGCGGATACCACGGCGCCGGCTTCAAAACCGAGCCCGAGTCCTCGCAGGGACGCGTGGACCACCAGCACCCGTCCCGCCCGTACTCCCAGCTCGCGCAGCTCGCCCTCCAGGACGCTCGTTCCACGCCAGGCTCGGCGATCGTCCAGGGCAAGGCTCCGCACGGGCGGCCGGCGAAGGAGGACGTTCATCCGGCGCCGCCCGGCTCGGCGATCATCCGCGTCACAGCCTCGCGCATGCGGGCGACGAACAGGTCGCCGAGCGGTGTCAGCGATCCGGACCCAGCGAGCGTCTCGACGGCGCTTGCGGTGTGGCGTCCCCAGCGCAGGAAGCGCTCTCCGCGCGGCTCGTGGACGCGCCAGAAGTCGGTGACCGCCAGATGAGCGTAGGTGCCTTGGAGCAGTCCCTCCAGCGGGCGCGGGTCGTCGCGCCAGGGAGCCGGGAAGCGCCGGGGGTCGTTCTCGTCGTACAGGTCGAACAGATCGAGCAACGCGCCCAGCTTGACATGCTGGAACTCGTGCATCAGGAGTAGCGCCAGCGTGGCCGGATCGCGCGGCAGAGCTGCGGCCACCGCGCCGAACGCCTGCCGGGCCGCCGAGCTGGCCTCGCGGCCGGGAGGCGGCGGTGCCAGGACCGTCAGCGTATTCAGCCCGGCACGGATGCCTTCGGCGTAACTGGGGTGCTCCCGCTCGACCAGCCGCCAGGCGGCGTCGAACGCCGCCTGCCAGGCGTCCGCCTGCTCGTCTGACAGCGGCGGTGCGACCGGCCACTGGTGGCAGTCGCGGTAAGGGTCGGAGTCCTCCAGCAGGATCTCGTAGCCGGTCCCCGAGGTGAGCGTGCGGACGGACCGGCTGGCGGTCTCGCGCCCGTCGAGCAGGATGCCGTCCGGCCCGGCGGTCAGCAGGGCGGTCTCACCCCGCACCGGTCCCAAGGTGGCTACGGTCGGCAGGTGGACGAGGCCGTCGTGCGCCTGCACCAGCAGCTCGGCCTCGGCTCCGGCGCGGACGACGGCGGCCGCGGCGATGTTGGCCAGGTAACGGGCCGGACTCGTCCCCTTCACGCACTGTACGGCCCAGGCACGGACGTAGGGGTGGGTGAGCACGCGGCGCGTCTCGTCGGGCGCGCGGGACTCCATGTCCACAAGAACGTCCCAGGCGGCGCGGGCGTCCTCCCGGGTGCGCAGCGTGGTCATCAGGGCTTGCTGAAGGCTGCGCTGCGACGCCGCCAGCCAACGTATGTCCTGCTCGCCGCCCAGTCCGCGGGCCAGAGCGTCGAGCGTGTGAGCCGGCAGGACGTGCCGCTGTATCTTGATTTCCCCCCGGACGTTCGTGATGAGCTTGTAGAGATCTGGACAGAAGACGCTGGGCTCGTCGAACCCGGCGCCGGACCGGTAGCGGTGCGGGTAGAGGCCGCCTCCGCAACTGCTCACCACTGGGCACTCCCGGCAGATCCGGCTGAGCCCCGCGAGACCCGTCCGCCGCGCCACCACTCCCGGATGCGCGGCGACCGCGTCGAGGTCGTGACTGAAGACGTTCATACCGGTGCCTGCTGCGCCCTCATAGGCGACCTTGAGCGAGTCGACCTGCTCGTAGGTGCCGTCGGTCTCGATCACGACCAGGGCGCTGGGCTCCAGCCCTATCGCCTCCGTCAGGCTGGATCTCCCATGGGTGGTGCGGATGATCGAGTTGAAGAGGCGGACGTCAACCGGCCTGCCGCCCTCCTCCCACAGACGGAAGACCGACAGTAGCCAGTCGGCGTAGGGCGCGGGCCGGCCGGCCGGGCGCGGCGGCGGATCGTCCCAGGTGGCGTGCGGAAGCAGGAAGTCCACGTGCGGCGGCTCGAAGCGCAGGAGCGCCCGGTAGACGTTGGCGGGGTCGTTGGCCAGGTCGATGGTGCACAAGATGCCGCCGTAGATGCCGGGCCTGCTCTGGAGCAGCCGTAGGGCTCTGCTGACCTGGTCATAAGAGCCGCGCCCGTCTGCGTAGCGGCGATGGAGGTCGTTGGCCCGCCGATCCCCGTCGAGCGAGACGCCGACGCGGACGCCATGCTCGGCGAACAGATCGCAGAACCCCTCGTCGAGCAGGAGTCCGTTGGTGTGGATCCGGATGTCGACCTCGGGTACGAACGACAGGGCGTCGCGCAGGATGCTCAGGAGCCTGCCCAAGAGGGGGCGTCCGGCGAGTAGCGGCTCCCCGCCATGGAGCACGATGCGGACGTCGTCCAGGCGGTGGAAGCGCGCGTGTTCGGCGATCCGGCCCGCCGTTCGAGCAACGATCTCCTCGGACATGGCTCGCGGACGAGAATTCCAAGATTGATCCGCTTTGGTGTATACGTAGCAATGATCGCAAGCAAGATCACAGCGACTGTGCACCTTGATGATGAATTGCGAGAGAGGGGCGCCTCTGCCGCTCATGACCTGACTCGTCCTGCCCGCTCAGATGGACGAACTGAATGCCGCGACAGGCACCCGCCGGACTTCCTCCACCTTGGGCACGACACGGCTGAGAGCCAGAGCCAGCTCCTCCTCGCCGACCGCCTCCATCTCGGCGAGCCGCAAATCCGCGAATAGCGCAACGTCCGAAATGAGCCCCGTGGGCAGCTGTGCGGCCATCATGGAATCCTGGTTCTTGTTGAGGTGATATGAATGTTTGGAACGTCGATTCGACCTGAGGGGAAACGAGTCAAAGACCGGTACCCAGCGTCTCATAGCTTGGAAGTGCAGGCATGGCTTTTCAGTGACTCCTAATTCACGGATTGTAATAGGAGGTTCACCAGCGGTTGGCGACATAGGTCTATCGCCAGGGGCAAGCAATCGTTACCGTGGGTCAGCGTCTTCCCAGGTCGGGGACATGGCTTAGTGATCCATCGCCTCGATGCTGTGAGATGCGGCCCACAGCATGTGCTCCTTGGAGATCGTCTCCTCGGTCTCGTCCACGAAATGCGCCCAGTCCCGCTCCAGCACCGGCCATCGATCCTCGATGGCGATCACGCCGAGTTCCAGGGCTGTCACCGCGTACGACTGCGCCAGCCAGCGGTACTGCCGGGTTTGCGTCCACGCGATCCCCGCCACGGCCAGCGCCCCCACGATCCCCGGCACGTCCAGTTCGATCACCCGGGCGGCGCCGAGCACCGCCGCGACCAGCCCGACCGCCTCGATCGACGCCAGTGCCACGGACCAGCCCACCGCCCACCGCTCGTTCCGCTGCGCCTTCACCCAGTACCAGCGCCGCTGATCCTTGATGCGCCCGTGCCGGTAGCACTCTTGCCGCTCCTTGAGGGTGAGCGCGCGGATCCTGCGCATGTCCTCTGTGACGGCCTCCCCCTCCTCAGCGGGCGACCGCGTGGGGATGCCCCGGAAACGGGTGGCGATGTGCATCATCCTGCTCAGCAGGAGCGCGTCCGGATCGTCTGGCCCGTCCGCCATGCCGAACGGCTGTCCCCTCACGATGTACCGCCAGACGAGTGACTTGGCGGATTCAGCCGCCGCCCTGGCCTCGTGCCAGTGTCTCTCGGGCCGGGCCGTCAGCAGGTAGACCTCGGTCACGAGGGCGACCGCGAGCGCCGAGCCGGTGATCAGGGCCGCGATGTTGAGCAGCCCGTTCTCGATGCTGAAGGTACCGAAGACGGCCGCTATGGCGAGGGAGACCAGGCGCACCAGCGTGGAAGCGAGAAACCTTCGCTGACCGGCGATCGCGCTCC
The DNA here is from genome assembly GCF_039540635.1 of Nonomuraea ferruginea. Lineage (NCBI taxonomy): Bacteria > Bacillati > Actinomycetota > Actinomycetes > Streptosporangiales > Streptosporangiaceae > Nonomuraea > Nonomuraea ferruginea. The sequence goes on along the minus strand of NZ_BAABFD010000001.1, from coordinate 387,899 downwards.
GGTCCGCCAGGTGGAACAGCTCAGGGAAGTGAGCGAGGTCCATGCACCCGAGCCGATCCTGCCCGGCCTTCGGCGTCAAGGCTCGCGCAGGGCACCCTCGGGCCAGACTATTCGCACTTCTATGCTCAGGCGCCGGGCGTCGCGGACCACGTCGGCGGTCCCGCCCGTGCCCCTCGCCGGCCGGCCGTCCCAGACCGCCACCAGCACGTCGGCGTCTCGCAGCAGCAGCGCGTTGGCCGACGCGTACGCCTCCGGAGAGGGCCGGTCGAACGGCGCCCGGAGCACTCTGGAGGCGAGGCCCAACCGGAGGTCGTACCCGCACCGCACGACCTCCGGCAGCCCTGGGCCGTACTGTCGGGCCGGCACGACGGCCTCCAGCCGCCCGCCGAGTTCGAGGACGACGTCAGCGAAGATTTGGTCGCTCCCCGGTGCTAGGCACGACACGCCGACCATGTCGCCGCCGAAAGGCCGGAGGATCTCCCGTATCGCCGACCGCACCAGGGCCGCCGTTTCAATGCTCAGATCCCGGTGTCCGCTGATCGCGATGCGCACTCGCCCTCCCCTGGCGCGGGCCGTCCCAGATGTTGTCCCTCAAGCGTGGGGCTGGCACACTTCGAGTTCGGTCGCGCCGGGGGCAAGGTCAGTAGCCGGAGCCGGCGTCGTTGCCGGGGGCGGGCGACTGGCTGACGCGGTGGTCGCTCAGGTGCAAGTCGCCGTCGAGCGGGATCTGCAGGGCCTCCAGCACCTCGAGGTCGGCGAGCACGGTCCACCTGGGGCCGACGAGGTGCGGCTTGTACTCGGGCGCCTGGTCCATCCAGGCGTCCTTGCCGTCCTCCGTGGCGAAGGTGCTCACGAAGAACTCGCCGTCGTCCGTCTTGCAGTAGCCGGTGCGGATGTCGGAGGCGTCGACCTGGATGCGCGGGGCGCAGCCCACCTTGTCGGCGAGCTGCTCCACGGTGAGCGCCGGCAGTTGCTCCTGCTTCTGGCCCGCGGCGACGTAGTCGCCGTCGCCGCCGGGGGTGCATGCGACGAGGAGCCCGGCCAGCAGCCCGAACGCGGCCAGACGTGGAAAAGTCGTCATGTGCCGAGATACGCAGGATCCGTGAGGACGGTTCACCCGTTCAGCGTAGGATGACGCAGCCGCGGGCGGCCAGGTCGCGCAGGGCGGGCGGTTCGTCGTCGAGCTTGTTCCAGCGCAGGTCGAGCTTCTCCAGGGCGGGCGGCAGCGCCGGAAGGCGGCGCAGCCGGTTGTTGCGCAGGTCGAGATGGGTGAGCCGGGTGAGCGGCGACAGGTCGGGCAGCTCGCGCAGGACGTTGTCGCGCAGGTCGAGCACGCGCAGCTCGCCCAGCCCGGCGATCGACGGGGGCAGGGCGCCCAGCCGGTTGCCCCTCAGGTGGAGCTCGCGGAGGCGGCGCAGGCCGCCGATGCCCGCCGGGAGCGACTCCAGCCGGTTGCCGTAGAGCCTGAGCTCGACCAGGGAGGCCATCCGGCCGAGGCTCTCGGGCAGGGCGCGCAGCCGGTTGTCGGTGAGGCCGAGGTAGGCGAGCCGGTCCAGGCGGCCGATGGCGGCGGGCACCTCGGTGAGCAGGTTGTCGCTCGCGTACAGGTAGTCGGTGAGCGGCAGGTCGCCGAGCTCCGCGGGGAGGGACGTGAGCCGGTTGTGGCCCACGTCGAGCAGGCGCAGCGACGTGAGGCCGGCGACGGCGGGCGGCAGCTCGGTGAGCGCGTTCTCGGCGACGTTGAGCGTCTCCAGCCGGGTCAGCCGCCACAGCGCCGCGGGCAGCCCGGAGACCCGGTTTCCGCCGACGGACAGGTGGCGCAGCCGGTCGCCTAGGCGGTCCGGCAGCCGCTCGACGACGTTCCCGTACAGGGAGAGGGTCTCCAGGGCGGGCGGGAGGGGTGGGACCTCGGTGAGCCGGTTGCCGTCGGCGTGGAGAGCGCGCAGGGCCTTCAGACGCGACAGGTCGGGCAGCGCGCGCAGCCTGTTGCCGTCGAGGCGCAGTTCCTCCAGCTCGGTCAGCTCCCCGGCCCACGCGGGCAGCTCGGTGAGCTCGTTCCAGGCCAGGTCGACCAGCCGGACGCGGGCCGCCCCTGCCGCGTCGCCCGGGAACCGAGTCAGCCCGGCGCCGGGCACCCGCAGCTCGACCGCCTGTTCTACCGCCTGTCCGGCCCCGTGTCCGGCCGCCTGTTCTACCGCCTGTCCGGCCCCGTGTCCGGCCGCCTGTTCTACCGCGCGTCCGGCCCCGTGACCGGCCGCCTGTCCGGCCGCCTGTCTGGTCGCCTGTCCGGCCGCGTGTCCGGCCGCCTGTTCTGCCGCTGTGGTCTGGGGGCCAGGGGCGGCGCCGGTCCGGTCCGTTCGCATGCCGCAGATCCTGCCATGGGCGGACGATCAGCCGCGCAGGTCGAACAGCTCCGACGGGGAGATCGGCATGCGGTCGATGTCGACGCCCTCCGCGTCCTCGATCGCCGAGGCGATGACCGCCGACACCGGGATCACCCCCGCCTCCCCCGCTCCCTTGATGCCCAGCGGGTTGAGCGGCGACGGGGTCTCCAGGTGGGCCGTCTCGACGTGCGGGATCTCGGTCGCGTACGGCATGAGGAAGTCCATGAAGGAGGCGTTGACGAGCTGCCCGTGCGAGTCGTACACCATCCGCTCGTAGAGCGCGCCGCCGATGCCCTGCGCCACCCCGCCGTGGATCTGGCCCTCGACGATCATCGGGTTGATCAGCTTGCCGCAGTCGTGCACGACCGCGTACCTGAGGACCTTGATCTCGGCCGTGAGCGGGTCGGTCTCGACGACGGCCGCGTGCATGCCGGCGGCGAAGGTGGAGCGGATCGGCGAGTAGTAGTCGCGGCCCTCCAGCCCCGGCTCGTCCCCTTCGGCGACCGGCGGCCGGTCGGGCGAGGCCCCGCCCGACGACTGGCCGGAGAACTGGGTGGCCCTGGCCGCCTCGTCGTCGAACGCGTACCGCAGCGGGTTGGCCAGCACCGCGACCGTGGACAGCGGGACGGCCGCCTTCGGGTCGCCGACCACGTGCACGATGCCTTCGGTGATCTCCAGGTCGGCCGGGTTCGCCTCCAGCGCGTCGGCGGCGATGCGCAGCGCCTTCTCGCGCACCTTGCGGCAGGCGAGCGCGATCGCGTTGCCGCTCATGACCGCGGCCCGGGAGGCGAACGTGCCGACCGCGTACCCGAACCTGCGGGTGTCGCCGGTGACCACGGACACCCGCTCGATCGGCACGCCCAGCTCGGTGGCGGCGATCTGGGCGAACACGGTCTGGTGTCCCTGCCCCTGGGAGGTGAGCCCGGTGGAGACGTGCACCCGCCCGTCCGAGGTGATCTGCACGTGCCCGCCCTCGTACGGGCCGACGCCGGTGCCCTCGACGTAGCAGCCGATGCCGATGCCACGGTTCGGGGCGCGCTCGAAGTCGTCCCAGCCGATCAGCTCCTTCACCAGGCGGAGCATCTCGGGGTAGTCGCCGCTGTCGTAGATGAGCGGCCGGCCGTCCTGGAAGGTCATGCGCTGGTCGTAGGGGAACTCGTCGGGCTGGATGAAGTTGGCGGCGCGCACCTCGGTGCGGTCCCTGCCCAGATGGCGGGCGATCTTGTCCATCGTCCGCTCCATGCAGAACACGCCCTGCGGGCGGCCCGCGCCCCGATACGGGGTGACCTGCACGGTGTTGGTGTAGACGGAGGAGAATTCGACCCGGTAGGCGCCGAGTTTGTACGGCCCGAGCAGCTGGGTGGAGGTGATGATCGGCACGATGATCCCGTACGGGGTGTAGGCGCCGTGGTCGTGCAGGATGCGCACGTCCATGCCGAGCACCCGGCCGTCGTCGTCGAAGCCGACCCGCACGTGCTGCACCTGGCCGCGCTCGTGCGCGGAGGAGATGAAGTGCTCGCGCCGGTCCTCGGTCCACTTGATCTCGCGGCCGAGCAGCATGGCGGCCCACGGCACCAGGATCTCCTCCGGCCACGGGTGCACGATCTTCACCCCGAACCCGCCGCCCACATCGGGCGCGATGACCTCGACGCTGGTCAGCGGCAGGCCGAGCGCGGCCGCGATGGCCATGCGGACGCTGGTGGAGGTCTGGGTGCTGGAGTAGACGCGCAGGTCGGCGCCGTCCCAGCGGGCGTACACGCCGCGGCCTTCGAGCGGGGTGCTGGCGCTGCGCTCGATGTCGAGCCGGAACGACAGGGTGTGCGGGGCGGCGTCGATCGCCTCCCCGGCGCTCAGCCCGGACGCGGAGGGCACCTCCTGCACCAGGTGGGCGCCGATGTTGCCGGGCACGTCCTCGTGCACGAGGTGGCCGCTCTGCACGGCGTCCTCCAGGCCGACGACCGGCTTGAGCGGCTCGTAGTCGACCTCGATGAGCCCGCAGGCGTCCTCGGCGAGGTAGCGGTCGGTGGCCACGACCATGACGACGGGCTCGCCGACGTGCCGCACGGTCTCCTTGGCCAGCGGGTAGGCGGTGCGGCCGTGGGTGAGCGCCGGGTGCGGGATGAGCAGCGGCAGCGGCCGGCCGACCCGCTCGGGCAGGTCCTCCCAGGTGTAGATGGCGATCAGGCCGTCGACGTCGAGCGCGGCGGTGACGTCGACGTCGCGGATGCGGGCGTGCGCGTGCGGGGAGCGCACGAACGCGGCGGCCAGCGCGCCGGAGCCCAGGTCGTCGAGGAACCGGCCCTGCCCGGTGAGCAGCCGGGGGTCCTCGCGGCGCTGCACCGGCTCTCCGAACAGCCTGGTGGTCATGACTCCTCCGCCTTCAGCTCGGCGGCGCGGTGGACGGCCTTGACGATGTTCTGGTATCCGGTGCAGCGGCACAGGTTTCCCGAGATGCCCTCCAGCACCTCCTCGTCGGTGGGCGCGGGGTTCTCCTCCAGCAGCGCCGTCACCGTGCAGAGGAAGCCGGGCGTGCAGAAGCCGCACTGCAGGGCGTGGCTCTCGCCGAACGCCCGCTGCACCGGCGACATCCCGTCCGGCCCGGCCAGCCCCTCCACGGTGGTGATCTCGTGCCCGTCGGCGGTGACGGCCAGCATCAGGCAGGAGCGCACCGGCCGGCCGTCGAGCAGCACCGTGCAGCAGCCGCACACGCCGTGCTCGCAGCCGACGTGGGTGCCGGTCAGGCCGAGGTCGTGGCGCAGGCAGTCGGACAGCAGCCGCCTGCCCGGCACCCGCACGCGGCGGGCGGTGCCGTTCACGCCGAGGGTGATCTCGTGACTCGAATCCGTCCCGGTGCTCATCCAGCCGCCTCCCTGGCCGCGTCCTTGACCGCCTGCTCGGCCAGCACCCCGATCAGGTGGAGCCGGTACGCCGCGGAGGCGTGCACGTCGCCGTCCGGCTCGGCGCGTTCCCGTACGGCCCCGGCGACCCGCGACCAGGGGACGGTCGCGGCGGGCCGGCGTTCGCAGGCCTCGGTCACGTCGACCACGACCGGGACGGGGCCGACGCCGACGCAGCCGACCCGGGCGGCGCTGATGTGCAGGTCCTCGTCGAGCGTCACCACCGCGCACACCCCGGCGAGCGCGTAGTCGCCGTGCCGCCTGGCGATCTCGCGGAAGGCGGTGCCGGTGCGCGGCGGCAGCGCGGGGAAGAACGCGGAGACGGCCAGCTCGCCCGGCTCGGCCGCCGACTCCATGGGGCCGGTGAAGAACGCGCCCGCGGGCACGTCCCTGGTCACCACCCCGTCCGGCAGGCCGGACGCGCCGGGCGCGCGGCGTGCCAGGCGCACCGAGCCGTCGAGTACGGCGAGCACGGCGGGCAGTTCGGCGGCCGGGTCGGCGTGCACGAGGCTGCCCACCACGGTGCCCCGGTTGCGGATCACCGGGTGGGCCACCAGCCGGAGCGCCTGGACCATGAGCGGGTGCGGGGCGGCCCGCTCCACCTCGGCGTGCCGGGCCAGCGCGCCCACGGTGACCCCGCCGGGGGCCGCGTCGATCGAGCTCAGCGCGCCGAGCCGGTTGATGTCGACCAGGTGGTCCGGCGCGGCGATCCGCATGTTGAGCATCGGGATGAGGCTCTGGCCGCCGGCGAGCACCTTGCCGCGCGGCCCCGCCCCGGCCAGGATCTCCAGCGCCTCGCCGAGGTCGCGGGGGGCGTGGTACTCGAACGGCGGCGGCTTCACCCTGCCTCGATCCTGACGGGTTCGGGGGTGCGGCGGGCGATGACCCGGAGCAGGTGCCAGCCGCCCACCACCACGATGGTGCCGAGCGCGATGCCCTCAAGCCTGAAGTCGCTGCTGATCAACTGCTTCACCGGTCCGATGGCCAGGATGATGCCCGCGCCGATCGGGACCATGTTCACCGGATCGGCGAAATCCACCCTGTTCTCGATCCAGATCTTGGCGCCGAGCAGGCCGATCATCCCGTACAGGATGACCGTGATGCCGCCCAGCACGCCGGACGGCGTGGCCGAGACCAGCGCGCCGAACTTGGGCATCAGGCCGAACAGGATCGCGATGACGCCGGCGATGTAGTAGGCGGCGGTCGAGTAGACCTTGGTGGCGGCCATGACGCCGATGTTCTCGGCGTAGGTGGTGGTCGGCGAGCCGCCGACCGAGCTGGCGACCACGGTGGCGACGCCGTCGGCGGCGATCGCCCGGCCCATGTACGGGTCGAGGTCCGTCTTGGTCATCTCGCCGACGGCCTTGACGTGGCCGATGTTCTCCGCGACGAGCGCGATGACGGCGGGCAGGACCAGCAGCACGGCCGAGGTGTGGAAGCTGGGCCAGGTGACGGGCGGCAGACCGAACCAGTCGGCCTCGGCCACCCCGCTGAGGTCGACCCGGAAGTGCGCGGCGACCTGCACGGCGCCGTCGTCGTAGGCGGGCACCATGCCGAAGACCCGGTCGGCGGCCCAGGAGAGCACGTAGCCGGCGACGAGGCCGACGAGGATGGCGACGCGGCCGACGAAGCCCTTGAACGCCACCACGACGACGAACGTGATCAGCATCGTGAGCAGGGCCATCCACTGGTCCTGCGGCCAGTAGACGTCCGCGACCACGAACGCGAGCCCGAACCCGATGAGCATGACCACCGCGCCGGTGACCGGCGGCGGGAAGATCTTGTTGATGACCTGGACGCCGAGGAAGTGGACCGCGAGGCCGATCAGCGCCAGCACGAACCCGGCCACCAGGATCGCGCCCACCACGACGGAGCTGGCCTCGGGCGAGTCGCCGCCGAACAGCGCCCTGATCGCGAGCACGCCGCCCACGAAGGAGGCGCTCGTGCCCAGGTAGCTGGGCACCTTCCCCTTGACGATCAGCAGGAACAGGATCGTGGCGACCCCGGACATCATGATCGCCATGTTCGGGCTGAGCCCCATCACCAGGGGGAAGACGAACGTGGCGCCGAACATCGCCACGACGTGCTGGGCGCCGAACCCCACCATGCGGGGCCAGCTCAGCCGTTCGTCCGGCCTCACGACCTCGCCTGGTGCCAGATGCTTGCCGTCGCCGTGCTTGGTCCACCCGAATGCCATGTGAACCCCTTTTCACCGGGCCGCTGCTTGCGGGCACATTAGGCCAGCAGGCGCGCTGGTACACGGGCATGATCTGCCAAATCTGCCCGGTTGACCAGTGGTCCCGTTGCGCACTTCTGCCCGGCGGGGCCGGTGATCGTCAGTGGACGTGGATGGTGAAGCCCTCACCGGTGACGACCTGGCCGGAGCGGATCTTGGCCGTCTTGCGCAGCTCCACCTCGCCGTCCACCTCCACCATGCCTTCGGCGACGAGCATCTTGGCCAGGCCGCCCGTCTCGGTGACCCCGCAGTACTTCAGCAGGTCGCAGAGCGGGATGTAGTCGGAGCGCAGTTCGAAGTCCACGCCTGCCAACCCTAGATGCCGCGCATCCTCAGCACGTGCAGGGCCAGGGTCAGGTTGAGCCGCAGGTGCGGGTCGTCGGTGAAGTTGCCCAGCAGCCGCTCCAGTTTCCCGATGCGGTAGCGGAGCGTGTTGTAGTGGAAGTGCAGCCGGCGGGCGGTCTCGGCCACGTTGAGGTTGGTCTCCAGCAGGACCTGCAGGGTGCGGCGCAGGTCGGCGTTCTCGGCGTCGTCGTCGGAGGCCAGCGGGCCGAGCGTCTCCCGGACGAACGCGTGCAACTCGTCGGTGTCGTTGACCAGCGACAGCAGCCGGTAGACACCGAGCTGGTCGAAGTGCGCGACGGCGCCGGGCCCGTGCAGCTGGCGGCCCACCCGGGCCGCCTTCAGCGCCTGCGAGTACGCCTCCGGTAACGTCTCGGGGCCGCGGCTGGGGCGGGAGGTGCCGGTGGAAAAGGTCACGGGCGGCGTGTCGGCGAAGGCCGAGGCGGCGTCCTTGGCGATGCGGGAGGCGTCCACCGAGGCGTCCACCACGGCCACCACCTCGTGGGAGAAGCCGGCCACCGCGCCGCGCGGGTCGTGCCGGCGCATCGCGGCCGTCCAGCAGGTCACCAGCCGGTCCTGGGCGGTGCGCTCGTCGCCGTCGGGGTCGAGCTCGGCCACCAGCACGGTCACCGGCCGCTCCAGGTCCCAGCCGAACGCCCGCGCCCTGACCACCACCCGCTCGGCGGAGCCGGCCCGGCCGGTGAGCACGTCGCGCAGGAAGTCGGCGCGGTACTTGCTCTCGACCGCGTTCACCGCCTCCTGCCGGGTGACGGCGAGCGCGGCCACGGTGGCGGCACGTTCCAGGATGCCGACGTCGCTGTCGCGGATGTCGCCGGACGGGCTGTAGGCGACGATCCGGCCGTGGTGGTGCCCGCCCGCGATCACCGGCACCGACACCGCGGTGCGGGCGCCGGGCGACGCGGCCGCGCCGGGCGGCCAGTCGCGGGTGATGGACTCGCGCAGCGCCGCCTCGTGCGGGCCCGCCGACGCCAGCACCCGGCCGCGGCCGTCGACGGCGGCCACCGACACGTCCAGCAGCGCCGCCACCTCCGTGGTGACCTCGTCCAGCCCGCCGCCGGCCAGCACCACCTGCACCAGCGCCCGGTGCGCCTCCTCTGCGCGGACGAGCACGGCCGCCTGCCGGTTGAGGATGTCGGTGAGCACCTGGTTGAGGATGTCGTCGAAACCGACGTCGTTCGGCAGCAGGATGAGCGGGAAGCCGAGCCGGTCCGCCTGCTCGGCCATCGCCGACGGCAGCTCGTCGACGTACCGTCCGAGCTTGATGGCCAGCGCCGCCAGCCCGCGCTCGTCCAGGTCGGCGACCAGGCGGCCGAGCGACTGCGGCGTGTTGCGCAGCGGGTAGCCGGTGGTGAGCAGCAGCTCGTGCGGCTTCACCCAGGCCAGGATGTCGGGCACCTCCATGACGTTGAGGCGTTGCACGATACGGCCCAGACCGCTCTCCCCCGCGATCAGCCGGGCCTCCGCGAGGGTCGACACGCCCAGCAACTCTCCGACGGACACGCCGTGGATGATCGTTCCCGTGCTGGCGAGACGAACTGGGGGCTCCATGTACAGATTGTGGCCCCACATACCGTCTGTCAGGAAGAGCCAGTCTTCCCGCTGACTGTTGGCAAATTTCTCCGTACGGGCGGTTGCCGGGCCCGTTCTACGGTCAGGTCCAGGGTCGGTAGGGAGGTCCGGTGACGGTCGGTACTCACGTGAGGCGGGTACGCGCGCACGTCACGGGCGCCGCGAGCACCGCGGTGCGCCCGGTCCTGGAGGCTTCGAGGCGGCCCGCCCGGGTGCTCGCCGCGTTCCCCGCCGGGATCTACCTGGAGGTCAGGACCGAGCTGGAGCCCGCGGTGATCGCCGTGGTGACGGGACCTGCCACCCGGCTGCCGAACTCGATGCTGCTCGCCGGAGCGCTGCCGCGCGTGACCATGGGTGACGAGGCCTTCGTAGGGGACGGCTCGGTGGACGTCGGCGGGCTGAGTCTGCGCGCCCGCCGCTGGTGGGACCCGTCTCCGCGGCTGGGCGAGGTCGATCCGGCGACGCTGCCGCCGCCGTCGGCGCTGGCCGGGCGGGGCACGCCGGGCCTGGACGGCAACGACGCGGTCGAGCTGCTCGCGGCCAGTTGCGCCTCCGGGTGGCTGCTGGGCGCGGTGACGGCGGCCGAGCGGCTGGTCGGCCTCGGTCCCGGGCTGACGCCGAGCGGCGACGACGTGCTGGCGGGGCTGCTGGTGACGCTGCGCCACCTGGGGGCGGCGACCGGCACCGCGCGGGCGGTCGACCTGGCCGGGTGGCTGGGGGCGACCGTCACGTTCGACGCGCGCACCCGTACCACGCCGATCTCCGCGACGCTGCTGCACTGCGCTGCGCGCGGCGAGGCGTGCCCGGAGGTGCTCGCGGTGCTGCGCGGCCTGACCGGGCGGCAGCCGCTGGGGCCGGCGCTGCGCCGGCTGTGCGGGCTGGGCCACACCTCGGGCGCCGACCTGGCGCAGGGCATCGCGATCGGGCTGGAGACCGTACGCGCGCTGGGGGGACGGGGATGAACGACACGGTCTTCGTACGCGAGGGCGTCTACCACGACTCGGTGGCGCTGATGCGGGTGAGCAGGGCGCTGTCCGAGCTGCCTGGCACGGCGGTGGCGATCGTCGCCATGGCCACGGAGCTCAACCTGGAGCTGGCCCGCGACCTGGGCTTCGAGCTGCCTCCGGCCGGTCCGGGCGACCTGCTGGTCGCGCTGCGCGGGCCGGACACCGCGGCGGCGGCGCACGAGCTGGACCGCCACCTGGCGGAGCTCTCCTCGGCGGGGCCGGCGCGGGAGGCCGAGCAGCCGCCGCTGACCACCCGCTCGGCGGCGCGCGGCGGCGGCGCGGACCTGGCGCTGGTGTCGGTGCCGGGCGAGCACGCCTTCGCCGAGGCGATGGACGCGATCGAGGCCGGGCTGCCCGTCATGGTCTTCAGCGACGGGGTGCCGGTCGCGTCGGAGCGGCTGCTGAAGGAGCGCGCGGACGAGCGCGGCGTGCTCGTCATGGGACCCGACTGCGGCACGGCCGTGGTCGGCGGGGTGGGGCTGGGGTTCGCCAACGTGCTGCGTCCCGGGCCCGTCGGGCTGGTGGCCGCGTCGGGGACCGGCGCCCAGCAGGTGAGCTGCCTGCTGGACCTCGCGGGCGTGGGGGTCAGCCACGTGCTCGGCGTCGGCGGCAGGGACCTGTCGGCGGCGGTCGGCGGGCTCTCGACGGTGCGCGCGCTGCGCATGCTGGACGAGGACCCGGCCACGGAGCTGATCGTGCTGGTCTCCAAGCCGCCGGACCCGGAGGTGGCGGGGACCGTGCGGGAGGTCGTGGAGTCGCTGCGCACGCCGGTCGTGGAGGCGCTGCTCGGCTCCGGCACCGACCTCACCGCCGCCGCCGAGGCCGCGCTGCGCGCCCTCGGCCGCCCGGTGCCCGCCTGGCCCTGCTGGGACGGCTCCGCCCGGAGAGCCGTGACGGTGGCAGGCGAAGATCCCGGGCCGCTGATCGGGATCTACTCCGGTGGGACGCTGTGCGCCGAGGCGGCGCTGATCGCCGGGGCCGGGGAGTTCACCGACTACGGGGACGACGTCTACACCCGGGGCCGGGCGCACCCGATGATCGACCCCACGCTGCGGCTGGAGGCCCTGGGCAAGGTGCCGCCGGGCGGCGTGGTGCTCATGGACGTGGTGCTCGGCCACGCCGCCGACCCCGATCCCGCCGCCCGGCTCGCCCCCGCGATCGCCGCCCTGCCCGCCGCCGTGGTGGTCGCGCTGATCGGCACCGAGGCCGACCCGCAGGACCTGCTCCGGCAGGCCGCGGCGTTCCGCGACGCCGGGGCCGTCGTGTTCACCTCCAACGCGCAAGCCGCCCGGCACGCCAGGGACTCGCTATGACACTGCTCGACGGCCCGCCCCATGTCATCACGGCCGGCGCCGGCCTGCTCGCGGACGCGCTGCGCGAGCAGGCCGCCGCCGTCACCGGCGTCTCCTGGCGCCCGCCCCTGGCGGGCACCGCGGACGCCCTGGCCAGGGTGCTCGCCGACCCGCGCAGGCAGGCGGCCAACGACCTGGCGGTGCGCCGCCTGGTCTCGGCCCGCCCGGAGCTGGCCGGCGTACGGCGGGCGTCGGAGGTGCTGCGGACGGCGGAGCGCACGTTCCTGCACGCGGGCCCGCCGATCACCTGGGAGCGGGCGTCGGGCCCGATGCGCGGCGCGCTGATCGGCGCGATGCTGTTCGAGGGGTACGCGGACGACGAGCGGGAGGCGGCGGCCAGGCTCGCCGCCGGGGAGGTGCGGCTGGAGCCGTGCCATCAGCACGCGGCCGTGGGCCCGATGGCGGGCGTCGTCAGCCCGTCCATGTGGCTGTTCGAGGTGCGCGACACCGAGCACGGCGGCACCGCGTACTGCTCGCTCAACGAGGGCCTGGGCAAGGTGCTGCGCTACGGCGCGTACGGGCCCGAGGTGCTCGACCGGCTGCGCTGGATGGACGGCGTGCTCGGGCCCGCGCTGTCGGCGGCGATCGGGCTGACGGGGCCGCTGGACCTGCGGTCGCTCATCGCGCAGGCGCTGCAGATGGGCGACGAGCTGCACAACCGCAACCGGGCGGCGACCTCGCTGCTGCTGCGCGAGCTGGCCCCGGCGATCTCGGACGCGGCTCCGGGCCACGCGTCGGAGGTGCTGCGCTTCATCGCCGGCAACGACCACTTCTTCCTCAACGCGGGGATGGCCGCGGCCAAGGTGAGCACCGACGCGGCCCGGGACGTGCCGGGTTCGACCCTGGTCGTGGCCATGGCGCGGAACGGCACAGACTTCGGCGTGCAGGTGTCGGGGCTCGGCGGCCGGTGGTTCACCGGGCCGGCCGGGGTGCCGGACGGGCTGTACCTGGGCGCGTACGGGCCCGGCGACGCCAACCCGGACATCGGCGACTCCACCATCACCGAGACGTCCGGGCTGGGCGGGTTCGCGATGGCGGCGGCCCCGGCCATCGTCCGGTTCGTGGGCGGCGAGGTCGCGGACGCGGTGGCCGCCACGCGCTCGATGTACGAGATCACGCTGGCGGAGCATCCCGCCTACCAGATCCCGGGGCTCGGCTTCCGCGGCACGCCCACCGGCATCGACGTCACGCTCGTCGCCAGGACCGGTCTGCTGCCCGTGGTGAACACCGGAATCGCGGGCAGGATCGCGGGCACCGGGCAGGTCGGCGCGGGGCTCGTCAGCCCTCCCGCGGAGGCGTTCACGGCGGCTCTGCGGGCGCTGTCGGACGCGGTGGCTGATCCATTCGAGGTATAGCGAAACCGCACGTCAACCCCCGAAAAGCGACACTATGGTTTCGCCCCGGTTCACGTGCCTATATGGTGACGAATCCCATGATGTGAAACCACGGCGTGACTTGTGTGACCTTTGAGGCTGGAGATGGGGGCGGGACATGGCAGCCGACCGCGTGCTCAGCGGCCCCGGCGCTGAAGGCGGCACTCCACAGAGCCAGGGCAAGCTCGTCGGCAGGCGTTACCGGTTGATGTCGCCCGTCGGCCGGGGCGGCATGGGCATGGTGTGGCACGCCCACGACGTGCTGCTCGACAGGGATGTGGCGGTCAAGGAGCTCATCCTGCCGTTCGGCCTGGACCACGCGGGCAAGCAGGCGGCGCACCGGCGGGTGCTGCGCGAGGCCAGGTCGGCCGCGCGGCTGCAGCACCCGGGCATCGTCACCGTGCACGACGTGGTGGAGGAGGACGGCCGCCCGTGGATCGTCATGGAGCTGGTCCGCGCCTGGTCGCTGGAGCAGGCGGTGCGGCAGAGCGGCCCGCTGCCGGTGATCCAGGCCGCCGAGATCGCCATCCGGGTGCTCGACGCGCTCCGGCACGCGCACGCCTCCGGCATCCTGCACCGCGACGTCAAGCCGGGCAACGTGCTGCTCACCGCCGACCGGGTGGTGCTGACCGACTTCGGCATCGCCGCCGTCGAGGGCGACGTCACGATCACCCAGACCGGGCTGCTCATGGGCTCGCCCGCGTACATCCCGCCGGAGCGCCTGTCGGGGCAGCCGATCTCGGCGGCGGCCGACCTGTGGTCGTTCGGGGCGACGCTGTACGCGGCTGTCGAGGGCCGTCCCCCGTACGAGGGTCCTGACGCGGTCGCGGTGCTGGGCGCGGTGCTCACGCAGGAGCCGTCCAGGCCGCAGCGCGCCGGCGCGCTGCTGCCGGTGATCGAGGGGCTGCTGCAGAAGAACCCGGCCGCGCGGCTCACCGCCGACCAGGTCGCCGACCGGCTGGAGCGGGTGCTGCTCGCGCACGGCTCGGTACGGCCGCGCACCCCGGAGACGCCCGCGCCGCTGCCCACGCTGGGCGACTCGACGCCCGCGGGGCTGCTGCCGCCGCTGGAGCCGCCGTCGGGGCCGCTGCCCTCCCGGATCGTGGAGACGCCCTCGGGCCCGGTGCGCGTCCCGTACGACCCGGAGAACAACCCTTCCGACGGGTACGGCATTTCCTACGACACGACGTCCGGTCACCGGACCGACCAGGTGCGGCAGCCGGGGTTCGACGCTTTCTCCTCGGGCCCGCACTCCCTTCCGGGGCTCGGCGGCTCGGCGGCCCCGAGGTCGCTGTCGGACCCGGCCCCGGGCGGCTACCCGTCACCGGGCAGCACGTCCGGGCCGTACCCGCTGCCCGGACACGACACGTCCGGCCCGTACCCGTTGCCGGGACAGGAGACGTCGGGCCCCTACTCGACGCCGGGAGGCGCGTCCGGACCGTACGCGACGCCGGGCGGGGCGTCCGGCGCCTACCCGGAGCCGGACGGCCTGTCCTTCCCCGGCGGGGGCCGCACGCGGGGGCCGGGTGACTCCGGTGAGCAACCGGCGCCGCCCATCCTGCCGCTGACCAGCGACAGCCGCAGCGTGAGCGCCTCCGGCCGGTGGCCGCTGGCCACTGACGACGACCTGCGCGACCAGTCGCACAGGCTGTCCAAGGACGTCGGCCGCAGCCGCCTGGCCCAGCTGCCCGGCGGTCCCCATCGGACCTCCGCCGGCCGGCCCACCACCAGCCGGCGCAGCCCGGACGAGAACGGCAACGCCTGGGTGCGCGACGGGCGGCCGACGCCGCTGCTGATCGTCGCCGCCGTGGCGGCCGTGGTCGCCGTGGTGGCCGCGCTGATGATCTACGCGTCGAGCGGTTCCGTCGAGCCCGTGACGACCCCGCTCTCGGTCGCCAGCAGCGCCCCGGCGCGGGCCGAGGCCTCCCCGGTGCCCGACGGGTACGTCGAGGAGACCCCGCCGGGGTTCAGCGTGGGCGTGCCCGAGGGCTGGAAGCTGAGCACCTCGGGCGGCCAGACCACGATCACCGGGCCGAAGGACTCGGGCATCGAGGTGATCGTCGCCCAGGTGGCGCCCCAGGCCGACGGCGGCCTGTCGGAGCTGACCCGCGAGGAGGCGGACGGCGGCAGGGACGGCTACATCCAGGTGCAGCTGCAGGAGACCGACTACCGCGGCTGGAAGGCGACCGACTGGGAGTACACCTACGCCGCCGAGAACGAGGTGCCCATGCACGCGCTCACCCGGTTCGTCACCGTCGACGACAAGACGGCCTTCACGATCACCTTCGACATGCCGGAGCTCGTCTGGGACGACCAGTCCGGGGCCCGCAAGGTCTTCTTCGACACCTTCCGCCAGTCCACCTGACCCGGCGTCCTTCCTGGTGGAAGGCCCGGAAGTCAGATCGTGATGTTGTACGGTCTGCACATGAGGCTGGGGAGCATCTTCTTCTATCCCATCAAATCCACCTCTGGGCACGAGGTGGCCGAGGCCGAGGTGCAGCCGTGGGGGCTGGCCGGCGACCGGCGCTACCTCGTCGTGGACGAGCGCGGCGAGCCGATCACCGCCCGCGAGCATCCGATCATGCTGGCCTGCGTGGCCCTGGCCGACGGCGCCGCGATCAAACTCACCGGCCCGCACGCCGACCCGCTGCGCGTCGTCCCCACCTCGCGCAGGTTCACGGCGAACGTCTGGGGGACGCCGGTGGAGGTGACCGACTGCGGGGACGACGCGGCCGCGTGGATGGCCGCGCTGATCGGGCGGCCCGCCAGGCTGGCCTGGCTGGACGACCCCACCCGGCGCCCGGTCGATCCCGCGTACGGCCTGCCCGGCGACCGGGTGAGCCTGGCCGACGGCTACCCGCTGCTGCTCACCACGACGGCCTCGCTGGCCCGGCTCGGCGACTGGGTCGCGGAGACGGCGGCCGAGCTGGGCGAGGAGATCCCGCAGCCGCTGGACATGCGCAGGTTCCGGCCCAGCGTGGTGGTGGAGGGCGCGGACGAGGCGTTCGCCGAGGACGGGTGGCGGCGGCTGCGGATCGGCGAGGTGGAGTTCCGGGCCGCCAAGGGATGCGACCGCTGCGTGCTGACGACCGTCGACCCGGACACCTACGCCAAGGGCAAGGAGCCGATCCGCACCCTGAACCGTCACCGCAGGTGGGACGGCAAGGTGTGGTTCGGCGTCAACCTGATCCCCGACGGCACGGGCGTGATCAGGCGAGGTGACCCCGTCACAGTGCTGTAGTCCCAAAAACAACGTTTTGGGGTGATCTCTGGGGCTATGCGAGACTTCACGGGTGACCAGCACCCCCACGACCGCTGACGCCTCGCCCTCCGCCCATCTCCGGGCCGTCCAGCGCCGCACTCTGATCGTGCTCTCGGCCGCGCAGATCGTGGGCGGCGTCGGAGTCGCCGTCGGCCTGGCGCTCAGCTCGGTGGTGGTCGACCAGCTCTCCGGGTCGACGATGATCAGCGGCTTCGCGGGGACCGCGACGGTGCTGGGGGCGGCCCTGCTCGCTCTGCCGACGGCCAAGGCGTCGAGCAAGGGCGGCAGGCGGTCCGGCCTGGCGCTGGCGTACCTGGCGGCGCTGCTCGGCTGCGCCATCTCGGTCGTCGCCATCAACCTCGGCAACTGGCAGTTGCTGCTGGCCGGGCTGGTGCTGGTCGGCGGCGGCAGCGCGGGCAACCTGGCGGCCCGCTACTCGGCCACCGACCTGTCGCCCAGGAACCACGCCGCCCGGCACCTGTCGCTGGTGGTGTGGGCGGCGACGGTCGGCTCGGTGGCGGGCCCCAACCTGGCCGAGCCCGCCGACCGGATCGGCATGGAGGCCGGGCTGGTGGGGAAGGCCGGGCCGTTCGCGTTCGCCGCGCTGGCGTTCGCGCTGGCGCTGCTGATCGTCTTCGCCGGACTGCGCCCCGACCCGCTCAAGCTGGCCAGGGAGCACGACGGCAGGAAGCCCTCGACGGAGGCGGGCAACCGGACGGTCCGCACCGCGTGGCGGATCCTGCGCACCACGCCGATGGCCCGCCAGGCCCTGGTGATGATCGCCGTCAGCCACACCGCGATGGTGTCGATCATGTCGATGACCCCGGTCAAGCTGCACCACGACGGCGCCGAGCTGGACGTGATCGGCATCGTGATCAGCCTGCACATCGCCGGCATGTACGTGATGTCGCCGGTGGTCGGCTGGCTGGCGGACAAGGCGGGCCGGGTGCCGGTGCTGCTGCTCGGCATGGGCCTGCTGCTGGTCTCCGCCGTGCTGGCGGCCACGGCGGGCCACCAGGTGTGGCAGGTGACGGTGGCGCTGTTCGTGCTCGGCCTGGGCTGGTCGTGCGGGCTGGTGGCCGGCTCCGCGCTGGTCAGCGAGTCGGTCTCGATCGACGGCCGCACGGCCGTCCAAGGGCTGTCGGACCTGCTCATGAACGTGTGCGGGGCGACCGGCACGGTGCTGGCCGGCGTGATCGTGGGCGGTCTGTCGTACGGGGTGCTCGGTTCGGGCGTGGGCGTGATGGTGGCGCTGGCCGGGGTGTGGCTGGCGCTGGCGGCCCGCCGGTCGGGCGCTATTTGGCGTCCGCGTAGCAGCTGACCGCGACCGCCTCCATCGGGAAGCGCACCGGAGTGGCCCCGAACAGCAGCCGGGTCGCCTCGGCCGCCGCGGCGCCCACCGCATTCGCCACCTGCTCGGCCAGGTCGAGCGGGCAGTGCACGATGACCTCGTCGTGCTGGAAGAACACCAGCCTGGCCGGGCCGGGCAGCAGGCCGCGCAGCACCCCCATGAGCGACAGCGCCCATTCGGCGGCCGTGGCCTGGACCACGAAGTTGCGGGTGAACCTGCCCCGGTCGCGCGCCGCCCGGCCGCCCTCGGGGCCGGAGACGAGCTCGCGCCACGACGCGGACGGCGGCGGGCTGGTGCGCCCGAGCCAGGACCGCACGAGCCGGCCCTCCTCCCCGGCCTTGGCGGCGTCCTCGACGAACTGGTAGGCCTTCGGGAAGCGCCGGCGCATGACGGGCAGCAGCCGGGCGGCGTCGCCGCTGGTGCCGCCGTACATCGCCGACAGCATCGCGATCTTGGCGTGGTCGCGCTGGCCGCCGAACGAGCCGGCCAGCGCCGAGTAGAGGTCGATCTCCCCCGCCGCGGCGGCCAGCCCGGCGTCGCCCGCCATCGCGGCGAGCACCCGCGGCTCCAGCTGGGCAGCGTCGGCGACGACGAGGGCCCACCCGTCGTCGGCCACCACCACCCTGCGCAGCACCTTGGGGATCTGCAGGGCGCCGCCGCCGCTGGTCGCCCAGCGGCCGGAGACCACGCCGCCGACCACGTATTCGGGCCGGAAGCGGCCGCCGCGCACCCACTGGTCGGCCCACGCCCAGCCGTGGAAGCTGTGGAGCCTGGCCAGCTCCTTGTAGGCGAGCAGCGGCTCGACCGCCGGATGGCCGACCTGCTTGAGCTCCCAGGACCGGGTGGACTTGATCGCCACCCCGGCCCCCTTGAACGCCTTGACCAGCTGCTGCACCGAGTCGGGGTTGACCGGATGGCCGAACGCCGCCGACACCCGGTCGGCCAGCGCCTGCAGCTTGGCCGGCCGCATGCCGTGGACCGGCCGGGGCCCGAGCATCTCGGCGAGCAGCGCGTCGTGCACGTTTCTGCGCCAGGGCATGCCGTCGTGGCTCATCTCGGCGGCGATGAGCGCGCCGGCGGACTCGGCGGCGGCCAGCAACCGGAACCGGCCGGGATCGGGCAGCGCCGCGATCCGGGCGAGCTGGTCGGCGAGCACCTCGGCCACCGCCTCCGGGGGCAGCGGCTCGGGCGCGAAGAGCGTGCCGGGATCTTCCGGCGCGTCGTCGGGGACGGGCCGGCCGTGCAGCCTGGCGTGCGCGGCCCTGGCCGAGCGCGGCTCCCCGTGACGCCCTTCGTACGCGAGCAGCAGGGCCTCGGTGAGTGCGAGGTCGTGGCAGCGGGAGACCCGCACCCCGGCGGCGAGCAGCGGCGGGTAGGCCTCGCGGGTGTCGGCCCACACCCACCGTGGCCGCGACGCCTCCAGCTCGCTCACCGCGCCGGGCCCGGCGGGGCGGGGCGGCCCGCCCGCGGGAAGGAGCCGCTCTCCGGCCAGCACCACGTACACGACTCCAGGGTGCCAGGCGGCTACGACAAAGAGATGCGCACCTCGTCCTCGACGGGGGGTTCGAGCTCCTGCCGCAGGCATCCGGTGGCGGCGTGGCACCGGATGGTGAGCGCGTCGGGGGTGACCGACAGGCGCAGGAACTGCTTGAAGAACGGCGGGGTGTCCCAGTCGGACAGCTCGGACAGGAAGTGCTGGAACACCCGGTCCACCGGCAGCCGGAACGGCCACGGCCAGGACCCGAGCAGCCGCGCCGCCCACCGCATCCGCCGGGTGATCGTCACGGCGCCGCCGGCCGGCCGCACCGGCGTGTTCTTGATCTGCTCGGCCATGATGCAGGCGGCCTCGTCAGGGGTGAGGCAGAGCCACTTCATCCGCAGCCGCTTGGCGTAGAGCTGGCTGTAGAAGGACAGCGAGTCGCCGCGCAGCGGGTAGCAGCGGTAGTCGTCCTCGTGCACGCCGCCCACGTCGACGCGCCGGATGGTGTGGGTGGCGTGCATGAACGCGCCGCCGCCGCCGGACACGACGTACTGGATGACCCGGTCGCCGACCTGGACCGGGTAGCGCTGGTAGTTGTGCACGTCGCCGCCGATGGCCGCCACGTAGCGGTGGCGCGGGTCGCGCACGATGTCGTCGATGGTGCCGCCGCCCTCCAGCGCGGAGGGCTTGTAGGCGTTGCCGGTGTAGATCGGCTTGCCGGTGACCAGGAGCTTCGGCCGGGGGTCGAGCGACACGCGGCGCAGCCACGCGGTCTGGCCTTTGTCGATGGTGCCCTTGATGCCGGTGTCGACGCCCACGATGAGCAGGCTCGGGGTGTCGATCACCCAGTACGGGCCGGGCTGCGTCGCCTGCTGGGCCGGGCGGCCACGCAGCGCGCGGGCCTCGGCCAGGGCCGGTTCGTCGATCGTCTCGGGCTTGCGCCACAGCAGCCCGCGCAGCCCCCGGTCGGGCCTGGGCTTGAGCGAGGCGTCGCAGAAGACCCGCATGAACCCGCCGAGCCCGTCGTACCAGTCGTGGTTGCCGGGGATCGCGTAGATCGGCGCGTCGTAGTCCTGGTAAGGGCGGAAGAACTTGTCGCGGTAGTCGTTGCCCGACCCGGCCGGGTAGATGATGTCGCTGGCCAGGATCGCGAACGCGGTGCCCTCCCCCGCCTTCAGCATGCCGGGCACCACCGCGTACTGGGACGCGTCGCCCTCACCGGTGTCGCCGACGAGCAGGAAGTCGAAGCTCTCGCCGACCTCGGGCGCGATCCGGAAATCGGGGTCCGTGCCGCGCCCGCGCAGGGCGGCGACCCACTGCTCGCGCACCTCGCCGGACGGGTCGCCGAACAGGCCGGCGAGGATCTCGTTGCGGGACTTCCACAGAGTGACCGGGTTCAGCCAGGTGAAGCCCTCGTCCTTCGGCCGCAGCCGGTCGAACGTGCCGATCTCCTGGCACACCCATCCGGCGCCCTCCTCGGACACCCGCGAGGATGCCCGCTTCCCCCGTTCAGCCGTTGATTCGCCCATGACCCCATCTTTGCCCGTAGATCACGTCGCGCGCATCCGAACAGAGCGTGCCGTTGCCGACACAGCTGGTTCACGATGGTGTAACCTCAGTCGCCCCAAGCAAGCGGTTGTCGTCGCCAAGGGGAGGGCTAGCCATGGCCCGGAACGGTTCCGATGACGCGCTCAGGCGGAACACCACGCAGGTGGATGCCGTCGAGGGCCTGCTCGCGTACGCCGCCACGAGGAGCGCGCGCGAGGCGCTGCGCCAGGTGAGCCGTGCCGTGGCGATGAGCCGCGATCTGGCGGCCGAGCACCCCGAGCACACCTCCCTGCTGGTGCGCGCCCTGATCATGGAGGCGTCCCTGCAGCTGAGACGTAAGTGCCCGGCCGAGGCGCTGCCCCCGGCCGAGGAGTCGGTGGCGCTGGCCAGGAGGGCGGGCGGGGCCCCGCTGGCGCGCTCCCTGCACGCGCTGGCCGCCGCCTACAGGGCGCTCCGCCGCTTCGGCGAGGCCGCCGAGGCGGCGGAGGAGGCGTCCAGGGTCGTCGAGCTCGACTAGACGAGCGCTCCCGGGTTCAGCACCCCCCGCGGGTCCACCCGGTCCTTGACCGCGCGCAGGATCGCCACGCCGAGCGGGCCGATCTCGGCGGCGTAGGCGGCGCGATGGTCGCGGCCGACCCCGTGGTGGTGCGAGATGGTGCCGCCCGCCTCGACGATGGCCGTGTTCGCCGCCTCCTTGGCCCGCTCCCACTGCGCCACCGGGTCGTCCTCCTGCGCGGTGACGACGGTGAAGTAGAGCGACGCGCCGGTCTCGTACACGTGGGAGATGTGGCACATGACCAGCGGCGAGCCGAGCGCGCCGAGCAGCGCGAGCCGGACCGCGTCGTACAGGCGCGGCAGGTCGGCCCAGAAGCCGGCCGTCTCCAGCGTCTCCACGGTGGCGCCCGCGGCGAGCAGCGAGTCGCGCAGGTACGGCGCGGAGAAGCGGCCGTGCGCCCATCCTTGACCGGGCTCCTCGCCGAGAGGGACGCCGCCGTGGCTTGACAGCACCGCGGCGGCGGCCTCGCGGCGGGCGGCCACCGAGGCGCCCTCGTAGCCGGCGATCACCAGGCAGCCGGCCTCGCCGCCGCCGATCCGGTCGGGGCGGGCCAGGCCGATCATGGTCTCGGTCTCGTCGGAGAGCCGCAGGACCGTGGGCAGCGGGCCGTCCTGGGCGAGCGCCCGCAGCGCGGCCGTGCCGGCGGCGAAGCCGGGCAGGCGCCAGCCCTCGTACACCTTCTCGGCCGGGGCGCGGCGCACCCGCAGCCGGAGAGAGGTGATGACGCCGAAGGCGCCCTCGGACCCGAGCAGGAGCTGGCGCAGGTCGGGCCCGGCCGCCGACTTGGGCGCCCGGCCCAGGTCCAGGTCGCCCTCGGGGGTGGCGACGGTCAGCCCGGTCACCATGTCGTCGAAGCGGCCGTATCCCGCCGAGGCCTGGCCGCTGGAGCGGGCCGCGGCGAAGCCGCCCAGCGTGGCGTACTCGAAGGACTGGGGGAAGTGGCCCAGCGTGAGGCCGTGCGCGGCCAGCAGGCGCTCGGCCTCGGGGGCGGGCACGCCGGGCTCGAACACCGCGGTCATCGACTCGGCGTCGACCTCGACCAGCCGGTCCATCCGGCCCAGGTCGAGCGAGATCACCCCGGCGAAGCCGTCGCGGGCTGCGGTGAGCCCGCCGACGACGGAGGTGCCGCCGCCGAACGGCACGACCGCGATCCGCTCGGCCGCGCACAGCCGCAGCACTCGCGCCACCTCGTCGTGGCCGCCGGGCAGCACGACGGCGTCCGGCGCGCCGGCGCCATCCCCGGCGCGCATCCGCAGCAGGTCGGGGGTGGACTTGCCACGGGCGTGCCGGACCCGCGCCTCGTGCGTGGTCAGCACGTGCCCGTCGCCGACCAGGCCGGCGAGCGCGTCGAGCAGCCGGGGCTCCAGCGCGGCGGGCGGCATCCGTACGGACTCCAGTCCGGCGGCGGGGACCGCCGGCGCGCGCACGCCCAGCAGATCGTGGAGCAGCCGGCGGACCTGTTCTGGAAGCTCGCGGGCCTTGGCCGGGTCGCCCCAGCCGGACCAGAGCATCGGTTCCGATCGCACGGTTACACTGTGACATATGACGGCTATTCGTCACAATGACGGCGTGCTGGACGCGGCCCGCGACTGCGTGCTGGCCTACGGGGTGCGCCGCACCACGCTCACGGACGTGGCGCGGCGGGCCGGGGTCTCGCGGATGACGATCTACCGGCACTGGCCGGACATGCGGGCGCTGGTCGCCGACCTGATGACGCGCGAGTGGGTACGGGTGATCAGCGGGCTCGACCTGGCCGATCCGGTGGGCGCGGTGGTGGCCGGGGTGCGCGGGCTGCGCGGGCACCCGCTCTGGCGCAAGATCGTGGAGGCGGATCCCGAGCTGCTCCTCCCCTACCTGCTCGACCGGCGGGGGGCCAGCCAGGAGGCGGTGCTCGCGGTGCTGGAGCCCGCCCTCGGCGACCCGCGCAGGGCCAGGGCGGTGCTGCTGGTCGCCCAGTCGTTCCTGCTGTCGGCGCCCACCATGCTCGATCCGCTCACCCTCGACGACCTCGACGCCGAGCTCGCCGCCCTGCTGGAGTCCTACCTCGCGCGCCCGGCGGGACGGTGAGCGGGGTCGTGCCGGGCAGCTCGCTGAACGCCGCCCGGAGGGCGCGCGAGCTGGCCCGCACCGCCGAGGAGCGGGTGGACGTGCTGGTGGTCGGGCTGGGCGCGACCGGGGCGGGCGCGGCGCTGGACGCGGCCTCGCGAGGGCTGGGCGTCGCCGCGATCGACGCCCAGGACCTCGCCTTCGGCACCTCCAGGTGGAGTTCCAAGCTGATCCACGGCGGCCTGCGCTATCTGGCCAAGGGGCAGGTGGGGGTCGCGTACGAGAGCGCGGTGGAGCGCGGCGTCCTGCTCACCCGCACCGCCCCGCACCTGGTCAGGGCGCACCCGTACGTGCTGCCGCTGACGCCGGGGGTCACCGGGGCGCGGGCCGCGACGGTGATGACCGGTTACCTGCTCGGGGACGGGCTGCGGCGCGCGGCGGGCACCCCGCGGCGGCTGCTGCCGGGCCCGTCGGCGCTGCCGGCGGGCCGGGTCCGCGAGCTGGCCCCGGTGCTGCGCGCGGGCGGGCTGCGCGGCGGGCTGCTGTCGTGGGACGGGCGGGTGCTCGACGACGCCCGGCTCGTGGTCGCCGTGGCCAGGACGGCGGCCGCGCACGGGGCCCGGATCCTGACCCGCTGCCGCGCGCTGGAGCTGCGCCCGGACGGCGCCCGGGTGCGTGACGAGCTGACCGGCGAGGAGTTCGAGATCAGGGCGCGGGCGGTGGTCAACGCGACCGGCGTGTGGGCCGGCGGGCTGGACCCGAGGGTGCGGCTGCGGCCCTCGCGCGGCACCCACCTGGTGCTCGCGGCGGGCGCGCTGCCGGGGCTGCGGGCCGGGCTCCACGTGCCGATCCCGGGTGAGAGCAACCGTTTCGCGCTCGTCCTGCCGCAAGCGGACGGGCGGGTGTACGTGGGGCTCACGGACGTCGCGGTGGACGGGCCGGTGCCCGACGTCCCCGAGGCGCCCGAGGAGGACGTCAGGACGCTCCTGGACGTGCTGAACGGCGTCCTGGAGATCGAAGTGCCGAGGAAGGCCGTGGCGGGCGCGTACGCGGGCCTCAGACCGCTCCTGGCGGGCGGCGGGCACACGAGCGGGCACGGGGACGGGCGCGGGGACGGGCGCGGGGACCCGGGGGCGGGCGGGCGCACGGCGGATCTGTCGCGGCGGCACGCGGTGCTGTCCTCGGGCGGGTTCGTCACGGTCGTCGGCGGCAAGCTGACCACCTACCGGCGGATGGCCCAGGACGCCGTGGACCGGGCGGTCGCGGTCCGCGGGCTGCGCGCGGGCCCGAGCCGGACGGCCGCCATCCCGCTGGTGGGAGCGGGCCGGCCGGCCGCGGGGACGCCGCGCAGGCTCGCCGAGCGCTACGGCGCGGAGGCGGCGGCGGTCCGGCCGCTGGTGGAGTCCTGTCCCGAGCCGGTCGGTCTCGGCCTGACCCGGGGCGACCTGCTCTGGTCCGTGCGGCACGAGGGCGCGCTCGACGCCGGCGACCTGCTCGACCGGCGCACCCGGATCGGCCTGGTGGCGGCGGACCGCGAACGGGCTCTGGAGGCCGCGGAGGGCATGTTCGGCTGATCCTCCCCAACCCGTTAGGTTAGTCTTACCTAACCGTTGGAAGGGGGAAGGTGTGGCGAAGGGCTGCGAACACGCGAGGGGATGTCACACGGGTGGCGTCCCCACTCTCGCGAGCGCCACGGCGGGCGCGCGGCTCTGGCTCCTGGTCGAGTACGCGGGCCCGTGGCCGTCACACCTGGAAAGCTTCGAACTTCCTGAGAACATCGCCGAACTGGTGGCGCGGGCGCTCGCCCGGGGCATCAGGCCGCAGCTCATCCGCCGACCGGGCCGCCGCACCCGGACGCGGGATCAGGGCATCCGCGTGCTAGTCGGGTACGGGATCGGCGACCGGCCGTGGCTCGCCGGCGGCGTCATCGCAGGTCCTGACGATCTTGACCTGGACGCGCTGGTGGCCGGAGTGGTCCCCGAGTCCTGCATACTTGAAGACGAGCCGGTATTTCTGGTGTGCACGCATGCCAAGCGCAACGCGTGCTGCGCCCGCATCGGACTGCCCCTCGCCCGTGCTCTGGCGGAAAAACTGCCAGAAAGGGTGTGGGAAACGTCACACGTTGGCGGCGATCGGTACGCCGCCAACCTCGTGTGCTTGCCACACGGAATTTTCTACGGCAGCATGTCTCAGGCTGCTGCGATCGCAGCGGCTAACGCGTACCGGTCGGGCGAGATCATTCTCGACCGTTTCCGGGGACGCGCGGGTATCCCTGAGCCATTGCAAGCCGTCGAGCACTTCGCCCGAACCCATACGGGAGAGTGCTCCGTCGGCGCGGTGACCGTGGAATCCTCCAAGTCGGACGGCGACGTCACCGAAGCCATCGTGCGCTGCGGCGACGTCCGGTTCAAGGTTGTGGTCCAGCCCTCGGCGCGGCAAGCGCCGTGTGGCTCGGTTTGCGCCGACAAGGCCGCCACCTACCGGCTGGTTTCGCTGGACAGGCTTTCGCCTGTGCGGTACGCCACGCCTGCCTACGCCTGACAAAGGGAACATCACGGTCCTCCATTGCGTTGGAACAGTGACGCCCAAAGCGTCCGATGCGGCTCAATTACCGAAATACCTCTCACGAAGGTGGTTTTCTCATGTCTCAGGTACGTCGGCAGCTCGCCCGCCCGCGCCCCAGCTGGGGTTGGCAGGATGATGCCGCGTGCCGGGGTGAGGACCTCGTGCTCTTCTTCGGCCCCGACGGGGAGCGGCAGCCCGAGCGTGACGTACGTGAGCGGAAGGCCAAGGCGATCTGCGCCCAGTGCCCCGTCCGCACGGAGTGCCTTGACTACGCACTGTCCCGTCCGGAGAAGTACGGCACGTGGGGTGGCCTCAACGAGGACGAGCGCGCCTCCGAGCGTCGCCGTCGCATGCGCCGCGCCGCCAGCGCCGGCATCTCCGCCGCCTGACACACCCGGCAGCGTCTCCGAAGATCGTGTGATCACGCAGTTGTCCCGATGACCGGGGCCCGGTACGCCGGGCTCCGGAGAACCCGGTCGGGACAACTGCCTGATCAGGCGGACCTCGCCCCGCACGAAAGAACCGCGCATGAAAGAAGCCGCCGTCCGATCCGGACGGCGGCTTTCGCGTGCCCGCCGGTCGGCGGGCTAGGGCTGGTCACACCAGCAGGTCGTCGAACTCTCCGTCTTTGGCGCCCAGGACGAACGCGGTGATCTCGGCTCGCGTGTAGACGAGCGCGGGACCGTCGGGAAACCGCGAGTTGCGCATGGCCACCTCCCCTGTGGGCAGGGTCGCCACCTCGACGCAGTTGCCGTTGGGATTGCTCCGCGCGCTCTTGCGCCAGTCGGCGGAGAGTCGACCGGCGGGCGTTCCGTTGCGGAACTCGTGCATGGGTGTTGCTCCTCGGCCCTTACGGATGCACGTGCATCCGTGCTTACGAGCCGAGAATAGAGGGACGAACCGGAGGCCATATACCGGATGGCCAAAAATCCCTATGTGATGGGTCACAGGGACTCAGCTGTTCAGCAGCCGCTCCAGGAACGCCCGGGTCTGGCGGGGCTGCTCCGCCTGCACGCTCAGCCGGTCCATGACCTTCACGTAGTGCTCGGAATCGGCGACCTTGTCCAGGTAGAGCGCGCTCGTCAGCTGCTCCATGTAGACCACGTCGGGCAGCTCACGCTCGGGGAAGCGCAGGATGCTGAACGGGCCGCCGGCGGCGGCGTGCCCGCCCCGGTCGAACGGCATGATCTGCAACGTGACATTGTGGTGGGCGATGAGCTCCAGCAGGTGCTCGATCTGCTCGCGCATGACCTCGGGCCCGCCGAGCACCCGGCGCACCGCCGCCTCGTCGATCACCGCCCAGAGCGTGAGCGGGCTCTCCCCGGTCAGCCGCCGCTGGCGGGCCGTCCGCAACTGGACCCTGCGCTCCAGCTCGCCGGCCGGGGCGTTCTCGTGGGCCAGCTCGATCACCGCCCTGGCGTAGGCGGGCGTCTGCAGCAGGCCGGGCACGAACTGGTTCTCGTAGGTCCGGATGACCGAGGCGGCGCCCTCCAGCCCGATGTAGATCTCGAACCAGCTCGGCAGCAGATCGCTGTACTTGTGCCACCAGCCGGGCTCGTTGGCCTTCCTGGCCAGTTCCAGCAGCGGCGCCCGGTCGCCGGGGTCCGTGACGCCGTAGAGGGTGAGCAGGTCGGCCACGTCGCGCTCCTTGAAGCTGACCTGGCCCAGCTCCAGCCTGCTGATCTTGGCATGGGACGCGCGGATGGAGTAGCCGGCGTCCTCCCGGGAGATCCCCTTGCCGGTGCGGAGTCTGCGGAGCTGCGTGCCCAGCAGGATCCGCAGGACGGTCGGGCTACCCGGAGAATGTCGCAGAATGTCGCTTTCCATCCGCTTCGCCCGCTCCGCGCTCACGCTCACCGCTCCCTATCGCATCTGCACGTGCAGATGCGATTTGCATCCGTAAATCACGAAAGAGTCTTGCATCGCCGACGTCACGCCGTAAAGATGGTCTTGGACACCAGAACGCGCTTCGGGGGCCAGCATGACGACTTTCGACCCGGGACCGCAAACCGCCAGCGGTCTCAGGCCACCAGGATGGCTGACGGCCGTCCTGATCGAAGGTCGGCCCGCCGAGCGCGATCGCCTCTTCGGCTTCCACGAGCTCAGCACGTTCGAGCCCGGGTGCGTCTCGGTGGCAAGACGGTTCGTCGACCAGACGCTCGGCTCGTGGGGGGCCGAGCGGGCCGTGTTCGACGCCCAGCTCATCACCTCCGAGCTGGTCACCAACGCCATGCGCCACGGCGGCGGCGCGATCGACCTGCGGCTGCTGATGGACAGGACCGAACTGGCCTGCGTTGTGAGCGATCACAGCACGGCGCCGCCGGTCACCGGCGGCGCCGACGTTTTCGCCGAGTACGGTCGCGGGCTGCGCCTGGTGGGCGCCCTCTGCCGCGCCTGGGGCTGGCTCACGCCCGGCGGCGCGCGCAAGCTCGTGTGGGCGGTGCTGCCGCTCTAACCCGGCGCCGGGTTCCGGGCCAGCACCTCCAGCACGTCGGCGTCGGAGAGCTGGCCGAAATGCTCGTACCACTGCCCGACCGCGCGGAAGTCGGCCGGCACGCAGAGCACCACCACCTCGTCGGCCTCCTCCCGCATGGCGCTGACCGTGTCCCTGGCGCCCACCGGCACGGCGAGCGTCACCCTGCCGGGCCCGGCCGCGGCCACCGCCCGTAGCGCGGCCCGCGCGGTCACCCCGGTGGCCAGCCCGTCGTCGGCCACCACCACCTCGCGGCCCGCCAGGCGGGGCAGCGGCCGGTCACCCCGGTACACCGCCACCCGGCGGGCCAGCTCCCGCCGCTCGGCGGCCACCTCGCCGGCCAGGTCCTCCGGCGTCAGCCCCAGCCGGTGCAGCAACGGCAGGTCGAACACCGGCTCGCCGCCCTCGGCGATCGCCCCCACGCCGAACTCCGGCGACGGCGGGTAGCCGATCTTGCGGGTGACGAGCACGTCCAGCACTCCGCCGAGCCGGCGCACGATCGGCTCCGCCACCTCCACCCCGCCACGCGGCAGCGCGAGCACCACCGGGCCGGGGATGCCCGCCAGCCGCTCGGCCAGCCGCTCCCCCGCCTGCGCACGGTCGACGAACACGCACTCCATACGCGAACCCGTACCCACGCCGCCGACGGGCAGGCCCGCCGGGGAGAGGCCCGTGCGGGCCCGCTCCCCGGGGGGCGTCACGGCCGGTTGCGGCCCGAGCGGCGCATCTCCTTGTGGATCGACTTCCACTTGCTCTGCAGGTCCTTGCGCAGCCTGGCGTCCGTCCGGGAGGCCATCCACGCCGCCTCCCGCTGGAGCTTGCGCCAGCTCTCCAGCCGCCGCTCCGGCAGCTCGCCGCTCTCCAGCGCCGCCAGCACCGCGCACCCGGGCTCGGTCTCGTGGCCGCAGTCGTGGAAGCGGCACTCCGCCGCCAGCGCCTCCAGGTCGGAGAAGACCCGCTCCACGCCCTCGTTCATGTCGTACAGGCCGACCCGCCTGATGCCAGGCGTGTCGATGACGAGCCCGCCCCCGGGCAGCGGGATGAGCTCCCGGTGGACGGTGGTGTGCCGGCCGCGCCCGTCGGCGGCGCGCACCCGCTGGGTCTCCATCACCTCGCCGCCCGCGAGCGCGTTGACGAGGGTGGACTTGCCGGCCCCCGAGGGGCCGAGCACGACGGCGGTACGGGACCCGTCCAGATAGTCGCGGACGAGCTCGACCCCCTCGCCGCGGATGGAGGAGACCGCGTGCACGTCGACGCCGGGCGCGGCCTGCCGCACGTCGTCGAGCAGATCGCCCAGACCGGGCCCGAACAGGTCGGACTTGGTGACGAGCACCACCGGAGTGCCGCCGGACTCCCAGGCGAGCGCCGTCAGGCGCTCGATGCGGCCCAGGTCGGCCAGGTCGGTGGCGTGCATGGACGGTTCGGCGACGAACACGATGTCGACGTTGGCCGCGAGCACCTGGCCCTGGCCGTCGCCGGACAGCCCGCCGCGGGAGTCGCGGCTGACGCCGCCGCGGACGAACGCGGTCGTCCTGGGCAGGAGCTCGGCGAGCTCGTAGTCGCCCGCGGGCAGCGGCTTGAGCGCGGCCCAGTCGCCCACGCAGGGCAGCGCGACGGGGTCGGCGGCGGACGCCCTGCGGACGCGGGCGCCGTAGCGGGCGTGATGCCGGCCGGCGCTCGTGACGACCTCGGCCGTGCCGCGGTCGACGCGGGAGACGCGGCCGGGCACGGTGTCGCCGGGCAGCTCGGCGGCGCGGGAATCGGTCCAGCCGAGCAGAGAAAGATCGTAAGACAACGGAATTGCACCCTTGAGGTTGAGAAGGAACCCGGGTGGTCTCAGGCGAGCACCCGGAGGGGGACTGACGGCAGGCAGAACAGGACGACCCGCATAGTCCTCACCTCCTCGATCCGTTGCCGGTGACTCTACGCACCGGCCGCGCGGGACCGCAACGGGTTTTCGGCCACCCCGCGGTTGAACCGTCGGGGCGCCGTGGTCCGTACCACCTGCCGACGGACTCGAGAAAGGGGAATGATGCGACTGAGCACGTATCCCCCACCCTCGGCCGAGGGAGCAGCCCCCATGGGCAAGCCGCGGTTACGGCAGTGGTTGAGGCGCGTACGGCCGGACCCGGAGATGGTCGTGTCGGCTCTCTACCGGCAGTACCACCGGCCGTTGCTGGCCTTCGTCGTGCGGCTGACCGCGGGTGACCGGCAGTGGGCCGAGGACGTCGTACAGGAGACCATGATCCGCGCCTGGCGCAGCGCCGAGCAGCTCGATCCCGACGCGGCCTCGCTGATGCCCTGGCTGGCGACCGTCGCCCGACGTATCGTGATCGATGACCGGCGGCGAAGGGACGCCCGCCCCCAGGAGCAGGGCGACGGCCCGCTGGAGCACATGCCCGTGCCGGATGAGATGGAGCAGCTGCTGCACCAGGTGGTCGTGTCCGAAGCGCTCAAGGCCCTGTCGCCCGCGCATCGCGAGATCCTCAACGAGACGATCCTGCGCGATCGTTCCGTCAACGACGCCGCGCGGGCGCTCGGCATCCCCGTGGGCACCGTCAAGTCCCGGGTCTACTACGCGGTGCGCGCGCTGCGCGTGGCACTGGAGGAGAGGGGGGTGACGGCGTGACCTCGCGAGTGGAGCACACCGACGTGGGCGCCTACGCCCTGGGCCTGCTGGACGACGACGACCGGATGGCGTTCGAGACGCACCTCCTCGGCTGCCGTGCCTGCGCCGCCGAGCTGTCCGACCTGGCGGGGGTGGCCCAGGCGCTGCACGGGCTGGGGCCGGTGACCGACGACCCCCCTGAGGAGGAGCCGGCCGAGGTGATCGACCTGCTGCACCGCAAGCAGGCCGCCGACCGGCGCTCGCGCAGGGGGACGTTCCTCGTCGGGATCGCGGCGGGCATCTCGCTGGTGGCGGGCGGGCTGGTGCTCGGCGCCCAGATCGGCGCGCAGAACACCCCGCCGGCCGCCCACACCCAGCTCGGTCCCGCCGAGCAGTTCTACGCGATGGGCACGCCGGTGCCGGGCACCGGCAGGGACGGCGTGACGGGCGGGCTGGTGCTGGAGTCCAAGGGCTGGGGCACCCACGCGGCGCTCAAGCTGTCGGGGGTGAAGGGGCCGCTGGAGTGCGAGCTGGTGGCCGTCGGCAAGAGCGGCGACCGCCGGGTCATGATGGGCTGGTCGGTGCCGCCGGCCGGTTACGGCACCGAGGCCAACCCGGAGCCGCTCTACATGCACGGCGCGGCCGCGCTGACCGTCGACAAGATCGACCGGTTCGAGGTCATCACCGCGACCGGCCGCAACCTGCTCACCGTCGACGTCTGACGCTTCCGCCACGAGCCCTCTCACCTGCGGTGGGAGGGCTTTTCCGAGGGTACGGGAGAATTTTTCGCGAATCGTTGAACCCGGGGCGATCCGGGGGCCGTACTGCTTGCCAGAACAGGGATTCCCTCCAAGGAAGTGACCGGCATGTCAGGGGACATGCCGGTCACCCCGAGTTCGCACCGGCCCGCCGGGACGTTCGGGAACCGTCCGGACGGGTCCGCCGGCCAGTGGCGGTCCTCCCCCTCACCGCCATCCGGCCGTCGCCCCGGGGCCGTCCGGCCCGCCCCGGCCGCGACGACGCCCCGCCGCACCACGGGAGCCCGTGCGGCGGGGCGTCCCCTGCCGGGTCCGAGGCGTTCCGGCCGGCCGTAAAGCGTGCTCTTTCAGAACACCGGGGCGGGAACTCCGGGACCGGCCGGGTTACAGGCCGGGGGCCGGGAACTGGGCGGTGAGCTCGCTGACCTCGCGGTGGACGCGGGTGATGACGTCCTCGGCGTCGCCCTTGGCCAGGGCGGTGACGACCTCGTCCATCCACGCGCCGATCTGCCGCATCTCCGCCTCCTTCATCCCGCGCGAGGTGACGGAGGGCGTGCCGATGCGGATGCCCGACGGGTCGAACGGCTTGCGGGTGTCGAACGGCACCGCGTTGTAGTTGGTCTCCAGGCCCGCCCGGTCGAGCGCCTGGGCGGCCGGCTTGCCGCCGATGCCCTTGGGGGTGAGGTCGAGCAGGATCAGGTGGTTGTCGGTGCCGCCGGAGACCAGGTCGAAGCCGCGCGAGGCGAGCTCTTCGGCCAGGGCCTTGGCGTTGGCGACGACCTGGTGGGCGTAGGCCTTGAAGTCGTCGGTCGCGGCCTCGCGCAGCGCGACGGCGATGGCGGCGGTGGTGTGGTTGTGCGGGCCGCCCTGCAGGCCGGGGAAGACGGCCTTGTTGAGCGCGGTGGCGTGCTCGTCGGTCGTCGCCATGAGCATGGCGCCGCGCGGGCCGCGCAGCGTCTTGTGGGTCGTGGTGGAGATGACGTCGGCGTGGCCGACGGGCGACGGGTGGGCGCCGCCGGCGACGAGGCCCGCGATGTGCGCGATGTCGGCGGCCAGGACGGCGCCGACCTCACGGGCGATGGCGGCGAAGCCCTCGAAGTCGATGGTGCGCGGGATGGCGGTGCCGCCGCAGAAGATCAGCTTGGGCCGGTGTTCGAGGGCGAGTTCGCGCACCTGGTCGAGGTCGATGCGGCCGGTGTCCTGACGGACGCCGTAGCGGACCGGGTTGAACCACTTGCCGGTGGCGGAGACGGACCAGCCGTGGGTGAGGTGGCCGCCGAACGGCAGGCCCATGCCCATCACGGTGTCGCCCGGCTGCAGGAACGCCATGTAGATGGCGAGGTTGGCGGGGGAACCCGAGTAGGGCTGGACGTTGGCGTGGTTGACGCCGAACAGCGCCTTGGCCCGCTCGACGGCGACGGTCTCGACCTGGTCGATGACCTGCTGGCCCTCGTAGTAGCGCTTGCCGACGTAGCCCTCGGAGTACTTGTTGGTGAGGACGGTGCCGGTGGCTTCGAGCACGGCCTTGGAGACGTAGTTCTCCGAGGCGATGAGCTTGACCGTGTCGGCCTGGCGCCGCTCCTCCGCCTTGATCAGCTCGGCGATCTCAGGGTCGACGCTAGCGAGAGAACCCATGACTCTCCTGTCATATTGACGTGTCTTGCGAAGACCCAGGCGCCCGGCCTCCGCTCCTTCCCGCTCCCCGGTGGTCGTTCCCACCTGATGCGCCAGTCGCGACGTCATTGACGATATCGGATGCCGGGGAGCTCACTCCGCCGTGATCTGGGCCTTCTCCGCGGTCATCGGGGGCCCGATCTCATTTCGCGCGGCCGTCGCCGGGCCAGAGCCGGTCGACCTCGGCGTTGAGTATCGCCCCGATGAGCACGGCCAGGGCCGTGATGTAGAGCCACAGCAGCAGGGCTATGGGCGCCGCGAGCGACCCGTACACGGACACGGGCGAGAACCAGGCGGCGAGCACCGCGCGCAGCACCGCGGCGCACACGATCCACAGGAACAGCGCCAGGATGGCCCCGGGCAGCTCGCGGAACCAGCGGGTGCGCACGGGCACGCTGACGTGGTAGAGCACGCACAGGAACAGCACGGAACCGACGACCACCACGGGCCAGTAGAGCAGGTCGACGGCGGCGGCGTAGTCGGCGGGCAGCGCCCCTTTGAGCAGCGTCGGGCCGATGACCAGGATGGGCATCACGACGATGCCGACGACCAGGCCGATCACGTACAGGCCGAAGGACATCAGCCGGGTGCGGATGATGCCGCGCTCCTCCCCCAGCCCGTAGGAGACGGAGATCAGGTCGACGTAGACGTACAGCGCACGCGAACCGGACCAGAGCGACAGCAGGAAGCCCAGCGAGATGATCGACACCTTGCTGGCGTCGTCCCTGAGCACGTCGGCGAGCAGCGGGCGGACCACGGTGTCGATCGTGTCGGCGGTGAACAGCACGCCGGCCTGCTGGATGACCCACGCCTCTATGTCGACCACGGCCTGCTTGCCGATCCAGCCGCCGAGCTTGGCCAGCACGCCGATCAGGCCGAGCACGAACGGCGGCAGCGACAGCAGGGCGAAGAACGCCGCCTCGCCCGCCAGGCCGGTGACGCGGTAGTTGATCCCGGCGTTCGTGGTGGCGCGCACGGTCGCCCACGACCTCGTGTCGCGCACCCAGCTCAGCCTGGCCCGGGCGGCCGAGGCGGCGGGCCTCTTGGACCCGCTTGGCGCTTCCGTGGACGTCATGGCACCCAACGCTCTGTCGCAGTGACTCTCCGGCTCAGCTTACGTCCCGGGTTGTCCTGCCCTAGTCGTTGTCCTCGATGCGCGCTCCCAGCGGCAGCAGCGAGACGGGGATCATCTTGATGTTGGCGATGCCCATCGGGATGCCGATGATCGAGATGAACAGCGGGATCGACGTGAGCACGTGCCCGATGGCCAGCCAGACGCCGGCCACGACGCACCAGATGATGTTGCCGATGAGCGAGAAGACACCGGCCTCGGGGTCGCGCACCACGGTCCGGCCGAACGGCCACAGGGCGTAGGCCGCGATGCGGAACGAGGCGATGCCGAACGGGATCGTGATGATCAGGATGCAGCAGATGATCCCGGCGACGGCGTATCCGATGGCGAGCCAGATCCCGGCGAAGACGAGCCAGATGACGTTCAGGAGCGTGCGCATGCTTCCAGCATGTCACCGGGCGCCCGTCAGCGTGATCCCGGCGGGCGTCCCCGCCCCGGCGGGCCCGCGTACGCCTGCGCGATCGGCATCCACGCGGCCGCAGGCTCGCCGGTGACCTCCAGGGCGGTGTCGGAGAGGTGGGCGCGCTGGGTGACGGCGAGGCAGAAGTCGAGCATCGGCCCGCGCACCACGCCCGCGGCGCCTTCCGGGCCCGCCGTCCACAGCTCTCCGCCGGGCGTCGTCAGCTCCACCCGCACCGGCTCGGCCGGCACGGGCAGGTTGCGTACGGCGAACGAGTAGGGCAGGGCCATGACCCCGATGCGGGCCACGTGGCGCAGCCTGTCGGTGGGCTCGCGGGTGCGGCCGAGGGCGTCGGCGACGTCCTGGCCGTGCGCCCACGTCTCCATCAGCCGGGCGGTGGCGAACGACGCCGCCGACATGTCGACCCCGTACCAGGGCAGCCGGTGCTTGGGCGGCAGCGGGGCGAGCGCCTCGACGAGCCGGGCGCGCGAGGAGGCGAACCACGCGCGCAGCTCGCCGGCGGGCATCTCGCGCGACCGCCCGGCCAGGTCGTCGGGGGTGGTCGTGGCCGAGGCGGCGAGCAGGTCGCGGAAGGCGTCCGGATCGGTGATCGCGGTGCGGGCGGCGTCGTCGAACCAGGCCAGATGGCTCACCTGGTCGCGCACCGCCCATCCGTCGGCGGGCGTGGGCAGCTCCCAGTCGCCGGGACGCAGCGGCTCCAGGAGCGTTTCGAGTGAGGCGGTTTCGGCGCGGAGGTCGTCGAGCAGCTCGGCCATGAGATCCACGACGCCAGCCTAGCCCGGGGCGATAATGCTGTCGTGATCTGCGACAGCTGCAAGGACAGACGCCACGACGACTGCCGGGGCGGCTCGTGGTGCGACTGCCAGCATCTGCCCGCCGAAGAGGCCCAGGAGTCGGAGCTCGACTGGCCGCGTCAGGGATGATCGAGTCCAGACTCTGGACCCGGTATTGGACATCTCGGACGGCCAGAGTATCTTCATAAGCATGCCAGCGGACCCCATGCTTGTCGGCCGACGCCACGTCGACCTTCTGCGTGTCCGCAGTGCCATCTGTTGCGACGCCCGGTAACCACTCGTTTCCCACCGCTGAGCGCGTCGCACTCCTTCTTCCCCTGCACTCGATGACGAGGCAGGAGGACATCCGCGTGCGCGCGCCCATGATCTCTAAGGACGCGCAATGAGCACCCCTGCCAGCCGGCATCACAAGCGCCCGCGCGGCGAAGGTCAGTGGGCTCTCGGTTACCGGGAGCCGCTGAACAAGAACGAAGAGCTGAAGAAGAACGACGACGGGCTGAACGTCCGCCAGCGGATCATCGACGTCTACTCCAAGCGGGGCTTCGACTCGATCGACCCCGCCGACCTGCGCGGGCGCATGCGCTGGTACGGCATCTACACCCAGCGCAGGCCCGGGATCGACGGCGGCAAGACCGCGATCCTGGAGCCGGAGGAGCTCGACGACCGCTACTTCATGATGCGCATCCGCATCGACGGCGGCCAGCTCGACCTGCGCCAGCTCCGGGTGATCGCCGACCTCTCCAACGAGTACGGGCGCGGCACCGCCGACGTGACCGACCGGCAGAACATCCAGCTCCACTGGATCGAGATCGAGTCGGTGCCGGACATCTGGCAGCGGCTGGAGGCCGTGGGCCTGTCGACCACGGAGGCCTGTGGCGACACCCCGCGCACGATCCTGGGCTGCCCGCTGGCCGGGATCGAGGAGGACGAGGTGCTCGACGCCACCGAGCAGATCCGCGAGATCCACGAGCGCTACATCGGCGACCCCGCCTACTCCAACCTGCCGCGCAAGTTCAAGACCGCGCTGAGCGGCTGCCCCTCCCACTGCACGGTGCACGAGATCAACGACGTGGCGTTCGTCGGCGTGGTCAACGAGCGGGGCGAGAAGGGCTACGACCTGTGGGTCGGCGGCGGCCTGTCGACCAACCCGATGCTGGGCAAGCGCCTGGGCGTGTTCGTGGCGCCGGAGCAGGCGGGCGACGTGTTCGGCGGCGTCATCGGCATCTTCCGCGACTACGGCTACCGGCGGCTGCGCCACCGGGCCCGGCTGAAGTTCCTGATGAACGACTGGGGGCCGGAGAAGTTCCGCGAGGTGCTGGAGACCGAGTACCTCAAGGAGCCGCTGCCCGACGGGCCCGCGCCCGAGCAGCCGCGCGCCAACCGCCGCGACCACGTGGGCGTCTTCCGCCAGAAGGACGGCCGGTTCTACGTCGGGTTCGCGCCCAGGGTCGGCCGGCTCAGCGGCGACCAGCTCCACCTGATCGCCGACATCGCCGAGCGTCACGGCTCCGGCCGGGTGCGCACCACGGTCGAGCAGAAGATGGTCATCCTCGACGTCGCCCCCGAGCGGGTCGACTCGCTGGTGGCCGAGCTGGAGGCCAACGACCTGCGGGTGAAGCCGTCCACGTTCCGCCGCCAGACGATGGCCTGCACCGGCATCGAGTTCTGCAAGCTGGCCATCGTCGACACCAAGAACACCGCCGACAACCTGATCGACGAGCTGGAGCGGCGCCTGCCGGAGTTCACCGAGCCGCTCACCATCAACGTCAACGGCTGCCCCAACTCCTGCGCCCGCATCCAGACGGCCGACATCGGGCTCAAGGGCCAGCTCGTCCTGGACGAGAACGGCAAGCAGGTCGAGGGCTTCCAGATCCACCTGGGCGGCTCGCTGGGCGTCAACTCCGGCTTCGGCCGCAAGGTGCGCGGGCTCAAGACCACCGCGGCGGCGCTGCCCGACTACGTGGAGCGGGTCGCGCGCCACTTCGACGAGCAGAAGAAGGAAGGCGAGACCTTCGCCGACTGGGTGCAGCGCGCCGACGAGGCCGATCTCAAATGAGCGGCCGCGCGGTCCCGTTCCACTGCCCGTACTGCGGCGACGAGGATCTGGAGCCCTACCAGGATGACGGGGGCTGGTACTGCCGCTCCTGCGCTCGTGCGTTCAAGCTGAAGTTTCTCGGAATCGGGGTCAACATATGACGCTCGCCGACATCGAAATCGATCTGCGGCAGCAGCGCGGCGTCCTCGACCTGCAGGACATCGTCGAGTCCGCCGCGGTCTTCCTGGAGGACGCCTCCGCCCGCGAGGTCATCCGCTGGGCGGCGGCCACGTTCGGGGACCGGCTGTGCCTGACCTCGTCCATGAGCGACGCGCTGCTGATCGACCTGGTGAGCCGGGTGAAGCCGGGGGTGGACGTGCTGTTCGTCGACACCGGCTACCACTTCGCCGAGACGGTCGGCACCCGCGACGCCGTGGCGCAGGTCTACGACGTCAACGTGATCGACGTGAAGCCGTCGCGCACGGTCGAGGAGCAGGATCGCGACCTCGGCCCGCGGCTGTTCGGCCGCAACCCCGACCTGTGCTGCTTCCTGCGCAAGGTGGAGCCGCTCAACCGGGCGCTGGAGCCGTACCTCGCGTGGATCAGCGGCATCCGCCGCGACGAGTCCCCCTCGCGCACCGGCACGAAGGTCGTGGAGTGGGACGCCAAGCGGCAGATGGTGAAGATCAACCCGATCGCCTCCTGGACCCAGGAGGACGTCGACAACTACATCTCCGACAACGGGGTGCTGATCAACCCGTTGCACTACGACGACTACCCCTCCATCGGGTGCGCGCCGTGCACCCGGCAGGTCCTGGAGGGAGAGGATCCGCGCAGCGGCCGCTGGGCGGGGCTGGGGAAGGTCGAATGCGGCATTCACCTGTGACCCCCGGCCGGCCGGTTCCGTTGGCAGACGGGGCCGGCCCGAACGTCCCACTGGTGGCGGTCGCGCACGGTTCACGAGATCCCCGTGCCGCCGCCACCGTGGAGGCGCTGCTCGACGAGGTGCGGCGGCTGCGCCCCTGGCTTCCGGTGCGCTCCGCCTACCTCGACCACGCCACGCCCACCCTCGGGCAGGCGCTGCACGGCCTGACCGACGCGGTGGTGCTGCCGCTGCTGCTGACCGAGGCGTACCACAGCCGGGTCGACCTGCCCGCGGCGCTGCGTGAGGCGCGCGCCCGCGAGCCTCGGCTGCGCGTCCGCTACGGCACGACCCTGGGTCCGCACCCGCTGCTGACGGCCGCCCTTGAGCGGCGCCTGGAGGAGGCGGGCGTGCCCGCCGGCGACCCGGACACCGCGGTCGTCCTGGTGTCGGCGGGCTCCAGCGACGCGCGCGCCAACGAGGTGATCGCCCGGCTCGCCCGCGCCTGGCGCCGCCCCGCCGCCGCGCCCTCCTTCGCGGCCCGCTCCTTCGCCGCCCGCCCCGGCACCACCCCCTGCGCGGCTGGATCCCCCGAGACGGGATGGGAGCCCGCGCAGTCCCGCGCCACAAGCTCGGGTGCCACGCGATCCCGCACCGCGGGCTCAGGTGCCGCGCAGTCCCGCGCCGCGGGCTCGGGTGCCGCGCGATCCCACGCCGCGGGCTTGGAAGCCGCGCAGTCCCGCGCTGCGGGTTCGGGTGCGGCGTGGTCGGAGGTTGTGCCGTCCCACGCCGGGCGGTTCGACGGCGGCTCTGTATGGGCCGCCACGGGGGCGGGGTGCGGGTGGTGGGCCGTGGAGGCCGCCTACGCCTCGGCGGCGGCGCCGACACCCGCTAAGGCCGTCGCCAGGCTCAAGGAGGCGGGTGCGCCTCGGGTGGCGGTCGCGCCCTATCTGCTGGCGCCGGGCTACTTCGCCGACAAGGTGCGCCGCACCACCCTGGAGGCGGGCGCCGACGTGGTCGCCGACGTGCTCGGGCCCGCGCCGGAGCTGGCCCGGGTGCTGCTGGAACGGTACGAGTCCGCGCTGCGGTCCCCGGCAGGCGACCTCAGGACGGCCTGACCGTACGAGACGCCGATGTGCGAAGCCGTGCCCACGGACGCCGATCGCTCAGGCGCGCCACCGCATACCGTGCGGAACGCGCCCAGGCCCGCCGGTCCCGGCGCGATACCGCAGGTCCGTGGAAACGCGCTCGGGTACGGTCAGGACCGCCTGACCGTACGGGACCCCGATGTGCGGAGCCGTGCCCACGGACGCCGATCACTCAGGCGCGCCACCGCATGCCGTACGGAACGCGCCCGGGCGCGACACCGCAGGGCCATGGGAACGCGCCCGGGCGCGGTCAGGACCGCCTGACCGTACGAGACCCCGATGTGCGGAGCCGTGCCCACGGACGCCGATCACTCAGGCGCGCCACCACATGCCCTACGGAACGCGCCCGGGGCGCCGGTGCCGGGGTGGGGTCAGTAGCCGCGGCCGAGAGAGCGGTCGCCGTGGTCGTCGCCGTGGAGCTGGCGCCAGTGCTCGCGCCAGGCCGACCAGCCGCGCTTGATGGGCTTGGCCCGGGAGTCGCCGAGCACCTTCACGTCGCCCATGATCGCGTAGGCGTGGACCCGCACCATCGGCACGTTCATGCCCCGCGGCGCCTCCTGCACGTCGACCCGTTTGTCGCCCATGATGGCCATGCCGTCGAGGTCGACGTTCACACCGTCGGGGACGATGATCTTCACGTCGCCCATGACGGAGACGGCCATGATCTCCACCACGCCGGTGCGCACCTCGGCCTCGCGCAGGTCGAGCACGACGTCGCCCATCACGGCCACCGCCCCCAGCTCCTGGTCGATGCGCCAGGTGCCGCGCCGTTTGGTGTCGCCCAGGACGCCGACGAACCAGCGTCGTTTCTTGCCCTCGCGCCGCTCCGCGGGCGGCGTGAAGGCCGCGGCGGCGGGCAGGTCCTGCGTGAGCAGGGCGAGCTCGGTCTGGGTGGTGGCGGTGTAGGCGGCCTCGGTGCGGTCGGTGAGCTCGGCAAGGGTGAGCCTGCCTTCGACGGAGGCCTCGCGAAGCAGCTCGACCACGGCCTCGCGCTCGGCGTCGGAGGCGCGTACCTCCCCGGGGTCAGTCATACTCGCAACATATCGCGTTTTGACGGTGTCGCGGTCCTCCCCAAGGAGGAAATGGGGTGAACCACTATCGACACGCACCCCGTACCAGATAGTGACACGGACCCCAGCATGGTCCCGGGGCGCGCCCGGGCCAGGCTAGGGTCCGTTGTCATGCATGAGGAACAGCTCTACCGGGCCGCGCTGGACGGCGACGAGAAGACCGTCGGCGAGCTGCTCGCCGAGGGCGCCGGCCCCGACCGGCCGTACGAGGGCGACGAGGGCGGCCTGCCGCTGTGCGCGGCCGCCGCCCGCGACCGGGTGGAGGTCGCCGGGATGCTGCTGGCCGCCGGCGCCGGCGTGGACACCAGGGAGAGCGGCGGCTGGACCGCCCTGATGTGGGCCGCCACCAACGGCGCGGCGGGCACCGCGCGGGTGCTGATCGAGGCGGGCGCCGACGTCGACGCCGCCAACGAGACGGGTGACACGCCGCTCACGCTCGCCGCCCGCCGCGGCGCGCTCGGCGTGGTCCGTGAGCTGCTCGACGCCGGCGCGGACGCCGCCAAGTACGACGGCGACGGCGACACGCCGCTGGAGATCGCCGCCGACTGGGTGGGCGTGCACCTGGAGAGCGCGCTGCTCGACCAGGTCGAGCAGGAGGGCTGGACGTACGCGGTGCACCGCCAGTGGGCGGGCGACGGCACCGGGCTGGTCACGGTCACCGCCACCTCTCCCGACGGGTCGGAGACCGAGCAGGTGGCGGCGCAGCGCGGCCATGCCGCCATCGCGACCCTGCTGGAGGCGGCGGCGGGCGAGTGGGCGCCGGTCGAGCGGCTGCTGGCGCGCGCGCTCGCGCACCGCGACCTGGACGAGGACGCCGAGACGTGGTGGGCGGCGGCCGACGCGCTGGCCGCGCGGGGCGACGAGGAGACGTACGAGGCGCTGGCGCGGCTGTGCGTGAGCGAGGACGCCAGGGAGCGCGAGTTCGGCGTGGACGCGATCGCCCAGTTCGGCGTGACCGGCGACGACAAGCCCTACCTGGAGCGGACGCTGCCGCTGCTGCGGCGGATGACGGTCACCGAGTCCGGCCCGCAGGTGCTGCGTTCGGTGCTGGCGGCGCTCGGCCACCAGGGCGACCCGCGGGCGCTGCCGCTCGTGCTCGGCCTCATCACCCGCCCCGGTCACCAGCGCACCATGACCGACGCCATCGCCCTGGCCGACGTGCTGACGCCGGACCACGCCGAAGGGGTGGCGCTGCTGGTCGAGATGACCGGCGACGACGACGGCGAGGTGCGCGACTGGGCCACGGCGGGCCTGGCCGGGCTGGAGGCGGACACGCCCGGGATCCGCGACGCGCTGGCGGCCCGGCTGGACGACGAGGTGCTGCGCACGGTGGCGGAGGCGGCGCGCGGCCTGGCCAGGCGCGGCGACCCGCGCGCGGCCCGCGGCGCCGAGCGGGTCCTGGCCGAGTCCGACGACCCCGAGCTGCACGAGCTGGTCGGCGACGTCCGGAACGCCTGAGCGATCCCCGGGGCCGTCAGGGTCCTGACAGGGCCGGGGCCGTGCGCAGCACGTCGCGGGCCAGGCCCACGTCGCCGTCCAGCCGCGCGGGGAAGCGCTCAGGGTCGCCCCGGCCGCCCAGCAGGAAGCAGAACTCGACCACGCCCGCGGTGATCCGCGCGTCCGGGGGACCGGACGCGGGGGCGTCCTCGACGCCCAGCGCCACGTGCCACTCGCCGCCGCCCGCTCCGGTGAGCGTCACCAGCACGCTGCGCCCTGACCCGTCGAGCCCGGACAGCAGCATCGTCCACGGCAGCAGCCGGGCGCACAGGTCGGCCGTCGGGTGGACGTGCTCGGGGACGGGCTCCGGCAGCCGGACGCCGGCCACCCTGGCCGCGTCGTCGGTGTGGATCCAGGTTTCGAGCATCCTGGCGAGCACGTGGTCGCGGACCGGGACCGTCAGGCCGTCGACCGAGGCGGTGGTGCCGGGCGGGACCGTGGCCAGGTGGCGGCAGAGGGCGTCGGCCTGCGCCCGCCAGTCGCGGCGGGTCTGCTCGGGGCTGCGCGCCCGCTCGTACGCCTGCACGTCGGCGGTGCGGCCGAGCGCGTCGGCGGCGGCGAGTTCGGGCCCCAGGACGGGGGCGCCGACGCCGGCCGCGACCAGGCCGTCCTTGGCGGCCAGGTGGGCGACGAGCTCCTGCAGCGTCCAGCCCTCGACGATGACGCGCGACCAGTCGTCGTCCACGGCGGCGGCCAGCAGGGCGTCCATGGCGGCGACCCGGCCCGCGTAGGGCTCCGCCCACGGCGCCGTGGGAGCCGCCGGGCGGCGCCGCGCCCGGGCCCCGGCCAGCAGCTGCGGCCGCAGCGAGCCCTTCGGCTCCGCCGGCTCTTCGAGCAGCGCGTCCAGATACAGACGCTCGAGCGGCTCCATCACACCTCTTCCTCCGCCAGCGCCTCCGCCAGGCGGCGCAGCGCCAGCCGGATACGCGACTTGGCCGTGCCCTCGGGCACGCCCAGCTCCTCCCCCACCTGCCGGTAGGTCCTGCCCCCGAAGTAGGCCAGCTCGACGGCCTGGCGTAACGCGTCCGGCAGGGCCATGACGGCCTGCCGCACCCGATCGGCCTCGTCGCCGGCGAGCACCGTGTCCTCCAGCCTCTCGGGCTCCCGCTGGAAGAGCCTGGGACCGATCACGGACACGCGCCTGCGCTCCTCCGCGCGCACGTGGTCGACGGCGCGGCGGTGCGCGATCGTGGCGAGCCAGGCGCGCAGGGTGCCGCGCTCCGGGTCGTACGCCAGCGGACGCTCCCAGAAGACCAGGAAGACCTCCTGGGTGATGTCCTCGGCGATCACCCGGTCCCTCGTCACGCGCAGGGACAGGCCGAAGATCAGCGAGGCGAGCCGATCGTAGATCTCTCCGAGTGCGGCCTCGTCGCCGCCGACCACCCGCTGGTGCAGCAGGCGGTCGTCGTACGGTGCCTCCACTGGCACCACACTCCCGATGATCCGGACTAGACGGCGGGTGCGCCGCGACCCAGCATTTCATCATTCGCCGCGAAACGGCAGACGGATGTCGGCCACGGCCGCTTTCCCGCCCCGCGATAGGGTCGGAAGGTCGTCCATCAACAAGAGGGAGCACTCGCATGGCCACGACCCGCACCGCCACGACGCAGTGGAAGGGCGCGCTGCTCGACGGTTCCGGCACTGTTTCGCTCGACACCTCAGGGGTCGGGAGCTTCGAGGTGTCCTGGCCGTCCAGGGCCGAGGCCGCCAACGGCAAGACCTCGCCCGAGGAGCTCATCGCCGCGGCCCACTCCGCCTGCTTCTCCATGGCGCTCTCGCACGGGCTGGCCGGCGCGGGCACGCCGCCGGAGTCGGTGCAGACCAGCGCCGACGTCACCTTCCAGCCGGGTGAGGGCATCACCGGCATCGTGCTCACGGTCAAGGCCCACGTGCCGGGCGTCACCGCCGAGCAGTTCCAGCAGGCGGCCGAGACCGCCAAGGTCA
Organism: Nonomuraea ferruginea; assembly: GCF_039540635.1. Lineage (NCBI taxonomy): Bacteria > Bacillati > Actinomycetota > Actinomycetes > Streptosporangiales > Streptosporangiaceae > Nonomuraea > Nonomuraea ferruginea. The sequence goes on along the minus strand of NZ_BAABFD010000001.1, from coordinate 343,494 downwards.
ACTGCCCGGTCAGCAAGGCCCTGACCGGCACCACGATCACGCTGAACGCCGAACTGCTGTAGCAAGACCCGATCGCATGCGACAATAAGGTCACATGCGCGACGTCTGGCCGGGCGAACCCTATCCACTCGGCGCTACCTGGGATGGCGTGGGCACCGGTTTCGCGGTGTTCTCCGAGGTGGCCGAGCGGGTCGAGCTGTGCCTGTTCCACGATGACGGCTCCGAGGAGCGCGTCGATCTGTCCGAGGTGGATGGGTTCGTCTGGCATGGTTACCTGCCCGGCATCATGCCGGGCCAGCGTTACGGTTACCGCGTGCACGGCCCCTACCAGCCCGCGCACGGCCACCGGTGCAACCCCGCCAAGCTGCTGCTCGACCCATACGCGAAGGCGGTCGACGGTGAGCTGCAGTGGAACGAGGCGGTCTTCTCCTACCACTTCACCGACCCGGCGAAGGTCAACCGGGTCGACAGCGCTCCCTTCATGCCGAAGAACGTGGTGATCAATCCGTTCTTCGAGTGGGGCAACGACCGACCGCCGCGCGTCCCGTACCACCAGACCGTGATCTACGAGACGCACGTGCGGGGGCTCACCATGCGCCATCCGGACGTGCCGGAGGAACTGCGCGGCACGTACGCGGGGGTGGGGCATCCGGCGGTCGTCGACCACCTGCTGTCGCTGGGGGTGACGGCGGTCGAGCTCATGCCGGTCCACCACTTCATGCCGGAGCACTTCCTGGTGGCGCGCGGGCTGACGAACTACTGGGGCTACAACACGATGGCCTACCTCGCCCCGCACGGCGACTACTCCAGCTCCGGCACGCGCGGCGAGCAGGTGCAGGAGTTCAAGGCCATGGTGCGGGCGCTGCACGAGGCGGGCATCGAGGTGATCCTCGACGTGGTCTACAACCACACCGCCGAGGGCGACCACATGGGGCCGACGCTCGGGTTCAGGGGCATCGACAACGCCGCCTACTACCGGCTGCACGACGCCGACCGCCGCTATTACCTGGACTACACGGGCTGCGGCAACTCGCTGAACGTGCGGTCCCCGCACGCGCTGCAGCTGATCATGGACTCGCTGCGCTACTGGGTGCTGGAGATGCACGTCGACGGGTTCCGGTTCGACCTGGCGTCGGCGCTGGCGCGCGAGCTGCACGACGTCGACCGGCTGAGCGCGTTCTTCGACCTGATCCAGCAGGATCCGGTGATCTCGCAGGTCAAGCTGATCGCCGAGCCGTGGGACGTCGGGCCCGGCGGCTACCAGGTGGGCAACTTCCCGCCGCTGTGGACGGAGTGGAACGGCAAGTACCGCGACACGGTCCGCGACTTCTGGCGGGGCACGCACTCGGCGCTGCCGGACTTCGCCTCGCGGCTGACGGGCTCGGCCGACCTCTACGAGACGTCGGGGCGGCGGCCGGTGGCCTCGATCAACTTCGTGACGTGCCACGACGGGTTCACGCTCACCGATCTCGTCTCGTACAACCGCAAGCACAACGAGGCCAACGGCGAGGACAACCGCGACGGCACCGACGACAACCGGTCGTGGAACTGCGGCGCCGAGGGGCCGGTGGAGGATCCGGCGATCGTGCGGCTGCGCCACCGGCAGCGGCGCAACTTCCTGGCCACGCTGTTCCTGTCGCAGGGCGTGCCGATGCTGTCCCACGGCGACGAGCTCGGCCGCACGCAGCGGGGCAACAACAACGCCTACTGCCAGGACAACGAGATCGCCTGGGTCGACTGGTCGGCGCTGCGCACGGAGGCGCAGCTGCTGGAGTTCGTGCGCAAGCTGGCGAAGCTGCGCAGCAGACACCCGGTGTTCCAGCGGCGGCGGTTCTTCCACGGCCGCCACCCTGAGAACGGCGAGCGTGACCTGGTGTGGCTGACGCCCGGGGGCGCCGAGATGACGGCGGCCGACTGGCACGTCGGCTACGCCAAGTCGCTGATGGTCTATCTGAACGGTGACGCGATCACCGAGCCGGGGCCCCGCGGCGAGCGGATCTCCGACGACTCGTTCCTGCTGCTGATCAACGCCCATCACGAGGACATGGCGTTCACGCTGCCCGGCGAGACGTTCGGCGCGGGCTGGCTGCTGGAGCTCGACACCGCCGACGACAGCTCGGAGGGGCTGTTCGGCGACGAGCGGTGGCGGGCGGGCGACGTGGTGGCGGTGACGTCGCGTTCGATGCAGGTGCTGCGCAGGCCGCGAGAGTGACTTGTCGGAGGCGTGTGCCAAGGTAGAGGGGTGCGCCGCATCCATCCCGACATAAAAGACGATCCGGACATCGTGCAGGCCTACGCCTACCCGGAGGGCAGGCCCTGGCTGCGCCTCAACATGGTGGCCAGCGCCGACGGCGCGGCCTGGGACAAGGGGTTGTCCGGAGGGCTGTCCGGCAAGGCCGACAAGCGGGTGTTCGGGGTGCTGCGCGGGCTGGCCGACGTGGTCCTGGTGGGCGCCGCGACCGTGCGGGCCGAGGGCTACGGGCCGGTCAGGCCGCGCGAGTCCTGGCGCGAGCTGCGCGCGGGGCGGCCGGCGGCCGCGCCGCTCGCCGTCGTCAGCCGCGGCCTCGACCTCGACTTCGGCGCGCCGCTGTTCCGCGAGGCGGTGAGCCCGACGCTGGTGATCACCTGCGAGAGCGCGCCCGCCGACCGGCGCGAGGCGGCGGCCGAGGCCGGCGAGGTGATCGTGGCCGGCGGCGAGTCGGTCGACCTGGCCGGCGCGGTGGCCGCGCTGCACGCGCGCGGGCTGACCCGGGTGCTGTGCGAGGGCGGGCCGCGGCTCAACGCCCAGCTCGCCGCCGCCGGGCTGGTCGACGAGCTGTGCCTGTCGGTGAGCCCGCTGCTGCTGGGCGGGGACGCGGCGCGGATCCTCGACGGTGAGCCGTCGCGGGAGCGGCTCCGGCTCGGCCAGGTGCTGGAGGAGGAGGGCGTCCTCTTCTGCCGCTACACGAGGGAGATGTGACCATGAGCGAGCCGACGACGCCCAGGCCGGCGCGGAAGCCCAAGGAGCCGGAGCCGATCCCCGATCTCGACCTGCCGGTCAGGCCGCCGGTGGGGCCGATGCTGGCCAAGCCGGTCAAGGCGATGCCGAAGCAGGACGGCACCCTGTTCTACGAGCCGAAGTGGGACGGGTTCCGGTGCATCGTGTTCCGCGACCGCGACGAGGTCTATCTCGGCAGCCGCAACGAGCGGCCGTTCACCCGCTACTTCCCCGAGCTCGTCGAGGCCGTCAAGGCGGAGCTGCCCGAGCGGTGCGTCGTCGACGGTGAGATCGTGCTGCCGCGCGGCTCGGAGCTCGACTTCGAGGCGCTGCAGCAGCGCATCCACCCCGCGGCCTCGCGGGTCAAGATGCTGTCGGAGCAGACCCCGGCCTCGTTCGTCGCCTTCGACCTGCTGGCCGTCGGCGACGAGGCGCTGATGGACGCGCCGTTCGCCGACCGGCGGGCCCGCCTGGAGGAGCTGTTCCCCCAGAAGGGCCGGTCGGTGCGGCTCACCCCGGTGACCAAGAGCGACGAGCAGGCCGGCGAGTGGTTCGAGATGTTCGAGGGCGCCGGGCTCGACGGCATCATCGTCAAGCCGGGCGACCAGCCCTACACGCCCGACAAGCGGGTGATGTTCAAGGTCAAGCACGAGCGCACCGCCGACGTGGTGATCGCCGGCTACCGCGAGCACAAGACGGGGCCGATCGTGGGCTCCATCCTGCTCGGCCTCTACGGCGACGACGGCAGGCTCCACCACGTGGGGGTGGCGGCCTCGTTCCCGATGGCGCGCCGGGCCGAGCTGGTGGAGGAGCTCAAGCCGTACCTCGCCGAGCTGGGCGAGCATCCGTGGGGCCACTGGGCCGAGCAGGCGCAGGCCAACCTGGGCCGCCCGGCCGCCACGCCCGCCACCGGGGGGCAGCGGGTGCCGGGGGCGATCTCGCGCTGGAACGCCAAGAAGGACCTCTCGTTCATCCCGCTCCGGCCGGAGCTGGTGATCGAGGTCGCCTACGACCAGATGGAGGGCGACCGGTTCCGCCACACCGCGCAGTGGCGGCGCTGGCGGCCCGACCGCACGCCGGAGTCGTGCACGTACGAGCAGCTCGAACGGCCGGTCTCGTACAACCTCGACGACATCCTTGCCCGCTGACCCTGACCATCGTCTATATATCGCTGTATGAGCAGCAGTGAAGAACTGAAGGCGGCCCTCGCCGCCCGCCGTGATCTCGGCCCCGACTTCGAGGAAGCCATCGCGGCGTCGTTCCTCGACAAGGTGGGGCAGGAGGTCGACCGGCGGGTCGACGAACGTCTCCGGGCCGCTCCCGCCAGGCGACGGCCCGGCCCGACCGACGGCCAGCGGCTCGCGCTCGCCATCGTCTCGCTGGCGCTCGGCACGGGGGCCACGATCGCGCTCGCCGCGCTCGGCGCGCTCAACCCCGCGCTCCTGGTGATCTGGCTGGGCATCGTCGCGGTCAACTTCGTCTTCAACCGCCCCGGCGCCTGACCCGGACGGCTCGCCCTGAGGTCGCCCTCGCCCGTTTCCGCTTCCTTCGTCATGTCCGGCGAACGTCCTCATGACGCCCTGGCCCGGTCCATCCAGGCGCATGAGGATGAAGATCGCACCGAGTGACTCCGCTCCGTACAGGGCGGAGAGCAAACCGAAGGGAGCAAGACGATGATGCGCAAGAGGACCGTCACGACCCTGTTCGCGGGCCTCGTGACCGCGGTCGGACTGTGCCTGGCACTCCCCGGGAACGCCGGCGCGGCGTCGCAGGACTGCGAGGCGCCGGCGCAGCTCTCAGGGGTCTCCGCCCCGTTCGTGTGGTGGTGCGAGGGCTATTACATGACCTGGCAGGAGTGCCGCGACACCGGGGTGGCCTACGTCGGCGCCCAGGGCGCGAAGGCGTGGGCGTGCGATGAGGTGGGCCCCGCGAGCTATCCATGGAGACTCCGCATCCTGGACTGAACGCATGCCGGCCCGGCGTCCGGGCTTCCGTCCACGCGTCAACGGATTCGCCAAGGCTGAACCGCTGTGTGACCAGCGATCCCGGCATCCATGGACTGGAGACCAGATCTTCGCGGGGCTAGGCGAGCCAGATGAGTCCCGCGAAGCGGCCGGCGTCCCGGCGGCGGTAGGAGTAGAGTTCGCCGGACTCGATGGTGCAGCGGGCGTCGTGGCGTACGTCGGGCACGCCCGCGTCGCGGAGCTGCGCCTCGATGCCGGCGCGCAGGTCGAGCGCGGGGGTGTCCCAGGAGGTGGTGGAACGGGCGGGCGGCACCTTCGCGGCCACCCGGTCGCGGAGCTCGGCGGGCACCTCGTAGCAGCGCCCGCACGCCCCGGGCCCGACGAACGCCACCATCCGCCCCGGCTCGGCGCCCTTGGCCGCCATGGCCTCGACCAGCGCAGTGGAGATCCCCGCTTCCGTGCCGGGCCGCCCGGAATGCGCGGCACCGGCCATGCGCGCCACCGGATCGGCCACCAGCACCGCCGGGCAGTCGGCGCCCAGGGACGCCAGCGCCAGCCGCGGCTCCGTGGTGAACACCGCGTCGACCGGCGGCGGGTCGTCGCCGAACGGCTCGCTCACGTACGCGACCCCGGCGCCGTGGACCTGCCTCATGAACACGATCGCCCGCACGCCCAGCTCGGCCGCGACGCCGGCGCGGTTGGCGCGCACGGCGGCGGGGTCGTCGCCGGTCAGGCCGCCGAGGTTGCGCGTCGCGTACGGCGGCGCGCTGACGCCGCCATGGCGGTCGGTGACGGCGACGTGCACGCCGGGGGCCAGTTCCATGCCCCGATCCTATGACCGCCCCGGACGGCGGGCTGCGGTGGCGGCGAAAGGGCGTCATGATCGACAAAGGGCCGATAGATTTCCCCCCATGAGCGAGGAGATCAACGAGGGCGCGGCCCGGTCGCGGGCGTCGGTGCTGCGCAGCCGCGCCGAGTCGTACATCGCGCTGGGGCGGCACGACGCGGCGATCGCCGACCTGACCGAGTCGATCGCCCTCGTGCCGGACAACGCGCGCGCCTGGCGGCTGCGCGGCGAGAGCCACCGGCTCATCGAGCGGTACGAGGCCGCGATCTCCGACTTCGACGAGGCGCTGCGGATGGAGCCCGACAGCGCGTACGCGCTGGGCTCGCGCGGCCAGGCGTACGCGGCGCTCGACCGCCACGAGGAGGCCATGGCGGACTTCGAGCACGCGCTGACCCTGTCACCGGACTCGCTGTGGATCCTGGAGGCCAGGGCGGACGCGCTCGCGGACCTGGACCGGCTGGACGAGGCGCTGGCCGAGCATGCCAAGATCATCGAGCTGGACGGCGGCCTGGCGCACTCCTGGGTGTCCAGGGGCGACCTCTACCAGCGGCTGGGCCTCTATACCGAAGCCATCGCCGACTACACCAGCGCGCTGGAGATCGACCCCGACCTCGTGCGCGCCCTGAGCCGGCGCGGGGAGGCGCTGCGCATGATCGACCAGTACGAGGACGCGCTGGCGGACCTGAACCGGGCCGTCGAGCTGGCTCCCGACCACGACCGCGCGCTCGGCAGCCGCGGCGCGGTCCTTAGCGAGCTGGGCGACAACGAGGCCGCGCTGAAGGACCTCGACCGCGCGATCGAGCTGGACGCCGAGTACGTGTGGGCCTACCGGGTGCGCGGCGAGATCTTCCAGGAGGAGGACCGCCACGAGGAGGCGATCGCCGACTTCACCCACGCCCTGCGGCTGGAGTTCGGCGACTGAGGACCCGTGTGCTGTGGCGCCTTCTCAGCGGGACGCGCGCAGGGAAGCGTCCAAGGTGCTCATGAGCTGCGCGACACGGTTCTTGGCGGTCGGCGCGAGGGGATACCGGCACAGAACGGCGATCAGGGTGGGCGTGGCGCGCTGCCGCGCCTGGTCGATCATCATGTCTCCGACCGCGGGATCGCCGCCCGCGTTCAGCTCGGCGACGCGTGCGGCACTCGCGGCGGCGCGCAGGATGTGGCCCACCTGGGTGGCCTTCGCTATCGGGTGCAGGTATGCGGCGGACGCGGCGTCACCGGCGGAGCGCGCGGCGAGACGCGCGGCTTCGGCGCCCGCCTCCCTGGCGGCTCGATGGGCGTCCAGCGAGGTGACGCGCTGCAGCTTGGTCCTTCTCGCGCCGTTGACGAACTCCCATGCGGCGTCGATGGCCGCGCGCGGGCGGAGATCACCCGGCACGGCCTCCTCGAACACCGGGAGGACGTCCTGAGCGCTCTCGGCCACGTAGCGCGCCACGACGCGTAGTTCGTCCATGGTCAGCTCGAAATCGCCCGACACGATCGTCATGAAGCCGATCTTTCCATGGTCCGGGAGCGCCGCGACGCCGTAGTTCTGCCGGGAGCGGGCCGGCTGTTGAGGGCCCCGGGGGTCGCCCGGGGCCCTCGGGTCATAGCGAGAGCAGCGCGCCGACCCGCAGCCGGTCGTCCGACAGCGGTCGCATCGCGATGCGGACCAGGACGAGCGCGTTGTCGTCGCCCGCGATGCGGTTGGCGCTGAGCCCGCCGCACGACTGGCAGTGGTGGATGATCAGCCACTCGCCGTCGTCCCGCACCGTGACGCTGACCGGCGCCATGCGGCCCCGGCACGCCGCCCGGCGGTCACCGGGGACGCGGTGGTCGACATGCCTGCTGGTCAGGCAGTTCGGGCAGTGGTTGCGGTGCGCGGTGCCCGGCGCGGTGACGGGCACGTCGAGGCGGCAGCCGACGCACCGGAACGCGTCGCCCGGCTCGCCGTGCCTGACGTCCTTGCGCCGCTGCGGCCGGCGCTCCGCCGGTTTCCTGCGTGGCATGCGGTCCGCTCCCGTCACAGGTCGCCGAACGTTTCCAGCGGGAACGGCGGCTCGGCGAGCGGGCGGACGGCCATGCGCATGAGGATGAGCTGGTTGTCGTCGCCGCTGATCGGGTTGGACGTCAGCTCTCCGCAGCGGGTGCAGCGATGGATGAGCATCCAGTCGCCGCCGCGCAGCACCGCGATGGAAATCGGCGCCATGCGTGATCCGCACTCGGACGGCCCGCCCTCGGCACGGTCGAGCACGTGCAGCGAGTGCAGGCAGCTCGGGCAGTGGTTGCGGCGGCCGCCTCCGGGGGCGGCTCCGGTCACGGTCAGCCCGCACCGTACGCAGGTGAACGTATCGGTCAGGACCTGACGGGTCTTGTGGGTGGACACCCTGGGGTACTCCTTGCCGGACATGATGGGAAAGGGCAGCAAGGAAGCGCCGTGCGGGCCTCGGGACGGTCAGGGATGACGTGTCATGTACGGGTCCGTATGACGGTACGACGAGGCGCGCGTGGCGCGGTCCCGGGCATAAACCCCCCGCTTTCCAGGGCGTGACCGCCCGTATGACTCGTACATGGACATCGGGAGCGTAACCAGGCCCGGTCCGGGACCGCCACCGATTTTCCCCGCCCCGGCTTCACGTTGGGGGTGGAGAAGGACCGAACAACGTTCTAGGTTCGGTCCATGGGAATCGGGCTGACCACTGACCATCGGGCGCTCGCGGGGTCCGTGCGCGGGCTGGCGGAGCGGGGTGCGGACCATGGTGCGCTGGCCCGGCACGGGGTGCTCGGGCTGCACCTGCCGGAGGAGCGGGGCGGGCAGGGGTACGGGCTGCTGGAGCTGTGCGTGGCACTGGAGGCGCTCGGCGAGCTGCGCGTCCCCGGACCGTACCTGCCGACGGTGCTCGCCGCCGCGGCGGCGGCCCGCTCCCCCGCCGCCAAGGACCTGACCGACGGCCTCGCCAACGGCTCCCTCACCGCCACCGTCGTCCTGCCCGTCACAGGCGGTCCCGCCGCCGCGTCCGGGGCGAGCGACCTCACCGGCGCTCTGCCGTCCAGCGCGGACCGCCCGACCGCCCTGCTCGCGCTCGGGGCGGCGGGGGCCGATCTGTTTTTGGTGCCGGTAGGTGCGGATGGCTGGGCGTTGCTCGATCGCGGGGATGTCGTGGCGGAGCCCGCCGCAGGTGTGGACCTGGACCGTGACCTGTGCACCGTGACCGTCATGGACGTGCCCCGGGAACGCGTGCTCGGCGCGGTGCCGGTACGGGAGCTGGCCGCCGTGCTGCTCGGCGCGGACGCCTGCGGGGTCGCGGCCTGGGCCGTGGCCACGGCATCGGAGTACGCCGAGGTACGTGAGCAGTTCGGCCGGCCCATCGGGCAGTTCCAGGGCGTCAAGCACCGGCTGGCCGCCGCCCTGGTAACCCTGGAGCAGGCCCGCGCCGCCGTATGGGACGCCGCCAGAGCCCTGGACGACCCCGGACAGCACGGAGTCCACGGACAACCTGGGGTCACCTTGCCGCCCGAGGTGCGGCTTGCCGAAGAGGCGACCACCTTGCCGCCGCAGGGACAGCTTGCCGGGGAGGTGGCTGCCTTGGCGCCGGAGGTGCGGCTGGCTGTGGGGGTGGCCGGGGTGCTCGGGGCGGAGGCCGGGGTGCGGTGTGCGGCGGATGCGATCCAGGTGCTCGGCGGCATCGGCTACACGTTCGAGCACGACGCGCACCGCTACTACCGCCGGGCGTTGTCGGATCGGATGGTGGCCGGGGATCCGGGGGTGTGGGCCGATGAGGTGGCGGCGCTGGCTCTCGCGGGGGTGCGGCGGACGATGGAGCCTGATCTGCCCGAGGACGCCGCCCCGGTCAGGGACTCGGTGCGGGCGCACGCCGCGTCGCTGCGGGCCGCCGATCCGTCCGAGCGCCGACGGCGGTTCGCCGAGGAGGGGTGGATCATGCCGCACCTGCCGGAGCCGTGGGGCCGCGGGGCGTCACCGCTCGAACAGGTGATCATCCACGAGGAGTTCCGCGACCTGAGACGCCCGAACCTGGGCATCGGCGCGTGGGCCGTGCCGTCCATCGTCCGGCACGGGACCCGGGAGCAGCGGGAACGCTTCCTGCCCGGGACGTTCGCCGGCGAGATCGTGTGGTGCCAGCTGTTCAGCGAGCCAGGCGCCGGCTCGGACCTGGCGGGGCTGTCGACCAGGGCGGTCCGTGTGGAGGGCGGCTGGACGCTGACCGGGCAGAAGATCTGGACGTCCCTGGCCCAGTACGCCCACTGGGGCATCTGCCTGGCCAGGACCTCCCCCGGCAAGCCCAAGCACGAGGGCATCACGTACTTCCTCGTGGACATGGCCGCGCCCGGCGTCACCGTCAGGCCGCTCAAGGAGATCAACGGCGACGAGTTGTTCAACGAGGTCTTCCTCGACGACGTGTTCGTGCCGGACGAGCAGGTCGTCGGCGAGGTGGACGGCGGCTGGCGGGTGGCCCGCGACACCCTCTCGCACGAACGGGTCGCGCTCGGCGACTCGTGGGGGCCGGGGTCGAGGCACACGGACATGGCCGCGTTCGCCGCCCGGCTGCCGCTACGGGAGGCGCAGCGCGAGCAGGCGGGCCGGCTGTGGGCCGAGGGGCAGGCCATCTCCGCCCTCGGCCTGCGCGTGACCCTCGCCCAGCTCGCCACCGGCACCAGCGGCGGCATGGAGAGCGGGGTCGCCACCAGCAGCAGAGGCGGTAAGGAGAGCAGCGTCGCCACCGGCGCAAGAGGCGGTAAGGAGAGCGGGGTCGCCACCGCGTCCAGCGTCCGTAAGCTGCTCGGCATGCGGCACGCCCAGGCGGTGGCCGAGTTCTGCTGGGCGCTGGCGCCCGCCGACCCCTACTGGAGCCGCATGATCCTCACCACCCGCGCCTTCACGATCGGCGGCGGCACCACCGAAGTGCAGCTCAACATCATCGCCGAGCGCGCGCTGGGGCTCCCGCGCGACCCGTGACCACTCCTCGCCGGGAGCACGGGAGTGGTCAGTCGTCGCGGGCCTTGCTCGGCTGCACGCGCTTCGGCTCGCCGGGCATTTTCGGATAGTTGGGCGGATAGGGCATGTCGCCGCGCTCGTCCTTGTCGTACCGGTCGAGGAGGGTCTCGATCGAGTAGGCCTGGTCGTCGATGGCGGCGTGCACGTCCCCCAGCTCGGCGAACCTCGCGGGGACCGTGCGGATGTCGAAGTCGCGCGGGTCGGCGTCTTCCAGCTCGGACCAGGTGAGCGGGGTCGAGACCGGCGCGTGCGGGCGGGCCCGGACCGAGTAGGCGCTGACCACCGTGCGGTCGCGGGCGTTCTGGTTGAAGTCGATGAACACCCGGTCGCCCCGCTCCTCCTTCCACCAGGCGGTGGTGACCAGCCCGGGGTCGCGCTCCTCGACGGCCCTGGCCAGCGCGATGCCGGCGTGGCGCACCTGCACGAAGTCCCACCTCGGCTCGATGCGCACCGCGATGTGGACGCCGCGGTTGCCCGAGGTCTTGACGAACCCGGGCATGCCGAGCTCCTCCAGCACGTCCCTGGTCAGGAACGCGGCCTTGCGCACCGCGTCGAAGCCCACGCCGGGCTGCGGATCGAGGTCGACGCGCAGCTCGTCGGGGTGTTCGACGTCGGAGGCGCGGACCTGCCAGGGGTGGAAGTCGATGGTGCCCAGGTTGGCGCAGTAGGCGATGGCGGCGACCTCGGTGACCTTCAGCGACTCGGCCGTCCGGCCGCTGGGGAAGGTGACGGTCGCGGTCTCCACCCAGTCGGGGCGCTTGGCGGGCATCCGCTTCTGGTAGATGGCCTCGCTCTGCACCCCGTCGGGGTGGCGCTTGAGGTTGGTGGGCCGGTCTCTCAGCGCCCGGAGCGCGCCCTCGCCCACACTGACGTAGTACTCGACCAGCTCGCGCTTCGTCGCGCCGATCTCCGGAAAGTAGATCTTGCCGGGATTCGTCACCTTGACGGTGCGGTCTCCCACCTCAAGCTCGATGTACGGCGATGCCATGGGAACGAACCTACCCCGCGCCTACGACAAACCACCGGGCGAGAGAAGGGGGCCCGTCCCGGAGCCGCACCGGTGGCGGGACCGGGAGCTCGACGGAACGGGCCCGTCAACGAGACCACTCGCGCCGCCGTTCCGGGCGCTGGCGCGCCACCCGGCCGGCCGTGGCGATCGCCGGCGGCGCCAGCACGGGCGTGGGCTGTGCCGCTCTGGCGATCCGGCGAGTGGTCTCGCCCCTTTGCAGGAGGCGATGACACCCCCTTGCTGACAAAGACGCGAATTCGCCCCAGAAAGGATGCTCCCCCTATGGAGATCTCTTTTTGCCGCATCTCGTACGCTGAACGTATGGACAAGGTGGTCAAGAGCGAGACCGAATGGCGGGTCCAGCTCTCTCCGGAGGAGTTTCATGTGCTGCGGGAGGCGGGCACCGAGCGCCCGTTCACCGGCGAGTACGTCGACACCAAGACCGAGGGCGTCTACGCCTGCCGGGCGTGCGGCGCCGAGCTGTTCAGGTCCGACACCAAGTTCGAGTCCCACTGCGGCTGGCCGAGCTTCTTCCAGCCGTCCGACTCCGACGCGGTGACGCTGATCGAGGACCGCAGCCACGGCATGGTCCGCACCGAGGTGCGGTGCGCGCGCTGCGACTCCCATCTGGGGCACGTCTTCCACGGCGAGGGATACCCGACGCCGACCGACGACCGCTTCTGCATCAACTCGATCTCACTGAGACTCGAACCCGTGGAGTGACAGCTCGTTGACACCGCGTATCGGACAGGGGTGGCGGGTAGACCATCGCCGTGAGCCGGATCCATTTTCGTCACCGGTGGGTGACGATCGAGACGATCGGCCGCGTCGTCACGCAGCGGTGCGAGGTGTGCACGAAGACCCGGGTGCGGGTGCGGTGAGATCAGGGGACGCGCGGGTGCCGCGCGTCCCTAGGCGGTCGCGAAGAAGTCCACCATCAGGGAGTTGACCTCGTCCGGCTGCTCCAGATACCCGTAGTGCCCGCACTTGGCGACCTGCGCGTACCTCGCGCCGGGGATGGCGGTGGCGACCTCTTGGCCGAGGTGCGGTGGCGTGATGAGGTCGTCCTCGAAGCCGACGACCAGGCAGCGGCCGCGGATGGCGCGGTAGTCACCCAGCCGGTCGTCCATGATCTCCAGTTTGCTCTGGGCGCGCATCACCGCCTTGGCCGTCGGGAAGAGCTCGAAGAGGTCCAGCCAGTGCCGGGCCCGGCTCTCGTCGTTGAGCGTGTGCGGCGACAGGCTGAGCACCGCGCGCAGCGCCGCGCCGTAGGCGGCGGGCAGCTCCACCGGACCGAAGTTCAGCTCGGACTCGGCGGCGGCGAGCCTGGCGCGGAAGTGGTCCGGCCGTCCGCGCGTGGCCATCAGCACGGCCTGCTCCACCAGTTCCGGCCGCTGCAGCAGGAGTTCCTGGACGACGTGCGCGCCCATCGACACGCCGACGAGGCGGCAGCGCCCCCCGCACAGGGTCTCGGCCAGCCCGGCGAGGTCGCCGACCAGGTCATCGATCTCGGGCGGCGCCCCGGAGTCCGGCGTCAGGCCGCGGTTGTCGAAGGTGATGACGCGGTAGCCGGCGGCCAGCAGCGCGGGCGCCTGGTGCAGGTGCCAGACGTGCCCGGGGCTGCCGGTGCCCATCACCAGGATCACGGGGTCACCGGTGCCCTGGTCGGTGTAGGTCAGGGTGGTCCCGTTCACTCGCGCCACGGCCATGCCGCTCTCCGTTCTGTTCTGGTGCTCGCTTGAAGGCCGCCCGCAGCAGCGGTGGCGCCAGCAAGGAGGTGGCCACCGCGATCAGGACGACGATCGAGTACGCGGCCGGTGTCAGGATGCCCAGCCGGAGTCCGACGGTGGCGACGATGATCTCGATGAGGCCCCGCGAGTTCAGCCCCGCGCCGATGGCGAACGACTCCCAGGGGGGCATCCCGCTGGTGCGGGCGCCGATGTAGCCGCCGGCCAGCTTGCCCGCCACGGCCAGGGCCAGCAGTCCCGCCGCGGTCAGGGCGACCACCGGCTCGGCCAGTGCCGCGAGGTCCAGGTGCAGCCCGGCGAAGGCCAGGAAGACCGGGGCGAGGACGGCGATGACGGCGGTGCGCAGCCCGGCCAGGTGCCGCGCGCCCGCGCCCTTGGCGGCTCCGGCGACCAGCCCTGCGACGAAGGCGCCGACGACCGGCTCCAGTCCGGCGAGGTGCGCGGCGAGCGCGCCGGTGATGATCACGACGGCTGACATGGTCATGGCGGGCGCCGGATCGGCCACGCTCAGCACGCGCCGGGCGAGCGGCCGCAGCACCAGGGCCGCCAGGAGCATGACCGCCAGCCACAGCAGCGGCATCCCGATCGTTTCCGGCCCCGCGCCGCTGGTGGCCATCGCGCCGACGACCGCGAGCAGTATCCAGGCGACCGAGTCCTGGCAGGCGCCGGAGGCCAGGGTGATCTGGCCGACGCGGTGGCCGAGCAGGCGCAGGTCGCTGAGCGTACGGGAGATGACCGGGATGGCGGTGACCGACAGCGCCACGCCGAGATAGGCGGCGAACGTGACCCGGTCGGCGGCCGGCCCCAGGAGGGCCGCCGGCACCACGAAGCCCGCAGCCGCGCCCAGCACGAGCGGCAGGAGCAGCGCCCAGGCGCTGACCCGGGCCAGCGTGCCCGCCTGCTCGCGCAGCCTGCCCAGGTCGAGCTCGGCGGCGGTGAGTCCGACGAGCAGCAGGAGCCCGAGCTGGGCCACGGCGTCGATGAGCGCGCCCGAGCCGGGCCGCGGCAGCCACTGGGCCCAGCCCGGCGCCAGCTGTCCCAGAACGGCGGGCCCGAGCAGGACCCCGGCCGCCAGCTCGCCCACGATCGCCGGCTGGCCGAGCCGGGAGGCCAGCCGGCCCAGGAGGACGGCCGAGGCCAGGATCACGACGAGCTGCAGGAGGAACAGCGGGACCCCAGTGAGCATGGCCCTCAGCGTAGGAAGCCTCCGTACGGCCCCGGCCGGGGCGGCGAGCGAATGGCGATTTCTCGCCACAACGGCGGCGGACGCTTCTCCGGCCTCCGCCACGGTTCTACGGTCCGAGGCAGCGAGATCCCCTCAGGAGAAGCGAAGGATCCCCGCAGTGAATGCCCGAATTGTGCAGGAGCTGAATCAGCACGTACGCCACGCCGGGTTGTCCGGCGAGGTGGCGGCCGCCCGGCGCGAGTTCGCCGAGCGCGGATTCGCGATGGTGTCGTTCCTGGCGCCCGCGAGTGTCAAGCAGGCCGTGGCCGACGACGTGCTCTCCCTCATCGAGGAATCCGGGGTCCGGCGCGACCTCAGGTTCAAGGAAACCGGCGGCACGCCCCGCCGGATGCGCAACGTGACGCGATCGGAGATCGCCGAGCACAGCGCCCTCATCCCCGCCGTGTACCGGTCGGAGGCCCTCGTCGGCCTGCTCGCCGAGATCGTCGGCGAGCCCGTGCTGGCCTGCCCGTACGAGCCCGAGCAGTATGTGATCACCCGTCTGGAGCACAGCGGTGACACCCACGGCTGGCACTGGGACGACTACAGCTTCGCGCTGGTGTGGCTGGTGCAGTGCCCGCCGCCGGAGCACGGCGGGTTCGTCCAGTGCGTCGCCGGCACCCGCTGGGACAAGAGCGACCCCGCCATCCACCGCGCGCTGCTCGACAACCCCATCTGGTCGTTCGAGGTGGGGGCCGGCGACCTCTACGTGATGCGCACCAACACCACGCTGCACCGCGTCTATCCGATCACCGCGGGCGTGCGGACGATCGTCAACATGGGGTACGCGTCCAAGCCCGACCTGGAGACGGTCATGTCCCACGAGACCATGGACGCGCTGTGGGCGGAGCAGGCGTGAGCACGATGCCGACCGAAATGGAGAACCCGATGCACACGGCTTTCACCCGCGGCCCGGTCGCCGACGTCTTCTCGTCATACCTCGTCGCGGTGTCACTGTCGGCCGCCGGCGAGCTGGGCATCCTCGACGCGCTGAGGCGGGAGGACAGCTACTCGATCGAGACGGCGAACGCAGACGGGCTCGATCCGCGGCTGGTGCGCCAGCTGCTGGTGACGCTCTCCTGGGCGGAGATCGTCGAGGTCGCCGACGACAAAGCGGTCACCGGGCCGCGCTTCGACGACGCCTACCGCGCGCGGGGGTACTTCTACTGGATGGTCCGCGGCTGCGGCGAGCTGTTCTCCGTCCTGCCCGAGGTGAGCAGGACCGCGAACCGCACCGGCGACTTCTACACCAGGGACATGCGGGCGGTGGCGGTCGGCTCCAAGCTGATCGGCGAGACCGAGGTCGAGCCGCACTTCGTCGAGTTGCTCGGCGAGCTGGACTACTCGGCCATCGCCGATCTCGGCTGCGGTTCCGGCCAGCGGCTGATCGACGCGGTCTCCCGCCGGCCCGGCGTGCGCGGGGTGGGCGTCGACATCGCGCCCTCGGCGGTGGAACTGGCGGCGTCCTCGGTGGCGCAGGCCGGTCTCGCCGGCCGGATCGGCGTCGTCACCGGCGACGTGCGCGACCTCGAGCCGCTGCCCGAGTTCGCCGGCGTCGACCTCATCACCTGCGTCTTCCTGGGCCACGACTTCTGGCCCAAGACCACCTGCGTGGCGGGCCTGCGCAAGCTCCGCACGGCCTTCCCCGACGCGCGGCGGCTGCTGCTGTGCGACGTGGTCCGCAGCGAGGAACCGCCCGGGGCGGACACGACGATCTTCACCCTGGGCTTCGAGCTCGTGCACGCCGCGATGGGGGTCTACCTCCCCACCCGCTCGGAGTGGCGTGAGGCGTTCCGCGAGTCCGGCTGGGTGCTGAACGGCGAGCGGGACTTCGCCGCCCCTCCCCGCGGCGTCCTGTTCGACCTGAGCCCGGAGAGCTGACATGAGCAACCCGTTCGACGACGAGAACGGCTCCTTCCTGGTCCTGGTGAACGCCGAGGAGCAGCACTCGCTGTGGCCGTCGGCCTTCCCCGTCCCCAGCGGCTGGAGCGTCGCCTTCGGCCCGGCCTCCCGCGCCGAGAGCCTGGAGTACGTCGAGAGCAACTGGACCGACATCCGGCCCGCCGGCGTGAGGAGCGCACTGGCATGAGCGCCGACACGATCGAATACGTCCTCGACGGCAAAGAGGTGGGCTCGATCACGGCCGTCGGCGAGCGGGTCAGGGCGCTCGGCGAGGATCCCGCCGACCCGGGCTTCTTCGACCGCTGCTGGCACATCCGCGAGGAGCTGCCGGTCGGGCTGCGCCGGTTTCTGGAGGACTTCCGCCGCACGGAGCCGGCCGCGTTGTGCCTGGTGCACGGCTTCCCGATCGACGACGACGCCGTCGGGCCGACGCCCGGCCACTGGTCGGTCCCCTCGCAGTCGGCCGCCGCGGGCGACGCGGAGGTCTATCTCGCCCTGTGCGGGATGGTGCTGGGCGAGCCGTTCGCCTGGTCCACCCTGCAGGGAGGGCGGATGATCCAGAACATCGTGCCGATCCGCGGCGACGAGATGCAGCAGAGCGGTCACGGCAGCCAGTCGTCGCTGGAGTTCCACACCGAGGACGGGTTCCACCCGCTGCGCTGCGACTATCTTCTGCTGTTCGGGCTGCGCAACCACGAGCGCGTGCCCACGGTCGTGGCGTCGGTGCGTGACGTGGAGCTGTCGCCGGAGCAGGCCCGGCTGCTGTCGCGCCCGCGCTTCCACATCATGCCCGACGACGAGCACCTGCGGCAGCTGGAGGCGACCCAGCCGGGCCATCCCGCGCTGGCGCTGATGCGCGAGATGCGCGACAGGCCCGAGGCCGTCCCCGTGCTCGTCGGCGAGCCGGGCAACCCGTACCTGCGGCTCGACCGCCCGTTCATGACCTGCGCGGACGGGGATCCAGAGGCCGAGAGCGCGCTCGACGCGCTGGTGGCCGGGCTGGAGGCCGGGCAGCAGGACGTGGCCGTCGGGCCGGGCAGCCTGCTGATCGTCGACAACTACCTCGCCGTCCACGGGCGCAGGCCGTTCCATCCCCGCTACGACGGCACCGACCGGTGGCTGAAGAAGCTGACGGTCAGCAGGAACCTGCGCAGGTCCATCGGCAACCGGGCGACGACCAGCCCTCGGGTGATCTTCTAAGGGGTGCTGCCATGCGTACCGTGGTCATCTCCGGCGCGTCCAGCGGGATCGGGTTCGCCGCCGCCGAGCACTTCGCGCGCTCCGGTGACACCGTCTTCAACCTCGACGTGCAGCCGCCGATCGCCGCGCCGAGCCCGGGTGTCACCTGGGTCGAGGCCGACGTGACCGACTGGCCGGCGATAGAGGCGGCCGTGGCGGCGGTCTGGACGGACCAGGGCCGGCTGGACGTGGTGATCGCCAACGCGGGCATCAGCGTCAGGCACGGCGTGCTCAACCTCGACGAGGCCACCGCCCGCCGCGTCGTGGACGTCAACCTGCTGGGCGTGCTGGGCCTCTGGCGCTGCGCGGCCGGTTACATGACGAGGCAGGGGCGTGGCGTGCTGCTGGCGACGGCGTCCGTCAACGCCTCACGCGCCTATCCGTACTACGCCGACTACAACGCCACCAAGGCCGGCGTCCTCGCCCTGTGCCGCACCTTCGCGCTGGAGCTCAGCCCGAACATCAGGGTGGCGTGCGTCAGTCCGGGCGCGGTGCTGACGCCCATGCAGGAGGCGGAGTACACCCCGGAGATGCTGGAGGAGGTCAACCGCTCGATCCCGCTCGGCAGGCACGCGCAGCCGGCGGAGATCGGCGCGGCCTTCCACTACCTGGCCTCGCCGGCCGCCGCGTTCCTGACCGGGCAGGAGCTGGTCGTGGACGGCGGCGAGATCGCCGGCGCGACCACGTCCGCCTTCGGCACGGGCGGCACCACGGATGTGCCGGGGCCCGCGGCCTGGCCGCTCTCCTCGACCCTGCGGGCCGGCGACGTTACTTTTTAGCGGGACCCACGTGACAGATCGACACTTCTCCGAGAAAGGACTCCCATGAAGCGCCGCATCACCTTGGTGAGCATCGCGACCGCCTTCCTCACCGCCCTGCTCGTCTCGCCCGCCGTGGCGCAGCCGGATGTCGATCCGTTCAGGAACTTCCACTGGACCGGCGAGCGCGACATCCAGCTGCCCTGGCCAGGCGAGCGCATGATCGGCAAGCTTCCCTGACGTAGCTCAGTGCCCCTCGTCCTCCGCGAGCAGGGCGGCCGCGCGAGCCCACAGCTCGTGGGCGCCCTGGTCGTTGCGGAGCATGGCCTCCGTCGCCGCCAGCGCCTCCAGCGCCCGCGCGTGCCAGATCCTGGCGCCCAGCTCCTCGAAGACCTTCGAGGCGAGCGTCAGGTTGTTGCGGGCCGACGTCGCGTTCCCCGTCCCGAAGTAGAGGTTGCCCAGCGCGAGCGAGGTGCCCCCCACCACGAACTGCTCACCGACCCGCTGGGCGATCTGCCGGGAGGTGAGCAGCGCGCCTTCCGCGGCGTCCGTACGGCCCTGCTGCGCGTAGGTCTCACCCAGGACCCGCAGCACGTAGGACTCGCCCACCACGTCGCGCAGCTCCCGCACCGTCTCCAGCGCCTTCTCCAAGGTCTGGCGGGCGGCGTCGACGCGCTGGGTGAGCAGCAGCACCTCGCCGAACCGGTAGAGCGCCTGGGCCAGGCCCCGCTGGTAGCCGATCTCCTCGAAGGTGCTCACCGCGGCCCTGAGCAGGGGTTCGGCCTCGCCGTACGCGCCCCTTTCCAGGAGCACCTGCGCGGTGCTGGCCATGACGTGCGCCCCGGCGGCGTGGTCGCCGAGCGCGCGCAGCATCTCCCCAGCCCGCGCGTAGCGCTCGAGCGCCAGGTCGAACCGGCCGGCGATGCGATCGAGCAGGGCGAGGTTGCGCAGGGCCAGCGCGTGGCCGTGCTCCTCGCCCTGTTCCTCGAACATGCGCACCGCCTTACGCAGGAGGCTGTCGGCGTCGTCGTAGCGCTGGCGGAACAGTTCCAGGCTGCCCAGGCCGTAGGTCATGGCGGCCTCGCCGCGGACGTCGCCGTCGCGGCGGGCGGCGGCGAGCGCGAGCTCGTGCGCCGAGCGCCAGTCGTCGTAGTAGCCGCGTACCTCGAAGAACGTCGCCGAGGTCATCGTGAGGTCCCAGCAGAGCGCGCTGAAGCCGAGCGCGGCCGCCTGGCCGATCGCCGCCAGCAGGTGCGGGCGCTCGGCCTCGAACCATTCGATCGGGTCGGGCATCATCCGGTCGATCACGGCGAAGGGCAGCCTGCGGCGCTCCGCGGGGCCGTGCAGGACGGCGTAGTCGCCGCCGAGCAGGCGGGCGTGGGCGGCCTCGGCCAGGGCCAGCCAGCAGCCGAGGGCCCGGCGCAGCGCGGCGTTGCGCTCCTGCTCGCTCTCCTCGATCAGGGCGCGCTCGCGCGCGTAGAGGCGCAACAGGTCGTGGAAGCGGTAGCGGGCCTGGCCGCCGGGCCAGGGCTGGCTCAGCTCCAGCAGCTGCGCGTCGACGAGCTGCTCGATCAGGTCCTGGGCCCGCTCCGGATCCATCTCCAGCAGGGCGGCGCCCAGCCACGGGCCGAACTCGGCCACGTCCAGCAGCGCCAGCCGC
Source organism: Nonomuraea ferruginea (assembly GCF_039540635.1). Taxonomy (NCBI): domain Bacteria; kingdom Bacillati; phylum Actinomycetota; class Actinomycetes; order Streptosporangiales; family Streptosporangiaceae; genus Nonomuraea; species Nonomuraea ferruginea. The sequence continues at coordinate 323,172 of NZ_BAABFD010000001.1, read as the reverse complement.
CTGAACATGATGGCCGCCTGCGGCGACAGGTCGCGGTAGCTGAGGATGAACTTGGTGCGCAGGTCCACCTCGCCCTGGCTGAGCTCGTCGAGCCGGCGGCTCTCGTCGGTGAGCCTGGCGACGAGGTCGGCGCTGGTCCACGACGGCCGCACGGCCAGCCGGGCGGCCGCCACGCGCAGCGCCAGCACCAGCCCGCCGCACAGCTCGCTGAGTTGCCTGGCCCCCTCCGGGTCGGCGTGCACCCGCTGCTCCCCCGCGATGCACGCGAGCACGTCCACGCCCTGGTCGGGCGGCAGCACGTCCAGCCGGAGCGGGGTCGCGCCCTCCAGGGTGATGAGCCCGGCGAGCTGGTCGCGGCTGGTCACGATCACGGCGCAGCCGGGCGCGCCGGGCAGCAGGGGCCTGACCTGGCTGGAGTCGCGCGCGTTGTCGAGCACGAGCAGCAGCCGGCGCCCGGCCAGGACGGTCCGGAACAGGGCGGCCCGTTCCTCCAGCGTGGTCAGGGGATGCTGGCGGGTCACGTTCAGCGCGCGCAGGAGGGTGTCGAGCACGTCGAAGGGTGAGACCGGCGGGCCCGTCTCCGAGTAGCCGTTGAGGTCGACGAAGAGCTGGCCGTCGGGGAAGCGCGGGGCGACGCGATGCGACCAGTGGACGGCCAGTCCGCTCTTGCCGACCCCGCCCATCCCGGTGATGACGGCGATGAACGGCTGGCACGCCTGGGACTTGCGGTCGAGGAGCGCGTCGAGCCGCCCGAGCTCGGCGTCGCGGGCGACGAAGCCGGTCACGTCGGGCGGCAGCTGGGCGGGCACGGCCGGCGCCGCCTCCGGCGCGGCGTGTTCCATGACGAGGCGGCCCTGCCGCCGGCCCGTCTCCCCGCGCAGGATCGCCTCGTTCAGGCCGGCCAGCTCGGCGCCGGGTTCGAGCCCCAGCCGCTCGATGCTGAGCCGGTAGCCCTCCTGGTAGGTGGCCAGCGCCTCGGCGCGGCGCCCGGCCCTGCTCTGGGCCAGCATGAGCAGGCCGCGCAGGCGCTCGCGCAACGGGTACTCGGCGACCAGCGCGGCCAGCTCGCCGACGATCTGGAGATCGTGCGACAGTTCCAGCTCGACCTCGAAGTACTCCTCCAGGATGGCCAGGCGCCACTCGCCGAGCCGCTCGGACTCGGCGCGCACCAGCTCTCCCTCGACGCCGGTCAGCGGGTCGCCCCGCCACACGGCCAGGGCCGAGGAGAGCTGTTCGGAGGCCTTCTCCAGGTCGCCCGCGGTCCGGGCCGTGCGCGCCTGGCGCAGCGCCTCCTCGACCTGTTTGACGTCGAACCTGTCGTCGTCGGCGAGCCGCAGCAGGTAGCCGGAGGAGACGGTGACGATGGGGTCGTGGGCCACTCCCGCGGCGGCGAACTCCCGGCGCAGCCCCGACACGCAGATGGCCACCTGGTTGCGGGCGGTGGCGGGCGGGTTCTGGCCCCAGATCGCGGCGCTGAGCCTGTCGGTCGAGACGACCCGGCCCACGTTGAGCAGGAGGGTCGCCAGCATGATGCGCCGTCGCGGCCCGCCCAGCGGGATCTGCAGGTTGCCCGTGATCACCGTCAGTGGACCGAGGACGCGGAACTCCATGCACACACCCACTGGGTCGTCTCAGCTAGGGCCATGGCGTTCCCGCCGACTCCATACGGGGAGATCGTAAGATATCCACGCATAGGCGATATAACAAGAAATGACAAAAAATGTCCACATCTACTGTGATGACACTTCAGTCAGAGTGACCGATAACGCACCGAAATCGCATGCACATACCTCCCCTCTAGCGTGCGAAGTAGTGATACTTCGACTGGCAACCGGGTTGGTATCGATGTCTCCTAACACCAGCAGAACCCTCCCCTTCAAACCCGCCGACCACTCCGCGGCGCAGCTCGGGCTCCCCCTCCTGGAGCTGGAACTGGCGGAGCAGACCCACGCCGAGTTGCTCGTGCTGTCCGCCGAGCCCGAGCGCATACACCCCGCCCTGCCGCGCCTGTTCGCCCAGCTCGCCCGGCGCCGGGTCGCCGTCCGCATCCTCCACGGGCCCGGCCGGCCCGGCCGCACGTCCCCTCTCGCGCAGGCCTGGCAGGCGGGCGCGACCGTCCGGGCGGTGACCGGCCTGCCCTATCAGGTGCTCGTACGGGATCGCGTGGTCGCCTACGTCGCGCACCCCGGCCCCGCCCACACCGGGCGGCTGGAGAGGATCCCCCATCCTGTGGTCGCGGCCTCCGTGGCGGGTGTCTTCGACACCATCTGCCACATCCTCGACGACCGGCGCAGCGGCGCTCACGAGGACGAGGGGCAGGACGAGGTGCTGCGGGCGCTCGACGACGGGCTCACCGACGACCGCGCCGCCGCCCGGCTGCACCTCAGCAAGCGCACGTTCGCCAGGCGGGTGGCGGGAGTGATGGAGCGCCTCAACGCCACCAGCCGCTTCCAGGCCGGAGCGGAGGCCGTCAGGCGCGGCTGGATCTGACCCAGCGCGCCAGCGGGACCAGCGTCTCCCCGTCGCTGATCGCCCCGTGCTCGTAGGACAGTCCGGGATCGGGGAGCGGGAAGCGCGGTGAGGTGGCGATCGCCATCACCGCGCCGAGCCGCTCCCGCACCGGGCCGGCGAACTCCATCAGGCCCAGCTCGCCGAGCGCGGTCGCGGGCAGCACCATGGCATGGCCGTCGAGGGCCTCGGCGAGACGTTCCGCCACCTCCCGCTCCCTGCCCGGGTGCGGGTAGAGCCAGCGCACCCGGCCGGCCCCGCCGCCCGGCAGCTCGCACAGCTCGGGCGTGTCCACCTCCGCCCAGCGTCGCGCCAGGCCGGGGTCGGAGCCGACGGGCACCAGGCCGTGGTCGGCGTAGGCGAGCACGTGCCACCCCCGGCGAGCCCAGGCGGTCGCGTGCCGCTCCAGCTCGGCCAGCGCCTCTACGGCCCGCTCGTCGTAGCCGTGCCGGTGCAGGTGGTCGTCGAGGTTGACGTAGACCCACAGCAGCAGCGGGCGGGTCCGCCGCGCGCCGATCGCCGCTCCGACGTCCGCCGCCACCCCCGCCACCAGGCGGTACGGGTCGCGGGTCAGCGCCTCCCGCGCCGGCTGCCGCGCGGCGCCGCGGGTGAGCGCGTCCACCCAGGGACCGGACAGCAGGTCGAGCTCGCGGCCCACCACCACCGCCTCGGCGCCCTCCGCCCGCTCGAAGACCGTGGGCAGCGGCCGGACCGGTTCGCGCGGCGCCGCCGCTCCCGCCAGGACGTCCCCCGTGATCGCGTTGACGAGCGGACCGCCGGCCCGCTCTCTATAGGCGGCGCCCACCGTCAGGTGCTCGGTCACCGGCGCGCCGGTGACCGAGGTGAGCCACGCCGTGGCCGAGGTGCTGGGAAAGGTGGAGGCCAGGCAGGAGAGCTCGGCGGACCGCCAGACCCGCCGGGCGACCTGCCAGGAGAGCCCGTCCACGGCCAGGACGAGCACGCCGCGACCGCCCCGGTCCAGTTCCGACAGAACCAGCCCGGGGACGGCACGCAGGTCGAGCCCGGGGCGCGCGAACGTCCCGGCCTCGGTCATGTCAGTAGTTCGGCACGCAGTCGGTGCACGTCGTGCGGAACTTCACGACCTGAACTTCCTGGCGCGCGGCGAGCATCTTCTCGACGAATTCCGGAGTCGTCATGATGGGGGTTTTCACACTGGTCTGGATGCTTTCATGCAACACGGGCGCCTCCTGGAATTGGGCCGGGCCTTTCAGCCCATTTTCTGTGATTCAACGATAAAAATCGTGATTGTTTTGGTCAATCAACTTTCGCCAGGATGGCATCAATCCGCCACCCTCGCCCCACCAGCACTGACGCGGTCACCATGGCGAAAATCACCGCCGCCGCCGCGTAGATCACCCGGAAATCGAGGAACCCCACGACGAGCGCCCCGATCCCCATGGACAACACGAACGGCAGGTCGATGATCGCGTCCATTGCGGTAAGCGCGCGGCCCTGCATACCGCTCGTGGTACGGCGCTGCACGAGCGTCGTCGTGGCCACCATGAAAATCGGGATGGAAAGACCCACCAGAACGCCGCTCGCGCACATCGTCACCTCCGTCGCGGGAATCACCAGGGCCAGGCCCGCCGCGCTGAGCCCGAAGCCCACAGCCGCCGCGCGATGCTCCCCGTACCGCCTGATGAGCACGGCGACGACGAAGCCCCCGGCGACCGAACCCGCGCCCTGGAAAGCGGCGATGACCCCGACGAACGCGGCCGGCCGGCCGAGCCCCTGCTCCACGGCGGCGAACATGGCCGGGTTGACCAGCCCCGCCGCGCACAGCGCCGCGGCCACCGCCAGCACGCCGCCACGCAGCTCCCGGTCGCCCATGATGTGGCGCACCCCCGCCAGCACATCGGCGCGGAACCGGCCGGGCTCCCGCGGCGCCGGAGCGGCCAGGTCGGGCGCCCGCCGCAGCATGAGCAGCACAAGCACCGACACCAGGAACGTCGCCGTGTCCAGGATCGCCACCGCGGACAGCCCCAGCGCCACGTACAGCGCCGCGCCGATCAGCGGGCCGAGCACCCGCAGTCCCTGGCCGAGTGAGCTGAGCAGCCCGTTCGCGTCGCCGAGCAGCCGCTCGGGGACCATGGAGTGGATCAGGCCGCCCCTCGCCGCGTTGAAGACATGGTTGGCGAAGCCGTAGCCGAGCGTGACCGCGAACACGATCCACAGATCGCCCGGATGCCTGACGAGCAGCAGGCAGAGCACCAGCGCCCCGGCCAGCAGGTCGTTGACGATCAGGACCTTCCGCCGCGGGAACCTGTCGACGAGCAGCCCGGTCAGCGGCGCGAAGAACGACGGCACCGCCAGCAGGATGAACACCACCCCGGCCATCGTGTCCGAGCCGGTCAGCTCCTTGACGTAGATGCCCAGCACCACCAGGAGCGCCCGGTCCCCGATCATGTTCACCGTCTGACCGAAGAACAGCAGCAGGAACCGGCGGTCGCGCAGCAACTCGCGCATCAGCCCTCCTTCGCCCAGCCGGCCTCGACGAGCACGGCCAGGAACTCGTGCGCGAACTCCTCCGGCACCGGCAGCTCGGCCGCGCACTCCGCGTAGGCGGCGAGCGCCGCCCGGTCTCTTGCGCCGTCGATGCCGTGGGCGAGGGCCAGCATGAGGGCGTAGGAGCGGGCCCTGGCCCGCGCCGCCTGCCGATCCAGCCACACGCGCCCGGCGGGACTCGCCGCCTCGGCCAGCCCGCGCAGGTTGAACGGCCCATCCCAGGCACGACTGAGCACCGGCCCGGCGAACACCTCGCCGCCTTCACCGACCGGTGAGAGCGCGGCGCCTTCACCGGCCGGGGACAGCACGCCACCCTCACCCGCCGGTGACAGCACGCCACCCTCACCCGCCGGTGACAGCGCGGCGCCCGCTCCGGCCGGTGAGAGCGCGGCCACGTGATTTGCGAGGTCGGCCAGCCAGGCGCGTGCCCGGCCGCCCGCGCGGCCGTGGAGCGCCTCCACCCCGTCCAGGGCGCCCAGCGCGACGGCCGTACGGTGCCGCAGCAGCACCCGTGACCCCTGCCGGCAGCCGAGCAACCGCGCCGCCCCCCAGCCCACCGCGATGTCCTCCAGTTCGGCACGCTCGCCCGCGAGCCCGGCCAGCACCGCCGCGACCGCGCCCGCGACCGTGGCCGTACGGCGCAGCTCCGCCGGGTCGAGCTTGTCGAGCGTGTCGGCGGCGCTGTGGTTGAACCGGTCGGGCCAGTGCCCGAGCGACACCGTCGGGCAGCCGATGGAGGCGTCCACGAGCAGACTGTGGTCGGAGGCCCCGACGAACGGCGTGGCACGCCAGGCCCAGGTGTCGCAGGCCACCGCACCCGAGTAGGAGCGCGCGGCCTGCGGCAGCGCCGCCACGACGTGCTCGGTGAGCGCGTTGACGAAGCCGGGCAGGTGGTCGGGGCTGCGCTCGACGATGAGCGGCCCGCCGCACCGGCGCTGGTCCTGCCCCGCCATGTCCACGTTCACGGCGGCCACCGGCGGGCGGGCGGCGACGTCGTGCAGGTAGGCGGCCATCCCGGTGAACTCGGGACCCCAGACGAACCTGATGCCGCGCCTCCCCCGCCGCCCCGCGAGCATCCCGGCCACGCTCAGCAGCGCGGCGGCCCCCGAGGCGTTGTCGTTGACGCTCGGGCGCGGGTGGCACAGGTGCGCCGAGAGCAGCACCTCCTCCGGCCCCGTCCCGGGCAGCAGCCCGGTGACGACGGGCATGGCCGCCCGCCGGTGCGTCTCGACCTCGACCCGGACCCTGCCCCGCCGCAGCAGCTCGGCCGCCTGCTCAGGGGTCACGCTGAAGGCGGCCAGGCCGCTCCCGGCCGGCAGCTCGACCCTGCCGGGGCCGGGCAGGCGGTCGGTGACCAGGCCGAACGCGCCGGCGCTCGCGGCTCGCGTGATCGCGACGGGCACCGGCGTGCCGGGGTCGTCGTGTACGGCCAGCGAGCCCTCACCGGCGTCCGCCAGAGGCGCCACGGTGACGGTGACGCCGCCGGGCGGGGTCGCCGCCGAACCCGCCGCCAGCGCGAACGGTTGCTCCGGGTAACGCACGACGTCGTCGATCGCGGCCCGCACCGGGGTCCAGGAGAGCGGGGCGCGGAAGCTCCACCAGCGCCTGGCGCCGTCGGCGGGGAACTCCAGGAGCCGCACGTCGCTCAGGCCCGCCCGCTCCGCCCGGCCGGCGACGTACTCGGCGGCCGCGCGGATCCCGTCGGACGCCTGGTATCGGTCGAACGCGGCCAGCTCCGCGACGTCCTCGACCGCCCGCCGTACGTCGCAACGGTCGAACGCATCCTGTACGGCGTCGCCGACGGTCCTCATGCCGCCGCCCGGCGGAGCGCGGCGCGGCGGACGGCCGAGAGCGGCACGCTGACCCGGGTCAGGCCCGGCAGCCGCCGCCCGGCCAGCCACGGCGGCAGCTCGTCCTCGGTCACCACCCAGGGCAGCGCGGGATGCCCCCGTTCCACCCGGCAGCCGAGCCCGCTCAGCATCTCCACCAGCTCCGGCTTGGCCGCCGCGACGGCCTGCCGCAGCGGGGCCAGCACGTCGCCCTGGTCGAGCAGCCGCAGCGCCACCTCCAGCGACAGCGCCGACGTCCCCAGAGGCGGCACCGCCTGGCGGACCGCGCCCGCCACGTCGGGGGAGCACATGGCGAAGCCCGCGCGCAGCCCGCCGCAGCAGTAGCCCTTCGACAGGCTGCGCAGCACGACCAGGCCGGGCACCCGGGTGGTCAGCGGCACCGCGCTGGCCCGCGGGCCGAGGTAGTTGGCGCAGGCCTCGTCGACGACGAGCATCCCGCCCGCGGCGGCGGCGGCCTCGGCCAGCTCCGCCACCTGCTCCAGCGGCAGCACGTCGCCGCGCACGCCGGGCCGTTCCAGCAGGACGGTCGTCGGCCGTTCGCCCGCCACGTCCTGGCCGGGCGTGAACACGCGCAGCTCCGCGCCGCGCTGCGCGGACCAGGCGGGCAGGTCGGGGTGGGCGTGCGCGGTGTGCAGCAGCCTGCCGGGCCCGGCCAGCGCGTGGAGCAGCCCGGTCGTGCCCGCCCCCGTCACCACCTGGCCGGGGTCGAGCGGCACGCCGAAGTGGCGGGCGAGCACCGGGGCGGCGCTCCCCGAGCCGTACGGGTCGTCCAGGGAGTAGGCGCGGGCGGGTTCCCGGGGATCGCCGACGGCGGCCCAGGCGTCGTCGATCGCGTCCCGTACGAAGTCGATCTCGTCGGGCGCCCACCGCAGGTCCACCTCGGCGCCGCGGCCCCGGTGACCGAGCACGGCGGGACGGGGGCGCGGCGCCGCGACGGCGAGGATCTGGACGTAGCGGGTCTCCGGCTGGACGGCGGCGCCGGCGGTGAAGCCGGCGTCGGCCCGTACCAGCTCGAAGCCCGCGGCCCGCACCAGCGACACGACCTCGCTCGGCAGGTAGAGCCTGACGTCGTCGCGCAGCACGGCGACGCGGCCGTCGGCGTGCGCCACGCGCAGCTCGCCGCGGCTCCGGCCGTCCAGCGGGTCGTAGGAACGCAAGAAGTCGAAGGTGTCGCCGGCCGCTTCGAAGCGGTCGCGGGCCCGGTACCGGCTCAGGATGGCCGCGACGTTCGAGTGGTCGAGAACCAGCAGCCCGCCCGGCACCAGGCGCTCACGCACCCGCCGCAGCAGGGCGAGCTGCTCGTCGTCCCGTCCCCAGCCGAAGGCCTGCACGCAGATCGCCGCGTCGGCCTCCGGCAGCTCGACCCGCTCCAGCAGGTCGCCCTCGATCAGGCCGACCCGCACGCCCTCCCGGGCGGCCGCCGACCTGGCCTGCTCCAGAGCCCACGCGCACACGTCGACCCCGGTCACCCGGTAGCCGTGGCGGGCCAGCTCGACGGCGTGCCGGCCGGTGCCGCACCCGAGGTCGAGCAGCCGCCGTCCCGGCGCGTGCTCGCCCAGGACCTGCAGCAGGTAGGCGGTCTCCGCGGCGGTGCGCTCCCGGGTGTACTCGTGCCGGGCGAAGCTCCAGTAGTCGGCGGTGAAGTACTCGGCGTACCAACGGGTCACGCGTACTCCTGGCGCGCGAAGAAGTCGCACACGTCGCAGATGTCGACGGGATTGCGCACGCCCTCCTGAGCCACGTAGACGCCTTCGCAGACCCGGCACTTCTCTTCGACCAGCGGGAACATGTAGCGCTGCATGGTGGAGAACGACTCGAACAGGTAGTAGTCGATGCCGGGCCACAGGCCGTACAGGTGGTCGGCCATGGCGTAGGCCATCGAGCGCTCCTGCGGGCCGGTGGTGAAGCGGCCGGGGGTGCCCTGGCGGTTCAGCTCGGGAGCGACCAGCTCCAGGTAGATCGTCAGCTCCTTCTTCGGGATGCGGTAGAGCGGGAAGACGTAGCGCATCCCGCCGATCTGCCTGACCGGGATGCCGCCCATCCGGAAGCCGCTGGTGAGCCACGTGACCATGCTGGCCACCAGGTCGTCGCCGTTGAACCCGAACGCGACCGTACCGGCGCCGATCCGCTGGGCGTGGTCCTCCAGCATGCGCCGCAGCACCTGGTGGCCCACGACCATGTTCAGGTGGCTCCGGTCGCCGCCGACCACCTCGTTCATCGCCTCCACGAAGGGGCGGCGGAGCTTGAAGACCCGCTCGATGTCGGAGGCGTCGACGATGACCTGGTCGATGCCGAGCCCTTCGGCCGAGGCGCGGGCGGCGGCGAAGGTGGCCGGCTCCTCCCAGTCGGGCAGGCCGGTGATCGTCACCGAGGTCATCGTGAAGGCGGGCAGCCGGTGCCTGGTGCGTTCGAGCAGCTTCAGGAAGGCGACGCTGTCGCGGCCGCCCGACAGGCCGATGACCACGTTGTCGTCCGCCTGGAGCACGCCGTGGCCGAGCACGCTCTGGACGAAGGTCTCCTCGACGTAGCGGACGAAGCTCTCCTCGTCGAACTGCTCCACGCGCCGCTCCAGGCGGCCCATGGTGTCGAACAGGATGGACTTGGTGTAGATCGGGTCGGGCGTGCCGTACACCGTGGTCGCGGGCCGGCGGGTGACGTCGAGGTCGTAGTGGCGCACCTGGCGCAGTTCGATGACGTCGTGCTCGCCGACGATCGTCGTCTCCTCGGGGACGATCTTCCCGTTGCGGGTGGTGATGACCGCGTTGACGGGGATGCCGTGGGCGGTCAGGACCTCCGTGAGCGGCCGGCCGGCGGCGGCCTCCAGAGTTTCGGAACCGCCCACCTTGTTATGGAAGACGACTTGGGCCACGGCTTTCTCCTCGCTGTTCATTGTGCTTAATATCGTTTCTACAGTCGGCGAAAGGGCGATATGAGCGACAGCCTGGAAATTGGCATCTTCACGTCAATCGACGCCCTTGACGGCGCGGAATGGGATGCGATTGTCTCGTCCTGCGGGGCGCCGGTTTTCTATCGGCATCGCTATTTGCGGTCCTACGCCCGTCATCCGCTGGGGGCCGTGAAGTCATTCCGCTATTTGGTGGTGCGCGAGGGCGGGCGTCCGGTCGCGGTGCTTCCCGTCTCGCTGATGGACGGGCTGGACCCCCTCGGCCAGCTGCGTGCCCGCTACCCGGTGACCGGCGCGGAGCGCGGCCTGCTGAGCCACGTCTGGCACTGTTACGACGCCTGGCTGCCCGGCGCGCCGGCGCTGGAGGCCGTGGCCGACGCGATGCGCGGCCTGGCCCTGGAGCTGGAGGCCGACTGGTACGGGTTCGTCAACGTCGCGCACGACTCACCGCTCCGCGCCGGTCTCGTAGAGCTGGGCTTTTCCGCCGAGCACATCGAGGACCGCTTCCGTCTCGACCTGCGCGGACTGCCGCACCCCTTCGTCCACGCCACCCGGAAGGCGCGCGCCAACCTGCGCCGGGGCCGGCGCAGAGCGGAGGAGTCCGGCGTGTGGCAGCGGGTCGGGATCGCGGGCGAGGCGGACCTCATGGAGATCGGGCGGCTGTGCGCCAGGACCGCGGCCCGACACGGCACCGGCGGCTTCTACCCGCCCGAGCTGTTCGCCGGCTTCGTCACCGGGCTGGGCGACCTGGCGCTCGCCATCGAGATCCGCCAGGAGGAGCGGCTCGTCGCCGCGGGGATCGCGCTGCGCGACGGCCGCCGCTTCCACGCCTGGGCGTGCGGGGTGGACTACGACGTGACGGGCGGGTTCAGCCCGTATGCGCTCCTGCACGCCGCGACCGCCGAGCAGGCCGTGCGCGAGGGGTGCGAGGTCCTGGAGGGCGGGCGGGGCAACCCGCGGTTCAAGCTCAGGCACGGGCTGAGCCGCCTGGGGCTCGACGCGTGCCTGGTCAAGGTCTGATGCGGGTGACCGCCGGGCTGCTCCCGGCCGAGGGACCGCTGTTCAGCACCGGCCGCTGGCTGGCCGCCATGGGCGGGCGGGTGCCCGGCTCGCCGTACACCTTCGAGCTGGACGGGGCGATCCTGCACGGGACCGTCGTCGAGCGGCCGCGTCCCGGCGAGGTGTTCGACCTCGGGCACCTGCTGACGGCGGACACCCCGAAGCTGCCGCTGAGCGCGGCCACCAGGGCGGCGCGGGCCCGGCGGGCGGCCTGGCCCGGGTGCACGCCGCACCTGGTGGTCATGCTGCCCGGGTACGAGTGTCACGCGCTCGGCCCGGCCGGGGACGACGCCGCGGCGGTGGAGACCCTGGTGTCCGAGATCGTCGCCTGGGCGCGGGCACGCGGGCTGCGGGCGGTGGCGTTCCTGTACACGCGGGGGCCGGCGCTGGAGCGGGCGCTCGGCGGGCAGGGCTTCACCGGGATGCCGATGTCGTACTCGTGCGAGCTCACCCCGGGCACGCCCTTGCCGGCGCGGCGGGCGAAGGAGGCGCGGCGGGAGACGCGGCGGCTGGCGGAGGCGGGGGTGCGGCTCCGCATGACCGAGATCGGGCGGCCTGTGCCGGGGATGGTCGATCTGAAGTGCGGACATTCCCGGAAATATGGCGGCAGCCCCGATCCGGCGGCCGTGGCCCGCCGCCTGCGGGCGCTCTGCTCGGGCGGCGCGCTGCTGTTCGGCGCGGAGCTCGGCGAACGGCTCGTGGGATACGGGCTCTTCGTCCCCCACCGGGGCACCTGGTACTGCGTGAGCACGGCCATGGCGTACGACGTCCACGAGGCGCGGCACACGTACTTCGCGACCGCCTTCTACGAGCCGGGCCGCCACGCCGCCGAGGCCGGGGTCAGCCGCCTGCACTACGGGCACGGCGCCTGGCGGGCGAAGCTGTCACGGGGATGCCGGGCCGTCGAGCTGCCGATCTGGGTGCTGGCGCTGGACCCGGAGCTCAAGCCGCTGATCGAGTGGAGCGCCAGGACGACCACCCTGTCACCGTGACGGGCTCACTGCCAGCGGCGCAGCGGCGGGAACAGCATCGACGTCTGCAGCACCGCGTGCTCCCATCGGTCCATCGACACCCCGTGGACCGCGAGCTTGGCCGCCGCCCGCCGCAGGTCGAGACGCTCGCCTTCCGGCAGGAACTCGCAGGCCAGGAGCTCGGCCAGCGGATGGCCGGCGGGGAGCAGCGCGGCGAGCTCGGCGCCCGCGCCGTCCCTGGCCGACACGGCCAGCTCGGGGGCCAGCTTGCGCGCCCCGTCGTCGAGCTCGTGCCAGAGCGCGGCCACGACCCGCGAGCGCAACCCGGCGCGCACGTCGTCGAACTCCCTGCTCTCGCGCGGCACACCGGCCTCCAGGAGCGCCACCAGGTCGCGGAGCGGCCCCTGGTCGCCGTGGAGCGCCGTGCCGTGGCCGTCGCCCATGAAGATCCCGGCCTCGTGCCGGGAATCCTCCGGGCTGTCGGAGCTGTGCACCAGGTCCAGCAGCACGTTGACGCCGCGCAGGTCACGCCTGATCGTGCCGGGCTCGGCCGCCGCCGGGTCGCTGGCGCCCTTCAGGGCACGCAGCCGCCGGTGCGGCTCCGGCGCGGACGACCTGTCCTCTACCAGCAGGGCGAGGCTCGGCCCGAGATCGAACACCACGTCGACCTGCCGGTAGAAGTAGGCCTTCCAGACGGAAGTGATCTTGGTTTCCTGGAAGGCGTCCTGCCCGGGCGGCCGGTGCCACAGCACCTCGTAGCGAGTCGGCTCGAACCCGTGCTCCTCCAGCCGTTCCAGGACCGGAGTGACGAGATGCCGCATCAACGCGTCGGGCGGAAACAGGAACAGGATCGTCCTGTCCCACACGATCTCGGCCATCCGTCACTTCCTCAGTTTCTAGCTCTTACGGGATTTCCGGACGCGGGGGCGTTTGATGACAATGTAGATGTGCCGATCCATGGGATCGTCTCACTTTCTCCGGAGCTTGGGACGACGGACGACGAAATGGCGCCGGTCCATGTTTTCCTGCCTCATTTCCTGGTCAGCTTGGGGCGAAGACTGACTCGACGCTGCCGGTCCATTTCTCTCCTTTCCACACGGCGATTTCCTGGGCCCCATGGTCGCTGTTTCCCGCAGCCTTCTCGCGGGCCGCCGCGTTTGTTGGCAGCAAGACGCCATTACGCGCCGCCCGCGGTCGCCACGGCGAGCGGGCCCGGGATCTCGGCCAGGCCGGGCCCGCGCACCGCCTCGATCGCCGCGAGCTCGTCGGCGAGGGTCCAGTGGGGGGTGCCCGCCACCAGGGCGTGCTTGCCGTACAGCAGGACCTCTTCCAGCGACTGCTCCGCTTCCAGCCGCAGCAGCCCGGCAGCGCGCCTGGCGGCCCGCGTCACCTCCGCCTCCGTCCAGCGCGGCTCGGCGAGCAGTTCCGTCGCGCGGCCGACGACCTCGTCCAGATGTTCGGGCGCGGTGGCGAGGAAGACCCGCCAGGTCCCCGCGTCGCGGTAGGGGGCCACCATCGGCCACAGTTCGTAGCAGAGCCCCCGCCGGTTGCGCAGCTCCTCGGTGAGCAGCGCCGAGCTGGCCCCGGCCAGCAGCTCCATCAGCACGGGCCAGCGGTGGCGCAGCGGATCCCGGTACGCGGCCGCCGGGCCGCCCAGCACCACCCCGGTGGTGTCGGCGTTCAGCCGCAGCGCTTCGCGCCCGCCGCCCCAGGCGGGCGGCTCGCCGGGATCGCTCTCCTGCCACGGCGGCAGCGCGGCCAGCGGTCCCTTGTCCAGGACGCGCAGCAGGTCGTCGGGGTCGGCGCCGCCGCACACCACCACGCCGGCCGAGCCGAGGAAGCGCCGGTGATGGTCGCGCAGCGCGTCCAGCTCCAGCCTGCCGACCTCCTCGATCGTCCCGCCGACCGGCCTGCCCAGCGGGTGGCCCGGATAGGCCAGCCCGAAGAAGATGTCGTGGACCACGTCCAGGGGGTCCGCCGCGGCCAGCCGCAGCTCCTCTTGGACGACCTTGCGCTCGGCCTCCAGCACCGGCGCGCTCAGCTCGGGCTCGGCCAGGGCGCGGGCCAGGATGTCCAGCGCCGCGGCCGCCTCCTCGCTCGGCACCCGCGCGTACAGGACCAGATGCTCACGGCTGGTGATCGCGTTCGCCTCGCCGCCGAGATCCTCCAGCAGGTCGATCACCCGCTCCCCGCCGGCCGACGGGACCTGCATCAGGATGTGCTCAAGCAGGTGGGTGCCGCCCTCGACGCCGGGCCGCTCGTGCCGGGAACCGGCGCGCAGCCACACGCTGACCGTGGTCACCGCGGCGCCGGGCCGATGCGCCAGCCAGGCGGGCGCCGCGCCGCGCTCGGCGACGTGGACCGGGCGGCTCACAGCGCGCCCACCGGCTCTGCCCCGGCCAGCAGGTCCTCGTCCACCTCAGTCCCGTGGACCAGGATGAACCGTCCCACCGGCGTGTGCGCCCACATCGCCCCGCCGTACTCACGCAGCGTCAGCACGTCCGCACGCTCGCCGCCCTCGACCGGCAGCGCGAAAAGGATCAGCCCCGCCTCCAGCGCGGCCCGCGGGCTCAGCCGTTCCAGGATCGCCGTTCCCGGCCTGCGCAGCTGCAGCGTCGTGGCCGCCAGGCGGAGCGGCCGGCGCAGCGCCCTCAGCACCCTGGCGCGCCGCCGCGACCGGCTCTGCCTGACCTGTGCCCGGCGCTCGCCCGGCAGGTCCGGCACGTCGAAAGGGCTCTGCCGCAGCAGCCTCGCCAGCTCGGCGTACTCGGGCCAGAGCTCCGCCGCGCCGACCGCCGGCGCGCACCGGGCGAGCGTGGCCTCGTCCGCGCCGCCGAGCAGCAGCGCGGCGTCGATCAGGTCCCTGACCCGGTACGGCTGCTCGAACCGCTCGTACAGCAGTGCCAGGAGGTTCTTGACCACCGGGTCCGCCGGCGCCTCCGTGCGGTGCGGCGCCGCGATCCCGTCGCCGATGTAGGCGAGCGTGCTCAGCTCGATCCCGTAAGGCAGGGCGTACGGATCACCCGGCAGGCGTCGCAGGCTGACGATCACCTGGGTCGCGCCGCCGAGCCTGACGAACGAGGCGGTGTGCATCGACCAGCCCTCGGCGAGCAGCCACCCGGTCAGCGCCCACAGCCGGTCACGGTCGGGTATCCAGAGGTCGAGGTCGTTCATGTACCTGAGCAGGCCGCCCGGATAGCGGTCGGCGAACTCCAGCCCCTTGAGCGAGACGGGCCGGTCGGGCAGGCGCGCCCACTGGTCGCGGTAGAAGGCCATCCGGCCGCGCTGCTGCTCCAGCTCGTGCGCCAGGGCCGGGCTGAGCCGCCGCCCCTCGCTCTCCCAGGCGCTGAGCAGCGTCGCCACCAGAGAGGGCTGCTCGCGCCTGGCGGCGTAGAGCACCTCGCCGGGCGTCTCCAGCTCCTGGCCGCTGATCAGCTCAAGGGTCGCGACCACCTGCTCCGCGCTGACGACGGGCGCGTTCATGCCGGCCTGCGCAGGCACCACACGGCCGTCGAGGAACCGGGCGCGAGCGGCTCGCCGGTGAACCCGGCGTGCGCGCTCTCCACCTCCCAGCCCGTCTCGCCCGCCCACCGCTCGATCTCGGCCATGGTCAGGAAGCACATCCGGATCGGCGGGAAGTAGCGCCGGTCCACCACCCGGCGCTCGTCGAGCGCTTCGAGCAGCCCGATCATCTCCACCTCCAGCCCTTGCTTGTCCAGCATGCGGGTGACCTCCCACACGGCCCGCCGCTCGTCCCAGACCCGCAGCCTGGGCACGCCGTCCCGGGCCTTCTGCCGCTCGGGGCGCGGCTGGACGACCTCGAAGGCGAGCCGCCCGCCCGGCAGGGCGTTGCGGAACGCGCAGGCCAGCGCGTCGCGGACGGCCCCGCGCGGCAGATGGTTGAGGGTGTTCTGGCCGCAGTACTGCAGCGCCACCGGCTCGGGCAGCTCGCAGGCCGCCAGGTCGGCCTGGATCAGCCGGACGCCGTCGCCCAGCCGCTCGCGGGCCGCGCGCAGCATCGCCGCCGAGACGTCCACCCCGACCCGGGGTTTGAGCTCGGCGGCCAGCCGGCCCGCGCCGATGCCGAGATCGGCGACGGACCCGTCCGCACTGCCGGTCAGCCGCTGGTAGTAGGCGATCTCCCGTGGATCGGCGCCGCCCATCGCGGTCCAGGCGAGGTAGAGCTCCGCCCAGTGGTCGAAGTCGTGCATCACGCTCTCCGGTGTCGGGACTTCGATCACATCACCGGGCCCGCAGGCCCGGCGGGCCCGGCCGCGTGACTGGCACAAAGATGCCGTCTAGCCGGTCGTCAGCACGAGCGGCCGGCGGCGGGAGCTGACCAGTGAGCGCCTCGGCCGGGGCATCGGATCGGTCCCGGTCTCGGCCAGCACGAGGCTCATCGCCCGCTCCCCCTCGGTGAAGATCAGACCGCGCTCGCGCAGCTCGCCGAGGTGCCCGGCCTGCTCGGGGGTCAGGCGGTCCACGCGGGTGGGGCGTTCGAGGACGAGCAGCGTGCGCGCCACCGCCTCGTCCAGCGCGTACCGGGACGCCGTCCCCGGGCGGGAGTCGCGCACGAACCACGACCCGGCCTCCTCCTCCAGCCGCAGGACGGGCGGGTCGCCGTCCTCCCAGCCGCGTGACCAGTCGGCCACGGCCGCGGTGAGCGGCCGGATCCACCTGGCCACACCGATCATGTACGGTGCGACGGCCCGGTCGTTGAAGTAGTAGGCCAGCCGGCTCAGCGACTCCTCGGGGAAGGGGTAGGTGAGCCGGTAGTGGTCCACCGGGTGTAGGTCGAGCCCGAAGTCGCCGGCCTGGTTGAAGTAGGGGCTGTAGCGGTCGAACCGTACCGGGAAGACGCCTTCCGGCGGCGGCAGGTGGGCCAGCGACGGCAGGTCGTCGAGATACTTGGCGAAGGTCGACTCCGGCTCGCCGGGGAAGCCGATGAGCAGGTTCCACGCCGGGGCGATGCCGTACCGCACGCAGTTCTTCAGGAGCTGGATGTTCTGGAACGCCGAGGAGCCCTTCTTCATCAGTTTCAGCGTGCCCGTCGACAGCGCCTCGATGCCGGGCTGGATCCGGTCGACGCCCGCCCTGGCCATCTCGCTCATGTCCTGCTGGTCGAGGCCGACCTTGACCTCGTAGAAGATCGACGCGCCGGAGGGCGGCCGCAGCCGGGGCAGGACCTCGGTGAGGTACTCCAGCGGCATGATGTTGTCCGTGCAGGAGTAGACGGTGCACCAGGGCGCGTACTCGAAGAGCCGCTCGAACTGGGCGACGGCCCGGTCCGGCGTCATCGCGCGATAGGCCATGCCCTGCCCGTTGAGCCCGCAGAACGTGCAGTGCGAGCGCTCACCCCACCAGCAGCCGCGCGAGGTCTCGAAGAACAGGATCGGCTCGACCTTGTCCTCGACGGCCGCGGTCAGCTCGTCGAAGGACGAGACGAACGAGGCGTAGTCGGGCTCCAGGCAGTCGTCGATGTCGGTGTCGGCGCCGATGGCCCGCCGGTAGCGATCCTCCTGGCAGTTGCGCCGCGACACGACGCCGGGGATGCGGTGCGGGGTCTCCTCGTCGCCGTCGATCACCGCGCGCAGGAAGCGGGGAAAGCTCCGCAGGGCGGGGCCCGAGAAGGCGTAGTCGAGCTGGCCTGCGTGCTCCACGAGGGCCGCGCCCATCGGCGCCTCGCAGTTGGCGCCGCCCATGACCGTGACGGTGCCGGGAGAGCGCTCCTTGACGACGGCCGCCATGGCCAGGCTGGGCACGGTCTGCATGAACATCGAGCTGAACCCGACCACGTCGGCCTCGGCCAGCCGGTACTTCTCCGCCAGGTGGGCGCAGAACTCGCCCAGCCGCTCGCGGTGCCGCATCAGCCGGGCCCGCAGAGCCGCGTGCGCGGGGCCGGCGAAGTAGCGACTGAAGTACTCCTCGCCGTTGTCGGGCGCGTCCGGAAAGGCGACCTGGCGGAAGAGCCAGTCGCCGATGCCGGCGACGTGGTGCTCCATGCCCTCGGCGACGGCGTCGTACAGCTCGGCGCCGAAGAAGCGCACCACGTCGTGGTTGAGGTAGCAGACCCGTACTCTGGCCTCGTCGCCGAAGTCGCGCTGGACCAGCGAGGAGAGCTGGCTCAGCGCGAACGACGGCCGCCTGCGGTCGGCGAACGGCATGTTGACCAGGGCGATGTCAAGCACGAAGGGTCCTTTCCGCGTCCCGGTGCCACGTGGCGTATTCCCGGAAGCCGTACATGAGCGGGGATTCGGGGTCGCTGGCGATGTCGACCACCCGGCCGAGCACGACCGCGTGGTCGCCGACGGTCAGGACCTGCTCCACCGCGCACTCCGCCCAGCCGTGCAGGTCCTCCTCCAGCCGGGGCAGCCGCCGCGGTCCCGCGGGAGCCCACCGGATGGCGGAGAACCGGTCGGCGGTGAGCGACGAGAACAGCTCGGCGGCCGGCCGCGACCTGGCGGGCAGCAGGTTGACGCCGAATCCGCCGGCGTCGACGGTGGCCGCCAGGGTGCGGCTGTGCACGTTCATGCTGACCAGCAGCGTCGGCGGGGTCAGCGTGACGCTGATCAGCGAGGAGCAGGTGAGCCCGCAGGGTTCGCCGTCCGAGCTCATCGCCGTCACCACCGCCACGCCCGTCGGATAGGCGCTCATGAACGCGCGGCAGGACTCGGCGAGCGGGGTCAACGCAAGCTCGTCAGGTACTCGTGGGCGGCGGGCAGCGCCGCCGCCATCCGCTGGGCCCCGGCGCGCAGGTCGGCGAACTCCGCCCTGGCCCCCGCGGGGTCGAGATGGGCGAGCGCGGGGCGCGGGCCGGGCTTGTAGTGGCCCAGGCCGAGCAGCATCGTGATCCACGAGTAGAGCTCGAACCCGTGGTAGTAGGGGTAGATCGTGCTCTCGTCCGGGAGCCGGGTGGCCGCGACCGGCAGGAACCCGGCCAGCCACTCCGGGATCGGGCGGACCTTCGTCTCCTTCCAGAACGGCGTGTCGGCGCGGGCGGCGGCGCGGTAGTGCAGCACCAGGAACTCCCGCACCCCGTCGATCACCCTGGCGACCCTGTCGTTGTAGCCGTCGATCAGGCGCGGCTCCCACCGCTCGTCGGGGAAGTGCTTGACCAGCTGCTCGATGGCGTGCTGGATGAAGAAGATGCCGGTCGACTCCAGGGGTTCGACGAACCCGCTGGACAGGCCGACCGCGACGCAGTTGCCGACCCAGGAACGCTCGTTGCGGCCGATCCGCATCCGGATGTGGTTGGCCTCCAGGTCGTCGCGGCCGGGTGCGGCGAAGGCGCGCAGCGTGCGCTCGGCCTCCTCCGGGGAGCAGTACTCGTCGGAGTAGACGTAGCCGGTGCCGTTGCGGCCGTAGAGCGGGATGGTCCAGATCCAGCCCGCGTCCATGGCCGTCGCCGTGGTGTACGGGTTGATCAGCTCCTGCTCCTCGCGCGGGACGCGGAGCGCGACGGCACGGTTGTTGGGCAGCACGTCGGTGAAGGAGCGGAAGCGCTCGCCGAGCGTCTGGTTGATCAGCAGGCCGCGGAAGCCGGTGCAGTCGACGAAGAGCTGCCCGGTCACGTCGCCGTGCTCCTTGGTGGAGACGTGGCTGATCCAGCCCCGCTCGTCCCGGCCGACCGCGGTGACGTCGTCGAGCACGTGGCGCACGCCGCCCCGTACGCCGATGCCGGTGAGGTAGGCGGCGAGCTGCGCGGCGTCGAAGTGGTAGGCGTACGGGAACTGGGCCCGCTGCTCGTCCAGGGTGGAGCGGCCCAGCGAGCCGTCCAGCCCGGAGGCGAAGAGGCTTCCGTCGAGGAGCCTCGGCGAGCGCCGGGCCTCGCACAGCCACGGGGTGAGGTAGCAGTGCCGGTCGAACGGCTCGGCCGCGCCGTTCAGTTGCAGGTGCCAGTCGGCGAGGGTGAACCCGTTGCTCACCCGCAGCCGCTCGAACGGGTGGTAGAAGTGGGTGCCGTCGCCGCGCCAGTTCTGGAAGCGGATGGCCAGCTTGTAGGAGGCGGAGCACTGCGGCATCCACTCCCGCTCGTCGAGGCCGAGATAGTCGAAGAAGTGGCGGACGGTGCTGAAGGTCGCCTCGCCCACCCCGATGGTGGGGATTCGGGGCGATTCGACCAGGGTGACGGAGACCCGGTCGCCGAAGGCCCTCTTGAGGTAGGTGGCGGTCATCCAGCCCGCGGTCCCGCCGCCCACGATCACCACGTCGTTGATCATCAGTGCTGTCCTCTCAGGCTGAGCGGCCGCATGTCGGTCCAGATGGCCGAGATGTGCTCCAGACACTCCTCACGGCTGCCGCGGACCCCCTCGTCGGTCCAGCCGGCGGGATTGTCGCGGCCCTCGGGCCAGACGGAGTACTGCTCCTCGTGGTTGACGACGACTTTGAACATCGCTTCATGCCTCCCGGCAGTGTCCGGCCACGATCGACCCGATCAGGGCCATCGCCTCGGCCCTGGCCATGGCGTCGTGGTCGCAGTCGATCTCGTGTACGGCCAGCCGTCCCGCCACGTGCGGCGCCCAGATCCCGGCCGCCGACAGCCCGGCCGGCCAGGTCCGGGTGGCGATGAACAGGTGAGCGTCGCCGTCGTAGCGGCCGGGCCGGTGGGTGTCGAGCAGCTTGGAGTTGCGCAGCACGGTCTCCGTCATCGACGCGACGAGCTCCTCGTCGAGGTCGGCCGCGTAGCCGACGGAGTCCATGAGCAGGGCGCGGGCCTCGGCGGCGTCCTCGATGCCCGGCCGCTCCGCGCCCGAGAAGGCGGGATAGCCGTCGAGCAGGGCCAGCAGCCCGACCTCACCCGGCAGCCGCTCGGCCATGGCGTGCGCCACCAGGCCGCCGAACGACCAGCCGAGCAGGTGGTAGGGCCCTTCCGGCCGCACGCGGCGGATGACCTCCAGGTAGCGCTCGGCCATCTCGGCCACCGAGCCGGGCTGGTCGGGTCCGGTGGCCTGCAGGCCGTAGACCGGCCGGTCCGGTTCGATGTGCGGCAGCAGGCTGCTGTAGCACCAGCTGACGCCGCCGACGGGATGCACGCAGAACAGCGGCGGCAGCGTGCCCGAGGGCCGCAGCGGCAGCAGCACGTCGAACGGGTCGTCGCCGGCGCCGCCGCCGGACAGGCGCTCGGTCAGTTCGGCCACCGTGGGCGCGGCGAACAGGTCGCGGATGCTCAGCGAGGCGCCGAGCGTCGAACGCACCCTGCTGATCAGCCGGGCGGCCAGGATGGAGTGGCCGCCGGCGGCGAAGAAGTTGTCGTCGACCCCCAGTTCCGGCCGCTCCAGGACCTCGGTGAACAGGCCGAGCAGGGTGTGCTCGCGCGGGGTGCGCGGCGGCCGGTGCCCGGTGCGCGGCGGTTCCGGCAGCGCCCGGCGGTCGAGCTTGCCGTTGGCGTTGAGCGGCAGCTCGGGCAGCGGCAGGTAGGCGGCGGGCAGCATGTGGGTCGGCAGGTGGGCCAGGGCGTGGCTGTGCAGCCGCGCCGGGTCCGCGTGCTCGGGGGTCACGTAGGCCACGAGCTGGTCGTCGCGGACGATGACCGCCGCCTGGGCGACGCCGGGCGCCTGCCCGAGCGTGTTCTCGATCTCGGCCAGCTCGATGCGGTGGCCGCGCAGTTTGACCTGGTTGTCGGCCCGGCCGACGAACTCCAGCGCGCCGTCGGCCCGCCGCCTGGCCTGGTCGCCCGTGCGGTACCAGCGCCGCCCGCCGGGGGCGGCCACGAAGCGCTGGGCGGTCAGGCCCGGCCGGCCGAGGTAGCCGCGGCCGACGCCGGGGCCGCCGATGTACAGCTCGCCGCGCACGCCGGGCGGCACCGGCAGCAGGTTGTCGTCGAGCAGCAGCACCTCGGTGTTGGCCAGCGGGTGGCCGATCAGCGGGATGTCGCCGTCGCGCACCCGGTATCCGGTGCTGTCGTTGGTGCACTCGGTCTGGCCGTAGTAGTTGTAGCTGTCGGTGACGGGCGCTTCCCGCATCGACCGCCACAGCCCCGCCGAGACCGCCTCGCCGCCGACCATCAGCGCCTTCGGGTGGTGCCTGCCCGGCGCGAACAGCCCGGCGGCGACCAGTTGCTCCATGAAGACGGGGGTGAGGTCGACGAAGCCGACGCGGTGCACGTCGATGTAGTCGACCAGGTCCTCCGGCGTCCGGCGGGTGACGTCGTCGATGACGTGCAGCTCGTGGCCGTCCATCAGCCACAGCATCGAGTCCCACGAGGTGTCGAAGGTCAGCGGCACCACGAAGCCGATGCGCAGCCGCTCGCCGCGGGCCGCGGTGAACAGCCCGTGCCGGTGCGCGCCGAGCAGGTGCGCCAGGCCGCCGTGTTCCAGCACCACGCCCTTGGGCCGCCCGGTGGAACCGGAGGTGTAGATGACGTAGGCGGCGTGCCCGGGGCGCGGCGGCGTGCCCGGGTCGTGGCCGGGGCCGTCGGGCACCTCCTCCAGCAGCACGGTCCGCTCGTACGGCACCGCGCTCTCCCGTGTGGCCAGCACCAGCAGCGGTCGCGCGTCGTCCAGCGTGTAGGCGATGCGCTCCGCCGGGTGCTCCAGGTCCAGCGGCAGGTAGGCGGCGCCCGCCTTCAGCACGCCCAGCACCGCCGCGATCATCTCGGCGCCGCGGGGCAGGGCCAGCGCGATCAGCTGCTCCGGTCCCGCGCCCCGGGCGCGGAGGTGGTGGGCGATGGCGTTGGCCCGGCGGTTGAGCTCGGCGAAGCTCCACCGGTGGTCACCCGCCACGACCGCGACGGCGTCCGGGGTCCTGGCGGCCTGCCGTGCGAAGCTCTCCGGCACGGTCAGCTCCGGCGGCTCGATCCGGGGACCGCGCGAGCGGGCGAACTCCAGCTCCACCTCGTCGAACGTGAGCACGGGCAGCGCCCCGACGCGGGTGCCCGGGTCCTCGACGGCGGCCTCCAGCAGGCGCAGCAGGCGCTCGGCCATGGACTCGGCCGTCGAGCGGTCGAACAGGTCGACGGCGTACTCCAGGTAGGCGTCCATCCCCTCGGGGCGGCCGCACTCGTCGTAGCGCTCGATGACGTCGAGGGTGAGGTCGTAGTCCGCGGTGCCGTGCCGTACCGGCTCGTGGGCCGAGCGCACGCCGGGGAAGGACATGTCGGCGGCGGCGTTGTTCTGGAAGACCAGCAGCACCTGGAAGAGCGGGAAGCGGGCGAGCGTCCTGGTCGGGTTGACCGCCTCGACGACCCGCTCGAACGGGGTCTCCTGGTGCTCGTAGGCGGCCAGGTTCGCGTGCCGCACCCGGGCGAGCAGCTCGCCGAAGCTCGGGTCGCCCGAGGTGTCGGTGCGCAGCACCAGCGTGTTGATGAAGCAGCCGACCAGGTCGTCGAGACTCTCGTCCGTACGGCCGGCCACCGCGGTGCCGATCGGGATGTCGCTCCCCGCGCCCAGCCGGGTGAGCAGCGCGGCGAGCGCCGCCTGCGTGACCATGAAGAGGCTGACGCCGTGCTCGCGCGCCACCTCGGCCATGCGCCCGTGCACCCCGGCGGGGATGGTGAAGGGCACGGTGTCGCCGCGGTAGCTGGCGATCGCCGGGCGCGGCCGGTCCGTGGGCAGCTCCAGCTGGTCGGGCAGGCCGTCGAGGGTGGTGCGCCAGAAGTCCAGGTGGTCGTCGCCCGGGTCCTGCCAGAGCGCGAAGTCGGCGTAGCGTACCGGCAGCGGCCGCCAGCCGGGAGCCCGGTTCTCCAGCCTGGCGCGGTAGGCCTCGGCCAGGTCGCGCGCGAGCGGCGCCATCGACCAGCCGTCGCAGGCGATGTGGTGCACGACCAGGAGCAGCACGTACTCGTCCGCCGCCGGCTGGAAGAGCCTGGCGCGCAGCGGCGTCTCGCGGGTCAGGTCGAAGCCCTGCGAGGCGACGTCGGTCAGCAGGCCGGGCAGGTCGTCCTCGGTGACCGGCTCGGGGGCCAGGCCGAGGACGGCGGGGGCGAGAATCCGCTGGTACGGCCCGCTGGCGTCCTCGGGGAAGACGGTGCGCAACGGCTCGTGCCTGGCCACCACGTCGGTGAGCGCGGCGGCCAGCGCGGTGGTGGCCAGCGGCCCGCGCAGCCGCAGGCAGGTGAGCGTGTTCTGGGCGTGGTCGCCCGCGTCCTCCAGCCGGTTCAGGAACCACAGGCGGCGCTGGGTGAAGGACAGCGGCAGCCGGTCAGGCCTGGCCATCGGGCGCAGCGCGGGCCTGGCGTCCTCGCGCAGCACCTCCGCCAGCCCCGCCACGGTCGGGTGGTCGAACAGGTCGCGGATGGTCAGCGTCGCGCTCAGCGCGCCGCGGATGCGGCTGATCAGCCGGGTGGCCAGGATGGAGTGGCCGCCGTTGGCGAAGAAGTCGTCGTCGATGCCCAGGTGGGTGGCGTTGAGCGTGTCGTTGAACAGCCGCAGCAGCGTCTCCTCGCGCGGCGTGCGGGGCGGCCGGTGCCGGGTGGCCGGCGGCTCGGGCAGGGCGGCCTTGTCGAGCTTGCCGTTGGGGGTGAGCGGCAGCGCGTCCAGCGGCAGGATCGCCGCGGGCAGCAGGTGGGTGGGCAGCTGGGTGCGGGCGTGCGCCATGACGGCGGCCGGGTTGGCGCGGGCGGGCACGACGTAGGCGATCAGCTGGTCGCCCCGGGAGATCACCGCCGCCGAGGTGACGCCGGGCGCCCGGCCCAGCGCGTGCTCGATCTCGGCCGGTTCGATGCGGTGACCGCGCAGCTTGATCTGGTCGTCGGCGCGGCCGAGGAACTCCAGCGCGCCGCCGGGCAGCCGCCGGGCCAGGTCGCCGGTCCGGTAGAGGCGGGCGCCGCCGTGCCAGGCGACGAAGCGCGCCGCGGTCAGCCCCGGCCTGCCGAGGTAGCCGCGGCCGACGCCGGGGCCGCCGACGTACAGCTCGCCGCGGCTTCCGGGGGGCACCGGCTGGAGGGCGGCGTCCAGCAGGTGCGCCTGGACGCGGGGCAGCGGGTGGCCGATGAGCATGGTGCCCGGCTCGCAGCGCCAGGCGGTCGCGTCGACGGTCACCTCGCTGGGACCGTACGCGTTGATCATCGTGCGGCCGGTGGACCACCACTCCATCAGCCCGGCCGGGCAGCCCTCGCCGCCGACGACGAGCACGCGCAGGTCGGGGAACGGCTCGCGCGGCACGGTGGCCAGGATCGCGGGCGGCACGTGGGCCAGGCTGACCCGCTGCTCCCGCAGGAAGGCGCCGAGCTCCTCGCCGGTGTACGTGGCCGGCGCGACCACCAGGCAGCCGCCGCGCGTGAACGCCGTCGCCAGTTCGGAGACCATCACGTCGAAACCGGGAGAGACGAGCTGCAGCACCCGGTGCGCGGGCCCGCCCGCGGCGTCCAGCCGCTCCCCCAGGTTGGCCGTCAGGTTCGCCAGACCGCGATGCTCCAGCACGACGCCCTTGGGGGTGCCGGTGGAACCCGAGGTGTAGACGACGTAGGCCGCCGTCTCCGGCGTCAGCGGCGTGCCCGGATCGTGGTCGGGCCCGCCGCCCAGTTCCTCCACCAGCAGTCTGCGCTCGTACGGCACGTCCGCCGCGCGGCAGGTGAGCAGGAGCCCGGGCCGGGCGTCGCGCAGCGTCGACGCGACGCGCTCGGCGGGGTGGCTCACGTCGAGCGGCAGGTAGGCGGCGCCGGCCTTGAGCACGCCCAGGATGGCGGCGATCAGCTCGGCCGAGCGCGGCAGGGCGAGCGCGACGACGCTCTCCGGTCCGGCGCCCGCCGCGATCAGGTGGTGGGCGATCCGGTTGGCCTCGCGGTCGAGCTCGGCGTAGGTCCACGTGGCCGTTCCGGCGACGAGCGCCGGGGCGTCCGGCGTACGCGCGACATGGCCGGAGAAGACGTGCGGCAGCGGTTCGGGGTCCGCGTCGCGGCGGGGGCCCTCCGCCCAGCCGCTCTCCTCGGCGCTGAGCAGCGGCAGCCGCGAGACCGGCTCGGCCGGGCCGGCGACGGCCGCGCCGAGCAGCCGCGTCAGCCGGGCCGCCATCGCCTCGGCCGTCGGCCGGTCGAACTGCTCGCACGCGTAGTGCAGCGCGCCGTGCAGCCTGCCGCCGGTCTCGTGCACGGCGAAGGTCAGGTCGAACTGGGCTGTGGGCACCCGGGTGTCCAGCCGCTCCACGTCCAGGCCGGGCAGCGTCCAGACGTCGCGGCGCTCCTCCTTGGAGTAGGTGACCAGCACGTCGAACAGCGGGTTGCGGCCGGGCACGCGCACCGGGTTGAGCCGCTCGACGATGCGCTCGAACGGGGTGTCCTGGTGGGCGAACGCCTCCAGGACGGTCCGCCTGGTGCGCCGCAGCAGCTCGGCGAAGTCCGGGTCGCCCGTGGTGTCGCCGCGCAGCACGAGGGTGTTGACGAAGAAGCCGATCAGCGGCTCGGTGGCGGGGTGGTCGCGGCCGGTGACCGGGGTGCCCACGGCGACGTCGTGCCGGCCGGTCAGCCGCGACAGCAGCGCGTGCACGGCGGCGAGCAGCACCATGTAGACGGTGACGCCGTGCTCGCGGGCGAGCCGGTGCATGCCGTCGGCGGGCAGGTCGAGCGGGACGTGGTCGCCGTGCCCCGCGACCGTGTGCGAGCGCGGCCGGTCGGCGGGCAGGTCGAGTGGTTCCAGGCCGGCCAGCCGGGCCGTCCAGTGCTCCAGGCTTCCCGGCTCGGCCGCGGACCGCTGGTGGACGGCGTGGTCGGCGTACTGGACGTCGAGTCTCGGCAGCTCGCGGCCCTGGTAGAGGGCGGCCAGCTCGTCCCACAGGACGGGCAGCGACCAGCCGTCGCAGGCGATGTGGTGGAAGACCAGCAGCAGCACGTGCGCGCCGTCCGGCTCACGGTGCAGCCTGGCCCGCAGCACGGGTCCGTGCTCCAGGTCGAAGGGCCGCTCCAGGGCGTCGTCGAGCCCGTCGCCCAGCTCGACAGGGGCGGGCGGGTCGATGACCTGGCGGGGCCGGCCGTCGGTCTCGACGTAGCGGGTGCGGAGGATCTCGTGCCTGGCGACGACGCCGCTGAGCGCGCGGGCGAGGGCGGCCCGGTCGAGCGGGCCGCGCAGCCGTACCGAGACCGGCATGTTGTAGGCGGTGCTGCCGGGCGCGAGCTTCCACAGGAACCAGAGCCGTTCCTGCGCGAACGACAGCGGCAGCGCGCTCACGCGCGGTGCCGGCTCGATCGGGGCGGGCGCCGGGCGGGCGGCGGCGACGCGGGCGGCCATGGCGGCCACGGTCGGCGCCTCGAAGACGGTGGTGACCGGGAGGTCGGCGCCGAGCTCCTGCCGCAGCGCGAACCGGAGCCGCGTGGCGAGCATGGAGTGGCCGCCGAGGTCGAAGAAGTCGTCGTGCGCGCCGATCTCGGCGCCGGGAGTGCCGTCGAGGTCGAGCACGCGCCGCCAGATCGCGGCCACGGCCACCTCCAGCTCGGTGCGCGGCGCCTCGTAGGCGGCCCGCCTGCCCTGCGTCCCCGGGCCCGGGTCCGGCAGGCGCGAGCGGTCGACCTTGCCGCTCAGCGTGCGCGGCAGCGCGTCCACCAGGACCACGGACGACAGCCACATCGGCCGCGGCAGCCGCTCGTTGCAGAAGTCGCGCAGCGCGGCGGCGTCCGCTGCGCCGTCCGGCACGGCGTAGCCGACCAGGCGGTGGTCACGTCCGTCCGGCCAGGCCAGCACGTGGCAGTCGGCCACCGCGGGATGCGCGCGCAGGACGGCGCGCACCTCGCCGGGCTCCACCCGGTGTCCGCGGATCTTCACCTGGTCGTCGTCACGGCCGAGGAACTCGATGCCGCCGTCGGGCAGCCGCCGCCCCCTGTCCCCCGTCCGGTACAGGCGTGAGCCGGGCGCCGCGGCGAACGGGTCGGGCACGAAGCTCGCGGCGGTCGCGGCGGGCTGGTTCGCGTAGCCGCGCGCGACGCCGGGGCCGCCGACGTGCAGCTCGCCCACGACGCCGATCGGCACCTGGCGGCCGTGTTCGTCGAGCACGTGGACGGCGGTGTTGGCAGCGGCGAGGCCGACGGGCACGATCCCCGAGACGGTGCGGGCGCCCCGGCGCGCCTCGTGGATGGTGCTGTCGATGGTAGTCTCGGTGGCGCCCCACGCGTTCAGCACCCGCACCCGGGGGCCGAACGTCGCCATGAGGGCGTCGCAGTCGGCCACCGGCAGGGCGTCGCCGCCGGAGACCAGCAGCCGCAGCTCGGGCAGCTCCGGTCCACCGGCCGCCACGTGTCCCGCCAGGCTGTGCAGGACGGCGGGGATGCTGTCGAACGCCTCGATCCGCTCGGCGGCCAGCGCGCCGGCCAGCGCGGCCGGGTCGAGCGCCAGGGCGCGCGGCGCGATCACCAGGCTCCCTCCGAAGGTCAGGCTCCTGGCCACGTCACCGAGGAAGACGTCGAAGGACGGGCTGGCGACCGTCAGCCAGCGGCGGACCGCGAGCTCGCGGGCGGCCCAGTCGGCCCGGAGGTTGGCCAGGCCCCTCCTGGTGCCCATGACGCCCTTGGGCGTGCCGGTCGAACCCGAGGTGTGGATGACGTAGGCCAGCGCGTCGGGGTGCACCCGCCGTCCGGGCCGGTGCGCGGGCCGCCCGGCCGCCCCGGCGACGTCGGCGACGCGCCACGGCCCCGGCGGGACGGCCGCGCCGAAGCCGGGTCCGGTCAGCACGACCGCGGGGGCGACCCCGGCGAACATGGCGGCCAGCCGGTCCGCGGGCTGGTCGGGGTCGACGGGGAAGAAGGCGGCGCCCGCCTTGAGCACGGCCAGCGGGGCGATCACCGAGTCGGGGCCGCGGCCGACACAGACCGCCACCACGTCGTCGATCCCGGCGCCGAGCTCGGCGATCAGGTGGGCGAGCCGGTTGGCCCGCTCCTCCACCTGGCCGTAGGTCAGCCGCTGCTCGCCGCACACCAGGGCCAGGTCGCCGGGCGCGGCGTCGGCGCATGCCTCGAAGCGCGCCTCCAGCCCGGTCTCCGGGTCGAAGGCGAGCCCGGTGGAGTTCCATCCGGCCAGCCGCCGCCGTTCGGCCTCGCTGATCAGGTCGTACGCGGAGACGGGCCGGTCGGGGTCGGCCGCGGCCTGCCGCAGCAGCTCGGCCAGCTGGCCGGCCAGGCGCTCGGCGGTGCCCGGGTCGAACAGCTCCGCGTCGTACTCCAGCGTGCCCGCGAAGGAGTCGTCCAGGCTGAAGGTCAGGTCGAACAGGGCGCCGCCGCCGTCGCACGGGTACGGCTCCACCGCCAGCCCGCCGAGCTCGGGCCGCGCGCCCGCCGCGTCGCTGTCGCCGGTGACCATGACGTCGAACAGCGGGTTGCGCCCGGCCTCGCGCACCGGGTTGAGCCGCTCGACGACGCGCTCGAACGGGATGTGCTGGTGGGCGAAGGCGTTCAGGACGCTTTCCTTGGTCCTGGCCAGCAGCTCGCGGAAGGTGGGGTCGCCGGCCGTGCCGGTCCTGACGACCAGCGTGTTGACGAAGAATCCGATCAGCGGCGCGACGTCCTGCCGATCCCGTCCCGCCGTCGGGGTGCCCACGGCGATGTCGTGCTGACCGGTCACCCGCGACAGCAGTGCCTGGACCGCGGCGAGCAGCACCATGAAGGGGGTCGAGCCGTTCCGCCTGGCCAGCTCGCGCAGCCGCGCGGCGCTGTCGCCGGGCACCCGGACCGGCACGAGCTGCCCCCGGTGGGCGGGTTCCGGGGGGCGCGGCCGGTCCAGCGGCAGGGCCAGTTCCTCCACCCCGGCCAGTTGGCCGCACCAGTGGTCCAGCCCGTCGCCGCCGGACTCGGCACGCTGGCGGTGGGCGTGGTCGGCGTACTGGATGTCCAGCGCGGGCAGGTCCTGGCCGCGGTAGAGCGCGTCCAGCTCCCGCCACAGGATGGGCAGCGACCAGCCGTCGGCGGCGATGTGGTGGATGACCAGGAGCAGCACGTGGTCGTCCGGCGCCAGCCGGAACAGCGTGGCGCGCAGCACCGGACCGTGCTCCAGGTCGAACGGGGCCGCGCACTCGCGGTCGGCCAGCCGGCGCAGCTCGCCCTCCGTCACCGGAACGACCGGCAGCCCTACCGGGGCGGCGGGGTCGACGACCTGGGCGGGCACGCCGCCCTCCGCGACGTAGCGGGTGCGCAGGATCTCGTGCCTGGCCACCACCCCGTCGACCGCCCGGCCCAGCGCCTCGGCGTCGAGCGGGCCGCGCAGCCGTACCGCGGCGGGGGCGTTGTAGGCGGAGCTGTCCGGCGCCATGGACCACAGGAACCACAGCCGTTCCTGCGCGAAGGAGAGGGCCGGCGGCTCCCCGGTGCGCGGCGCGCGCGGCCGCCGCTCGCCTGCCAGCCGCTCCAGCAGGAGCTTGCGCCGCTCCGGCGGCAGCTGCGCGATCCGCGCGGCGAAGGTCTCCGACATGCGTGCGGGTCCTCTCATGACTCGGACGGCAGGAGCCGCGCGAGCTCGTCGTCCGGCAGGGCCAGGACGAGCCGGTCGAGCTCCGCGGCGAGACGTACGGCCAGCGCCGAGATGCGGGGTTCGGCCAGGATCTGCTTGATGCCGAGATCCACGCCGAACGCGGTGCGGATGCGGAAGGCGATCTGGACGGCGTCGAGCGAGTTGCCGCCGAGCTCGAAGAAGTCGTCCTCCACGCCGGGCCGCTCGATCTGCAGCACGTCGCGCCAGATGTCCGCGATCGCCTCCTCGACGGGGTCGCGGGGCGCCACGTAGGGGGTGCGGGCGGCGGGCCGGTCGGCTTCGGGGACCGGGAGCGCGGCGCGGTCGATCTTGCCGTTGGGGTTCAGCGGGAGCCGGTCCATGATCATGACGGTGGTGGGGACCATGTGCTCCGGCAGCCGTTCGGCGAGGTGGCCGAGCAGTTCCTCGGCGCTGACGGCCGCGTTCGGCTGGACGTAGGCGAGAAGCCTGCCCGCGGGCGCGGTCACCACGCAGGTGGCCACCGCCGGGTGCGCGGCCAGGGACGCCTCCACCTCGCCCAGCTCCACCCGGAAGCCCCTGACCTTGACCTGGTGGTCGCGGCGGCCGAGGAACTCCAGCGTGCCGTCGGGCCGCCAGCGGGCCAGGTCGCCGGTGCGGTAGAGCCGGGCCCCCGGCGTGCCGGAGAACGGGTCGGCGACGAAGCGGTCGGCGGTCAGGCCGGGCCGCCGCCAGTAGCCGACGGCCACGCCGGGGCCGCCCAGCCACAGCTCGCCCGGCACGCCGACAGGGGCCGGGGAGAGGGTCGTGCTCACGACCCAGGCCTGGGTGTTGGCGATCGGCGGGCCGATCTGGCCGTTGGTGGCGGGGATGTCCGCCAGCGGCAGGCAGGTGGAGATGCTGGTCACCTCGGTCGGGCCGTAGATGTTGTGCAGCCCGGGGTGACCCGCCTGGCGCAGGCTGGCCAGGTTGACGCGCTCGCCGCCGATGTAGACCTGGCCGACGGTGGAGAACACGGCGGGCTCGGCGCCGACCGCCGAGTTGAACAGCGCGGTGACCAGGGCGAGCGTGGTGACTCCTTCCGCCTTGACCAGCTCGGCCAGGCGAGGCGGCGACAGCACCGTCTCGTTGGGGACGATCACCAGGCGGCCGCCGTTGAGCAGCGCTCCCCACAGCTCGAACAGCAGCGGGTCGAAGGAGGCGTTCGACAGCTGGGCCACCACGCTGTCGGGGCCGAGCCGCACGTAGTCGGTGCCGCACACCAGGCGCACGATGCCGCGGTGCGCCACCGCGACGCCCTTGGGCCGGCCGGTGGAGCCGGAGGTGTAGACGACGGTCGCCACCCGGTCGCCGCCGCCGTGGCCCGTCCCTTCCACCGTGCCGGGCTGCTCGGCGATGTCCTCCAGGGGCATGCCCTGTCCTTCGGAGAGCGGCAGACCGGCCAGCAGGCGGCGGTGCCCGAGCACCACGCCCGCGCCGGTGTCGGCCAGCATGAACGACAGCCGCTCCGGGGGGTACGAAGGGTCGAGCGGAACGTACGACCCGCCGGCCCGCAGGATGCCGACGATCGCCGTGACCAGGTCGGCCGAGCGCTCGGCGCACAGCCCCACCAGGTCGCCGGGCCGCACGCCCGCCTCGCGGAGCCGCCCGGCGACCGCTCCCGCGCGCTCCCACAGCCGCGCGTAGCTCAGTCGTACGTCTCCGTCCACCACGGCCACGCTTCCCGGCCTGAGCCGTACGTGCTCGGCCACCAGCTCTTCCAGCGACCGCTCCAGCGGCGCCGGGCGTCGCGTGGCGTTCCAGCGCTCCACCTGCGCCAGCTCGGCCGGGGCGGCCAGCGACGCGGCGGCGACCGGCGACCGGGGGGCGGCGACGACCTGGTGCAGGGCGGTCAGGTAGGAGTCGCGGATGCGGCGGACCTGCTCGGGCGCGAACTCGCCGGAGTGGAAGTCGAGGCTCATCAGCAGCCCCGTGCCCGAGCGCGGGTTGCGCAGGAAGCCGCAGACGAACGGGTAGTTGGTCGGCTCGACCCGCACCGTGGTGAAGGCGTCCAGCTTGGGGTCGACGAAGGCGACCTCGCCGCCGTCGAGCACGTCCTTCAGCACGTGGAAGTGGTTGTAGACGAAGTGCGTCTCGTACAGCGGGCCGCCGCCCACCAGCTGCTGGATCTGCGACATGGGGAAGCGGCGGTGCGGCAGCAGGGCGTTCTCCTCCTCGAAGACGGCCCTGATGAGCTCCGCCCAGGTGCCGCCGACCCGCGCCCTGATCGGCAGCGAGTTGAGGAACAGGCCGCGCGACTCGGTGCCGTCGGCCTCCTCCAGCCGCCCGTTGAACGCCATGCCGGTGACGACGTCCTCGGTACCCGCCAGGTAGGCGAGCACGCGCAGGTGCACGGCCAGCAGCACGCTCTTCAACGGCACCCCGAGCTGCTCGGCGACCCGCTCCAGCCCCTGGCACAGATCGGCCGGGATCTTGGTCTCGCGCCAGGCGTAGAACTCGCTGCTGCCCTCGGGAAGGGTCCAGTCCTCCACCGTGTACGCCGGGGCGATCTCGTCGGCGGGGCACTCCGCCGGCCAGCGGGGCAGCGTCAGCCGCTCCAGGCCGGCCAGCCGCTCACTCCACCAGGCGCGCTCCTCGCCCGACTCCACCGCCTGCCGTTCCGCCTCGACGTAGTCGCGGTAGGTGGAGGCCGGAGGCGGCTCGGCCGCGGCGGCGGGGTCCTTCAGCAGAGCGAGGTATCGCTCCAGGATCTCGGCGATCGTCGAGTGCAGGCTCCAGCCGTCGAGGATGGCGTGGTGCTCGACCAGCGTCCACTGGAAGGTGTCGTCGCCGCGCCGGTGGACGAAGAAGCGCCACAGCGGAGGCCTGGCCAGGTCGAAGGGGCGCTCGCGCTCCCGGTCGACCAGCTCGCCGATGATCCGCCCCTGCTCCTCGGCGTCCATCCCGCGCAGGTCCGCCACCTCGATCGGCAGCTCGGCGGCGCGGTGGACGAGCTGCAGCATGTCGCTGTAGCCGCTGAGGTGGAACGAGGTCCGCAGGATGTCGTGGCGCCGCACCACCTGCGCGGTCGCCTCGCGGAACGCCTGCTCGTCCCACGGCGCCCGCAGGTGGAAGCTGTCGACGTTCTGGTAGAGCATGCGGTCGTCGGACTCCATGTGGAAGACCATCCCGACCTGCAGCGCGGCCATCGGGTAGGCGTCGACCACGTCCTCGGGCAGCCTGGCCCGGTCCTGCTCCGACACCAGCGCGAACAGCTCCCGCTCCCGCTCCACCGGCGCGGCGGGCGTGATGCCGGTGGCCAGCTGCGCCACGGTCGGCAGCTGGAAGAGCCGCTGCAGCTCGAAGTCGAGCCCGCGCTCGCGGGCCAGCGCCAGCACCTGGACGCTGCGGATGGAGTCGCCGCCCAGGTGGAAGAAGTTGTCGGTGACGCCCACCCGTTCCAGTTCGAGCACCTCGGCCCAGACGGCGGCCAGCACCCGCTCGGTCTCCGTGCGCGGCGCGACGTGGGCCCGGCCCAGCGCGGGCCGCTCCCCGGCGGGGTCGGGCAGCGCGGCCCGGTCGATCTTGCCGTTGCGGCTCTGCGGCAGTTCGTCGAGGATGATCACGACCGAGGGGATGAGGTGCGCGGGCAACCTGGGCTCCAGGAACTCGTGCACCTCCTCGACGCTCAGCTCGCCGCGCGACTCGACGTAGGCGACCAGGCGCCGCTCCGGCGAGCCGTGCGCGACGACGACGCACCGGCCTGCCCGGGGGTGCTCGCAGACGGCGGCCTCGACCTCGCCCGGCTCGATGCGGAAGCCGCGGATCTTGAGCTGGTGGTCGGCGCGGCCGTGGAACTCCAGTGTGCCGTCGGGCCGCCAGCTCGCCAGGTCGCCGCTGCGGTACATGCGCGCCCCCGGCCGGCCCGAGAACGGGTCCGGCAGGAAGCGCTGGGCGGTCAGGTCGGGCCGCTTCCAGTAGCCGCGCGCCACACCGTCGCCGCTGACGTGGATCTCGCCGATCACTCCGGCCGCGACCGGCAGCCCGTCGCGGTCCAGGACGTGGATGCCCAGGTCGGGCAGGGGCACGCCGATCGGGCTCGTCCGCCCGTCCAGCAGGTCACCGGTGAGCGGGGCGTAGGTGCTGTGCACGGTGGTCTCGGTGATGCCGTACATGTTGACCAGCCGCGGGGCGTCCTCGGGGTGGCGCTCCCACCAGCGTCGCACCGAGTCCCGGTCGAGCGCGTCACCCGCGAAGACGACCAGCCGCAGCGCCAGCTCGGCGGCCCGGCGCTCGTCCACGCCGACGAACTGGCGGAAGACGGCCGGGGTGGCGTTCAGCACGGTCACCCGTTCGCGGGCCACGAGGTCGTAGTACGCCTCGGGCTCGCGGCTCTCCCAGTGGCTCACGACGACCAGCCGGCCGCCGGTGGCCAGGCAGTTCCACACCTCCCAGACGGAGACGTCGAAGGAGCTGGAGTGCAGGAGCGTCCAGACGTCATCGGGGCCGAAGCCGTAGGCGGGCCGGGTGCTCTCCAGCAGCCTGACCACGTTGTGGTGGGTGACCATGACGGCCTTGGGCGTGCCGGTGGAGCCGGAGGTGTAGATCAGGTAGGCCAGGTCGCCGGGGTCCGGCCCGCGGCCGTCGTAGTCGGCCTCGGCGGCCGGCGCGTCGGCCAGGACCGTGCGGTGGTCCCCGTCCGGCAGCTCGACGCCGCGCTGCGTGACCACGATCTCCAGCTCGGCGTCGGCCAGCATGAACGCCAGCCGCGCCGCCGGGTAGGCGGGGTCGAGCGGCACGTAGGCCGCGCCGGTGCGCAGGATGGCGAGCATCCCGACGACGAGCTCCGCGCTGCGCCGGCAGGCCAGGCCGACCAGGTCGCCCGGCCCCGAGCCCAGCCGCGCGGCCAGGGCGCCCGACCGCTCCCACAGCTCGGCGTAGGTGAGCCGCAGCGGTCCGTCGGTGATGGCCACGGCATCCGGCCGCGCCCTGACCTGCTCGGCGACCAGACCGGGCAGGGTCGTGCCCGGTTCGATCCGGCGGGCCGGGCCCGACCAGCCTTCGATGAGCCGCTGCTCGGCTTCCGGCAGCGCGCTGATGCGCGAGACGGGCAGGTGGGGCGCGGCCAGCAGACCGGCGAGCAGGGTCTGCCACTGGTCGGCCAGCCGCCGCGCGGTCCCGGCGTCGAAGAGCGCGGTCGCGTACTCCAGCTCGACGCGCAGCTCGCCGTCGCAGTCGACCACGGTGACGGTCAGGTCGAACTTGGCGGTGCCGGTGTCGGCGGGCAGCTGGACCGCCTCGGCGGCGCCCAGCCGCCAGCGGGAGCGCTCCTGCCTGTGCAGGCCGAACTGCACCTGGATCAGTGGCGGGTGTGACAGCTCGCGCTCCGGCTGCAGCGCGTCGACCAGCGCCGCGAACGGCACCTGCTGGTGCGCCTGCGACTGCGCCGACGACTCGCGCACCCGCTCCAGCAGTTCGGCGAAGGTGGGGTCGCCGCTCAGGTCGGCCCGGACGACGAGCGTGTTGACGAAGAAGCCGACGAGCTCCTCCAGCTCGGGAGCCGGCCTCCCGGCGACCGGCGTGCCGATCACCAGGTCGGTGCGCCCGCTCCAGCGTCCGAGCACCAGCGCGAAGGCCGAGAAGAGCACCTCGAACACGGTCGCGCCGGACGCCCTGGCCAGGTCGCGGACCCGTTCGGGGGCGGGAAGACGGAAGTGCTCGGTGGCGCCGCCGTACTCCTGGACCGGCGGGCGGCGGCGGTCGGCGGGCAGTTCGAGCAGCGGCGGCAGGCCCTCCAGGTGCTCACGCCACCAGGCCAGCCCCTCCTCCAGCGGCCTGGCCCGCTCCCACGCCGCGTAGTCGGCGTACTCGACGGGAGGCGCGGCGGGCTCGCCGCCCGCCAGCTCGTCCAGCAGCAGCCCGAGCGACCAGCCGTCGACGGCGATGTGGTGGAAAGAGATCCACAGCAGGTGGTGCTCGGCGGTGCGGCTGATCAGGCCGGCGCGCAGCAGCGGCGCCGCCGCCAGGTCGAAGGGCTCCCTGACCCGCTCGCCGGCGAGCCTCGTGGCGTCCGCCCAGGCGGACGCCTCCTCGTGGCGCCACGGCACGTCGGCCCGCTCGTGGACCCGCGTGCGCGGACGGCCGTCGGCGCCCACGGTGAAGGCGGTGCGCAGCACCGCGTGCCGGTCGGCCAGCCCCTGTACGGCACGGCGCAGCTCTTCCGGGTCGGCGGGACCGTGCAGTTCCAGCAGCACGGGCACGTTGTAGAGGGGGGTGCCGGGCCGCCACTGGTCGAGGAACCAGAGCCGCTCCTGGCCGGACGACAGCGGGTCGTCGCCCGGCCGCCTGCGGGGCACCGCCGGCGAGGCGGCGACCGTGTCGCCGAGGCCTGCCTCGGCGAGCAGCTTGTCGATCAGCAGCTCTTGTGCGCGGTCAGTGTGCATCTGCGATCTCTTCCTCCGCGCCCACGCGGGCGTGCCGTACCTGCAGGACGATGGCGGCTATCCGGTCCAGCCGGTCGGGATCCGCCTCGCGTAACGCGGCGGCCAGACGCCGGACGGTCTTGTGCCGGAACAGGTCGCGGACCGACATCGAGGTGCGCAGGGCGCGCTCGGCCCGAGTGGTGACCTTGACGGCGTGCAGCGAGTGGCCGCCGAGCTCGAAGAAGTCGTCGGTGGCGCCCAGCCGCTCCAGGCCGAGCACCTCGGCCCAGATCTCGGCGAGCAGTTCCTCCACCGGACCCGCGGGGGCGACCGCCTCGGTCTCGGCGCGCCCCTCCTCGGGCACCGGCAGCGAGGACGTCTCGACCTTGCCGTTGGGGCCGAAGGGGATCCGGTCCACCAGGATCACGTGGGCGGGCACCAGATGATCGGGCAGCTCACGTGCCAGGGCCTCGCGCACCGCCCCGGACGTCAGCCCGGCTCCGCCTGCGGGCTGGAGGTAGGCGATCAGCTCCACCGGGGCGTCCTGCGGGTTGCGCGCGACGACGGCGCAGGCCCGCACGCCGGGCAGCGCCGACAGGGCCAGCTCGACCTCGCCGGGCTCGACGCGGAATCCGCGGATCTTCAGCTGCCTGTCGATGCGGCCGAGGTATTCGAGGGTCCCGGCGGGCGTCCAGCGCGCCAGGTCACCGGTGCGGTAGAGCCGTCGCCCCGGCTCGACGGAGAAGGGGTCGGCAACGAAGGCACCGGCGGTGGCGCCGGGCCGCCGCCAATAGCCCCAGGCCACGCCGGGGCCCCCGAGCCACAGCTCGCCCGGCACCCCCTCGGGGGCGAGGTCACCGGTGTCAAGGTCGACCACGTAAGCGGTGGTGCCGGAGATCGGCCGGCCGATGGGGCCCCGGGTGGTGGGCGGCTCGGCGAGCGGCTGGCAGACGGAGAAGGTGGTGACCTCGGTCGGGCCGTAGGCGTCGTACAGGGTGCGCGGACCGCGCCCGCCGCGCAGCACCTCGCCCACCCTGGCCACGTCGAGCGCTTCACCGCCGACGCAGAGGTGGTCGACGGTGGCGAAGGCGCCCGGCTCCTCGGTGGTGACGGCGTTGAACAGGGAGGTGGTCAGGAAGAGCGTGGTGACGTGCTCGGCCCGGAGCAGCTCGGTCAGCGCCGACGGCGCCAGGACCGTCGCGGGCGGGACGACGACCACCCTGCCGCCGTTGGCCAGCGCGCCCCAGACCTCGAAGGTGATGGCGTCGAAGGAGGCGTTGGACACCTGGGCGAGCACGGTCGTGGTGTCCAGCGGGACGTAGTCGGCGCCGTGCACCAGGCGGACGACGCCGCGGTGCGGGACGACGACGCCCTTGGGGCGGCCCGTGGAACCGGAGGTGTAGATGACGTAGGCGGCGTCCTCGGGACGGATCGGCACCTCGGGTCCGGTCGCCGGGCTCAGGTCGCCGTCGATCGCGATCGTCTCGGTTCCCGTACGCGGCAGCGCGGCCAGCAGGTCGCGGTGGCCGACGAGCGTGCCCACGCCGGTGTCCTCCATCATGAAGGACAGCCGGGCCGCCGGGTAGGAAGAGTCGAACGGCACGTAGGCCGCACCGGTGCGCAGGATCGCGAGCATGGCGACGACCAGGTCGGCGCCGCGGTGGCAGGCCAGGCCGACCAGCTCGCCGCGACGCGGCCCGAGCCGTGCGGCCAGCGCTCCGGACCTGGCCCAGAGCTCGGCGTAGGTGAGCTGGACACGTCCCGCCGACACGGCCACCGCGTCACCGCGATCGGCCACCTGCCGGGCGACCAGCTCCGGGATCGTGGCACCGGCGTCCGTGACGCGGTCCCAGCTCGCCTGCTCGTCAGCGGCGCGGGCCCAGCTCGTGAGCCGGCGTCGCTGGCCGGGAGGCAGCACGCCGATCCGCGACACCGGCTCCCCCGGCCCCGCCAGCAGCCCGCGCACCAGCTCCAGCCACTGGTCGGCCAGCCGGTCGGCGGTGGCCGCGTCCAGCAGGTCGGCGGCGTACTCCACCTCCAGCAGCATCTCCCCCGGCGCCTCGTGCAGGGTGAACATGAGGTCGAACTTGGCCGTCCCGGTGTCGGCCTGCCGCAACCGTGCCGCCAGCCCGTCGGCCAGTTCCCAGTCGTGGTGCGAGGGCCGGTAGTGCGCGAAGGCCACCTGCACCACCGGCGCGTGGCTCAGCGCCCGCTCCGGCTGCAGCGCCTCCACCAGCAGGGCGAACGGCAGCTCCTGGTGGCCGAGCGCGGCGGTCGCGCTGTGCCGTACCCTCTCGACGAGCTGCGCGAAGCTCGGGTCGCCGCTCACGTCGGCGCGGACGACCAGGGTGTTGACGAAGAAGCCGACGAGCGGCTCCAGCTCGGGCAGCGGCCTGGCCGCCACCGGGGTGGCGATGGGCAGGTCGCTCCGGCCCGTCCAGCGGCGCAACAGCAGCGCGAAGGCCGACAGCGCCACGTCGAACACGGTCGCCGAGCGCGACCGCGCGAAGTCCGCCAGGGCCGAGGCCAGATCCGGCGGCAGCACCCGGCGTCCGGTGCCGCCGAGGAAGCTCTGCACCGCCGGGCGCGGCCGGTCACCAGGGAGCTCCAGCACCGGCGGCAGCCCCGCCAGGTAGGAACGCCACCACCGCAGGTCGTCGGCGACGGGACGGCCGCGCTGCCAGGCCGCGTAGTCGGCGTAGCCGAACTCGTCCGGCGGCGGCAGCGGCAGCCCGCGGTAGGCCGCGCCCAGGTCGTCGAGCAGGTGACCCAGCGACCAGCCGTCGACGGCCAGGTGGTGGATGCACAGGTACAGCAGGTGCCGGTCCGCCGCGAAGCTGACCAGCCCGCCCCGGATCAGCGGCGGGACGCTCAGGTCGAACGGCTCGGCGACGTGTTCGCGCACCAGCCGCCAGGCGTGCGCCCGGTCGTCGGCCTCCTCCCGCCGCCACGGCACCTCGGCGTCGCGGGTCAGCGGCCTCGGCCGGCCGTCCACGCTCTCGAAGGCGGTGCGCAGCGCCGGATGGCGGTCGGCCACGCGCTGCAGCGCCTCGCCCAGCCGGTCGGGGTCCACCGGCCCGGTCAGCTCCAGCACCAGCGGCACGTTGTAGAGGGCGGTGCCGGGACGCCACTGCTCCAGGAACCACAGGCGCTCCTGCTCCAGCGACGCCACGGCGGGCCCGGACGCGCCGGTCAGCGGGCGGGCCGGGCCGGCCGCGGCGCGTTCGACGACCTTGGCACAGGCGGCCAGCGTCGGGGCGGTGAACAGCTCGTCGAAGTGCACCTCGACGCCGAAGGCCGCGCGGATCCTGCTCAGGGCCATGGCGGCCAGGATGGAGTGGCCACCGACGGCGAAGAAGTC
Organism: Nonomuraea ferruginea; assembly: GCF_039540635.1. NCBI lineage: Bacteria > Bacillati > Actinomycetota > Actinomycetes > Streptosporangiales > Streptosporangiaceae > Nonomuraea > Nonomuraea ferruginea. Next base: position 283,253 of record NZ_BAABFD010000001.1, on the reverse strand, counting down.
GTCGTCCACGCCGACCCTGGGCACCTCCAGCACCTCGGCCCAGATGGCCGCCAGCGTCCGCTCCGTGGGGGTGCGCGGGGCGACGTAGGGGGTCTCGTCCCAGTCCCGGGGCGCCGCCACCGGTTCGGCGGCGACCACCACATCCGCCAGCGGCGTGTCCGGCTCCTCGGCCAGGAGCAGCAGGAGCGTCTCCAGGCGGTCCAGGTGCCAGCGCATCGCCGGCTCGGTGTAGCGGTCGGCGTCGTAGTCGCACTCCAGCAGCCAGCCGTCCGCGGCGTCGTTCAGCAGGAACACGCAGTCGCAGTCACGCAGCTCCAGTGCCACCCGCTGGGCCTCGGCCCGCCCGATCCCGGCCGCCACCAGCACCCGGGGCTCGTCGTCCCGGTCTCCGCCCAGCCGGGCGCCGTCACGCGAGGCGGAGCTCAACAGGTCGCCCAGCCGGGTGCCGCCGTGCACGGCGGAGCTCAGGGCCACCAGCCCGCCGCCCACCGCGCCCACCGCGCCTGATGTGCCCGCCGCGCCCACCATGACCTCGTCCGAGTCCGGCCCGGCGATCAACGCCATCGCCGCCGCCGCGAGCCAGGCCAGGGGCGTCCCCGGTGCGGCCGGGACGGAGAGGCCGGCCGACAGGTGCCCGCGGACATAGCGGGGCCGTACGGTCGGCGCGACGTCGGCCGGGAGCGTGGTCGCGCGGTTCACGTCGTGCTCCCCGGCAGCACCACGTGGTCGCCGATGACCAGCCGGTCCAGGCCGGCGCGCAGGAAGGTGTCGACCGCCTCGCGCGGCGTGCGCACGATCGGCTGGCCGCGCATGTTGAACGAGGTGTTCAGCAGCACGGGCATCCCGGTGCGCGCACCGAAGGCCTCCAGGAGTCCGTGGAGGAGGGGGTTGGCGTCGGGCCCGACCGCCTGGACCCGGGCGGTGCCGTCGACGTGGGTGACGGCGCCCAGCCGGTCGCGGTGCTCGGGGCGGGTGCGCGTGGTGAACAGCATGTGCGCGTACTGCCGTTCCCGCCCGCGCCCGATCTCGAAGAACGTCGACGCGTCCGCCTCGGTCACCACCGGGGCGAAGGGCCTGAAGTCCTCCCGCTTCTTGATCAGGTTGTTGATGTGGTCGCGCATGCGCGCCTCGCGCGGGTCGGCCAGGATGCTGCGGCAGCCCAGCGCGCGCGGGCCGAACTCCATGCCGCCCTGGAACCAGGCCACCACCTCGCCCCGCTCCAGCGCCTCGGCGACCTCCGCCAGCAGCTCCGCCTCGTCCGTCACCCGCCGGGCCCGCACGTCCTCCCTGGCCGCCAGGTGCTCGGCGATCTCGCCGGACTCGTACGCGGTGCCCCAGTACGGCATCCGCATCGGCTGGATCGGCGTCTCCGGCTTGCGCGTCGCGTGCAGGTAGAGCGCCGAGCCCACCGCCGTCCCGTCGTCGCCCGCGCCCGGCGGCACGAAGACCCGGTCGAACAGGCGGCTGCGCAGGATGAGCCCGTTGGCCGTGCAGTTGAGCGCGACACCGCCCGCGTAGCACAGGTCCCGCAGCCCGGTCTGGCGGCGGAAGTGCCGCAGCACGTGCAGCAGGCAGTTCTCCAGCGCCGCCTGCGCCGCCGCCGCGACGTCCATGTGCCGCCGCTCGATCGGCCCGCCCGGCTCCCTGGCCGGTCCGAACGTCTCTTCCAGTACGGCCAGCACGCCCCGGTGCGTCTCGCGCTGCAGCAGGTCGCCGTCGCGGGCCAGCAGCGGGAGGGCGAACTCGGGGCCGGGGCGCAGGCGCACCAGCTGCCGCATTTCGCGCTCGTAGCGGGTGCGGTCGCCGTACGACGCCAGGCCCATCATCTTGTACTCGTCGAGGGCCATCTCGAAGCCCAGGTACAGGGTGAACACGCCGTAGAGGGTGCCGAGCGAGTGCATGGCCGGGACCGTGTGCAGGACCTCCAGCTTGCCGCCGGTCCCGGCGAGCACGGTCAGGCTGTCGGTCTCGCCCCGGCCGTCGGCCACGAGCACCAGGCAGTCGTCGAACCCGCTCACGTAGTAGGCGCTGGCCGCGTGGGCCAGGTGGTGCGGGACCGGCGTGAAGCGGGAGCGCACCGCCGCGCCGGGGAAGTGCTCGGCGAACCAGCCCACCTGGCGTTCCGGGTCGTACACCTCCGTGAAGCGCCTGGCCAGGTAACCGTCGCCGGACTCCAGCTCGGACCGCTCGTGGGCGAAGCCGTGGCCGATCAGGTCCAGGTCGTCCAGGCCGAGCCCGGCCCTGTCGAGGCAGAACCTGATGGCGTTGACCGGGAAGCGGCCGGTGGACTTGTCGCCGGTGAACCGCTCCTCGGCCGCGGCGGCCACGATCCGGCCGTCCACGACCAGCGCCGCTGCCGAGTCGCGGCCCTGGCTGATGCGGTACTCCCGCTCCGACAGCCCCGGCAGTTCGCGCCGCTTGAACTCCTCGGAGTCGTGCAGGCCACTGATACCCAGGATTCTCATCGCGCCTCCACGAGGGTCTCCGCGTGCGTCTGGAGCGCGGACCTGTCGATCTTCTGGCTGCCCGTCAGGGGAAGGGCGGGCAGGATGGCGACGTGCTGCGGCATCAGCGCGCGCGGGAGCCACTGCTCCAGGTGCTCCCGCAGCTCGGCCCCGCGCAGGCCGTCCGCCTGGGCGTACAGGACCAGCCGCTTGTCGTTGGCGCTGTGCTCCACCACCACCGCCGCCGCCCTGACGACCTGCCGGTGCCGCTCGGCGACGGACTCGATCTCCTCCAGCTCGACGCGCTGGCCGCGCAGCTTCACCTGGTGGTCGACGCGGCCGTGGTAGGCCAGCGTGCCGTCCTGGCGCCACGCGCACAGGTCGCCGGTCCGGTACACCCGGCCCAGGCCGGGATGCTCCTGGAAGACGGCGGCCGTCCGCGCGGGGTCGCCGACGTAGCCGAGCGCGAGCTGCGGGCCGCTCAGCACCAGCTCGCCGATCTGCCCGACGGGGGCCGCGCGGTCCCACTGGTCGAGCACGGCGGCGCGGATGCCGGGCAGCGGCCTGCCGATCGGCACCGGGTCCGCCGGCGGATCGGGCACGTGATGGAGGACCGTGTAGATGGTGGTCTCGGTCGGCCCGTAGCCGTTCCACACGCGGGCTCCGGTGCGCTGCAGCCCGGCGGCCAGGGCGGCGCTGAGCGCCTCGCCGCCCGCGATGACGTCCGCGCCGGCCAGGCTGCCCGGCTCCAGGTACGGCACGGTCATCCGCCAGGTGGTGGGCGTGGCCTGGACCAGGTCCAGGCGTCTGCCGGAGAGCCAGGCCGCCAGTCGTTCCGGGTCCCGCTGCAGGTCCTCGCCGACCAGCAGGAGGCGGCCGCCGGTCGCGAGCGGCAGGAAGATCTCCATGGTCGACATGTCGAACGTCAGCGTGGCCATGCAGGTGACGCGCGGACGGTCGGCGCCGATCAGGTGAGCGATGGCGCCCACGCAGTGCCGCAGCGCGGCGTGCGGGATGGCGACCGCCTTCGGCGTGCCGGTGGAGCCCGACGTGGACAGCGCGTAGGCCACGCCGTCGAGCTCCACCGGAAAGTCCGGCGGTGCGACCGCGGCTTCGGCGCCGGTGTCCAGGCTGAGCTGGACGCAGCCGGGGACGTCGACGCCGGACGGCAGCACCGCGAAGCGCGCTCCGGCCGCCTCAAGCTGGCGGCCCAGCCGGAGCGGCGGGTGCGCCGGGTCGAGCGGCAGGAAGCCGGCGCCCAGCGACCAGGTGGCCAGCAGCGCCGCGATGGTCTCGATCCGGCGCGGCAGGCCGATGCCGACGAGGTCGCCACGGGCGACCCCGGCCCGCGCGAAGCCCGCGGCGACGGCCGCCGTCAGCTCGCCGAGCCGCCGGTACGTGACGACCTCGCCACCCTGCTCGACGGCCACCTCGCCGGGCCGGGAGACCATGTGCTCCCGGATCATCGACGCCACGGTGCGGTCGGTGTCCCAGGCGCGCTCGGTGTGGGCGCCCGCGACGACGCGCTCATCCTCCTCGCCCCACAGCCACGCCCGCCCCGCCGGCTGCTCGGCGTCCGCGGCGAGGACGGCGGCCAGGTGCCCGCGCAGCAGCGGCTCCGCCTCGACGGAGCGGGCGCCGAGGTCGGCCACGAGCGTCCGCCCGCCCGCGCTCACCGGCACCACAGGACCGGCCACACCGGGCACGGCCGCGGCGTGCCCGGCCACCGCGCTCAGGGGCGCCCGCCACGGCAGCCGGACCTCGTGCCCGCAGATCTCGCCGCTCAGCTCATCGGCGCCGGCCCGGCGGGCGAGCACCACCAGCCCGGCCGCCGCGACCACCGCACCGGAAGGGACGTCGAGTTTATCCGCGAGCCGTTCCGCGGCCTCGAATATCTGATTTTCCATGTGGACCACGCCAATTCGCAAGAGTGGGAATTCCACGAAACTCCGCGTGCTGAGCAGGAAGCTATCCCGGGGTCGCGCCCCGCCACGAGCAGGGGGACGGCAAGGTGGCAAGTTCGCGCCAGGTTGGGCCGGGCCGCCTCCGGCCGGTGTTACAGTGACGCCCGATAAGCAGCCGCGATGGGAAGAGAGCCGAAAATGGCGCAACTACTCAAGCGCCCGCAGATGCGCTTCTACATTCTCGGTGACGTGCTTTCCAATCTCGGCGACTACGCGCTTTTCCTGGCAATGGCCATTTGGGTGAAAACGCTCACGGGAAGCACGCCGGCCGCCGGGCTCGTCATGTTCGCCTTCGCCGGCGGCAGCCTGGTGTTACCCCTGTCGGGCCTGCTGGTGGACCGCTTCCGCCGCCGCCCGCTCCTGGCCGCCTCGTACCTGTCCTCGGCGGCCGTCGTCCTCCTGCTCCTGCTGGTCGACGACCGGGACGACGTCTGGCTCGTCTACGTGATCATGTTCCTGTACGGCGCGCTGGGCAGCGTCACCGGACCCGCGCAGAACGCCCTCCTGCCCGCCGTCGTCCCGGAAGACCAGCTCGGCGACGCCAACGGCACGGTGCAGGCGATGCGCGGCCTCCTGCGGGTGTTCGCCCCGATCATCGGCGCCGGGGTGTTCGTCTGGCAGGGCGCCCAGGTCGTCGTGGTGATCGACGCGGTGGTCTTCGTCGTGGCGGCCGTGGCCGTACTCCTCATCCGGGTCTCCGAGCCGCGCCCCACCAGGACCGGCCAGTCGCTGATAGCCGAGACCACGGGCGGGCTGCGCTTCCTGCGCGACGCCGCCAACCTGCGCAGGCTCGTCATCGCCTGCGCGCTCACGATGCTCGTCATCGGCTTCTTCGAGTCCATCGCCATCGCCGTCGTCACCGAGGGGCTGGCGCGCCAGGCCACCTTCCTCGCCGTGCTCGCCGGGGCGCAGGCGGTCGGCACCATCGCCGGCGGCGCGCTCGCGGGCGGGGTGATCCGCCGCGCCGGCGAGCGGGGGCTGGTGGTCGTCGCGCTCGTCATGGTCGGCGCGAGCAGCCTGCTGCTGACCGTGCCGATCGCCCCGGTGGTCATCGCGGGCATGCTGGTGCTGGGCGTGGCGGCGCCGTGGATCGTCATCGGCGCCACCACCTCGCTCCAGCGGCGCACCCCGGAGGACCTGCGCGGACGCGTCTTCGCCGCGTTCGAGTTCGGGGTGACCGTGCCGCAGGTCGCCTCCATCGCCGTGGGCGCCAGCTTGATCGCGGCTCTCGACTACCGGGTGATGCTGGGCGTGGTCTGCGCGGTGGTGCTGCTGGCGGCGCTCGTCCTCGGCACCGGCCGCCCGGACGAACCGCCGGCCGCGGAGTCGCCGGACGCCGAGCAGGACGCGGTCACCCGCTGAGACAGCCGGGAAGGCTCAGGGCAGATCGGCCACCAGCTCGCGGACCGGCTTGCGGGTGCCGGTGTAGAAGGGGATCTCCAGCCGGGTGTGCCGCCGGGCCTCGGCGCCGCGCAGGGTGCGCATCAGGTCGACGATGCGGTGCAGCTCGTCGGCCTCGAACGCCAGCATCCACTCGTAGTCGCTGAGCGCGAAGGAGGAGACGGTGTTGGCCCGCACGTCGGGGTAGTCGCGCGCCATCCGGCCGTGCTCGGCGAGCATCGCCCGGCGCTCGGAGTCCTCCAGGAGGTACCACTCCAGCGAGCGGACGAACGGGTAGACGCACACGTAGGCCCGCGGCTCCTCCTCGGCCAGGAACGCCGGGATGTGCGACTTGTTGAACTCGGCAGGCCGGTGGAGCGCCATCGCCGACCAGACCGGGCGGCTGTGGCGGCCCAGCTCGGTGCGGCGGAAGCGGGAGTAGACCTCCTGCAGGGCCTCCGCCGTCGGGGCGTGCCACCAGAACATGAAGTCGGCGTCGGCGCGGAACCCGCCCACGTCGTAGAGGCCCCGGGTGACGACGTCCTTGCCCGCGGCCTGCTCCAGGAGCTCCTCGACCTCCTCGCCGACCGCGTCGCGGGCGCCGGTGACAGGCGCGCTCGCCTGGAACACCGACCACATGGTGTAGCGGATCACCTGATTGAGATCGCGGGCCTTCGGCCGCGCTGCGTCCTGCGTCATGATGTCGATTCTCCTCGTCGGGACAGGTGGTCCAGGATCCGGGAGGCGGCCGTGCGCGCGGTCGCCAGGCAGGCGGGGATCCCCAGCCCGTCGTAGGCGGCCCCGCACACCGCCAGCGCCGGCTGCCCGGCGACGGCGGCGTGCACGCGCGCCACCCGGTCGATGTGACCCACGTTGTACTGCGGCAGGGCTCCGCCCCACCGGGTGACGCGGGTGTCGAGCGGGAGCCCGCGCGCTCCCATGACCTCGCTCATCTCGGCCATGGCCACCGAGACCAGCTCCGCGTCGTCGCGTTGCAGCAGGTGTTCCTCGCCGATCCGGCCGATCGAGCAGCGCACCAGCACGAGGTCGCGCGAGAGGTGGGGCCACTTGACCGAGCTGAACGTGACCGCCTTGACGGCCCGCCCCTCGACCGGCGGCACCAGGTAGCCGCTGCGCGCGGGACGCTCGGGGAAGGCGCCGGCAGGGTAGGCGAGGGTGACGACGGCCATGCTGGCGTACTCGACGCGCGCCAGCTCGGCGGCCGCCCCCGGCACCTCGGCCTTCAGCATGCGGGCCGCGGCGGGGGCGGGCACGGCGACGATCACCGCGTCGGCCTCGATGGTCTCGGGCCTCGGCACCGGCCCGGCGACGAGCCGCCAGCCGTGCGGGGTGCGGTGCAGTTCGCGTACGGTGACGCCGGTCCTGACGTCGGCCCCGGACGCCTTGGCGACGGCCTCCGGCAGGCTGCCCATGCCGTTGCGGAGCGTGGTGAAGACCGGGCCGGCGTCCTTCGGGGTCTCTGCCACGATGTGGCGGGCGGCGGCGAGCAGGGAGCGCTCGGCCCGGGCCGCGGCGGCGACGCGCGGCATCGTCGCCTCCAGCGAGAGCATGTCGGAGCGGCCCGCGTAGACGCCGCCCAGCAGCGGCTCGACCAGCCGGTCGAGCACCTCGCCGCCCATCCGGGCCCGGATGTAGGCGGCGACGGACACGTCGGTGCGGACCAGGGTCGCGGGCATGATCTGGTCGAGCGGCACCCGCAGCAGGCCGCCCGCCGACAGGATGCCGGACCTGGCCAGCTCGGCCAGGTCGGACGGCACGCCCATGACCTGGCCCTTGGGCAGCGAACGGAGCGCGCCCCTGGTGTAGATGGCCGACGAGGCGGCGCCGGGGGTCATCAGGTCGTCGCCGAGCCCGACCGCCCCGGCGAGGTCCTTGCCCTCCGGCCGCCTGGCGAGCATGGCCTCGGCGCCGGCGTCGAGGCTCACCCCGGCCACCTCCGTGGCGTACAGCTTGCCGCCGATGCGGGGGGCGCCCTCGACCACCGTCACCTTGACCCGCTCGCCCGCGCTCTGCCTGAGGTGCCAGGCGGCGGCCAGGCCGGAGATCCCGCCGCCGATGACGGCCACGTGTGCCCGATTACCTTCCACGCTTTCCGACGCTACCGCCCCGGAGGGCCGGTCAGCTGCTCGGGGGCGTGACCGTAACGTGATCCTTGCCATCAAACCGGCCCAGGCCGGGAGCCGTCTCAGGGGCATGAGGAGAGCACAGATGATCGCCGCGCTGGTGACGGGGTGCGCGGCCCTGCTGGTGACCGGCTGCGCCGGCGGCGGCGGGTCGGCGGCCGACTCCGCGGCCGCCCCGGCCTACGCGACCGGCGAGGCCTCCGTCATGGCCTCGGAGGCTCCGGCCAGGGCCGAAGCCCAGAAGCAGGATTCCGGCGGGCGCAACCCCGCCTCCGGGGTGGAGGTCACCCGGCAGGACCGGCAGGTCATCTACACCGGCCGGATGACGGTGCGGGTCAAGGACGTGACGGCGGCCGCCCAGCAGGCCAAGGACGCCGTCACCGGGGCGGGCGGCCATCTGGCCAAGGAGGAGAGCCGATCGTCCGAGCGGGCGAGCGCGTCGGCGGAGCTGGAGTTCAAGATCCCGCCCGCCCGTTACCCGGACGTGCTGAACCGGCTCGGGCGGGACCTGGGCGAGCGGCTGTCGCTGAACCAGGAGACGGAGGACGTCACGGTCCAGGTGGCCGACGTGGAGAGCAGGGTGAAGTCGGCCGAGCGGGCGCTCGAGTCGCTGCGCACGCTGCTCACCAAGGCGGACACGATCGGCCAGGTGCTGGACGTGGAGCGCGAGATCGCCACCCGCGCGGCCGACCTGGAGTCGCTGCAGGCCCAGCGCAAGAGCCTGGCCGAGCAGACCGCCATGGCCACGCTCACGCTGCGGCTGGTGGGCCCGGCCGCGGCGGTGGCGCTGCCGGCCGACGAGCCCGCGGGGTTCCTCGGCGGCCTGCGCGCGGGCTGGGACTCTCTCGTGGACTTCCTGATGGTGCTGGTCACGGCGCTCGGGGCGGCCCTGCCGTGGCTGGCGGTGATCACCCCGCCGGTCGTGCTCGCGCTGGTGATGGTACGGCGGCGGCGACGTCGCAGGGCACCCGCGCCGGACCCGTCGGCGGCCTGACCCGCTCAGAACTCGTGGACCAGGTCCGTGAGCCGCTTGAGCTGGTCGGGGTCGACGGACGGCAGCACCCCGTGGCCGAGGTTGAACACGTGGCCCTCGGCCGCCGCGCCGCGCCGCAGCACCTCGCGGGCCTTGCGCTCGACGACCTCCCACGGGGCCAGCAGGACGGCCGGGTCGAGGTTGCCCTGCAGCGCCTTGCCCGGCCCGACCCGGCGGGCCGCCTCGTCGAGCGGCACCCTCCAGTCGACGCCGACCACGTCGGCCCCCGCCTCGCCGAGCAGCCCCAGCAGCTCGCCGGTGCCGACGCCGAAGTGGATGCGCGGCACGCCGAGGCCGGCCAGGCCCTCGAAGATGCGGCGGGTGTGGGGCAGCACGAACTCGCGGTAGTCGTCGGCCGCCACCGCGCCCACCCAGGAGTCGAACAGCTGGACGGCGGAGGCGCCGGCCCGGATCTGGATGCGCAGGTGTTCGAGGACGATGCCGGCCAGCCGGTCCATCAGGTCGTGCCACAGCTCGGGCTCGCCGTACATCATGGCCTTGGTGCGGTCGTGGTTCTTGGACGGCCCGCCCTCGATCAGGTAGGAGCCGAGCGTGAACGGGGCGCCGGCGAAGCCGATCAGCGGCGTGCCGCCCAGCTCGCCGGTGAGCGCCTCGATCGCCTCGGTGACGTACGGCACGTCGCCGGGCTCCAGCGGGCGCAGCGCGCCGAGCCCGGCCCGGTCGCGGATCGGGTCGGCGACGACCGGGCCGACGCCCGGCTTGATGTCGAGGTCGATGCCGATGGCCTTGAGCGGCACCACGATGTCGCTGAAGAAGATGGCCGCGTCGACGCCGTAGCGGCGGACCGGCTGCATGGTGATCTCGACGATCAGGTCGGGCGTGGCGCAGGCGGTGAGCATGGGCACGCCCTCGCGCACCTTGAGGTATTCGGGCAGCGAACGCCCGGCCTGGCGCATGTACCAGACAGGGGTGTGCGGGACCTCCTGGCGGCGGCAGGCGCGCAGGAAGGCGGAGTCGTCGAGGTTCACCCTTCAAGGGTGCCATGACGGGGTGGCGGTCCCGCCATCGGCGCGTTGTGCGGAAAATCCCGCCGGTTCACCCCCGATTCATGATCAGATGTGGGGGTGGACGTTTCAACGCCGGCCCGCGGGGTCGAGGTCGCCCCTCGGGACGGCCGGATGCCGGTCTCGGGTGGGCCAATTATCGGCAAAGGCACCGCGCGGCATCGATTCGGCATCCACTTTCGGGACACGCCGAGCGCGTTGCGCGGAAATGTCAGTCGCTCGTGCCACCGTCGGAGCCACGACCCGAAGAAAGGCCCCGGTTCATGACAGCGTTGTGGAGTTCCGCGGAGTGCCGCAGCGAGCACTGCGCGTCCTGTGCCGGCGAGCGGCCGTTCGAGCAGCCGGGCTGCGCCGACGGGCACGAGCCGGGCGAGTGCCCGGAGTGGGCCTGCGTCTCGTGCGGCCACGCGATCCTCCTCGGTTCGGCTCAGACCGCCCGCCCGGTCCGCCTGCTGGCGACGGTGTGACCACGCACGATGAGCACCCCCGTGGTCCCCTTCCGTCCCGCTCCGGCCTACTCTTCGACTATGACCCTCGGTGACGGGCCGTCGGCTCCCGCGGCGTTCCTCCGCGCGGTCGAGAGCCTGCGTCCGGCCGAGGTCAGGCCGGAGATCGAGCTGGAGGAGCTGCCCGCGCCGCAGCGCCTGGCCCCCCACTCGGCGGCCATCGGCGCCTCGGTCTACCGCGACGACGACGAGCTGGCGGTCGGCCGGCTGATCCTGCTCTACGACCCCGACGGCCAGCGCGGCTGGGACGGGCCGTTCCGGCTGGTGGCCTACGTGCGGGCCGACATGGAGCCGGAGATCACCTCCGACCCGATGCTCGGGCCGGTCGCGTGGAGCTGGCTGACCGAAGCGCTCGACGCTCACCACGCCGACTACTCCGCCGCCGGCGGTACCGTGACAAGAGCGGTGTCCGAGGGTTTCGGCAACAAGGCCGACGATCCGGTCACCACCGAGCTCGAGCTGCGGGCGTCCTGGTCCCCCGCGCAGGAGGATCTGTCCGGACATGTCGCCGCCTGGTGCGACCTCATGTGCGTGGCTGCCGGGATCCCGCCGCTTCCCCCTGACGTGGCCGCCATGCCCCGCAGACCCGAAGATCCGGAGAGTGACCGAACGACGTGAGGGCACCAGACAACACAGCACCGGTGTCACGAGGGCGGTGACCTCATGACCGAAGAGAGAACCGTCGTCCCGCTCCTGGAGCCGCGCGACGGCATCCCGCCGATCGTGGCCGACGACGCCGCCTACTCCCGCACCGTCGAGGCGTTCGCCTCCGGCTCCGGGCCGGTGGCCGTCGACGCCGAGCGCGCCTCCGGCTACCGCTACGGCAACCGCGCCTACCTCGTGCAGCTGCGCCGCGAGGGCGCCGGCACCGCGCTGATCGACCCGGTCTCCTGCCCCGACCTGTCGGGGCTCGACGCGGCCGTCGCCGAGACGGAGATCGTGCTGCACGCCGCGTCCCAGGATCTGCCGTGCCTGCTGGAGCTGGGGTTCCGGCCGCGCTACATCTTCGACACCGAGCTGGCGGGCCGGCTGCTCGGCTACGAGCGGGTGGGGCTCGGCACGATGGTGGAGACCGTGCTGGGCCTGCGGCTGGAGAAGGGGCATTCGGCCGCCGACTGGTCGACCAGGCCGCTGCCCGAGGCGTGGCTGCGCTACGCCGCGCTCGACGTGGAGGTGCTGGTGGAGCTCCGTGACGCGCTCCACCGCGAGCTGGCGGAGGCCGGCAAGCTGGAGTGGGCGCGCGAGGAGTTCGAGGCGGTGCTCAACACGCCGCCGCCGATGCCGCGGGCCGACCCGTGGCGGCGTACGTCGGGCATCCACAAGGTGCGCAACGTGCGCGCCCTGGCCATCGTGCGCGAGCTGTGGACCATGCGCGACCGGATCGCCAGCGAGAACGACCTGGCCCCCGGCCGGGTGCTGCCCGACGCCGCGATCGTGACGGCCGCGCTGGAGGTCCCCCGCACCAAGAAGGCGCTCACCGAGATCACCGCCTTCACCGGGCGCAGCGCCCGCCGCCACATGAACGACTGGCTGGCCGCCGTGGCCAGGGCGCGCAACCTGCCCGACAGCCAGCTCCCGCAGCCGAGCACGCCCGGCGACGGACCGCCGCCGGCCAACCGCTGGCCCGACCGCGACCCGGCCGCCGCCAAGCGGCTCGCGGCGGCGCGCGCCGTGGTGGCCGCGCTGGCCGAGGAGCACCGCATGCCCACGGAGAACCTGCTGCAGCCCGACGCGGTGCGCAGGCTCACGTGGGAGCCGCCCGAGGACATCACCGACGAGAGCGTCGCCGCCCGCCTGCGCAAGCTCGGCGCCCGCGAGTGGCAGCTCTCACTCACCGCCCACCCGATCGCGAAGGCGCTGGCCAGGCTGGAGTCCACGAGCGAGGGCTGAGCGGCTCTTGACGCCTCAGGCGGCTCCGCCGTACGGTTCGGGAAAGCGCTTTCCCTGAAAGGATCCCCATGAGCGTGCGCACCATCGGCGTCGTCATGAACGGCGTCACCGGACGGATGGGCTACCGGCAGCATCTGGTCCGCTCCGTTTTGGCGATCAACGAACAGGGCGGTGTGACGCTCTCCGACGGCAGCAGGGTCACCCTCAGGCCGGTGCTCGTCGGCAGGAACGCCGACAAGCTCGCCCGGATCGCGGCCGCCCACGGCATCCCCGACCACACCACCGACCTCGACGCCGCGCTGGCCGACGACGGCAACCTGATCTACTTCGACGCCCAGGTCACCTCGGCCCGCGTCAAGGCCGTGCTCAAGGCTGTGGACGCGGGCAAGCACGTCTACGCCGAGAAGCCCACCGCCGAGTCGGTGCAGGAGGCGGTCGCGCTGGCCCAGGCCGCCGCGGCCAAGGGCGTCAAGAACGGCGTGGTGCAGGACAAGCTGTTCCTGCCGGGCCTGCTGAAGCTCAAGCGGCTGGTGGACGGCGGCTTCTTCGGGCGGATCCTGTCGGTGCGCGGCGAGTTCGGCTACTGGGTGTTCGAGGGCGACTGGCAGGAGGCGCAGCGCCCGTCGTGGAACTACCGGGCCGAGGACGGCGGCGGCATCGTGCTCGACATGTTCCCGCACTGGCACTACGTGATGGAGAACCTGTTCGGCCGGGTCACGTCGGTGTACGCGCACGCCACCACGCACATCCCCGAGCGGGTGGACGAGCGGGGCGAGCGCTACGCGGCCACGGCCGACGACGCCGCCTACGGGATCTTCGAGCTGGAAGGCGGCGTCGTCGCGCAGATCAACTCCTCCTGGACGGTCCGCGTCAACCGGGACGAGCTGGTGGAGTTCCAGGTGGACGGCACGCACGGCAGCGCCGTCGCGGGCCTGCGCGACTGCCGGGCGCAGCATCGCGCCGCCACTCCCAAGCCGGTGTGGAACCCCGACCTGCCGGTGACCGCCCGCTTCCGCGACGACTGGCAGACGGTGCCCGACAACGCCGAGTTCGACAACGGCTTCAAGATCCAGTGGGAGCTGTACGTCCGCCACGTCCTGGAGGACGCGCCGTTCCCGTACGACTTCGCGTCGGGCGCGCGCGGCGTGCAGCTGGCCGAGCTGGGCCTGCGCTCGTCGGCGGAGGGCCGCAGGATCGAGGTGCCGCAGCTGTGAGGATCGACCTGCCCGGCGGCCCGTACACGCTGAGCGAGCCGGTGACCTGGCCGGCCGGCGGCGGCCCCGCCGCCGGCCGCGTGGTGTACGCGGCCGCGCACGTGGTGGCCGACCCGCTCGGCGACAACACCCCCGGCGCGCCCGCCGCCGTCGACTGGGAAGCCACGCTGCGCTTCCGCCGCCATCTGTGGTCGTACGGGCTTCGGGTGGCCGACGCGATGGACACCGCGCAGCGCAACATGGGCCTGGACTGGGCAGCCACCCGTGAGCTGATCAGGCGCAGCGCCGCCGAGGCGGCCACGCTCGGCGACCCGGCGGAGCTGGTCGCGTGCGGCGCCGGGACCGATCACGCGCCCGGCGCGGACGACCTGGACGCCATCGTCGCCGCCTACGCCGAACAGGTGGAGACCGTCCAGGAGACCGGCGCCGGAGTGATCGTCATGGCGTCGCGGCAGCTCGCCCGGGTGGCGGCCGGCCCGAAGGACTACCACCGGGTGTACGGGAAGCTGTTCGGGCTGGCGGACCGGCCGGTGATCCTGCACTGGCTGGGCGAGATGTTCGACCCCCAGCTGCCCGGCTACTGGGGATCGCGCGACGTCGCGGCGGCCACGGAGTCGTTCCTGGAGCTGGTCCACGCGCACGCCGCGATGGTGGACGGCGTGAAGGTGTCGCTGCTGGACGAGGAGCACGAGGTGCGGCTGCGCGCCGCGCTGCCCGCGGGCGTCAGGCTCTACACCGGCGACGACTTCAACTATCCGTCGCTGATCAGGACGGGCTCGCACGCGCTGCTGGGCATCTTCGACGCGATCGCCCCGGCCGCCGCCGCGGCGCTGCGGGCGCTGGACGCCGCCGAGGTCGCGCCCGCCGGGCCGGACAGGGACCGGCTGCTGGCCTCGTACGAGGAGATCCTGGCGCCGACGGTGCCGTTGTCGCGCAAGATCTTCGAGACGCCGACGTTCCACTACAAGACCGGGATCGTGTTCCTGGCGTGGCTGAACGGGCACCAGGACGCGTTCGCGATGGTGAACGGCGCGCAGTCGGCCCGGTCGCTGCCGCATCTGGCGGAGGTGTTCCGGCTGGCCGACCGGGCGGGGCTGCTGGCCGACCAGGAGCTCGCGGTGCGCCGGATGCGGGCGCTGCTGGAGGTGAGCGGGCTGTGAGCCTGTCGCTGAACCAGTGGACGACACGGCGGTGGTCGCTGCCCGAGGCGGTCGACGGCTGCGTCAGGCACGGGCTGGAGGCCGTCGGCCTGTGGCGGGAGAAGGTGGCCGAGACGGGGCTCGCGCGCAGCGCCAAGCTGGTGCGCGAGGCCGGGCTGCGGGTCTCGTCGCTCTGCCGGGGCGGCTTCCTGACGGCGGGCGGGCTGCCCGGCGAGGAGGGCCGGCGGGCGTTCGCGCAGGCGCTGGAGGACAACCGGCGGGCCGTCGACGAGGCCGCCGAGCTGGGCGCGGCCTGCCTGGTGATGGTGGTCGGCGGGCTGCCGGGGGTGCGGCCGGGCGAGCCGCTGCCGGCCGGGTTCTCGCGCGATGTGGCGGGGGCGCGGGAGCGGGTGGCCGAGGCCCTCGCCTCGCTGGCCCCGTACGCGGGAGAGCGCGGGGTGAAGCTGGCCCTGGAGCCGCTGCACCCGGTCTACTGCCCGGACCGGGCCGTGCTCTCCACGCTCGGGCAGGCGCTCGACCTGGCGCTGCCGTACCCGGAGGAGCAGGTCGGCGTGGTGGTCGACACCTTCCACGTGTGGTGGGACCCGGCGCTCCACGAGCAGATCGCCAGGGCGGGCCGGCGGATCGCCTCCTACCAGGTGTGCGACTACCTGCACCCGCTGCCGGCGGACGTGCTGCTGGGCCGGGGCATGATGGGCGACGGGGTGATCGACTTCCCGCCGATCACCCGGGCGGTGGCCGCCGCCGGCTACGCCGGCGACGTCGAGGTGGAGATCTTCAACGCCGACGTCTGGGCGGCGGACCCGGACGAGGTGGTGGCCACGATGAAGGAGCGCTACGCGGGCGTGGTGACCGTGCCGGCGGCGCCGTTCACCGTGACCTGAGCGCCCGACGCGATGCGGTGGGTGGCGTCGGGGACGCCGACGACGGCGGGGATGCCGTACTCCCGCGCCACCACCGCGCCGTGCGACATGGCGCCGCCCATCTCCATGACGAGGCCGCCCGCGGTGAGGAACAGCGGCGTCCAGCCGGGGTCGGTGGACGGGCAGACCAGGATCTCGCCGGGCTCCAGCTGGGCGCCGACCGGGTCGAGCACCACCCGCGCCGTCCCCGTGACGGTGCCCGACGAGGCGGGGGTGCCGGTGATCGCCCCCTCCGGCGCCGCGCCGGCCATCGCCGCCTCGGGCTCGGTGCCGTCCGACAGCATGACCCGCGGCACGTGCCTGCGGCGGCGCTCCCGCTCGTGGACGGCCCGGCGGGCGGCGACGGTCTCCCGCACGTCACCGCCCTTCCCGGCCACCGCCGCCTCCAGCTCGGCGAAGTCCAGGAAGAACACGTCCCGCGCCGAGTCCAGCACGCCCTCGCCCACCAGGTGGCCGCCCACCTCCAGCAGGCTCGCCCGTACGCCCGCGATGGCCTTGACCGCGTAGAACTTGGGCAGCTCGCGGAGCCCGGCGAACTGCCGGGCGCGGCCCAGGGCGAACCGCACGACAGCGGCGCGGAGCCGGCCGCGGCGGCGCGCGGCGGCCACGGCCTCGTCCACCGCCCGCCGGGCGGCCACCTCGCCCCTGGCGAACAGCGCGGCCGGGGCGTGGTCGGCGTCCGCGTCCATGCGCAGGTAGTTGGCCAGCGCGCCGAGGATGTGGCCCGGCTCCTCCGACCAGCGGGGCACGCCGATGTCGATCTCGGCGACGCCGCGGTGCCCGTACAGGCCGAGGAACGCGGTGATCTCGCGCTGGGCGACGGGAGGCAGCGTGCCGGCGCGGTAGCGGCGGACCAGCTCGGCGACCGGCTCGCGCCGGAACACCTCCGGTTCGATGCGCGTGGCGAGCCGCCACAGCTCCAGGTCCATCTCGGTGGTCGGGTTGTTCGGGACGCTGCGCAGCACCTCCTGCATCTCCCCCAGCGGCGTCCCGGACAGCCTGGCGGCCAGCGCGTACAGCCCGTATCCGGTGAGCGCCGTCGGCATGATCGAGACGATCGCGGGGAAGGCGCCGCCGAGCATCCGCTGGGCGTGCCGCAGCCGGTCGGCGGGCGTGGCCGTCTCGGGCAGCCGCAGGTGCCCGTCGAGGTCCTCGCCCAGCTTGCGGGTGTACGCGAGCGCGCGTTCCGGGCGGGTGAGCGCCCGCAGCACCTTGGCGGGGACCCGCAGGCGGCGGCCGAAGTGGGCGGCGGCCCGCAGGAGCGGGCGGCGCGAGGTGTGCGTCACCGGCAGCCGGGGGTCGGCGGCCAGCTCGCGCACCAGCGCCACGGTGCGGGCCTCGCCCACCTGCATGACCCGGGGCAGGATCACCCGTCCCGCGCGGCTGCGCAGCGGGGTGGTGATGTCGATCCAGAGCCGCTCCCCCGCCGAGACCAGGACCGGCGGCCCTTCGCGCGGGTCGGCGGGCGGGCGCCCGAACGCGCCGGCGGCGCCGGAGGCGAGCAGCTTGATCGTCGCCTGCCCCAGCGGCGTGAGGGGGCCCATGACGCCCTGCGCGACGTTGAACGAGAAAAACACCCGCAGGCCGTCCCGGGGCTCGGGCAGTGGGTACAGGGTGGTGATCGGCCTGGCCTGGGTCAGCCACAGCCCGCCGTCGGCGCCGATGGCCCACTCGGTGTCCTGCGGGGCGCCGTAGTGCTCCTCGACCCTGGCGCCCAGCGCGGCCAGCTCCCGCACCTGCTCGTCGGTGAGGCAGAACCCGTCGCGCGGCGGCGTGTCGAGCCGCTCGGTGCCGCCGCCCGGCAGCGCCCGGACGAGCAGCCGCTTGTCGCCCGCGCGGCGCTCGCGGATCTCGCCGGTGCGGGCGTCGGCGACGAACCGGTCGGGGTTGACCGCGCCCGACACGACGGCCTCACCGAGACCGGGGGCGGCGTCGATGACCGCCTCGTGCCGCCTGCCGGTCACCGGGTTGGCGGTGAACATCACGCCGGCCACCCGGGCGTCCACCATCTCCTGCACCACGACGGCCAGGCTGACGCCGGCGTGATCGACGCCGTTGGCCTCGCGGTAGGCGACGGCCCTGTCGGTCCAGAGCGAGGCCCAGCAGCGGCGCACCGCGTCGAGCACCGCCTCGGCGCCCGTCACGTTGAGGTAGGTGTCCTGCTGGCCGGCGAAGCTGGCGTGCGGCAGGTCCTCGGCCGTGGCCGACGACCGCACCGCCACCGCCGCGCCCGCCGGCAGCTTCTCGTACGCGACGGCGACGGCCCGCGCGATGTCCGGCGGGACGGGGGTGGCGAGCAGCCGTTCCCTGGCCTTCTCCGCCAGCCCGTCACCGCCGGCGGCGATCAGCCCGTCCAGGCCCGCCTCGGCGGCGACCCGCCGGTAGGCGTCGGTGGTCACCACCCAGCCCGGCGGCACCGGCAGGCCCGCCCCGATCAGCTCGCCGAGGTTGGCGGCCTTCCCGCCGGCTTCCGCCAGCATCCCGCCGTGCACCTGGGAAAGGTCAAGCACCATCGGGCCTCCCGCCCCTCGTGGTCCCTGAACACGAGTCTTCCCCTAGTGGGCGAGAAATTCAACACTTGATGAACATTCAGATCGGCAGCGGCACTCCGTCCAGGTCCCACGCCGGGTCCACCGGGATGCCGAGCTGGGCCAGCGCCGTCGGGCCCACGTCCACCGGCCGCGGCCCGGCCAGCGGCACGCCGCCCAGGTCGGCGCCCAGCCGGGCGGCGATGACGAACACCGTCCGCTCCTCGTCCGAGGCGCCGCCGTGGCCGCCCTCGTCGACGTGGCCGTGGTCGGTGGTCACCAGAACCGTCCACCGCTCCCCCGCGTACGAGGGCCGGGCGCGGATCGCGTCGAGGAAGCCGCCCAGGGCGGTGTCCTGGGTCATGAGCGCGGCGGTGTACTCGGGGCAGAACGGCCCCAGCTCGTGCGCCACCTCGTCGGTGTCGCCCAGGTAGACGAACGACAGGTCGGGGCCGGCCTCCGCCAGGTGGCGCCCGGCCTCGGCGGTGACCTGCTTGTCGGCGCCGGCGAAGGTGAGCGCGTAGCCGTCGAGGACGAGCCGGTGGCCGATGGTCCGGCCGAAGGCGCCGTGCTCGTCGAGGGCCGCCCAGGAGAAGAACGCCGCCGTCGTCAGGTCGGGGCGCGCGGCCTGTGCCCGCGACAAGAAGTCCGGATATTTCGTGAACTGTGCTCCGGCGAACCCGTTGTCCACCACGCCATGCTTGTCCGGCCACACCCCGCTGGCGATCGACGACCAGCCAGGCCCGGAGTCGGTCCGCGCCCTGATCACGCGTTCCCCGGGCGGAGCCGGCTCCGCCGGCGGCTCGGGGACGACCTCGCCGGGCGACTCGGTCCGCGGCGCGTCCTCCTCCCCGTACGGGAGCAGGCTCGTGCCGTACGCGCCCGCGGACATCAGCGACGTCAGGACCGGCGGGCGCAGCGCGCGCAGCCGGTCGAAGCGCAGGCCGTCCATGCCGACGACGAGCACCTTGTTTCTCAGCTGGGACATTCCCCCATCTAAGCGCCCCCGTCTGGATGATTGATTCCAAGGGGTGTGGGATCAGTCATCCAGCAGCGGTCAGAACCGGCCCGACCGCCGAAGCTCGGCCGGCCGCCCGTCCGGGTCCACCGCGAACCGGTAGAGGGGCATGGCCAGCGCCTTCTGCAGCCTCGACAGGGTGGGCTCCGGGTGCGGGCGCAGCCGGCCCGGCGGGCGCGGCCCTTCCTCGCCGCCCCGGTGCCACTCCTCCAGCCGGGACGCGGCCCGCGCGAACGCCGCGAAGGCGGCGGCCGGATCGCACAGCTTGTCCTGCTCGCCGCCGGGTAGGTCCAGGTGCTCGGCCATGAGGGTCAGCCGCAGGTCGCGGGCGAAGCGCAGCGCGCCGTACGGCGGACGCGGGTCCTCCCGCTCGTCCAGCACCGCGCAGCTCAGCTCCGAGTCGTACGTCCACGAGCGCAGGTTGACGTTGTCGGAGCCGACCGTGGCCCACACGTCGTCCACCACGCAGGCCTTGGCGTGCACGTAGATCGGCGTGCCCCGGTGGTTCTCCAGGTCGTAGACGGCGACCCGGTCGCCGCCGGCGGCGCGCAGCCGGGCCAGGGCGTCCGCGCGGCCGATCAGGCTGGCGGGGCCGGCCAGCAGGCCGTCCTGGTCGGGATGGCGCGGCACGACGACGATCATGCACAGGCCGGGCTCGCGCTCCAGCGCCTCCGCGAACGGCTCGATGACGTCGGTGGACCACAGGTACTGGTCCTCCAGATAGACGATGGAGCGGGCGCGGGCCAGCACCTTGCGGTAGGCGCGGGCGATGCTGCGCTCGCCGTCCGGCGCGAACGGATAGCGGTCGCGCCGCGCCGGATAGGTACGCAATAACTGCACCGCGTGCCGCCCGGCCGGCGGCGGAGGCGGACCCGGCTTCGGCAGCGGCGTGGCGTCGTCCAGCCGGCCGATGTGGTCGCGCAGCCGGCGCAGCGGGTCGCGGGTCTCGGGGGCGGGGTCCTCCCAGCGTTCACAGAAGACCGCCTCCACCTCGGCGACGGCCGGCCCCTGGATGGCGACCTGGACGTCGTGCCAGGGCGGGCGGTGGCCGTACACGGCGGGCATGGGGCAGCTCTGCGGGTCGCCCAGATGGCCCGCGTCGTCGCGGCGGCTGTGGCACAGGTCGATGCCGCCGACGAAGGCGACGTCCCTGGCGGGGTCGCCGTCGTGGCGCAGGATGACGAACTTCTGGTGATGCGCGCCGCCCGGCTTGGTCCGCGTGTCCAGCAGGGCCTGACCGCCGGAGTCCTCGATCTCCCTGCCGAGGCGGCGGTTCTCGGCCGAGCTGAAACGCAGCAGATCCATGTGGGAGCGCCAGATGAGGCCGCGTACGAGGGCGCCGCGCCGCGCGGCCGCGGCCATCGCCTGGCCCACGGTCGGGCCGTCGGGGGTCAGGCGCTCGTCGGGGTCGCCGCGCCAGTCGGCGAAGAGCAGCAGGTCGTCCTCGCCGAGCCGCTCGACGCAGGCCCGCAGCTCGGCGAAATAGGTCGCTCCGTGGACGAGCGGGCGTACGTCGTTGCCGGTCGTCCACGGGCCGAGCCTGGTCGCCCCGTTGCCGCGTTCCTCCTCGGTCAGGAACCAGTCCTCGATCCGCATCCCGTACCGGTTACCCCGTACGGGGGCGGTGATGTGCGTCTGCGCGGCTGTTTCCTTGTCGTCCCTGGTCAACCCGCGTGAACGTCGACCCGCGCGCACTCCTCGACCAGGCGCTCGACTGCCACCCGCGTCCCGGTACGCCAGCCCTGCTGCCCCTTCAGGCAGGTCGGCGAGCACCTTCGCCGGCTCTCAGGCAGGGCTCGCCGGCCCTCAGCGCGGCTGGGGCGACGTTGCCGGTATCAGCCGCGGACGTCGACGGCTCGTGGCACACACAGGTGCCGCGCGAAGAGGCGGTCGACAGCGCCCGCCGCCGCGATGGGGTTACCCACTTCGATGGCATCGATGATCTCCTCGTGCATGCCCGCCATCACCTTCCGCCCGATGACTCGAAGGTCATTCGCGTTGGCGTGGATGTCTTGTTCGAGTATCTGGTGCGTCACGTCGGCGAAGAAGGATATCCCACACCCCTTGGAATCAATCGTCTAGACGCCGAACCGCCGCACCCACGCGGCGGCCCCCGGCAGGATCTCCTCCACCGGCGCGACCTGCGGATACCAGGCGCGCTCCCACTCCAGCGACACCCAGCCGCGGTATCCGGCCGCGCGGAGCAGCTCGCCCGCCTCGTCCAGCGGCACGGAACCGGTCCCCATCGGCACCGGGGTGGTGTCGGCGGCCGACACCGCGTCCTTGACCTGGACGTAGGCCAGGCTCGGGCCGAGCGCGGCGAGCGTGGCGGCCGGGGACTCGCCGTGGCGCCACGGGTGGAGCAGGTCCCAGAGCGCGCCGGCCGTCGCGGGGGTGCCGGCCTCGGCCAGCAGGGCGGCCACCGCGGCCCCGGTGGCCATCTTGTCGTGGGTCTCCACCAGCACCCGCACGCCCAGCGCCGCCGCCATACCGGAGACCGCCTTGAGCCGGCGCGCGCCCAGCGCGGGATCGTCGCCGCGCGGGAACACCCGCACCGCCGGCGCGCCCAGGTCGGCGGCCAGCTCCAGGTCGGCGCGGAGCGCCCCGATCACCGCCTCGTCGTCCGCCGGCTCGCAGACGCCGACGTAGCCGGCGAGCGCGGCGATCTCCAGCCCGGCGTCCTCGACGCGCCGCCGCACCGACAGCCGCTCCGGGCCGCCGAGCCCCGCGTGCACGCCGGTGTCGGGATGCAGCCGCAGCTCCAGCCCCGCGCAGCCGGCCCGCAGGCCGGTCTCGATCGCCTCGTCCAGGCCGGCGCCCGGCATGCCCAGGGTGCTGAAGGCCAGTCGCATCAGGTGGGTTCTCCCGTCACCGCAGGTCTCGGACGCTCTCGCGGAGCACGACCTCGCCGGCCACCCGCTCCACGACCACGCCCTCGTCGGTCGTCAGCGCCAGCTCCAGCGCCCGCGCGCCCATGTCCTTCAGCGGCAGCCGGACCGTCGTCAGCGCGGGCACCTGGTCACGCAGCGTGGCGATGTCGTCGAAACCGGCCACCGACACGTCCTGCGGAACCCGGATGCCGTGCTCCCGGTAGGCGGCGAGCGCGCCCACGGCCATCACGTCGTTGACGGCGAACACGCAGGTCGCGTCGCCGGTGCGCCGGGCCGCCGCGTAACCGCCGTCGCGGTCGAACGGGCCGTGCAGGACGAGCGGCTCCGGCAGCCCCAGCTCCCGCAGGGCCGAGGTGAACCCGGCGCACCGGTCGGCGGCGGTCATGAGGTGGGGCGGCCCGGCGAGCACGGCGAAGCGGGTGTGGCCGAGCCCGGCCAGCGCGCGGGCCAGGGCGGCGGAGCCTTCCCGGTTGGCGGGCGCGACGGTGTTCACGCCCAGCAGGTCCTGGCCGACGCAGGCCACCCGCCCGCCGCTCGCGCGGTAGGCGGCGAGCTCGGCGGCCAAACGGCCGGTGACCTCGGGGTCGGCCATGCGGGACCCGGCCAGCAGCACGGCGCGGACCCGCTGCGCGTGCAGGGTGGACACGTACGCGATCTCCTGCTCGGGGTCGCGGTGGGTGGTGCCGACCATCACCAGCAGGCCCTCACCGGCGGCGGCCCGCATGGCGCCGTCGGCCAGGGCCGCGAAGTACGGGTCGGTCAGGTCATGCACCACGATGCCGATGACGTTGCTCGCGCCGCGGGCGAGCGTCTGGGCGGCGATGTTGGCGCGGTAGCCCAGTTCGTCGGCGGCGCGCTCGACGCGCGCCCGCAGCGTGGCGCCCACCTGGCGGGTGCTGCCGTTGAGCACCCGCGAGGCGGTCGCGAGCGAGACGCCCGCCTGCTTGGCGACGTCTTCCAGCGTGACCAAGAGACCCTCCAGGAAAACGGTTTCCAGTATGCCGGAAAACAAGCGTCCGGAACCGCATCCTTACACGTCTCAGCCCCAGGGGAACAGGATGTCCAGCAGGCCTCGCCTGGTCTCCTCCGGCTGCGGCATGTCGGTGACGGGATCACTGGTCGGCGCGCTCGACTCGGTGTCCTCCGTCCGGTCCGGCTCGGGCCGGGCACTGACCTTGGCCTCGTTCATCTCGTTGACCGGCGCGCGGGTGGCCCTGCTCGACGGCTCCGGGTCCGGCTCGGCGGCACGGGTCCGCGTGCGGGTGGGCTCGGGCTCGGGCTCCGGTTCGGCCGAGGCCGTCCGGGTCGGGCGGACCCTGGTCTGCGTCGTGGGCGCGGTGGTGGGGGTCTCGGAGACCTCGGGCTCGGGAGTGGCCGTATCGGTCGCCTCCTCGATGGGGACGTCCGTCTCCGCCTCCTCGTCGGCGGAGGGCGAGCTGAGGTCGCTGACGGAGGCGCACCGCCCGCCCGCGCAGGGGTCGTCGGAGGAGGTGCTGGTGAGCATCCAGCCGCCGCCCACGCCGAGCACCACCACGGCCGCGGCGGCGGCCAGCAGCAGCCTGGTGCGGCGCCGCACCTCGCCGTCGCCGTTGTCGTAGTCCTTGCCGTAGTCCTTGCCGTGGTCGTCGCCGTCGCCGGAGGAGCCGGTCCAGCCGGAGCCGAGGAACCCGCGCTTGGGCTCCTCCTCGGGCTCCTCGTAGCCCCGGTCGAGGGGCAGGTAACCGGCCCCATCCGGGTCGTCGGCGGGCCTGCGCGGGTCGCTCGGCTCGTCTCCCGCGTACTCGCCGGCCGCGCTCTCGGCGAAGGCGTCGGTGTACACCGGACCCTGGGAGTCGGGGTAGCCGTCGATGTAGGAGGCGCCCTGGTCGTCGGTGTAACCGCCACTCGCGGCGTACGGGCCGCTTTCGGCGTACGAGGTGCCCTCGGCGTACTGGGTGCCCTCGGCATACGGGCCGTTCTCGGCGTACGGGGCGTTGTCGGCGTACGGGGCGTTGTCGGCGTACGAGCCGCTCTCGGCGTACGGGGCGTCGAGGTAGGAGGGCTCGTCCTTGGCCGGGTACGGGTCGCCGGCGGGGGTGTCGTCCGGGGGCAGGATGTACGTCTCGTTGCCCGAGACCTGGATGGCGGGCTGCTCGTCGGTGTCATCCGTGCTCCAGCGCGGAGACAGGACATCGCCGGTCAGGTCCGGGTTCACCGGCCTGCCCTGCCCGTCGTCGTATGGCCTGTCGTTGTCGTCGCGCGCCACGCTGAACCTCTTCTAGTGCGAATACGGAGTGCAACCTTTCATAACAGATTTAACCAACATCTGTCCGGATATTTCACTCGTTTCCTGAAGACTACTCACAGTCACATCGGCCCCTGCCGTGACTCGACGTCTCATCATCGGAGACGCCGGAGGGCCTTCAGCGGATCCCGGCGAGGAGGGCGTCGAGCGCGGACCTGACCCGCTCGGGCGTCACACCTTCGCGCAGCCGGTGCGCCAGCAGCGGCGCGGCGAACGGCGCCAGCAGCGCGTCGGCCAGCGGGGCGGCGTCGGCGCCGGGCGCCGCCTGCGCGACCAACATCGCCAGGTGGGCGTGGTGGGCCTGGTAGGCGCCGCCGAAGCGGGCCAGCGGCGCGGCCGTCTCGGCCATCAGCAGCAGGTCGAGCTGCTCGACCGTACGCTCCAGCAGGGCGTGCAGGAACGCGCGAATGCGCTCGCGCGGCTCCGCCCCCGGCCCGAGCGGCGGCGGCCCTCCGACGAAGGCCGCCTGGAACTCGCGCTCCCGCTCGTCGATGAGCGCGTAGGCGAGCCCGGAGCGGTCGCCGAAGCGGCGGTAGAGCGTGCCGACGCCGACCCCTGCCGCGGCGGCGACCTCCGCCATCGCCAGGCCCTCCACCCCCCGCTCGGCGACGATGCCGGCGGCGGCGGCGAGGATCTTCGCCCGGTTGCGGGCGGCGTCGCTGCGCTCGCTTCTCACGGCGTCCATCCTTCCACCCGAGACAAACGGAATAGATTCCGGTTACTATCTCAAGCGGAATCCATTCCGCTTCATTGGAGGAATCATGGGACGCAAGGTCGCGCTGGTCACCGGAGGCAGCAGGGGGATCGGCGCCGCCATCGCCCGCCGGCTCGCCGCCGACGGGTTCGACGTGGCGATCACGTACGCCGCCGAGGCCGGCCGGGCGGCGGCCGTGGCCGCGGAGGCCGAGGCGCTGGGGCGGCGTGCCCTGGCGATCAGGGCCAGGGCCGAGGACGCGGGCGAGGTGGTGGCGGCGGTCGAGCGCACGGTGGCCACCCTGGGCCGGCTCGACGTGGTGGTCGGCAACGCCGGCATCGCCCCGTACGGGCCACTGGAGGATGTCACGCTTGAGGAGGTGGACCGTGTGCTCGCGGTGCACGCCCGCGCGTCGTTCGTGCTGGCCCAGGCCGCGGCGCGGCACCTGCCTGACGGCGGGCGGATCATCATGATCGGCAGCAGCCTGGCCGAGCGCGTCCCGTACCCGGACTGGACGCTGTACGCGATGAGCAAGTCCGCGCTCGTCGGCCTCACCAAAGGGCTGGCCCGCGACCTCGGCTCCCGCGGCATCACGGCCAACCTGGTCCATCCCGGCTCCACCGACACCGAGATGAACCCGGCCGACGGGCCGAGCGCCGACGAGGAACGCTCGTACACCGCACTGGGCCGCTACTGCTCACCGGAGGACATCGCCGCGACCGTGGCCCACCTGGCCGGCAAGGGCGGCCGCAACATCACCGGCGCCGCCATCCCCGTGGACGCCGGCGTCACAACCTGACGACACCCCCAACGTTCCCAACTCACACAGACGGCCGGTCACGACCCGACGGGACCACCGACGATTCCGCCTCGCTTGGGCGCGGATTCGGGAGTCGGGTGGATCGGTGACTCCAGCTTGCCGAAACCGGGACGTCACGGAGCGTTGTCCCGCATCATGACCACCATGCTCACGAGCGAGATCGCGCCCCCTCCCGGCGCCGTGGCCGTGGCGGCGCTGCGGGCGCGGGTCCGGGACGCGCGGCGCCGCGCCCGTGTGGCGCTGGCCGCCGCACTCCTGTTCCCGGCCGCCACGCAGGTGCTCGCCGAGCGGGCGGACGGCGCGTGGGCGGCGCCGCTCGCCCTGC
Organism: Nonomuraea ferruginea; assembly: GCF_039540635.1. Lineage (NCBI taxonomy): Bacteria > Bacillati > Actinomycetota > Actinomycetes > Streptosporangiales > Streptosporangiaceae > Nonomuraea > Nonomuraea ferruginea. The sequence continues at coordinate 257,010 of NZ_BAABFD010000001.1, read as the reverse complement.
TCTCGCTGGCGTGCTTCGCCGGCGCGCTGGCCGCCCTGGCCGTCACGCAGGTGGTGTGGGGGTCGCGGGCGCGCGCCGCCCGGCGCCGGGAGCGGGAGCTGTACGCGGTGCCGCCACCCCCACCGCTGCTGCCGGTGGGCAGGCTGGTCATGGCGTGCGGGTGGGCGGTGGTGCTGCTGCTCGGCGGCACGCTGCCGGGCCTGTTCGGGGAGTCCGCGCTCGCCGCCGTCCTGGAGAGCGCGATGACGGCGCTCGGCTGGGCCGGGGCGGGAGCGGCGGTCTGCTTCGCCGCCTGGTGGGCCCGTGACCTGGCAGCGCGCGTCGGCCACCCGGGCACACCTCCCAGCGACCCCTGGGACCCCGCCCGGCTCGCCGGGAACACCCCCGGACCTCCGGCCCCCACGAGCGGGAGGGCGCCCAGGCATCGAGCGGGTCCCCGCCTCGGGCGCGTGCGGGCGGTGACACGGAGAGCAGGGGTGATGGTGGCTGTGACCGGGGTGCTGGGGGTAAGGGGGAGGGTGTGGGACCTCGATCCGGTGGTGATCTGCGCCCTGGTCGCCGCGGGGGTCGCGTGCGCGGTAGTTACTGATGAGTAGCATAAGGGCGGAAGCTGTCCAGCAACGAGGAGCTGATCCGTGCCTTCCTCTCGTGACGTCGTGTTCGTCGACGGCGTGCGCACCCCTTTCGGCAGATCCGGGCCGAAGGGGCTGTATGCGGAGACCCGCGCTGACGACCTGGTCGTGCGCGTCATCCGCGAACTCATGCGGCGCAACCCCGCCCTGCCGCCCGAGCGGGTGGACGAGGTCGCCATCGCCGCCACCACCCAGATCGGCGACCAGGGCCTGACCATCGGCCGTTCGGCGGCGGTGCTGGCCGGGCTGCCGAAGTCCGTGCCCGGCTACGCGATCGACCGGATGTGCGCGGGCGCGATGACCGCGGTGACCACGGTCGCCGGCGGCATCGCCTTCGGCGCCTACGACGTGGCCATCGCGGGCGGCGTCGAGCACATGGGGCGCCACCCGATGGGCGAGGGCGTCGACCCGAACCCGCGGTTCCTGTCGGAGAAGCTGGTCGACCCGAGCGCCCTGGTCATGGGCATGACGGCGGAGAACCTGCACGACCGCCATCCCACGATCACCAAGGAGCGCGCCGACGCGTACGCGGTGCTGTCGCAGGAGAAGGTGGCCAAGGCGTACGCGGACGGCAAGATCCAGCCCGACCTGGTGCCGACCGCGGTGCGCACGGCGGAGAAGGGCTGGGGCCTGGCCACCCAGGACGAGGCGCCCCGTCCCGGCACCACCCTGGAGGCGCTGGGCACGCTGAAGACGCCGTTCCGCCCGCACGGCCACGTGACGGCCGGCAACTCCTCGGGCATCAACGACGGCGCGACCGGCTGCGTCGTGGCGGCCGCCGACGTCGCCGCGGAGCTCGGCCTGACGCCGAAGATGCGGCTCGTCTCGTACGCGTTCGCCGGTGTGGACCCGGAGGTCATGGGCGTCGGCCCGATCCCGTCCACGGAGCGCGCCCTCCGCCTGGCGAATCTCGAAATGTCGGATATTGGGCTGATCGAGATCAACGAGGCGTTCGCCGTCCAGGTCCTCGCCTTCCTGGAACACTTCGGCCTCGCCGACGACGACCCCCGGGTGAACCCGTACGGCGGCGCGATCGCGTTCGGCCACCCGCTGGCCTCCTCCGGCGTACGGCTGATGACGCAGCTCGCCCGCCAGTTCGGCGAGCGCCCCGACGTGCGCTACGGCATCACCACCATGTGCGTCGGCATGGGCATGGGCGGCACCGTGATCTGGGAGAACCTGGCATGAGCACTCTTGACACCTGGCGCGCGCTGCTGACCGAGCGCGTCACGGACGAGGTCGTCACCAAGGCCCTGGTCCGCGACGTGGAGCTGCCCGGCGGCGCGGGCACGATGGCGCTGATCACGCTCGACAACGGCTTCGACCACACCAAGCCCAACACGTTCGGCCCGCACGGCCTCTTCGCGCTCAACGGCGCGCTGTCGGAGATCGCCGAGCGGACCGACCTGGCGGCGGTGGGCGTCACCGGCAAGCCGTTCGTGTTCGGCGTCGGCGCCGACCTGAAGGGCGCGGCGGCGCTGACCACCCGTGAGGAGGCGCTGGCGATCGGCGCCCTGGGCCACCACGTGTTCCGCCGGCTGGGCGAGCTGGACGTCCCGTCGTTCGCGTTCGTCAACGGCGCGGCCATGGGCGGCGGCCTGGAGGTGGCGCTGCACTGCACCTACCGCACGATCTCCTCGGGCGTCCCGGCGGTGGCGCTGCCGGAGTGCTCGCTCGGCCTGGTGCCGGGCTGGGGCGGCACGCAGTTGCTCCCCCGCCTGACAGGCCCGGCGAACGCGATCAAGCTGATCGTGGAGAACCCGCTCGCGCAGAACCGCATGACCAGGGGCCGCGAGGCGTTCGAGCTGGGCGTCGCGGACGCGCTGTTCGAGCCGGCCGACTTCCTGGAGGAGTCGCTGCGCTGGGCGGCCCGCGTGCTCACCGGCGAGGTGACGGTCGAGCGCCCCGACCACACCGCCGCCGACTGGGACAAGGTGGTCGCCGACGCCCGCTTCCTGGTCGACATGAAGCTCCACGGCGCCGCTCCCGCGCCGTACCGGGCGCTCGACCTGGTCGCGCTGGCCCGTACCGCCTCCCGCGACGAGGGCTTCGCCGCCGAGGACGAGGCGCTCGCCGACCTGCTGCTCAGCGACGAGCTGCGGGCCGGTCTCTACTCCTTCGACCTGGTGCAGCGCCGGGCCAGGCGGCCAGCGGGCGCGCCGGACGCGTCGCTGGCGCGCAAGGTCACCAAGGTCGGCGTCGTCGGCGCGGGCCTGATGGCCTCGCAGATGGCGCTGCTGTTCGCCCGCCGGCTGCAGGTCCCGGTCGTGCTGACGGACCTCGACCAGGCCAGGCTCGACAAGGGCGTCTCGTACGTGCACGCCGAGGTCGACAAGCTGGCCGGCAAGGGCCGCGTCTCGCCCGACCAGGCCAACCGGCTCAAGGCGCTGGTGACGGGCTCGCTGACCAAGGACGCCTTCGCCGACGCCGACTTCGTGATCGAGGCGGTCTTCGAGGACCTGGCGGTCAAGAAGCAGGTGTTCGCCGAGGTGGAGGCCGTGGTGCGGGCCGACTGCGTGCTGGCCACCAACACCTCCTCGCTGAGCGTCACCGCGATGGGCGAGGACCTGGCGCACCCGGAGCGGCTGGTCGGCTTCCACTTCTTCAACCCGGTCGCGGTCATGCCGCTGCTGGAGATCGTCAGGGGCGGCGCGACCGACGACGCCACGCTGGCCACCGCGTTCGCCGTCGGCAAGGCGCTGAAGAAGTCGTCGGTGCTGGTCAAGGACGCCCCGGCGTTCGTCGTCAACCGGCTGCTCACCCGGTTCATGGGCGAGGTCATCGGGGCCGTGGACGAGGGCACTCCGCTGGAGACGGCCGAGCACGCGCTGGACCGGCTCGGGCTGCCGATGACGCCGTTCGCGCTGCTGCAGCTCGTCGGCCCGGCGGTGGGCCTGCACGTGGCGGAGACGCTGCACGAGGCGTTCCCCGACCGGTTCGGGGTCTCGGCCAACCTGGCCAAGCTGGTCGCCGCCGGCAAGCCGGGCGTGTACCGGCCGGACTTCTCGCTGGACGAGGAGGCGGTCGCGCTGTTCGCGGGCGGCTCCGGCGTCGCGGACGGGCCGTCCACCGCCGATCAGGTACGCGTGCGCGTGCTGAGGGCGCTGGCCGGGGAGATCCGGATCATGCTGGACGAGGGCGTCGTGGCGGCGCCGCAGGACATCGACCTGTGCATGATCCTGGGCGCCGGCTGGCCGTTCCACCTGGGCGGCATCACGCCGTACCTGGACCGCGCCGGTCACTCGCCGTCACGGTTCCTGCCGCCGGGAGTCGCCTCGCTCCCCGCTTGACCTGCCTTTGGGGAGGCTCGCCCGGCGGGCCTCCCCTCCGGTCGTCACTCTCCGTCGTAGCCTCTGATGCCGTGTGCTACGAAGGGAAAAGATCATGATGAAGGCGTTCGGCGCGATCGCGCTGTGCGGGTCCCTCCTGACGGTCCCGGCCCCGGCGGTCGCGGCAAGCACTCCGGGAGCGGTCCTGCGGATCCTGGTCACGGTGAAGAACGGTCCCACGCGGACGGCCACGCTCACCTGCCGTCCGGCGGGCGGCACCCACCGGTCGGCGAGCGCGGCCTGCAAGCTGCTGGCGCGGGCCGGCGGCGATCCGGCCCGGCTGGTGGGCAGTTCGAAGGCCGCCTGCACGCGCGAGTTCCGGCCCGCCGCCGTGGTCGTGACGGGCCGGTGGCGTGGCGAGCCGATCTCGTTCGGCCGGATGTACTCGAACGCGTGCCTGATGAAGTCGGCAGGCGGGGCGCTCTTCACGCCCTGAGCCGCGGGTCTCGGCGGGGGCGGCTCCGGCCGCCCCTCACGACCGCCGGCCGGGCTCGGCCACCATGCTGTGGCGGTAGCCGTACGCGAAGTAGAGCACCGCGCCGATGACCATCCAGATGAGGAACCGGAGCCAGGTCTCGACCGGCAGGTTCAGCATCAGGTAGAGGCAGGCGAGCACCGACAGGATCGGCAGCAGCGGCACCAGCGGCGCCCTGAAGGCCCGCGGGAGGTCCGGACGGGTGCGCCGCAGGATGATCACACCGGCGGACACCACCACGAACGCGAAGAGCGTGCCGATGTTGACCAGCTCGGCCAGCGCGCTCAGGGAGATGAACCCGGCCAGCAGGGCGGCGACCACGCCGACGATCGCGGTGAGCAGCGCGGGCGTGCCGGTCCTCGGGTGGACCTTGGCCAGCGGGCGCGGCAGCAGCCCGTCGCGGCACATGGCGAACAGCACGCGGGTCTGCCCCAGCATGAGGATCATCACGACCGTGGTCAGGCCGGCGATCGCGCCGATGCTGATGAGCGCCGCCGCCCAGGGCTGCCCGACCGCGGTGAACGCGTCGGCCAGCGGCGCGGCGGTGCTCAGCTCCGTGTAGGGCTGCATGCCCACCACCACCAGCGAGACCGCCACGTACAGCAGCGTGCAGATCACCAGCGAGCCGAGGATGCCGCGCGGCAGGGCGCGCTGCGGCTCGATGGTCTCCTCCGCGGCGGTGGCCACGATGTCGAAGCCGATGAAGGCGAAGAACACAATGGCCGCGGCGGTGAAGATGCCCAGCACCCCGAACGCCACCGGCGTGATGCCGAAGAGCACCTGGATGAGCGGCGCCTGCACACCCTCCACCGTCGGGGTCGGCTGCGGCTCGGGGACGAACGGCGTGTAGTTGGCCATGGAGATGAAGAACAGCCCGGCCAGGATCACCAGCAGGACGACCGTGACCTTGATGATCACGATGACCAGGTTGACCCGGGACGACAGCTTGATGCCGGCGATCAGGACCGCGGTGAGGATGAGCACGACGGCCATCGCGGGCACGTCCACCACGGGGTCCTCGCCCGCGATCGACGGGGGCAGGTGCACGCCGGCCGAGGTGAGCAGCGCGCTGAAATAGCCCGACCAGCCGACGGCGACCACGGCGGCTGCCAGCGCCATCTCCAGCAGCAGGTCCCAGCCGATGATCCAGGCGGGGAACTCGCCCAGCGTGGCGAAGGAGAAGGTGTAGGCCGATCCGGCCACGGGGATCGTGGAGGCGAACTCCGCGTAGCACAGCGCGGCCAGCCCGCACACCACCCCGGCCACCACGAACGAGATCGCCACCGCCGGCCCGGCCATCTCCCTGGCGACCTGACCGGTCAGCACGAAGATGCCGGTGCCGATGATCACACCGATGCCGAAGACCGTCAGGTCGACGGCGGTGAGACGCTTGCGGAGCCGGTGCTCGGGCGCCTCGGTGTCACGGATCGACTGCTCGACACTCTTCGTGCGAAAGATGTCCACGGTCGGTGATCCTTCCCGGGTCCGGGGCGATCATGCGAGGTGCGGAATCTCACGTGAGCGTAACCCGGGAAGGCTCTCCTACGAAGGACTGACGACCTGCGAGCTGCGCTTGGCGACCGCCTCGGTGATCTGGCGGGCGAGGTCCTGGCCGTTGAGTCCGATCCGGCCGAGGATGACGGCCCGCTTGGCGTGGTCGAGGAAGCGCTGCGGGATGCCGAAGTTGCGCACGGGCACGTCGACGTCGGCGTCGCGCAGCAGCCGCGAGACCGCGTCGCCCACGCCGCCGACCCGGCCGTTGTCCTCGACGACGGCGACGAGCCGGCGTCCGGCCGCCGCGCCGATCAGGGCCTCGTCGAGCGGCTTGACCCAGCGCGGGTCGACCACCGTGGCGCTGATGCCCTGCGCGTCGAGCAGGGTGGCGGCCTCCAGGCAGACGTGCGCCATCGGGCCCACGCCGACCAGCAGCACGTCGGGGTCGGAGGTATCGGGGTCGCGCAGGACGTCCATGCCGCCGAGCTTGCGTACGGGCTCGATCGCCTCGGCGACGGGGCCCTTGGGGAAGCGCAGCACGGTCGGCCCGTCGGTGACGGCCACCGCCTCGCGCAGCAGCTCGGTCAGCCGCTCGCCGTCGCGCGGGACGGCGAGCCGCAGGCCGGGCACGACCTGGAGGATGGAGAGGTCCCACATGCCGTTGTGGCTGGCGCCGTCGTCGCCGGTCACGCCGGCCCGGTCGAGCGCCACGGTGACGGGCAGCCGGTGCAGGGCGACGTCCATGAGGAGCTGGTCGAAGGCGCGGTTGAGGAAGGTGGCGTAGACGGCCACGACCGGGTGGAGTCCGCCCATGGCCAGGCCGGCGGCGCTGGTCAGGGCGTGCTGCTCGGCGATGCCGACGTCGTAGGTGCGGTCGGGGAAGGCGTCGGCGAAGCGCGCCAGGCCGGTCGGGTGGAGCATCGCGGCGGTGATCGCGACCACGTCCTCGCGCTCCTTGCCGAGCCGGACCAGCTCGTCGCTGAACACGTCGGTCCAGATGCGGCCCTTGGGCTTCTCGGCGCCGGTGGCGCGGTCGAAGGCGCCCGGCGAGTGGAACTGGTCCTCGTCGTGGTTCTCCGCCGGGCTGTAGCCGCGGCCCTTCTGGGTGAGCGCGTGCACGATGACCGGGCCGCGGAAGCCGCGGGCTCTGCGCAGCGCCGCCTCCATGGCCTGCTCGTCGTGGCCGTCGATGGGGCCGACGTACTTGAGGCCGAGGTCCTCGAACATGACCTGCGGGGCGATGGCGTCCTTGACGCCCTTCTTGAGGCCGTGGAGGGCGTCGTAGAGCACGGGAACGTTCCCGAGCTTCTCCTTCACGAACTCCAGCGCGTCCTCGTAGCGGCGGTCGACGCGCAGCGACGACAGGTGGGAGGCGAGGCCGCCGATGGTCGGCGAGTAGGAGCGCCCGTTGTCGTTGACCACGATGACGACCGGCAGGTCCTTGACGGCGGCGATGTTGTTGAGCGCCTCCCAGGCCATGCCCCCGGTGAGCGCGCCGTCGCCGATCACCGCGACGGCGGTGCGGTCGCGCTCGCCGCGCAGCTTGAACGCCTTGGCCAGGCCGTCGGCGTAGGACAGGGCGGTGGAGGCGTGGGAGTTCTCCACGAAGTCGTGCTCGGACTCGGCCTGGCTGGGGTAGCCCGACAGGCCGCCCTCCTGCTTGAGCGCGCCGAAGCCGGCCACCCGGCCGGTGAGCAGCTTGTGCACGTACGCCTGATGACCGGTGTCCCAGATGACCGGGTCGCGCGGCGAGTCGAAGACGCGGTGGATCGCGATGGTGAGTTCCACCACACCGAGGTTGGGGCCGAGGTGGCCGCCGAAGCGCGCGCACGAGTCGACGAGCAGGTCGCGAATCTCACCCGCCAGCAGCGGCAGGTCTCCCGCCGCGAGCCGTTTGACGTCGTGCGGTCCCTTGATCGAGCCCAGCAACCCGCTCACGGATTCGGCTCCCCTCTGCTCTTGTTCGCCGACTGGGACGAGTCTAGTTCGCCGATGCCGCACTAGACCCATCGACTTAAATCCACCCACATTTGTCAGCTCTTGACCTAGTCTTTGGCACATTATGAACACTCTCCCCATGAAGAAACTGGCGTCACTCACGGCGGCCGGCGTGGTCATCACGCTGGCCGGCACGGGGACGGCGGTCGCACAGACGCACAGCGCCCAGCCCGGGGTCCAGCAGGTCACGAGCCGGCCCGCGGCGGCGCAGCAGGTCGCGGCCCTGCAGGCCGCCCCCAAGTCCGCGGCGACGAACAGCCGGCTCTACCGGACCGGCCGCCTGGCCGCCACCAACTGCTCGCCGGGCGAGATCCAGCGGGGCAGCACGGCCGCGTACAAGCGCTTCCTCCAGCGGATGACGAACTGCCTGAACAAGGCGTGGGCCACCCAGTTCCGCAAGGCGAACCTGCGCTTCAGCAAGCCGAGGCTGCGCATCGTCACCAGGAAGGTCAACAACGCCTGCGGGCGCTGGGTCTCGGGCGCCGCCGGCGTGTACTGCAGCGCCGACCGCACCATGTACATGCTGATCACCAAGCGCGAGCTGCGCGACCCGTTCGCGGTCGGCATCGCCCGGCTGATGGCCCACGAGTACGGCCACCACGTCCAGCAGCTGGCCGGCATCTCGAACTACTACTTCCAGGCCAGGCAGCGGGCCAGCCGTTCGGCCCAGCTGCAGCTGTCGCGCCGCCACGAGCTCCAGGCCGAGTGCTTCTCCGCGGTCTTCATGCGGACGATCGCCCACTCGCTGCCGGTTCCCCAGGAGCACTGGGACCACACCGTGAACTGGTTCCGCGAGAACGGCCACAAGGGCTGGGCGCAGAACGACCACGGCAAGGGCCGGAGCCAGGCTGCCTGGATGGAGCGGGGCTACAACTCCGCGCAGCCGGGCTCCTGCAACACCTGGAAGGCGTCCTCCAGGGCGGTCGCCTGACGTCGTGACACACGGCCGCGTCACCGGCGCGGCCGTGCCTTCCACGGCCGAATGCCAAGGTTGCGTAAACAAAACACCATGAACTGGTCTAAGATCCGCGATCGTGCGTATTCCCCTTATCGCAGTGGCGTCCTGCATGATCGCGGGTCTGGGCCTCACGGGTACGGCGAGCAGCGCGGCGGCCGCGAGCACCACCGCGACCGCCGCGCTGCCGGCCGTCCTCACCAAGAACAAGATCTACCGGTCGGGCACCGCGGCCCCCATGTCCTGCGCGACCTCCGAGGTCAGGCCGGGCAGCGCCGCCTCGGTGAAGAGGTTCCAGCAGGAGCTGGCCCGGTGCGCCAACCGCTTCTGGGCCGCCCGGTTCAAGGCCGCGGGCCTGCGCTACAGCCCGCCCAAGCTGCAGATCACGACCGGAAGCCGCTCGGTCTGCGGGAAGATCACCACCAACGGCGCGCAGTACTGCCCGCAGCAGCGCACCGTCGCGATCCGGATCATGAAGCGTGACCTGCGCGACCAGATCAAGCTGAACCTCGCGCACTCGGTCGCGCACGAGTGGGGCCACCACGTACAGGAGCTCACCGGCATCCTGGACGCGCAGAACACGCTCTACTGGCGCTCCGGCAAGACCCGGCGCGCGGCGCTGAGCCGCCGGCTGGAGATGCAGGCCGAGTGCTTCGCCGGCGTGTTCTACCGGTCCACGCTCGACACGCTCAACTCCGACATCACCTGGGCGCAGTGGATCGACGGGGTGAAGCGGAGCCGCGAGAGCGAGATCCACGGCAAGCCGCGCAACCTCGCCTACTGGCAGGACCGCGGCTACGACGCCGGCTCGGCCGGCGCCTGCAACACCTGGACGGCGCCGAACGCGCGGGTCGCCTAGCCGCCCGCCCTGGCCAGCACCTCCAGCGGGTCCGCGAGGACGTGGGCGAAGGCCAGCTCGGCCGCGCCCACCAGCGTCGCGTCGTCGGCCAGTGCCGAGGTGCGCAGCCGCAGCCGCTCGCGCTGGGGGGTCATGGCGTGCAGCGTGAGCTGGCTGCGCACCCGCGCCGCCGAGCCGAGGTAGATCTCCCTCAGCATGCCGCCGAAGATGACCATCTCCGGGTTGAAGATGTTGATCAGGTTGGCGACGCCCAGGCCGAGCCAGTCGCCGACCCGCTTGAGCGCCTCCTGGGCCACGATGTCGCCCCGGTCGGCGGCATCGACGACGGCGCGCACCGCCTCCCGGCCGTGCTTGCCCTGCTGGGCGTCCCCGTTCTGGTCCGTCTTGGCCCGGCCCGCCGCCTCCAGCAGCGCCCGCTCCCCCACCTCGGCCTCCAGGCAGCCGTGCGAGCCGCAGCCGCACGCCCTGCCGCCGGGGTTGACGACCATGTGGCCGACCTCGCCGCCGTAGCCGTCGTGGCCGCCCAGCAGGTGGCCGCCCGCGATGATGCCGCCGCCGATGCCGACGTCGCCGTGCAGGTAGATGAGGTCCTTGACGGACACGCCCAGGCCGCGGCTGTGCTCGGCCAGCGCGCCCAGGTTGGCGTCGTTGCCCACGCTCACCGGCAGGCCGAGGCCGAGCCTGCGGCCCAGTTCCTCACCGAACGGCACCTCCTGATGGGGTTTCATCAGGTTGGGGCCGAAGGTGATGACGCCGTCGCCCTTGCGCACCCCGCCGGCCACGGCCGCGGCGGCGCCCACGCACACGGTGTCGGGCCTGGTCTTGCGTCGCATCTGCCGGGCGAACCCGGCCAGCGCGCCGACCAGCTCCGGCAGCTCGAACGGGCCGCGCCGGCGTGGCAGCTCCCGCCGGTCGAGGATCACCCCGCCCAGCCCGACACGGGCGGCCACCAGCCGGTCGGGCCCCACGTCGAACGCGAACACGTACACCCGCGACGACTCGGGACGGACCACCAGGGAGGGCCGCCCGGCGCGGCCGGTCTCGCGCGGCAGCTCCTCGCGCACCAGCCCGGCCGCCGTCAGGTCGGAGGTGAGCGCCATGATGGTGCTGCGATTGAGCCCCATCCTGGAGGTGAGCTCGGCGCGCGAGATCGGCCCGCCCAGATGGACATGACGCAGCAGCGCGCCGAGGTTGTGGCGCCTGATGTCCTCCTGGGACGGACCGGCACGCATAGGCTGTGGTTCCTTCAACGGGTGGAAGTCGCTGATCACCTTAGACCAGCGGCGGAGGCCCGTTTGCGCGCGATGGCGTCCACGCCCGCGGCGAGCAGCAGCACCGATCCGGTGACCAGATACTTCACACTCGCTCCGTACCCCATCAGGCCCATCCCGTTCTCGATGACCGCCACCACGGCGCCGCCGAGTATGGCGTCGAGCACCCTGCCCTTGCCGCCGAACAGGCTGGTCCCGCCGATGACGGCGGCGCCCACCGCGTAGAGCAGCACCGAGCTGCCGCCGGTGTTCGGGTCAACGGAGCTGGCCCGCGAGGCGGCGATGATGCCGCCGACCGCGGCCATCGAGGAGCAGATGACGAACGCGGCGACCTTGATCCGGTCCACCGGGATGCCGGCCCTGCGGGCCGCCTCCGGGTTCCCGCCGACCGCGTAGATGTGCCGGCCGAAGGCGGTACGGTGCAGCACGAACGTCCACAGCACCAGCAGCGCCAGGATGATCGGCACCACGATCGGCACACCGGTCAGCGAGGTGAGCAGCGGGTTGCGGCTGCGCTCCAGGTTGAGCACGTACACCGCGAGGCCGCCGATGACCACGAGCGCCCCCACCCGGGCGGCGATCAGCGACATCGGGTCGGCCACCAGGCCGCGCGCGGTGCGCTTCCTGGCCCGGAGGAGCTGGATGCCCGCGTAGACCGCCACGCAGACCGCGAACAGGGCCCAGCCGAGCCACGGCGGCAGGTTCCTGGTGGCGATCGCGACGATCACGTCGTCCCTGATCGAGATGTTCGTGCCTTCCCTGACCAGCACCAGCACCAGGCCCTGGAAGGCGAGGAACGCGGCCAGCGTGACCACGAACGACGGGATGCCCACCTTGGCCACCAGGCCGCCGAGCATGACGCCGATGACCACGCCGGTGACGATCGCGGCCAGCACGCAGACGTACCAGGGCAGGCCCAGGCTGGTGAGCGTCACCGCGAGCACCGCCGCGCAGACGCCGCTGGCGAACCCGGCCGACAGGTCGATCTCGCCGACGAGCAGCACGAACACCAGGCCCATCGCGATGACCGTGATCGCGGCGCCCTGGGTGAACAGGTTGGCGAAGTTGATCGCCGTGAGGAAGGCCGGCCGGGCGACGGCGAACACCGTGCAGAGCACGATCAGCCCGAGCACCGCGGGCAGCGCGCCCATGTCCCCGCCGCGCACCCGCTCGGCGTAGGCGCGGACGCTGAGGCCGATCGACGGCGACGTCTTCGCGGCGGCGATCGCGTCGCCGGGCAGTTCTTTGACCTTGTTCATTGCGTGATCCCCAGGTCTCCGCTGCGGCCGGATGTGATCAGTTCGACGACCTGCGCGTGAGTCACGTCGGCGGTGCGGACCTGGGCGGCCATCCTGCCGAGGTAGAGGGCCGCGATCCTGTCGGACACCGCGAACACGTCGTTCATGTTGTGCGAGATGAGCACGACGGCCAGGCCCTTGTCGGCCAGCCTCCGCACCAGTTCGAGCACCTGCGCGGTCTGGGCGACGCCCAGCGCGGCGGTGGGCTCGTCGAGGATGACGACCTTGCTGTTCCACAGCACGGCCTTGGCGATGGCGACGGTCTGGCGCTGGCCGCCGGACAGGCTGGAGACCTGCTGCCTGATCGACTTGACCGTGCGGACCGACAGGCCGGTGAGCGTCTCCTGGGCCTGTTCCTCCATCGCGGCCTCGTCCAGCATGATGCCGCGGCGGCGTTCGCGGCCGAGGAACATGTTCTGGACGATGTCGAGGTTGTCGCAGAGCGCCAGGTCCTGGTAGACGATCTCGATGCCGAGCGCCGCCGCGTCGCGCGGGCCGTGCACGTGCACCGGCTTGCCGTCGAACAGGATCTCGCCCGAGTCGATCGGGTAGATGCCGCCTATGCACTTGACCAGCGTCGACTTGCCGGCGCCGTTGTCGCCGACCAGTGCGGTCACCTCTCCGGCGTTGGCCGAGAACGCCACGTCGTGCAGGACTTGCACGGGACCGAAGCTTTTGTCGATCCCGCGGACTTCGAGCAGGGGGGTCATGGGGCTCCCTCACGAGGGGCACGGCCCGCGCCCTGAGCGCGAGCCGTGCCTTCTACCGGTTCTACGAGGTGCCTGGTTGTTACTGGATTCCCGCCTCGGTGCACTTGTCGGCGAAGTCGCCGGTGCACAGCTCTTCCTTGGTCACGTAACCGTCGGCCACCACGTCCTTGACGTTCTCGGCGTAGATGGCCTGCGGGTCCAGCAGCTCGGCGGGGACGTCCTGGCCCGTCTCCGGATCCTTGACGCTGCCGCTCGCGGCCGGCTTCTCGCCCTTGGCCAGCGCGACCGCGAGCTTGGCGGCGGCGTCGGCCTCCTTCTTGACGGCCTTATAGACGGTCATGCACTGGTCGCCCGCGAGGATGTTCTGCAGGCCCTGCACGGTGGCGTCCTGGCCGGTGACCGGCACCTTGCCGTTGAGCTTGTTCTTCTTCAGCACGGTGATGGCCGCGTTGCCGAGGCCGTCGTTGGCGGAGAGCACGCCGGCGATCTTCGGCTCGCTGGTGAGCATCTGCTCGAAGAGGGTGCCGGCCTGCGTGTTGTCCCAGTCGGGCACGGACTGCTCGGGACCCTTGACGTACTCGCCGGAGTCGAACTTCGGCTTGAGCACGCCGTCGTAGCCCTGCTTGAACAGCGTCGCGTTGTTGTCGGTCGGCGAGCCGTTCAGGTAGGCCACGATGGGCTTCTCCGCGCCCTTGTCGGCCAGGCACTTCGACAGGCCCTCGCCCTGGAGCTGGCCCACCTTCTCGTTGTCGAAGCTGACGTAGTAGGCGGCGTTGCCGCCCAGCGTCAGGCGGTCGTAGTCGATGGTGGCCACGCCCTGCGACCTGGCCTTGTCGATCACGGTCTTGCCGGTGCCGCTGTCCAGGTTGACGATCATCAGGACGGTGGCGCCGTTCGTGATCATCTGGTCGGCGATGGTCTGGAACGCGGTCTTGTCGTTCTGCGCGTTCTGGATGTCGTACTCGACGCCGGCGGCCTCGAAGGCCTCCTGCAGGTACTTCCGGTCGGCCGTCTCCCAGCGTGCGGACGACTTGCTGTCGGGCAGGATGACGCCGATCTTGCCTGCGGCCGGCTGTGAAGCCTCCGCCGAAGCCTCTGCCGAGGTCGTCGTGGAGGTCTGACCGCCGTCGCCCCCGCAGGCGGTGAGACCGAGAGTTAGTGCGGCCGCCGCGGCGGTCAGACTGAGGATCCCCTTGCGCATGGGTGCAGGGTCCTTTCTTCCGGAGGGGCCCGGATGAATGTTGTTTGCGGCAACGTATTCCGGTACGGCCTGCTTTGGAAGACCTCTCGGAGGGGGAGTTTGTTGTTTCCGGTAACAATCCAGAAACGCCAGGGACGCCGGATCGACACCTCGGCCCAGGTCGCCACCTGGTCGTGGGGGCACGGGCTCGGCGTCGGTCCAGCCCGAGGCGAGGACCACCTCCGTCCTGCCGCCATATCTGCCGATCCGGAGATTTCTTTCCCGCCTGCCCGATGTTTGGGTGGACCCTCTGGGGCACTGCGGCAGGTATGGCTACGATCGCATCCGAACTGCTCATCGAACGCCTGGCCGAATGGGGCGTCGACACGGTCTTCGGGATACCGGGCGACGGCATCAACGGCATCATGGAGGGCCTGCGGCGCCACTCCGACCGGGTCCGGTTCGTGCTCGTCCACCACGAGGAGGCCGCCGCGTTCATGGCGGCCGGGCACGCCAAGGCCACCGGCCGGATCGGCGTCTGCCTGGCCACCAGCGGCCCCGGCGGCATCCACCTGCTCAACGGCCTGTACGACGCCAAGCTGGACCACCAGCCGGTCCTGGCGATCACCGGGATGCAGGAGACGAGCGTGCTGGGCACGGGCTACCAGCAGGAGGTCCACCTGCAGCACCTGTTCGCCGACGTCGCCGAGTACAACCTCGTCGTCGACAACCCGGCCCAGCTGCCCGGCGTCGTGGACATCGCGATCAGGACCGCCTACGCCCGGCGCGGGGTCGCGCACCTGACTCTGCCGAACGACGTGCAGATCGCCGAGGCGGGCGCCGACCCCTACCCGCAGGTCGCGCCCGCGCGGCCGCCGGCCACCGCCCCGGTCTACCTGAGCCCGCCGGGCGTGCCCCGCGCCGAGGACCTGCAGGCCGCCGCCGACGTGCTCAACCGGGCCGAACGCCCGGCGATCCTGGCCGGGGCCGGAGCCCTGCACGCCCGCGCCGAGGTGCTGGCCGTGGCCGAGACCCTCGGCGCACCGGTGATCAAGACGCTGCCCGGCAAGGCCGTCATCCCCGACGACTCGCCGTACGCGGTGGGCGGGATCGGCCTGCTCGGCACCCGTCCCGGCGAGGAGCTCGTCGAGGACTGCGACACCCTGTTCATGATCGGCACCAACTTCCCCTACACCAGGCACCTGCCGGAGCCGGGGGCGGCGCGGGTGGTCCAGCTGGAGGCGGACCCGGTCAGGGCGGGCGTGCGGCTGCCCACCGAGGTGCCGATGATCGGCGACGCCAAGGAGGGCCTGCGCGCCCTGCTGCCGCTGCTCAAGCACGCCGGCGACCGCGCTCACCTGGCCAGGTACACCGAGCTGATGAACGCCTGGCGCGCCGACATGCGGGCGCTGGAGTCGCCGCGGCGCTCGCCGATCGCGCCGCAGTACCTGATCAGTTGCGTCGACCGGGCCGCGACCGGCGACGCGATCCTCACCTGTGACTCCGGCACCATCGCCACCTGGGCCGCCAGGCACTGGACCATCCGCGGCGACCGCGGCTTCTACCTCTCGGGCAACCTGGCCACGATGGCTCCGGGGCTGCCGTACGCGATCGCGATGCAGCACGCGTTCCCCGGCCGGCAGGTGATCGCGTTCGTCGGCGACGGCGGCTTCGCGATGCTGATGGCCGAGTTCCTGACGGCGGTCCGGCACCGGCTGCCGATCAAGGTGGTCATCAACAACAACGCGCTCGGCCAGATCCTGTGGGAGCAGATGGTGCTCGGCTACCCCGAGCACGGCGTCCGCTTCGCCGAGCCGGTCGCCGACTTCTCGGCCTGGGCGCGCTCCTGCGGCGGGTTCGGCAGGAAGGTCACCGAGGCGGGCGAACTGGACGAGACCGTCCGCGCGGCGCTCGCGCACGACGGACCGGCCCTGGTGGACGTCGACGTGGATCCCGACGAGCCGCCGATGCCGGGCAAGGTCTCCTACGAGCAGGCCAAGAAGTTCGCGGAGGCGTTCCTGCGCGGCCAGCCCCGCAAGGCGTCCATCGCCTCCACCCTGTTCAAGGACAAGATCTCGCAGCTGCGTTCCGGCTGAGCCGCGATCAGCCGGACGACGGCAGGTCGATCAGGCAGAGGCCGGTCTCGGGGTCGTGGCGCTTGCGCAGCCAGACCGGCGACTCCCGCACGATGACCTCCAGCGTGGGCCAGACCGTGGCCTCCAGGAGGTGGCCGCCCCGGGTGGCGCCGTCGCGCAGGCCGACGACCGCGTGCGCGTGGATCTGCGGGCGCCCGTCGGCGACCGCGATGTCGCCGGTCAGGCTCAGGACCTCGACCTGCTCCCTGACGGGGATGCGGAGGTAGCCGCCGCGCTCCGGGTCGAAATAGCCGAGCGTGGCTCCGCTGAACGCGCCGATCGCGGTGAGCGAGGCCGCCGTGACCTCGTGCTCCTCCGCCCAGCGCTGCAGCTCGGCCATGGCCTCGTCGCCCTTGTCCATGATGATCGCGTGCACGCTCACGCCGTCGGAACTCGTCAGAACTCGTGACTTCATGCGGGAGCGCCTGCCCGGGCCCGGCGGGCCTACGCATGCGCCGGAAGAGCGCCGGGAGCGCCCGTCGAGGCACTCCCGGCGATCAGCGCTGGAGAAACGTTCACCAGTACGGGTTCTGGTACTTCACGCTCTCGCCCCACCTGATCTGACCGGTGGGCGGATAACGCAGGCCCACCGCGACTTTGATGGTGTAGAGGCGGGTCTTGTTGATGGTCTCGTCGACGAACTTCTTCGTCAGGTAACCGCAGGTCTCCCTGCGGAAGGTGCCGGCACCGGGGAACCCGTCGTTGACGGTTACCGACACCATCGCGCACCAGCCGTCGACCTGCGTGTCGTGAACATGTCCTCTGAGGAACACCTCCCTCTGGGAGTGGAAGATGAGCCACGCGGAAAGGTGAGGCTCCGGCCCGGCGAAGTTCCCGGCGTAGTCGACCCCGTTGTGCGCGACCAGGTTGAAGTGGCGATGCTCCTCCGCACTGGACGGGGTCGCCGTGAAGAGCACGAGAGTGAGGGCGCCGAGCGCGGCTCCCGCGGTTGAACGGATCCGTCGCGACCAGGTCATCTGGCTTCGTCCTCCCGATTTCGTCCAGTGGTCCGCCCGGAGGCCTCCGGCTGGACCAGTGTGCGACGCGGGGGTTATCGCGACGCTTATGCGCGGGCTTTGCACGCTCGTGCCCGGCGGGTGCCGGGGAGCGCGGCTCAGTCGCCGGTATGGAGCTTCGCGCGGACTCGTCCGGCGCCGGGGTGGCCGAGCTCGTCCAGGATGGCCAGCGCGTCGCGCCAGGCCTGTCGCGCCTGCTCGTCGCCGCGCAGGGCCGCGTACGCGTCACCGAGGTGAACGAGCGTCTCCGCCTCCGTCACGGGGTCCAGCCCCGTCCGCAGGAGAGCGAGGGCCCGGCGGTAACAGGTGACGGCCTCGTCGTGGCGGCCGAGACGGTGGTGGGCGTACCCGAGACTGTCCCAGGCCCCGCCCTGCGCCCGGGGGTCGCCGATCCGCTCGAACAGGGCGAGCGCCTGCCGGCAGCATCGCACGGCCCGGTCGCCTTCGCCGAGCTCGGCGTACAGCCGGCCCAGCCCGTCGAGCGCCTCGGCCTGCCCGAACAGCACGTCAGCGGCGCGGTACAGGTCGAGGGCGAGTCGCGTGTGACGGACGGCCTCGCCGAACTCGCCGCGCTGCCCGTGGATCCAGGCGAGCGTGTGGTGCGCCTCCGCCTGCCCCCGCTCGTCCGCGCGGTCCGCCGCGAGTTCCATGGCCCGCCCCGCATGGGTCCGGGCCTCGTCGTACCGGCCGAGGCTGCAGAGCGCGCACCCCAGGGCCAGGTGCGACAGAACCTGCTGGAGAACATCGCCCAGTCGCTCCGCCGCGGCGAGAGCGACGCGCTGCGTCCCGGCGAGGTCGCCCCACTGAGCCTGCCAGTCAAGGTGGTTCTCAAGAGTCCAGGCGATCCGCCACGCCGCGGTGTCGAACCGCTCGGCCGCCGCCCGCCCGACGGCCGCGAGCAGAACGGGACGCTCGCACAGGAACCAGGTCCGCGCCTGCCGGTCGTCGGTGAGCTCGTCAACCGTGACCCCGTGGGCGGGATCGCCGAACTCGATCGCGCTGCGCGCCGGGTTGATCAGCAGCGCCGCCCGATGGCCCGTGTGCGCGTAGTGGTCGAGCACCCGGCGCAGCGCCTCGCGCGATCCGGCGCCGGTCTCCTGGTCCCGGACGAGTTCGCCGGCGTAGGCGCGGAGCAGGTCGTGGAAGCTGAAGCGGCCCGGACGGTGCTCGACGAGCAGCTGGGCGGCGGTGAGGGTGTTCAGCAGGGGCCGGACCTCGGCGACCGGCACGCCGGCGAGCCCGGCGGCCGCGGCGACGGAGACGTCCGGGCCCGGGTGCAGTGCCAGAAGCCGGAAGAGCCGGGCCGCGCCCGCCGGGAGCCTGGTGTAGGAGAGCGAGAAGACCGCTCTGAGGTCGGTGGCGGGATCGGTGCCCGCGAAGGCGTCGAGGGCGGCCGGGGCGTCGCACAGCTGCCCGGCCAGCGCCCGCAAGGGGAAGCCGGGCTGGACGGCGGCGCGGGCGGCCATCACCGCCAGCGCGAGAGGGAGCCGCGCGCAGCGGGAGACGATGGTGTCGACGGCCTGCGGCTCGGCGGCGACCCGATCGTGGCCGAGCCGGCGCGCGAGCAGCTCGCGCGCCTCGGCACCGGTGAGCAGGCCGAGATCGACCGGCCGGGCGGCCTCGGTCGCGACGAGGCCGGCAAGACGGTCGCGGCTGGTGATCAGGGCGAGGCAACCCGGTGAGGCCGGGAGCAGGGGCCGTACCTGTTCCTCGTCCCGGGCATTGTCCAGCAGGACGAGCACGCGTTTGCCGGACAGCAGGCTGCGGTAGAGCCCTGCCTGGGCGTCGACGTCGGCGGGGATCCGCCGCGGTGATACCCCGAGGGCGTCGAGACATCGGCGCAGCGATTCGGCCGGCGTCAGCGCGTGACCGGCCGGGTCGAAGCCCCTCAGGTTCACGTACAGCTGACCGTCGGGAAAACGGCCGGCGACCCGGTGCGCCCAGTGCACCGCCAGCGCGGTCTTGCCGATGCCGGCCGTACCGGACACGGCCGAGATCACCACGGCCCGCGGGGCGGGGCTCTCGGCGTCGGGGAGCAGGCCGTCGAGCAGCTTGACCTGCTCGTCCCGGCCGACGAAGTCACCGGTGCCCGCCGGAAGCTGGCGCGGGACGACCGGCGTCTCCCTGAGCCCGTGCCCGCCGGACGGATCCGGTGGTGCCGGTGGGCTCGAAGCCGGCGGGACGTCCAGATCGGGTGCGCCGGCGAGCATCCGCCGGTGCAGCCGTCGCACGCTCGGGCATGGCTGGACCCCCAGCTCCTCGTCGAGAAGGCGGTACAGCCGCTGGTACTCCTCCAGAGCCTCGGCCTGGCGGCCGGACCTGTACAGCGCGAGCATGAGCCGTTCGCGTAACGACTCGCGCAGCGGATGTCCGGCCACCAGCGCCGTCAGCTCGCCGGCCAGCTCGGCGTGGCGGCCGAGCGCGAGATCGGCGTCGATCCTGTCGTGCAGGACGGCCAGTCGTCGCTCCTCAAGCCGTGGCCGCTCGAGGATGACCAGCGGGCCGGTCGTGTCGCCGCACGCCGGACCTCGCCACAGATCGAGCGCGGCGCCGAGGTCACGAGCGGCGTCGGACGGCCTGCCCTCGACGAGCGCGGCGCGGCCACGCTCGGCGAGGCGCTCGAAGGCCGCGACATCGCTCGCCGCCTCGTCCAGCCACAGGACGTAACCCGCCGAGCGGCGCACGAGCGGGGACGCTCCGGTGGCGTCCTCTCCCAGCACCCGGCGCAGCTTGGACACCGCCTGCTGGACCTGGTTGGCGACCGTCGCGGGCACGGCGTCGCCCCACAGCGCCGCGATCAGCCGGTCGAGGGGTACGACGCGGTTGGCGTTGAGCGTCAGGAGCGCGAGCAGCGCACGGTGCTTCGCACCGCCGAGCGGCACCGTCGCCCCGTCCCTGCGGACCTCGACGGGTCCGAGAATGCGGATCTCCATGCTCCTGTTGTCCCCAACGTCGTCATACGTACCGAGCCGGTCGGCGGTTCCCGGTCAGGCGATGGCGAAGGAGATCCACCGATCTGGGGACGACGACGGTCGATCAGGATGAGGCCGGTCCGAGGCCGCGCCTACCTGCTCTCATGATGTTCCCGATATCGACGGGGTACCGATATCACTATTGGACAGCTTGCCGGAACCTCTGGTCTGCTCGTTCCCGTACGAGATCGAGATCTGAATCAGGGGGCTTTGACATGCCGCGTTACTTCCGGAGGACCCGAGCCAAGCTCGCATTCTCCTTCCTGACGTTGTCCGCAGTGCTCGCCGGAGGCGCCTGGGGACCGCAGGCCGCCGTCGCCGCGCCGGCCGGCCGCGAGGACGGCGTCCGCGCGGAGCTGCGCCGGCTCGAAGCCTCCTACCAGGGACGCATCGGCGCCTTCGCCATCGACACGGGCACCGGCAAGACCTTCGGCCACCGGGCCGGCGAGCGGTTCCCGAGCAACTCCACGTTCAAGGCCGTCCTGTGCGGCGCGATCCTGGACAAGGCCCGCACCAAGGACCCCGGCCTGATGAAGCGCGTCCTCCGCTGGACGAAGAAGGACGTCGTCGACCACTCCCCCGTATCCGGCCTTCCGGAGAACATCAGAAACGGGATGACCCCGGATCGGCTGTGCCACGCCACCATCACCCAGAGCGACAACACCGCCGCCAATGTGCTGCTCAAGCAGATCGGCGGGCCGGCGGGCATGACCCGCTACTACCGCTCGCTCGGCGACCGGGCCGGACGGCTCGACCGATGGGAGACCGAGCTGAACGACTGGAAGCCGGGCGAGAAGCGCGACACGATCACGCCCGCGTCGATGGCCCGCGACCTGAAGAAGATCACTGTCGGGGACGCCCTGGTGGCGGCCGACAGGAAGCGGCTGACCGACTGGATGCGGGCCACCGAGACGGGGAAGGAGCGCATCTTCGCCGGTCTGCCCAAGGGCTGGACGGCAGGCGACAAGACGGGCACGGGCGGCGTGTACGGGACCGCCAGTGACATCGCGATCGCCTGGCCGCCGTCGGGCGCCCCGGTGATCATCGCCGTCTACATCCAGCGCCCCTCCGCCGACGCCGAGGTGGACAACGGCGTCATCGCCAGGACCGCCTCTCTCCTGGTACGAGGGCTCGGCAAGGCCTCCTGACCCGCGTCCGGCGGGCTCACGCGCCCGCCAGGCTCTGGCCGACCAGGACGACGGCCGACACCGCCGCCACCACGAGGACGGCGATGCGGACCTTGCCGCCGTCGAGATAGCGGCGCAGCGGGCCCGAGACGAGGAAGCCGGCGATCATCGGCAGGACGAGCACCGCGCCCGCGCCCAGCGCGCGGGCGGGCAGGTGGCCGACCAGGGCCAGGATGACCAGAGACTGGGCGGCGCTCAGGAAGAAGAACATCGCCAGCGTCGCCCGGATCTCCGGCCCCTTGGCGGTCTGGTAGACGAGGGCGATGGGCGGCCCGCCGATGCCGGTGGCGGTGCCCGTGATGCCGGAGACGAAGCCCGCGGAGGTGATCGTGAACCCGTTCCGCGGCAGGCTCACCGCCCGCGCCGTGAGGATCACCGCGACGAGCACCATGGCGCCCACGAAGATGCCCAAGTGGTGGATGGAGATGTAGACCACGATGGCGGCGCCGATGACGCTGCCCGGCAACCGGCCGAGTACCGCGAAACCCAGCCCCCGCCAGTCCACGCGCCGCCACTCCACCGCCAGCGTGAACAGCGGCAACGTCATGTTCGTCACCTGGATCGCGCCCGGCATCAGCGAAGGGTCCAGCAGCGTCAGCACGGGAGCCGCCACCAGGCCCATCCCGAAGCCCACGCTCCCCTGGACCACCGCCCCCACGAAAACCGCCAAACTGCCGACTAGCAGCACTAACGTCAGATCATCCATGCGGACTACTCCATCATGCTCACCCTCCGTCGCCCCACCTGGCGGCGATCGGCGACCGGGTCATCCGGGAGAGCCGGCGACGGCCTTCAGCAGGTCCCCGGTGTACGCGGCCAGCCGGTCGGCGTCGTCCGGATCCAGCGTACGCAGCGACAGCGGGACCGGTTTTCCGCGGTCGACGGCGGTGAGCGGGGCCGGCGGCGGGGCGTCGATCCACGCCACGACGGGGGCCACGGCGTCGGCCACCGGCCGGGCGAAGAGCCGGCCGAGCGTCTTGAGCCCGGCGCGGACCAGCGGGTTCGGGTGCCCGTCCAGGCCGCTGCGGGTGAACCCGGGGTGATAGAGCACGTACCTGGCGCGGCTTTCCGCGTGCCGGGCGAACGCGACGCCGAGCAGGTCGTTGGCCCGGCCGGCCTGGAGCTGGGCGCGTACCTGACCGTAGCCGCGGGTGAGCTGCGGGTCGTCCCAGAAGATCCGGCCCGTCGTGACGCCGACGCCGGCCACGTTCACCACGACCGGATCGGGCGCGGCGTCGAGCAGCGGGCGCAGGCCGTGGCTCAGCAGGTAACGGCTCAGGTAGTACAGGGCGAACGTGGACTCCAGGCCGTCGGCGGTCTCCAGACGGCGGGCGTTCACCCGGTTGGCGAACAGCGCCAGCGCGTCCACCGTCCCGTGCCGCTCGGCGATCTCCGCGATCGCCCGGCGCGCTTCGGCGATCGACGACAGGTCCGCCCGCAGGAACCGCAGGCGATCGCTGTCCGCCTCGGCCAGCAGGGCGCGGCCCTTGGCGGCGCTGCTGCCGATCACGGTGACCTGGTCGCCCCGCGCCAGCCGGGCCAGCGCGGTCGCGCGGCCCATCCCGTCCGTGCCCCCGCTGATGATCACATTCTTCGGCATCGTACGCCTCCCCCGTAAGGTCAGATCATGGCCCGCCCATCCTGGGCGGAACCGGGCAGAGGGCGAAAGAAGGCAGTTTCATGTCCGATACGCACACCGGTGTTCCCTCCGCGCTCGAGTACGAGCTGCCGCGCCCCGTGCCGGCGGACGAACTGGCGGCCTGTCCTGCCGGTGAGGTGTTCCGGCGCGTCGGGGACAAGTGGAGCGTGCTCCTGGTGGTCCTGCTCGGCGGGCGGCCGCACCGGTACAACGAGCTGCACCGCGCCGTCGAGGGCATCAGCCAGCGCATGCTCACCCGTACGCTGCGCGGCCTGGAGATCGACGGGCTGGTACGGCGGGAGGTGCTTCCGACGGTGCCGCCGAGCGTCGAGTACAGCCTGACCCCGCTCGGCCGGTCCCTGCTGGTCCCCCTCTCGGCGCTGGCGGACTGGGCGGTACGGCACGAGGGTGACATCAGGCGGGCCAGGAGCGACTCGACAGGCCGATGAGGGCCCGGACCGGCGGGGGCCGCGGATCCTCTAGGCTGCGTGATCGTGCGAGTCCGATCTGCGTTCCTGGGGCTGTGCGTGGTCGCCGCGACAGCCGTGCCCGCCTTGCCCGCGCACGCGGCCCCGTACAAGGACCCGTTCGACGGGAGCGGGAAGCTGGCGCGGGTGGTGTGCCCCGAGCCGGCGATCACGTACGGGGGGATCCCGCGGACGCGCGAGTATCTAGCCACAGTCGTGAAATGTCTGGATAAGTCATGGAAGGCGCACTTCGCCGCCGACCGGCGCCCCTTCCGCAAGCCCGCGGTGCGCTTCTACGACGAGCCCGAGCGGCGCGTGTGCGGCGTGCCGTGGCCCGAGAGCGCCGCCGCCTTCTACTGCACCAACCGCCGCGTCCTGGTGTTCCCGCTCACCGGCGACTGGATCGAGAACCGCACGGACCTCTACCCGCTGAAGGTCGCCGCCCACGAGTACGGCCACCACCTGCAGTCGCTGACCGGCGCCCGGCGCCACTACGAGGCCGGGGTCAAGGCGAGCCCCGGTCGCCAGGCCGAGCTGGGCCGCCGCTACGAGTTGCAGGCCGACTGCCTGTCGGGGGTGTTCCTGGGCGCCGTGTGGGGGTCGCTGGAGCGTACCGGCGACGACTGGGCGGCGCTGCTCGACGCCACCCGCGCCAGCGGCGACGACGAGCACCGGCGCAGCCACGGCGCGGGCGCCACCCGGGTGCGCTGGCTCAAGCGCGGCCATCACGCCGTCTCCCCCTCCGCCTGCGACACCTGGTCCGCCCCGCCCTCGGCAGTGTCCTGACGTGGAGAGCCGCCCGGCGACGGGTGTGTCGCCGGGCGGCGTCTCGTGGGCACGGGTGATCCCCCGATTCGGGCGTGAAAGGATCTCGCCCTGGCCCGCGCCTCCGGCCGGCTGGTGGCCGGGCGGAGGCGCGGAAGGCTCACTTGGCGAGCAGGCCGCGCAGAACGTACTGCATGATGCCGCCGTGCCGGTAGTAGTCGGCCTCGCCCGGCGTGTCGATGCGCACGACCGCGTCGAACTCGACGTCACCGGCCTTGACATGGACGGTCCCGGGGACGGAGCCGTCGTTGAGCGCCTCGACGCCGGTGATGTCGAACGTCTCCTCGCCCGTCAGGCCGAGCGAGTCGGCCGTCTGGCCGTCGGGGTACTGCAGCGGCAGCACGCCCATGCCGATCAGGTTGGAGCGGTGGATGCGCTCGTAGGACTCGGCGATGACGGCGCGGACGCCCAGCAGCGCGGTGCCCTTGGCGGCCCAGTCGCGCGAGGAGCCGGAGCCGTACTCCTTGCCCGCGAGCACGACGAGCGGGGTGCCCTGGGCGGCGTAGTTGACCGAGGCGTCGTAGATGAACGACACCGGCGCCTCCGGCCGGGTGAAGTCGCGGGTGTAGCCGCCCTCGGTGCCGGGCGCGATCTGGTTGCGCAGCCGGATGTTGGCGAACGTGCCGCGGATCATCACCTCGTGGTTGCCGCGCCGCGACCCGTACGAGTTGAAGTCCCTGACCTTGACCCCGTGCTCGCGCAGGTACTCGGCGGCGGGCGTGCCCACCTTGATGGAGCCGGCCGGGGAGATGTGGTCGGTGGTGGTCGAGTCGCCGACCTTGACCAGCACGCGGGCGCCGGCGATGTCGGCGACGGGCTCCGGCTCGCGCGGCATGCCCTCGAAGTAGGGGGCCTTGCGGACGTAGGTGGAATCGGGGTCCCACTCGAAGGTGTCGCCGGTCGGGATCGACAGCGACTTCCAGTGGTCGTCGCCCTCGAACACGTCGGCGTAGTCGCGCTCGAACATCTCGCGGCCGATGGAGGAGTTGACCACGTCGGTGATCTCGTCGGGCGCCGGCCAGATGTCGCGCAGGTAGACGGGCTCGCCGTCGTTGCCGGTGCCGAGCGGCTCGTTGTCGAGGTCGATGTCCATGGTCCCGGCCAGCGCGTAGGCGACCACGAGCGGCGGCGAGGCCAGGTAGTTCATCTTGACGTCGGGGTTGATGCGACCCTCGAAGTTGCGGTTGCCGGACAGCACGGCGGTGACCGCGAGGTCGTTGTCGTGCACCGCCCTGGAGATCTCCTCCGGCAGCGGGCCCGAGTTGCCGATGCAGGTCGTGCAGCCGTAGCCGACCAGGTTGAAGCCGAGCTTGTCGAGGTAGGGCTGGAGGCCCGAGCGCTCGAAGTAGCCCGTGACGACCTGCGAGCCGGGCGCCAGCGAGGTCTTGACCCACGGCTTGCGGGTCAGGCCCTTGTCGACGGCGTTGCGGGCCAGCAGGGCCGCGCCGAGCATCACGTACGGGTTGGAGGTGTTGGTGCAGGAGGTGATGGCGGCGATGGCCACGATGCCGTGGTCGATCTCGAACGAGGTGCCGTCGGCGAGCGTGACCGGCACCTTGTTGTGCGGCCGCTCGCGTTCGAGGTGGGCGGAGTGCGGCTTGTCGCCGTTGCTGTCGTGGCTGACCGCCGGGGAGTCGGAGGCGGGGAACGACTCGGCGGACGCCTCGTCGCCCGGGCTCAGCGTGTTGGCGGCGTAGTCGTTGACGGCGGCCCGCCAGGCCTTCTTGGCGTCCGAGAGCGCGATGCGGTCCTGCGGGCGCTTGGGGCCGGCGATGGACGGCACGACGGTGGCGAGGTCGAGCTCCAGGTATTCGGAGAACTGGGGCTCGGGCGCCGACGGGTCGTGCCAGAGGCCCTGGGCCTTGGCGTAGGCCTCGACGAGCTCGATCTGCTCCTCGGAGCGGCCGGTGAGCCGGAGGTAGTCGACGGTCTGGCCGTCGATCGGGAAGATGGCGCAGGTGGAGCCGAACTCGGGGCTCATGTTGCCGATCGTGGACCGGTCGGCCACCGGCACGGACGACACGCCCTCGCCGTAGAACTCCACGAACTTGCCGACCACGCCGTGCGCGCGCAGCATCTCGGTGATGGTGAGCACCAGGTCGGTGGCGGTGGCGCCGGCGGGCAGCTCGCCGTTGAGCTTGAAGCCGACCACGCGCGGGATGAGCATGGAGATCGGCTGGCCGAGCATCGCGGCCTCGGCCTCGATGCCGCCGACGCCCCAGCCGAGCACGCCGATGCCGTTCTCCATGGTGGTGTGGGAGTCGGTGCCGACGCAGGTGTCGGGGTAGGCCTTGCCGTCGCGCGTCATGACCACGCGGGCGAGGTGCTCGATGTTGACCTGGTGGACGATGCCGGTGCCGGGCGGGACGACCTTGAACTCGTCGAAGGCCGTCTGGCCCCAGCGCAGGAACTGGTAGCGCTCGCCGTTGCGTTCGTACTCGCGCTCGACGTTGCGCCGGAAGGCGTCGGGGTGGCCGAAGTAGTCGACGATGACCGAGTGGTCGATGACCATCTCGGCGGGGGCCAGCGGGTTGATGCGGGCCGGGTCGCCGCCGAGGTCGCGCACCGCCTCGCGCATGGTGGCGAGGTCGACCACGCAGGGCACGCCGGTGAAGTCCTGCATGATGACGCGGCCCGGGGTGAACTGGATCTCCACGCTCGGCTTCGCGTTCGGGTCCCAGCCGCCGAGCGCGCGGATGTGGTCGGCGGTGATGTTGGCGCCGTCCTCGGTGCGGAGGAGGTTCTCCAGCAAGATCTTCAGGCTGTACGGGAGGCGTGCAGCACCTTCGACGGCGTCCACCCGGAAAATCTCATAAGACGCGTCGCCGACGCGCAGCGTGTCACGGCTGCCGAAGCTGTTCGCGGACACGGTGATTCGCCTCCTCCATTGACGGTTAGCTCACTAAGAATCCTGCCGCACCGGGGAAGCGTTCTTCACGTTAGGTGAACCTAAGTCACGCCGGCCGCAGATTGTCTCGACATCAAGATATCTCTAAAGTATCTCGACATCAAGTTAAAGCGGCCCGAGCCGCCAGAAGAGCAGGCCGACGATGGCGACGGAGAGCACGGGAGCCAGGATCTTCTGCTCGAACTTCCTGCCCGTCTTGATGCCGATCTTCCACGGCAGCAGGAACTTGACCGACAGCGGCCAGAGCACCGGGCAGCCCCGCTCGGTCATGCAGTCGCCCACCACGTGGATGAAGGAGCCGATTCCCACGGCCAGCCCCAGCCAGGCGTACCCGACGTCCATGGACAGGAAGACGGCGTAGAGCCCGGCCGTCATGCCGATGTTGACCATGGCCGAGGCGAGCTTCTTGCCCGGGATGCCGATGCCGATCGCGCGCAGGGCCAGCCCGATGAGCAGCACCACCATGATGTCGCGCCCGATCGGGTAGGCGGCGGCCAGCCAGTGGGCGCCCAGCCCGATCGCGATCGCGAACGCCAGCGAGTGGGTGGCGCCCCGGTGTCCGCCGCTCAGCCACGAGACCGCCTTGCTGAGCAGCCAGGTGACGGGACCGAAGGTCTGGGCGATGGTGGCGCTCGGGTGGTCGAGGTCAGGGAGCATGGCGGCGCCCGAGCAGATGATCGCGCCGGCGATCAGCTCGGCCGGGCTCAGCGCGGTGGCCATGATGCCGGTCTCGATGAACCGGGACGACTCGTTCAGCAGCGGCAGTGCGGCGAGCGGGGGCGCGAGCCCCAGCCAGGCGATGGCCCCCGTCAGCGCGTGCGTGTGCCCCATCATGATCGGGATGCTAGCGCCCCGCGCCCGCTTCCGCCTGTCGCCCGGAAGTCCCTAGAACGTTCCGAAAATGCAGACGAGGCCGTCTCCAGCGGCGACAGCACCCCCCAGCCCTGCCGACGCGGAACGACCTCGTCTGATGGGAACAACGTAGTACCCCTGGATCCTGTTCCCGGCCCTCTCGAAGTTTTTGGTGATCTGAGTCACTTGTCGGAATTGGTTGCTATCGACACACTGTCGATATATCTTTGAAGCATCGTAGAACGGTCGAGAGGAGTACGACATGACATCCGCCCACGCCATGGGAGGCCAGTGGCCCGAGGCGCACGAGGTGAAGAAGGCTCTGCGCGACACGGTCAAGGCCGTGGCCGAGGCGTTCGAGCAGGGTCACCATCACCACCACGAACACCGGCACGAACACCGCCACCGCGGGCGCAGAGGCCCTGGCCCGTTCCCGTTCGACCTCGGGCGCGGCCCGTGGGGTCCCGGCGGCCCGTTCGGCGGCCACCGCGGCTGGGGCGGCAGGCCCCGCAAGGCCAAGCGCGGTGACGTACGAGCCGCGATCCTCGCGCTGCTGGCCGAGGAGCCGCGCAACGGCTACCAGATCATCCAGGAGATCGCCGAGCGCAGCGAGGGCGGCTGGAAGCCCAGCCCCGGCGCCGTCTACCCGGCGTTGCAGCAGCTCACGGACGAAGGGCTGATCATCGCGGAGGAGAACGAGGGCCGCAAGACCTTCCGCCTCACCGACGAGGGCCGCGCCTACATCGAGGCGCACGCCGACGAGATCCGCGCCCCGTGGGACGAGATGCGGCCCGACATCGACGACAACACGGCCGATCTGTGGGACACCGCCCGGCAGTCCGCTTTCGCGATGATGCAGATTCTCCAGTCCGGGAGCGACGCACAGATCCGCGAAGCGCGTAAGACTCTGGTTGAGACCCGGCGCAAGCTCTACCAGATCCTGGCCGACGGCGACCCGGGCGAGGAGTGAGGCGATGAGCCGGCCCGGCGAGAGCGAGGCATCCGTGATGGACCATGACGACCTCCGCATCGGCGACGCGGAGCGCGAGCAGACCATGACCGCCCTGCGCGAGCACTTCGCCCAGGGCCGTCTGACCCACGAGGAGCTCGACGAGCGCCTCGACCAGGCGCTGGCCGCCCGCACCGGCCGCGACCTGGCCCGCATCACGGCCGACCTGCCCGGCCACGGGCCCGCCCGGCCCAGGCCCGCCCCCGTCGCCGACCTGGGGCCCTGGCCGGACGCCGCCTCCTGGCAGGAGGCGATGCGGGCGCACCGCAAGCAGATGAAGGCGTTCCGGCACCAGATGGGACACCACCATCGCGGGCCGATGCACCCCCGGCACCACGGCCACCGGGGGCCGGGGCCGATCGTGCCGATCCTGTTCGTGTTCCTGATGGTGGGGCTCTTCGCGGGCGGCTTCGGCGTGCTGAAGTTCCTCTTCTTCATCTGGATCGGCGCCATGGTCTTCATGTTCGTCCGCCGCCGCTTCGGCTCCCGGCGGTGAGAGCGCCCAGGGCCGGCGGCTAGCCCATCTCCTCCAGCCTCCGGCCCTTCGTCTCCTTGATCCACCTGGTGACGAAGAGGAACGACAGCACGGCGAAGGCCGCGTACATCGCGTACGTGAGCGACAGGTTCCACTCCGACATCGCCGGGAACGTGACGGTGATCACCCAGTTGGCGAGCCACTGGGCGGCGGCGGCCACGCCCAGCGCGGCGGCGCGGATGCGGTTGGGGAACATCTCACCCAGCAGCACCCAGACCACGACACCCCAGGACAGGGCGAAGAACAGCACGAACAGGTTCGCCGCGATCAGCGCGATCGCGCCCTGCGGGTTGGGCAGCGCCATCGTGCCCTCGATCGGCCGGGCGAAGCTGAACGCCCAGGCGGCGGTGGCCAGCGAGACGGCCATGCCGGCCGAGCCCAGGAGCAGCAGCGGCTTGCGGCCGATCCTGTCCACCAGGGCGATGGCGATGAACGTGCCGACGATGTTGATGATCGAGCTGGAAAAGCTGATCAGCAGCGAGTCGGCCTGATTGATGCCCACCGACTGCCACAGCACCGACGAGTAGTAGAAGATCACGTTGATGCCGACGAACTGCTGGAAGACCGACAGGATGATGCCGATCCAGACGATCGGCAGCAGGCCCAGCGCCCGGCCGCGCAGGTCCTTGATCGTCGGCCGGTGCTCGGTCCTGAGCACGTGCTGGATCTCCCGTACGCGCTCGTCCAGGTCGCCTTCGTCGCCCTCGACCTGGGCCAGCACCTCCTTGGCCCGCCGGGGCTCCCCCGCCATGACGAGGTAGCGCGGCGACTCGGGGATGACGGAGGCGAGCCACAGGTAGGCCAGCGCGGGCACGACACAGGCGCCGAGCATCCACTGCCACGCCTGCAGGCCCCACAGATGGTTGTTCACGTCGCCGCCCGCGAGCCGGGCGATCACGTAGTTCACCAGCTGCGACATGGCGATGCCGAGCACGATGGCGAGCTGCTGGAACGATCCCAGCCTGCCGCGGTAGGCGGGCGGGGCCACCTCGGCGATGTAGGCGGGGCCGAGCACCGACGCCATCCCGATCCCGACCCCCGCCAGGGCGCGCCACATCGTCAGGTCCCAGACGGCGAACGGCAGCATCTGGCCGATGGAGCTCACGGCGAAGACGATCGCCGCGATCTGCATGGTCCTGGTGCGCCCCCACCGGTCGGCGAACCCGCCGCCGAACCAGGCGCCGACGACGGAGCCGAGCAGCGCGACGGCGACCACGAAGCCGATCTCGACGCTGCCCACCTGGAAGTGGTTCTGGATGCCCACGACGGCGCCGTTGATGACCGAGCTGTCGTACCCGAACAGGAAGCCCCCGACGGCCGCCGAAGCGGCGATGAAGATGACGCGCCCGAGTTTCTCCTGACCGGTGTGCCGGCTTACCATGCGAGCCCTCCCCTGGATGGGGAGGCAACTACCCGCGATCGCCTTTTCTAGCGCCTTGATTGTTCTTTCTTCGGAAAACCCGATCTGTCCCGGCGCCGCCTCCCCGCCGAGGTCACAGCCTCGGGTCCACGGGCTCCGACTCCAGGGCGAGCACGGCGAACACCGGCTCGTGCACCCGCCAGCCCGGCTCGCCGTCCGCCAGCCGCGCCAGCGCCTCCAGGCCGAGCGCGTGTTCGCGCAGCGCGAGCGAGCGCTTCTTGCCGAGGAAACGCCTGCGCAGCACGTCCAGCGACTCGGTGTAGTCGGGGCCGTAGATGATCCGCAGGTACTCGCGGCCCCTGACCTTGACGCCCGGCTGCACCCGCCCCGCCACGTGCGCGGCCGGCTTGACCACCATGCCCTCGCCGCCGGCGGCGGTCAGCGACTCCCACCAGGCGACGGCCGCGGCCCTGGATCCGGCCGAGCCGAGCGTGACGAACACGTGCCGGGTCGGGGCGATGATCGGCGCGGTGAGCGTGGCCAGCGTCTCCAGGTGCCAGGCGTGCGGCTCCAGCGCCGTGGCCCTCCCCTGGCACGCCAGGATCTGGAAGGGCGCGACCCGTACCCCCTCCAGGCCGTCGACCGGCCAGCAGTAGCGCGCGTACGCGTCGCGGAACAGCGCGGCGTTGCCCGCGCGGCGGCGGGTGCGGTCGAGCAGCCCGGCCACGTCCAGCCCGCGCCCGGCCGCCGCCTCCAGCGCGGCGACGGCGTCGGGCAGCGCGGCGCGGGCGGCGGCGCCGACCGAGGCGTACTGGCGCCTGATCAGCTCACCGGCCTTGGCGGACCAGGGCAGCAGCTCGCAGTCGAGCGCGACCCAGTCCGAGCCGAGCGCGTCCCACAGCGGTTCGCAGGCCGCGCGCAGCCGTTCCACCAGCGGCCCGGTGTCGGCGAAGAACGGCCGGCCGGTGCGGGTGTAGACGGCGCCGGAGCTGCCGTCGGTGACGCCGAACCGCTCGGCGGCCGCCTCCGGTGTCCTGGCGAGCACGGCCACGGCGCGCGAGCCCATGTGCTTCTCCTCGCACACGACCTCCGCCACCCCGGCGGCGGCGAACTCCTCGAACGCCTCGTGCGGGTGCTCCAGGTAGCCGTCGAGCGCGGACGTCTCGGGCGGCGCCATGGTCGGCGGCAGGTAGACCAGCCAGCGCGGGTCCACCGCGAACCGGCTCATCACCTCCAGCGCCGCGGCGGCGTTCTCCTCGTTCACCTTGACCCGGCCGCCGAACCTGGTCTCGACGTGACGGGTGCCGCGGACGTCGTCGACGGCGAGCAGGTCCGGGTCGCGCTCGGGGGCGGCGAGCGGCTTGACCGGCTCGTACCAGACCTGCTGGGCGGGCACCTGGACCAGCTCCCGCTCCGGGTAGCGCAGCGCGGTCAGGCTGCCGCCGAAGACGCAGCCGGTGTCGAGGCAGATCGTGTTGTTGACCCACTCGGGCCGCACGGTCGGCGTGTGGCCGTAGACGACCATGGCCGTGCCCCGGTACTCCCGCGCCCACGGGTAGCGGACCGGCAGGCCGTACTCGTCGGTCTCGCCGGTGGTGTCGCCGTACAGCGCGAAGGCCCGCACGCGGCCGGAGGCCCGCCCGTGGTACGCCTCCTTGAGCCCGGCGTGCGCCACCACCAGCCGCCCGCCGTCGAGCACGTAGTGGCTGATCAGCCCGTCCATGAAGGCCCGCGCCCGGTCGGCGAACTCCGGCGGCTCGGCGGCGAGCTGGTCGAGCGACTCGCGCAGGCCGTGCGCGAGCGTGACCTTGCGTCCGCCCAGCGCGCGGGCCAGCTTGGCCTCGTGGTTGCCGGCCACGCAGATCGCGGTGCCGGCCTCGACCATGTCCATGACCAGGCGGAGCACGCCCGGCGTGTCGGGCCCGCGGTCGACCAGGTCGCCGACGAACACGGCGGTGCGGCCCTCGGGATGGCTCACGCCCTGGGGGCCGTGCCGCCAGCCGAGCTTCTCCAGCAGCGCCTCCAGCTCCGCCCGGCAGCCGTGCACGTCGCCGATCACGTCGAACGGGCCGGTCAGCTCGCGCCGGTCGGTCCAGGCCTTCTCGTACGAGACCGCGGCGCTCTCGATCTGCTCCACGCCCCGCAGGACGTGCACCTTCCTGAACCCGTCGCGGGAGATCCTGCCCAGCGAGCGGCGCAGCTCCTTGCGCTGGCGGATGACGACCCGCGCGCCGAAGTCGCGGTCGGGCCTGGCCGCGTTGCGCGCGACCGCCACCTCCTCCGGCACGTCCAGCACGATCGCGTCGCACAGCACGTCGTGCCGCCTGGCCAGGTCGACGAGGCTCTTGCGGGCGGCGTACTGCACGTTGGTGGCGTCCACGACGGTGAGCAGCCCGCGCGACAGGCGCACGCCGACGATGTGGTGCAGCAGGTCGAACGCGTCCGGGGTGGCGCTCTGGTCGTTCTCGTCGTCGGAGACGAGGCCGCGGCAGAAGTCGGACGAGATGACCTGCGTCGGCCTGAAGTGGCGGGCGGCGAAGGTGGACTTGCCGCTGCCGGAGACGCCGACGAGCACCACCAGGGAGAGCTCAGGAACGCTGATCACGGGTGAACACTCCCATCTGGGTGGGCGGGCCGAGCTCCGGGTCCTCCTCGCCGACCGGCCGCAGCTCGGCACGGTAGCCGTAGCGCTCGCCCACTCTCGCGGTCCAGGCGGCGAACTCGGCGCGGGTCCATTCGAAGCGGTGGTCGGGGTGGCGCAGGCCGGTGAGGAAGGGGTAGCGCGGGTTGTACTCGACGTTGGGCGTGGTGACGACGACGTGGCCGGGCTTGGCGTGGCCGAACACGACCTGTTCGAGCGCGGCCAGGCGGGGCGGGTCGACGTGCTCGACCACTTCCATGAGCACGGCGGCGTCGTAACCGGCCAGGCGCCCGTCGGTGTACGTGAGCGCGCCCTGGAAGAGGGTGAGCCTGGCGCGCTTGCTGTCGGGCATGCGCTCCAGCCTGAGCTTGCGCGCGGCGATGGTCAGCGCCGTCGCCGAGACGTCCATCCCCGCCACGCGGGCGAAGCGCGGCCTGGCCAGCAGCGCGCCGACCAGCTCGCCCTGGCCGCACCCGAGGTCGATGACACTGGTCGCCCCGAGCTCCTCCAGCACCTCCAGCACGGCGGCCCGCCGCCGCGTGTGCAACGGCACCCGCTTCCCCTCAGGCACTTCAGCACCGGCGCCCGCCGCATCAGGGGCGTCCTCTCCGGCCGCGCCACGCACCTCCGCACCAGCGTCAGGGGCGTCCTCTCCCGCCGCGCCACGCACCTCCGCACCAGCGCCGGGGTCGTCGCCTCCGGCCCCACCGCGCACCTCCGCACCAGCGTCAGGGGCGTCGCCTCCGGTCGCGCCGCGCGCCTCGGCCTCGGCGGCGGCGGCCTCGTCGGCGGCCGTCTCGCCCTCCGGCGCCTCCTCGGCGAGCGCGGGCGCCAGCCGCTCCTCGGGCTCGTCGCCCAGCTCGGCGAGCCGGGCCAGCGCGGTGCGGGCCAGCGCCCAGCGCCGTCCCAGGTAGCGGCGGGTGATCAGGGCCCGCTCCGGATGCCCGTACAGCCAGCCCTCTCCGGCCCGGACCAGCTTGTCGATCTCGTCGGACGCGATCCAGTAGTGCTTGCCGTCGTCGAGCACCGGAAGCAGCACGTACAGGTGGTTGAGCGCGTCGGCCAGCCGCACCGTGCCGGACAGCTCCAGCCGCACGTACCGCGAGTCCCCCCACTCGGGGAAGCCCTCGTCGAGCGGCACCGGCCGGGCGCTCACCCGCCAGCCGAGCGGCGCGAAGAGCCGCTCGGCCAGTTCGGGGCCGCCCCTGCAGGGCAGCGCCGGCAGCCGGATCTCCAGCGGCAGCGGCGCCGCCGCCAGCTCGGGCCGGGCATGGCAGCGCCCGGCCCGCGCGGTGCGGAACACGTCGGCCAGCGCCACCGCCAGCAGCGAGGACGCGGCGTAGGGCCGGTCGTTGACGTACTGGGCCAGGCTGAAGTCCGGCGCGTTCTTGCCCCGCGACCTGGCCAGCGTGACCGAGTCGACGTCGAGCAGCAGCGCGGCGGTGCACCGCTCCTCCCCCGCCTCCGGATAGAACACGGTCGCCTCGCCGAACGACTGACCGAACCGCTGCACCCGGTCGGGATGCTTGTGCAGCAGGAAGCCGAGGTCGGTGGCGGGCCGCGCCGTCGTGGAGATCGTCAGGAGCACGCGGACAAGTGTGCACCAGCCCGGCGAAACGCCGCCATCGAGTTACACGTGCGGCAGCACCTCGGCGGCGATGAGCTCCAGGTGCTCCAGATCCCCCAGATCCATGACCTGCAGGTAGATCCGCTCGGCGCCGAGCGAGCCGAACGCGCCGATCTTCTCCAGCACCTCGGCCGGGGTCCCGGCCAGCCCTCCTTCGCCTAGTTCGTCCAGCGGCGTGCCGATGGCAGCGGCCCGGCGTTCCAGCTCTGCCTGGTCACGGCCCACGCACACGGTCTGCGCCGCCGACATCAGGACGTCCCTGCCCGTCTCCTGGGCCGCCCGGCGCACCCGCTCGAACGCGGTCGCGGTCTCCTCCACGGTGTGGAAGGGCACGTTGTACTCGTCGGCGTACGTCGCGGCCAGGCGCGGGGTGCGCTTGGCGCCGAAGCCGCCGACGATGATCGGCGGACCCGGCCGCTGCGCCGGCTTGGGCAGCGCGGGCGAGTCGACGACCCGGTAGTAGGTGCCGTCGTGGGAGTACGACTTCTCCGCCGCCCACAGCCCCTTGATGATCTCCAACTGCTCCTCGAAACGGCCGAACCGCTCGGCCGTGGGCGGGAACGGGATGCCGTACGCGGCGTGCTCGCCGTCATACCAGCCGGTGCCCAGCCCCAGCTCGACCCGGCCGCCGCTCATCTGGTCGACCTGGGCCACGCTGATCGCCAGCGGCCCGGGGAGCCGGAACGTGGTCGGCGTCACCAGGGTGCCCAGCCTGATCGTGGAGGTCTCGCGGGCCAGCCCCGCCAGCGTGATCCAGGCGTCGGTCGAGCCGGGGCCCGGGTCGCCGTCCCCGATGCGCTGATAGTGGTCAGACCGGAAGAACGCGTCGAAGCCAAGCCGCTCGGCGGTCCTGGCCACGGTGAGCAGTTCGTCATAGGTGGCGCCCTGCTGGGGCTCGGTGAAGATCCTCAACTTCATGACGCCATTATCGATCCAAAGCGGACGTCATCCGGAGATTGACCGCGCGCCACCCCGAACGCTTGCTAACGTCCACCCTCGACCGCGTTCCGTAGTCATGTGATCACTCGGAGTGGCTCATGTCGGCCTCACGGCGCAGAAGACCCGCAGGTACGCTCCCGCGTCCGCTCGCTTTCCTGGCCGCGGGCGTCCTGGCGGTGGCCACCGGGGCGGCGCTCTCGCTGCTGCCCGCCCGGGCCACGCTCCACCAGACGACGCCCCGGCCCTCTCCCCCGCCTGCCCGCGCCACCCCCGCGCCGCCGCCGGTCCCGCCGGGGCCGTCCGGATTCGTGACGTTCGTCGACACCGCGGCCGACCCGGGCTTCGACCTTCCCACCGACGCGCGCCGCACCGGCACCCGCTGGTACGCGCTCGGCCACCTGACGGCCGCGCCCGACGGCTGCGCGCAGCGGTGGGCCGGGCGGCTGGCGTTCGGCCACGACCCGGTGGCCAACCGGATCGCCGGGCTGCGCGCCCTCGGCGGCGACGCCGGGCTGGTCTTCGGCGGCCCGGCCGGCGAGGCCGCCGCCACCTGCACCAGGCCGGGCGCGCTGGCCGCCGCCTACCGGCGGGCCGTCGGCGCCTTCGACGCCCGCTACGTCGACTTCGACCTGCCGCGCCCCGGCGACCAGGCGACGGTGCTGCGCCGCGCCCGCGCGATCAGGGCCGTGCAGCGGGAGCGTCGGCTGAGCGTCAGCTTCACGCTGCCGCTCCACCCCGACGGGCTGTCGGCGCGCGACGCGCTGATGCTGCGCCTCACCCGCGAGGCGGGCGCCCGCCTCGCCACCGTGAACGTGCTGGCCGAGATCGCGCCGCAGAACGCCCCCGAAGGCCGCCTGCTACGACTCGCCAAGGCCGTACGAGCCGCCCAGACCCAGCTCACGAGCCCGTACGGACCGACAGTCGCGAACAAGACCACCACCCGCCAACCGTCCCGGCCGACGGGCACGGCCGCAGCCGCCATCGGCGAACGGCCCCGGTCGGCGGCCACGGCCCAAGCCGCCACCGGCGAGCCGTCCAGGCTGACCGGCACGGCAGCAGCCGCCACCGGCGAGCCGTCCGGGCTGACGGGCGCGGACAGGGCCGCCGCCGGCGCGCTGGCCCGGGCGGCGGGCTCGGACGGGATCAGTGGCGGGCCGCCTCGGCTGGCGTTGACGTGCGTGCTGGCCGATCCCGGAGATCTGAGTGTGACGGACGCGCGGAAGCTGGCCGCGTTCGCCGCCCGGCACGGGCTGGCGTGGCTGTCGCTGAGGGGCGCCGCCCCCGACCCGGAGGTGGCCAGGGCCTTGCGGAGCTGACCATTACAGCCACCCTTGCCGGAACTATAGGCTTTCGCTGCGGGACGCGGCCTATGAGCGGTTAGGGGAGTCAGGGTGGCCACCAGGCCGGAAACGGCGAAGAAGATCCTCATCTACTGGATGGACGGCATGGTCCTCCTGATGGGCATCGCCTTCGTCGCCACGATCGCCGTCGCGGCCCAGATGAGCATGATCGGCTGGGTTGGCGCGGCGGCCTCCATCACGTGCCTGACCGTGGTCCTCGTCATGTTCTCCCTCATCCTCAGGGACGCCTTCGACAACCGGCCCCGGCCCACGGTCAAGCTGCTCGTGTCCGGGGTGGCGGTGGTGGCGGTCCTCCTGCTGCCGATGCCGCGGGACGGCTCGTTCATGACCTGGGAGGTCGTGGCGTACCTCTGGCTCAGCGTCGTCCTGCTCCACCTGCCGTTCTGGGCGACCGCCCTGATGGGCACGGCGCTGGTCACGGCCATCACCGTCATGCAGACGGGGCACGGCGGTCCGTGGCAGGCGGTGCTGCTGATCCAGCTGTCCGGCGCCGTGCTGATGCCGCTGGCCATGTGGTCGTGGCGCTGGCTCTGGTGGACGATCAGGGACGCGCACGACAGCCAGGCGGCCAAGTCCAGGCTCGCCGTCGCCGAGGAGCGGCTGCGCTTCGCCCGCGACCTGCACGACCTGCTCGGCCACAGCCTGTCCGTCATCACGCTCAAGAGCGAGCTGGCCGCCAAGCTCGCGACCAAGGACGCCGCCAAGGCCGCGGCCGAGATGGCCGACGTGCGGCGGCTGACCGGCGAGTCACTGACGGAGGTCCAGCTCGCCGTGGACGGCTACCGGTCGCTGGACCTGGACGAGGAGCTGGCCAGGGCGCGCGCCGTGCTGGAGGCCGCCGGCACCCGGTGCGTCGTCGAGGCGGGCACCGGCGAGCTGCCGCCCGCCGCCCGCGCGCTGCTCGCCTGGGTGGTGCGCGAGGGCGCCACGAACGTGCTCAAGCACAGCTCCGCCTCCCGCTGCTCGATCACCTTCGCCGACGGCGTGCTGGAGATGCGCAACGACGGCGTGCACGGCACGAACATCAGCGCCGTGAACGGCACGCCGAACGGCGCCGGGAGCGGACTGCGCGGCCTGGCCGAGCGGATGACCGCCGCGGGCGGCGCCTTCTCCGCCGGGCCGGTGCGCGACGGGGAGTTCGTGCTGCGGGCGCGGGTGCCGGCATGAGGCGCGCCACCAAGCTCGACAAGGTCCGCTGGCTCATCGTCTACTCGACGGACTTCGTCCTCGCGCTGGGCCTGATCGGGCTCATGATGGTGTACGCGGCGTGGGACGGCGGCATGCCGGGTCCGCTGGCCGCCGCCGGGGCCGTGCTCGTCGTCTCGGTCGTGGTGCTCGGGATGCGGGTCTTCCGGCTGGCGGTCAGGGGCGCGGCCCGGCCGACCAGGCTGCTGGCCGCCGGCGGGGTGATGGCGCTGCTGCTGACGCCGTTCGCGGCCGTGCCGACGATCGCGCTGTGGCCGGCGATGGTGTCGCCGTGGGTCCGCGGGCGCACCACCCTCCTGCTGTCGGCCGCGTCCATGGTGCCGGTGACCGTCCTCTTCCTCGTGCTCGGCGCGTTCGAGCCGGCGCTGCTGCTCATGCAGGTCCTGTTCACCGGCCTGCTCGCCGGCGGCATCCCGGTGAACCTGTGGCTGTGGAGCATCACCAGGGAGGCGCACGAGGGCCAGGAGGCCAGGGCCCTGCTGGCCGTGTCGGAGGAGCGGCTGCGCTTCGCCCGCGACCTCAACGACCTGCTCGGCCAGAGCCTCACCGGCATCGCCGCCAGGACGGCGGGGGCCGAGGACCTGCTGCGCGCCGACCCCGAGGCGGCCTCCCGCGAGATGTTCGAGGTACGCGACGTCGCCCGGCGGTCGCTGCGCGAGGTGCGCGCGGCCGTGCAGAACTACCGGGCGCTCGACTTCGACGAGGTGCTGGCCAGCGTCCGCGCGGTGCTGGAGGCGGCCGACGTGCGCTGCACCGTGGAGTGCGACGCCGGCACGCTGTCGCCCGAGACCCGCACCCTGCTGGCCACCGTGGTCCGCGAGGGCGCCACCAACGTGCTCAAGCACAGCAAGGCCGAGCACTGCACGATCACCATCAAGGAGGGGATCCTGGAGATGACCAACGACGGCGTCATCGGCCCGCCGGGCGAGCACGCGCCGAACGGCCTCGGCGGGCTCGCCCAGCGCGTGCGCGGCGCCGGGGGCACGCTCTCGGCCGCGCCCACGCCCGGCGGCTCGTACGTGCTCAGGGTGGTGGTGCCGGCATGACCACGCGCGTGCTGCTGGCCGACGACGAGCACCTCATCCGGGGCGCGCTGGCGGCGCTGCTCGACCTGGAGGACGGCATCGAGGTCGTGGCCCAGGTGGGCAGGGGCGACGAGGTGGTGGACGCGGTCGCGGAGCACCGGCCGGACGTGGCGGTGCTGGACATCGAGATGCCCGGCATGGACGGGCTGAGCGCCGCCGAGCGGATCAGCTCCACGTGCAAGATCGTGATCCTGACCAGCCTGGGCCGGCCCGGCTACCTGCGCAGGGCCATGGCCGCCGGGGTGAGCGGGTTCCTCGGCAAGGACGCCTCCGCCGAGGAGCTGGCCATGGCGATCCGCAAGGTCCAGTCGGGCGGGCGCTATCTCGACGCCGAGCTGGCCGCCGCCGCGATGGCGGCCGGCGACAGCCCGCTCACCGACCGGGAACGCGACGCGCTGCGGCTGGCCGCCGACGGCCACCCGATCGCGCGGATCGCGGGCGAGCTGCACCTGACCGAGGGCACGGTGCGCAACTACCTGTCGAGCGCCATGACCAAGCTGAACGCGCAGAACCGGCTGGAGGCGATCAGGACGGCGCAGCGCATGGGCTGGCTCTAAGGCTGTCCGGCTCTGACCAGGAGGGCGACGCACTCCACGTGGTGGGTCATCGGGAAGGCGTCGAAGGCCCGCAGGTCGGCCAGCGGATAGCCGCGCTCGGCCAGCCAGGCGAGGTCTCGGGCCAGTGTCGCGGGGTCGCAGGACACGTACACGACGCGTGACGGCTCCAGGGCGGC
This sequence comes from Nonomuraea ferruginea, assembly GCF_039540635.1. NCBI lineage: Bacteria > Bacillati > Actinomycetota > Actinomycetes > Streptosporangiales > Streptosporangiaceae > Nonomuraea > Nonomuraea ferruginea. The sequence goes on along the minus strand of NZ_BAABFD010000001.1, from coordinate 216,312 downwards.
GACGCGGGAGACCACGTCGCGGCCCAGGCCCGCGCGGGGCGGGTCGACGACCACGAGGTCCGCGCGCTCGATCTGGTAGCGGTCGAGGGCGTCCTCGACGCGGCCGCGCTCGATCCTGGCCTGGGGCAGGTCGCGCAGGTTGGCGCGGGCGTCGCGCACGGCGGCGGCCTCCGACTCCAGGCCGAACACGGCGCCCTCGGGGCCGACCGCCTCGGCCAGGCCGGCCGCGAACAGGCCGGCGCCGCAGTAGAGGTCGAGCGCCCACTCCCCCGGCTCGGGGGCGGCGTAGGCGAGGACGGCGTCGAGGAGGGTCTCGGCGGCGCCCGGGTGGACCTGCCAGAAACCGCTGCCCGCGACCCGGAACTCGCGCTCGCCCACCCGCTCGTGCAGCACGCCGGAACCGCGCCGCGCGGCGGTGCGGCCCTTGCCCTCGTCGAGCAGGACGGCGGCGGGCGCGTCGAGGTCGGGCACGGCGACGGGGCGGCGGTGGCGCGGGGTGACGACGACGGCCCGGTCGCCGCCGGACGAGGCGATCACCTCGACCGCGCGGGCGCCCGGCCAGTCGTGCGACTCGGCGCCGACGGCCTCCACCTCGGGGTGGGCGATCAGGCAGGCGTCGATCGGCTGGATCTCGTGGGAGCGGTGCCTGCGCAGGCCGAGCCGGCCGTCGGAAAGGGCGGCGAACTGGACGCGGGTGCGCCAGCCGAGCCCGTCCTTGGCGCCGGGCACCTCCTCGACGACGACCTCGCGCTCGATGCCGGCGAGGCGGCGCAGTTGCTCGGCCACCACGTCGGCCTTGAGCCGGCGCTGCGCCTCCAGGGTGGCGTGCTGCCAGTCGCAGCCGCCGCACAGGCCGGGGCCGGCGTACGGGCAGGGCGGCACGACCCGGTCGGGCGACGCCTCGATGACGCGCACCGCGTCGGCCCGCAGGAAGCGGCTCGTCTCCTCGGTGACCTCGGCCACGACCCGCTCCCCTGGCAGCGCGTGGCGGACGAAGACCACACGGCCCTCATGGCGTGCCACGCACCAGCCGCCGTGGGCGACCGGACCTACCGTCAGCTCGAGCGATGCCTGTTCCACACCCGACAGCCTATGCCCGGAGGGATCCCGCCCGGCCCGCTCGACTACGGTTGACGATCGTGACGGAGTCGGGGCGGGTGGTGCGCAGGAGGCTCGGCTTCGCCGGGACGCTCCTCGCCACGCTGTTCTTCTGCGCCTCGCTGACGCCCTCGCTGCTGCCGCGTACGTGGGAGTACCAGGGGGTGATGGGGGCCGTCACGGCCATACTCGGCTACGGCGTGGGCGCGTCCGTCGGGGCCGGGTGCCGGGCGGTGATCCGCTACCGGCCGCCCGCGCGGTGGGTGCGGCGGGCCTGGGAGGTCATGCTCGGGGTGTGCGCGGCGCTGACGGTGGCGGCGCTGTCCTACAGCTACGGCTGGCAGCGCGACCTGCGGGCGCTCATGGGCATGGACACCGTGATCCCCTGGTATCCGCCGGTCATCATCGGGCTGGCCACCGTGCTGTTCTGCGTGTTCCTGGCGCTGGCCCGGCTGGTGCGGCTGGGCGGGCGCAAGCTGATCGGGTGGCTCGACCGCTACGTCCCGCACGTCGTGGGACACGCGATCGGGGGGATCCTGGTGGCCTTCCTGATCGCGGTGTTCTTCAACGACGTGCTGTTCTCCGGGTTCGTGGCCGCGATGAACAACGTCTCGTCGGTGGCCAACGAGAGCACGCAGGCGGGCGTGCGCCGCCCGGCCTCGCCGGAGCTGTCGGGCGGTCCGCGGTCGCTGGTGGGCTGGCAGGAACTCGGCAAGGAGGGGCGCACGTTCACCGGCGCCGCGCTGACCCCGCGCGAGCTGGAGACGTTCTCCGGCAAGCCCGCCGAGCAGCCGATCAGGGTGTACGTGGGCCTGTTGTCCGCGCCCACGCCGCGCGCACGGGCCGACCTGGCGGTGCGGGAGCTGGAGCGCACCGGCGCGTTCGAGCGGCCGGTGCTGGCCGTGCTGGGCACCACCGGCACGGGCTGGGTCGATCCCGGCCTCTGCGAGGCGCTGGAGTACATGTACAACGGCGACACGGCCACGGTCGCCGTGCAGTACTCGTACCTGCCGAGCTGGGTGTCGTTCCTCGTCGACAGGGACCGGGCGGCGGTGGCCGGCCGGACGCTGTTCGACGCGGTCCGGGAGCGCTGGGAGCGGCTGCCCGCGGACGACCGGCCGCTGCTCCTGGTGGGCGGCGAGAGCCTCGGCTCCTACTCGATGGAGAGCGCGTTCAGCGGGCTGGACGACATGGTGGCCCGTACGGACGGTGCGCTGTTCATCGGCTCACCGTACGCCAACCCCATCTGGTACGAGCTCACGACGGAGCGGGACCCCGGCAGCCCGGTCTGGCGGCCCGTCTACGGGTCGGGCGAGATCGTACGGTTCGCGCAGCGGCCCGCCGACCTGGCGGGCGAGCCGCGCCCGCAGGTCGTCTACCTGCAGAACGCCTCCGACCCGGTGGTGTGGTGGACACCCCGGCTCATCTTCGACCGGCCGGCCTGGCTGGAGGAGCCGCGCGCGCCGGCGATCAACCCGCAGATGAACTGGTTCCCCCTGGTGACCTTCTGGCAGGTGCTGGGCGACATGACGGCCGGGCTGGGCACCCCGCCCGGCTACGGTCACCGCTACGGGTCGCTCATCGTGTACGGGTGGGCGGCCGTCGCCCCGCCCCCCGGCTGGACCGCCGCCGACTCCGCGCGCCTGGGCGTCCGCATCAGCGGCGGTTGACGTCCTTCTCGCCGGACGAGCGCTGCAGCGGGCGGCGCACCCCGCCGGGGGCGAGCGGCTCGGGACGGCCGGACAGCCGGGTGGACGAGTGGAGCTGCCACGGCACGCTGGTCACCATCACGCCCGGCTTGAACAGCAGCCGCGCCTTCAGCCGGAACGCGCTCTGGTTGTGCAGCAGGTGCTCCCACCAGTGGCCGACCACGTACTCGGGGATGAAGACGGTCACCACGTCGCGCGGGGAGCGGCGGCGTACGGACTTGACGTAGTCGAGGATCGGCTGGGTGATCTCGCGGTAGGGCGAGTCGAGCATCTTCAGCGGCACCTGGATGCCCCGGCGCTCCCAGTCCTCCCGCAGGCGGCGCGCGTCCTCGCCCTCGACGCCGACCGTGATCGCCTCCAGCGTGGAGGGCCGGGTGGCGCGGGCGTAGGCGAGCGCCCGCATGGTCGGCTTGTGCACCTTGGACACCAGCACGATCGCGTGGTTGCGGGCGGGCAGCGTGGTCATGTCGACGTCCTCGGTGAGCTCCAGCTCGGCCGCGACGTTGTCGTAGTGGCGCCTGATGCCCTTCATCATGAGGAACAGCAGCGGCATCGCGATGCACACGATCCACGCGCCCACCGCGAACTTGGTCACCAGCACGACCACGAGCACCAGCCCGGTCATCACGGCGCCGAAGAAGTTGATCGTCCGCGACCGGTGCATCTGGTGGCGGGCCTTCAGGTCGTCCTCGGTACGCAGCCGGCGCGTCCAGTGGATGACCATGCCGGTCTGGCTGAGCGTGAAGGAGACGAAGACCCCGACGATATAGAGGTTGAGCAGGCGGCTGACGTCGGCCCGGAAGCCCCACAGCAGCAGGCACGCCGCCAGGGCCAGGATGATGATGCCGTTGGAGAAGGCCAGCCGGTCGCCGCGGGTGTGGAGCTGGCGCGGCAGGAAGCGGTCCTGGGCCAGGATCGAGGCGAGCACGGGGAAGCCGTTGAAGGCGGTGTTGGCGGCCAGGAACAACACCAGCGCGGTCACGCCCGAGATGACGTAGAACGGGGCCGAGCCGCCGCCGAAGACCGCGTCGGCCACCTGCGAGATGATCGGCTGCTGGTGGTAGCCGGGGCCGACGGGAGTGCCGTCGGGCCGCAGCAGGTCGGTCGCGGCGACCGACGGATCCGCCACCTTGACGCCGGACGCCAGGCCGAGCGCGGTGATGCCGCCGAACATGGCGACCGCGATCAGGCCCATCATGAGCAGCGTCTTCGCGGCGTTGCGGCTCCTGGGCTTGCGGAAGGCCGGCACGCCGTTGCTGATGGCCTCGACGCCGGTGAGCGCCGCGCAGCCGGTGGAGAAGGCGCGCAGGATCAGGAACGCCGCGGCGAAGGCGGTCAGGTCGCTCTGCTCGGCCACGATGCCGAAGTCGGCGGTGGGGGCGCGCAGCTCGATGCCGAGGAAGACCAGCTCGTACGAGCCGATCGCGATCATGCCGAGCACGGCGAACATGAACGCGTACACCGGCACCGCGAACGCCAGCCCCGACTCGCGCAGCCCGCGCAGGTTGACCAGTGTGAGCAGGATCACGATGCCGATCGCGACCCCGGGCTTGTGCTGGGCGACGAACGGGATCGTGGCGCCCACGTAGTCGACGCCGTTGGCCACCGACACCGCGACGGTGAGCACGTAGTCGACCATGAGCGCGCCGGCCACCGTGAGCCCGGCGTTCTGCCCCAGGTTGGTGGAGGCCACCTCGTAGTCGCCGCCGCCGCTGGGGTAGGCGTGCACGTTCTGCTGGTACGACGCCACCACTGTCATCATGACGACGATGACGGCGATGGCGATCCACGGGCTGTAGGAGTAGAACGCCACACCCGCCAGGGACAGGATGACGAGGATCTCCTGCGGCGCGTACGCCACGGAGGAGAGGGCGTCGCTGGCGAAGACCGGCAGCGCGAGGCGCTTCGGCAGGAGCTGCTCGTGGAGCTGACCGCTGCGCAGGGCTCGTCCCACGAGCAGGCGTTTGACGAGATCCGATGCTTTCGCCACGTTACGGAATGTTAGCCCGCTCCCGGATCCAGGCAGACGGCGCGCGCCCGGCGCGGTCCATACTGGTGTCGAGCGTCCAGATGACCGCGAAGTGCGGGGGAGTATGCATATTGTGATCATGGGATGTGGCCGGGTCGGCTCGACCCTCGCCCACATCCTCGAGGACAACGGCCACTCGATCGCGATCATCGACCGCGATCCACAGGCGTTCCGCCGCCTGCGGGCCGGTTTCCGCGGCCGCCGGGTGACCGGCATCGGCTTCGACCGCGACGTGCTCACCGAGGCCGGCATCGAGTCCGCCTCCGCCTACGTGGCCGTCTCCAGCGGCGACAACTCCAACATCATCTCCGCCCGGGTGGCCCGGGAGACGTTCGGCATCGACAACGTGGTGGCCCGCATCTACGACCCGCGCCGGGCCGAGGTCTACCAGCGGCTCGGCATCCCCACCGTGGCCACCGTGCGGTGGACCGCCGACCAGATCCTGCGCCGCCTCCTGCCGGAGGGCACCGAGCCGCTCTGGCGCGACCCGACCGGCACGGTCGTGCTGGCCGAGGTGACCGTCAACCCGGCGTGGATCGGCACCCGCGTGGTCGACCTGGAGGACCGGGCGCGCGCCCGGGCGGCGTTCATCAACCGGATGGGCGAGGCCGTGGTGATCACCGGATCGACGGTGGTGCAGGAGGGCGACGTCCTCCACATGATCGCCGCCGAGCGCGACATGGACCGGGTCAACAAGCTGCTGGCCGCGTCGCCGGAGGAGGAAGACTGATGCGGGTCGCCATCGCCGGAGCGGGGGCCGTCGGCCGCTCCATCGCCGCCGAGCTCCTGGAGAACGGCCACGAGGTGCTGCTCATCGACAACAACCCCAGAGCGATCAAGATCGACAGTGTGCCGCGGGCCGAGTGGCTGCTCGCCGACGCGTGCGAGATCGCCTCGCTCGACGAGGCCGGGCTCAACAACTGCCATGTGGTCGTCGCCTCCTCCGGCGACGACAAGGTCAACCTCGTCGTGTCGCTGCTGGCCAAGACCGAGTACGGCGTGCCGCGCGTGGTGGCGCGGATCAACCACCCCAACAACGAGTGGTTGTTCAACGAGTCGTGGGGGGTCGACGTGGCCGTCTCGACGCCGCGTCTGCTGAGCGCGCTGGTCGAGGAGGCGGTGAGCGTCGGCGACCTGGTGCGGCTGATGACGTTCCGCCAGGGTCAGGCCAACCTGGTCGAGCTCACGCTGGCCGAGGACGCGCCGGTGGTGGGCCAGCGGGCGGGCTCGGTGCCGTGGCCGACCGACGCGGCGCTGGTGGCGATCCTGCGCGAGGGCAGGGTGCTGGTGCCCACCGCCGACGATCCGCTGGAGGCGGGCGACGAGCTGCTCTTCGTGGCCAACCAGGAGGTGGAGCAGGAGCTCGCCCGCCTGCTCTCCCAGCACTGACCCGTCTCCCGGCGCGGGACCCCGCCATGGAGCGCGGGGTCCCGGCGGGGCGGGGTCAGGTGGCCGGTGGGGTGATCGGGGTGCGGCCGCGGCCGAGCACCCAGACCATCGCCGTCAGGGCCGCCACCTGGAGCGGCCACCCCATGACGATCTTCGCGAAGCCCAGCGCCGCCACCGCCTGGTCGCCGCCGCCGAACAGGTAGACCGGCAGCTGCACCGCCACCCGCACCACACACGGGAGCATGAGCAGCCAGGTGAGCCGGGTGCAGAGCTTGACGATGCCCGGGTCCTTGCGCCACCCGACCGGGTCGTTGGTCACCGACCCGATGAGGAATCCGACGACCGGCCACCGGGTGACGATCGAGACCAGCATCGCGACCGCGTAGGCGCCGTTCCACAGGATGCCGGGCAGGAAGTAGTCCTTGGCCTCACCCGTACGGCTGGCGAAGAACGCGCCGATGGCGATGCCGATCAGGCTGTTGATGACGAACTGCGGCGTCGACCGCTGCACCAGCCTGACGACCAGGAGCAGCACCGCCAGCGCGATGCTGATCATCAGCGACAGGCGGAGCTCTTCGGTGATGATCCAGGTCAGGGTGAAGGCGATCGTCGGGACGGCAGCCTCGGCGATGCCCCGGACGCCGCCGAACGCCTTGGCGAGCTGGGCTCGGACCGCCGCCTCGACGGTCTGGTGGGCGGCCTCTTCGGCCTCGGCACTCACCTGATCAACTCCCTGGGCGCAGCTCGTATCGCGGATTGAACATCACCTTGCGTCCGTCCTGGATGCTCACCAGGCCCTCGGCCTTGACCGGGCGGCCCGGCTCGATGCCGGCGATCTTGCGGCGGCCGAGCCAGACCAGGTCGATCACGTCGGAGCCGTCGTAGAGCTCGGCTTCGAGCGCGGGCGCCCCGCCTCTCGGGCGCAGGGTGACAGTACGTAGCGTACCGGCGACGCAGAAGCGGCGGCGGCCGCCACACGCGGCGATGGGGGTGGCGCCGGCCTCGTCGGCGTCGTCGCGCAGCTCCTGGGCCTCGATCTCGGACTGGCTGGAGGTCAGCCGGCTCAGGAGACCGCGCAATCCCCCACGTTTGGGAGGCTCTGCCGTACTCATGATGAATCAGCCTATGTGATGAGGGCTGATCAGCGAATCTCGCTGATCTCCGGCCCTCTCCTGAAGGGGTTCTCACGCACCTCGGGCTGCTCGGCGGCGGCCTGGTCGTTCGGACGGCGCAGCGGGATCGACTCCTCGCGGGCCATCGGCTCGTCGCCGCGCACCACCACGATGTCCTTGATGAAGTCGACGAACGCGGCGGCCAGCTCGTCGTCGACCGCCGCCCGGCCGTTGACCACGGCCAGCAGGAACCAGCGCGACCCGTCGACGCCCATATAGCGGGCGGCCCTGTCGGAGCCCTCCACGGTCACCTTGCCCACCAGCTCGGCCCCGAACGGCCCCTCGCGCTCCTCCAGCGTCTTGGCGGCGTTCTTGATCTTGGCTCTGACCTCCTCCCACAGCCCGGACGACTTGGGCGCGGCCAGCGCCTGGAGCTGCAGCGAGCTCTCCTCCCACAGCACGACGACGCCGACGTGCTGGTCGCCCACCGAAGCCAGGCGGACGTCGAAGGCCGGGTTGTGGGGCAGCCGCAGGCCGCCCAGGTCGATCCGCTCGGTGTCGGGGTGGGGCTCGTCGGCGTCCCACGGGCCGGACTCGCGGGTGGGCGCCTGAGCGGTCGCCTCGGCCACCTGCTCCTGCTGCTCACGACGGCGACGACGGAACACTGTGTCTCACTCTCCCTGTATCAACGTCCTGTGGAACCGTGGCCGCCCGTGCCCCGCGCCGACCCGGGCAGCTCGCCGACCTCCCGGAAGGCCGCCGTCTCCACCCGCTGGAAGACGAGCTGGGCCATCCGGTCGCCGCGGCGCAGCCTGAAGGGCTCCTTCGCGTCGGTGTTGATCAAGGTGACCTTGATCTCGCCGCGGTAGCCGGCGTCGACCGTGCCGGGGGCGTTCACCAGCGTGACGCCGTGGCGCGCGGCCAGCCCCGAGCGGGGATGCACGAACGCGGCGTAGCCGTCGGGCAGCGCGATCGCCACGCCGGTCCGGATGACGGCCCGCTCGCCCGGCAGCAGCTCGGCGTCCTCGGCGGCGTAGAGGTCGGCGCCCGCGTCGCCGGGATGGGCGTAGGAGGGCAGCGGCAGGCCGGGGTCGAGCCGCTGGATGAGAACCTCCGGCTCGCTCACGGGTTCACCTCGTAGTCCTGGTGTTCGGCCTGCAGGGCCGCGAGGTCGCCGTGTTCGGCGAAGTGCGTCATGTCCACCTCGATGAACAGCGCCGCCGCCCGGACGGCGACCGGGCCGCCCGGGGCGCCCACGCGCCCCTCAGCCTCAAGGTACGCCTTCCTGCCCGCTATCCCGGTGCACCAGGCGCGCAGGTGGAGTGTCGTGCCGACGGGAACGGGGAGAAGGTAGTCGGTCTCCAGCCGTGCCGTGACATAGGGCTTACGGAGCAGCCAGATGGACATTCCGATGACCTCGTCCATGGCGCTGGCGAGCACGCCGCCGTGCGCCAGCCCGGGCGCGCCCTGGTGCGACTCCCCCACGGTGAACGCGGCCTCGACGCTCGCGCCGTCGGGGGTGACGGCGGCGATGTGAAGACCGGTGGGGTGGTCGTCGCCGCAGCCGAAGCAGCGGCTGAAGTGGGAGCCGAGCGGGCCGCCCGCGGACGGCCCGTCAGGGTGCGTCTTCGGGGGCTCGGCGCCGGGTGGCGGGGTGGTCAGGGTGGAGCGGGTCACGGGTGATGAGATTACTCGCTGTCAGCACCGGATCGTCCCGCCGCACCGGATTTCCCGTCGTCGGCGGGCCCTTGGGAGCCGGCCGGGCCGCCGGGCAGCTCCGGGCCGGCGGCGACCGGCGGGGCGACCGCCACCATGGAGGGTGGTGGAAGCGCCGGCAGGTCGGTCATCAGCTCGGGGAGCGCCCGGTAGATGACCGCGGCCACCGGCACGGCCACCACGGCCCCGGCGATGCCCGCCAGGATGCCGCCCACCGACAGCGCCAGGATGATCGCCAGCGGGTGGAACTTCAGCGCCCGCCCCACGATGAGGGGCTGCAGCACGTGGTTCTCCAGCTGCTGCTCGACCACCAGGATGCCGACGAAGATCAGCGCGTACACGATGCCCTTGGCGCCGAGCGTGACCAGGGTGGCGACGGTGCCGGCGAAGAAGATGCCGACGATCGGGATGAAGCTGGCCAGGAAGATCAGCACGGCCAGCGGCGCCCAGAGCGGCACCCCCATGCCGGCCAGCACGATGCCCATGACCACGCCGTGCACGGCCGCGACGAGCACGCTGCCCTGCACGTAGTGGGAGAGCGTGCTCCACGCGGCCCGGCCCGCCCTGTCGACCCGCGGCGACATCCGCCCGAAGCCCTTGAGGAACCAGCCCCAGATCCGGTCGCCGTCCTTGAGCAGGAAGAACGTGACGAACAGCAGCAGCACGATGGAGGCGAGCACCTCGACGGCCACGGCCCCGGCGGTCAGCACCGTGCCGGTGATGGCCGTGCGCTGGGCCTCGATGAGGGCGACCACCTCGTTGAAGTACTGGGTGATCTGCGTCTGCTGCAGGTGGAGCGGCCCGGTCACGAGCCATTCCTGCACGTCGCCCACCGTGGCCTGGACCTGCTTGACCAGGTTGGGGAACTCGTCGGTGGCGCGGGCCCCGACGAGCCAGCCGGTGCCGGCCAGGACCGCCAGGGCCGCGATCATGGTGAGCCAGGTGGCGTAGATGGGCCGCATGCCCGCCTGGCGCAGGCTCCTGGTCATCGGGTAGAGCAGCGCGGTCAGCAGCAGGGCGATGGCCACGGGCAGCACCACGAAGCTGAGCCGGGCGATGACCTGGACGAAGTAGAAGACGACCACGCCGGTGAGGATCAGGCACAGGCTCCAGGCCGCCATCTTGGCCAGCACGGGCGGCACGAGTTTGGTGGGGCGGTCGCTCAGCACACTCCAAGACTGGCACGTCCGAGCCCTGGACGCGCGCCTCTCGACCGCCCCGTATTCCTCCCGCGGCGACCCCGCCCGCGGGGAAACTCCCGCGTCAGCCCAGCTCCACCTCGATCGAGGTCTCCTCGCCGTGCTCCAGCACGAACTCCTCGACGTGCCCGGCGCCGCACAGGTCGTCCTGGGCGAGCCGGACCAGCCCGGCCCTGGGCGAGGTCACCGTGAGCCTGGACACCTCCGCCCGCATCGACTGCTTGGCCTCGGACTTGGCCTTGCGAACCTGGCGGAGCACCTCGGAGGCGGCCTCCAGCACCGCAGGGTCGCCCGCGACGGCCCCGGGCTCCGGCCAGGCGGCGCCGTGCACCGAGCCCTCGCGCCACCAGGACCACACCTCTTCGGTGACGAACGGCAGGAACGGCGCGAACAGCCGCAGCTGCACGTCGAGCGCGCGGCGCAGCGCCTCGTGGGCCGACGCCGCCGCCGCGTCGCTCCCGTACGCCCTGGCCTTGACCAGCTCCAGGTAGTCGTCGCAGAAGGTCCAGAAGAACCGCTCGGCGACCTCCAGCGCCCGCGTGTGGTCGTAGCCGCCGAAGGCCTCGGTGGCCTCGCGCACCGCGCCGGACAGCGCCGCGAGCATCGACAGGTCGACCGGCTCGGTGACCTCGCCGCCGCCCTCGCCGAGCCCGAGCACGAACTTCGACGCGTTGAGGATCTTGATGGCCAGCCGGCGCCCGATCTTGAGCTGTCCGGCGTCGAAGGCCGTGTCGACGCCGTAGCGCCCGTTGGCCGCCCAGTAGCGGACCGCGTCGGAGCCGTGCTGCTCCAGCAGGTCCATCGGGGTGACCACGTTGCCCTTGGACTTGGACATCTTCTTGCGGTCGGGGTCGAGGATCCACCCGGAGATGGCCACGTCGCTCCAGGGCAGGCCGCCGAACTCCAGGTGGGACCTGACGACGGTGGCGAACAGCCAGGTGCGGATGATCTCGTGGGACTGCGGGCGCAGGTCGGCCGGGAACACCCGGCGGAACAGGTCGTCGTCGGTCTCCCAGCGCCCGGCGATCTGCGGCGTGAGCGACGAGGTCGCCCAGGTGTCCATGACGTCGGGGTCGGCCATGAAGCCGCCGGGCATGCCCCGCAGCTCCTCGGCGTAGCCGGGCGGGGCGTCGGACGACGGGTCGACCGGCAGCGCCTCCTCCGGCGGCAGGATCGGCTCGTCGTAGACCGGCTGCCCGTCCTGGTCGAGTGGATACCAGACGGGGAACGGCACGCCGAAGAACCGCTGACGGGAGATCAGCCAGTCACCGGCCAGGCCGCCCACCCAGTTGTCGTAGCGGGCCCGCATGTGCGGAGGGTGCCAGGCCAGCTCGCGACCCCGCTCCAGCAGCCGCTCGCGCAGCGCCTCGTCGCGCCCGCCGTTGCGGATGTACCACTGGCGGGTGGTGACGATCTCGAGCGGCTTGTCGCCGCGCTCGTAGAACTTGACCGGCCGCCGCACCGGCCGCGGGTCGCCCTCCAGATCGCCGGACTCGCGCAGCAGCTCCACGATCCGCTCGCGGGCGCTGTGGACGGTCTTGCCGGCCAGCTCCTTGTAGGGGTCGGTCTCGACGCCCTCGGGCGGCTCGGGCAGCAGCCGGCCGTCCCAGCCGATGACCGGGCGGGTCGGCAGGTCGAGCTCGCGCCACCAGGTCACGTCGGTGACGTCGCCGAACGTGCAGATCATCGCGATGCCGGTGCCCTTGTCGGGCTCGGCCAGGTGGTGGGCCAGCACCGGCACCTCGGCGCCGAACAGCGGGGTGAGCACGGACGTGCCGACCAGCGACCGGTAGCGCTCGTCGTCGGGGTGGGCGACCAGCGCCACGCAGGCCGGGATCAGCTCAGGCCGGGTCGTCTCGATCCAGACCGGCCCCTTCTCGCCGTAGAACGAGATCTTGTGGAAGGCGCCGGGCCACTCGCGGTCCTCCAGCTCGGCCTGGGCGACGGCGGTGCGGAAGGTGACGTCCCACAGCGTCGGCGCCTCGGCGAGGTAGGCCTCGCCGCGCCGCAGGTTGCGCAGGAACGCCCGCTGCGACACCCGGCGCGACTCGTCGCTGATCGTGGTGTAGAGCAGCGACCAGTCGACCGAAAGGCCGACCCGCCGCCACACCTCCTCGAACGCCCGCTCGTCGATCTCCGTCAGCTTGTGGCAGAGCTCCACGAAGTTGCGCCGGGAAATGGAGACCTCACGTTTGCCGGGCTTCTCCGGTGGCACGAAGTCGGGGTCGTACGGCAACGACGGATCGCAGCGCACGCCGTAGACGTTCTGGACGCGGCGCTCGGTGGGCAGGCCGTTGTCGTCCCAGCCGATCGGGTAGAACACCGACTTGCCGATCATGCGCTGGTAGCGGGCCATGATGTCGGTGTGGGTGAAGGAGAAGACGTGACCGACGTGCAGGGAGCCGGAGACGGTGGGCGGCGGCGTGTCGATCGAGTAGACCTGCTCGCGCGGCCTCGACCGGTCGAACCGGTAGGTGCCCTGCTCTTCCCAGCGGGCTACCCATACCTGCTCCAGGCCGTCGAGAGAGGGTTTCTCGGGCATGGACGCATGGCGTAGTCGCTGCTGAGTCATGCCTCCTTATGGTACGGCTTGCCGGGGCCTCGAAGCGGCACAGACTAGGGTTCGTTACAAAGGGGAAGGAGAGATCGCATGGCGGATGACAAGCCCGACATCGCCTGGCGAGTCGTCGGGGGCCTGGTGGGGCTGGTGACAGCCTGGGCCGCCAGGAAGCTGCTCGGGTTCGCCTGGGTGAAGGCGACCGGCAAGGAGCCGCCTATCGACCCAGACTCCCCCGAGGTCAGCATGGGTGAGGCGATCGGCTACGCCGTCGTGATGGGCGTCGGCATGTCCGTCGCGCAGATCGTGGTCAACCGGACGGCCAAGAAGCGCTACGACTCATGGCGGGCTCTGAAGCGGACGGTGACTCCAGAGAGCTGAGAAACTCGCTGGCCCAGCGGTCCACGTCGTAGGTGGCGACCCGGCGGCGCATCGTACGCATCCGCCGGGCCAGCTCGTGCGGCGTGGCCCGCATGGCGGCGAGCATCTGGCGCTTGAGGTCCTCCACGTCGTACGGGTTGACCAGGAACGCCTGGCGCAGCTCGTCGGCCGCCCCGGCGAACTCGCTGAGCACCAGCGCGCCGTTCAGGTCGTGGTGGCAGGCGACGTACTCCTTGGCGACCAGGTTCATCCCGTCGCGCAGCGGCGTGACCACCATGACGTCGGCCGCCAGATAGAGCGCGGCCAGCTCGTCCTTCGGGTATGACTGGTGGAAGTACTGGATCGGCTGGCTGCCGAACTCCGAGGTCTCGCCGTTGATCCGCCCCACCTGCAGCTCGATGTCGTCGCGCAGGCGCCTGTATTCCTCCACCCGCTCCCGGCTGGGCGTGGCGATCTGCACGAACACCGCCTCGCCGGGGGTGATCCGGCCGTCCTTGAGCAGCTCGCCGAACGCCTCCAGGCGCTGCCCGATGCCCTTGGTGTAGTCGAGCCGGTCCACGCCGAGCAGCACGTGCTCGGGGTCGCCCAGCTCCATCCTGATCTCCTTGGCGCGCGAGACCACCTCCGGCCGGCGCACCATCTCGTCCAGCTCGCCGAAGTCCACGCTGATCGGGAACGCCTGCGTGCGGACGATCCGGTCCTCCAGGAAGATCTCACTGCCCTTGTACGGGACGCCGAGCAGCCTGCGGCACAACCGGCGGAAGTTCGCGGCCCCGCCGGGCAGCTGGAATCCGACCAGGTCGGCGCCGAGCAGACCCTGGACCAGCTCGCGCCGCCACGGCAGCTGCCAGAACAGCTCGACGGGCGGGAACGGGATGTGCAGGAAGAAGCCGATGCGCAGGTCGGGCCTGAGCTCGCGCAGCATGGCGGGCACGAGCTGCAGCTGGTAGTCCTGCACCCACACGACCGCGCCTTGCTCGGCGTGCGCGGCCGCCGCGCGGGCGAAGCGCTCGTTGACCGCCCGGTACGCCTCCCACATCGACCGCTCGAACACCGGCGGCGCCACCACGTCGTGGTAGAGCGGCCAGAGCGTCGCGTTGGAGAAACCCTCGTAGTAGAGCTCGATCTCCTCGGCCGTCAGCGGGATCGAGATGAGGTTCATCCCGTCCTGCTCGAACGGCTCCAGCTCCTCGTCCGGCGCCCCGGGCCAGCCCAGCCAGGCGCCGTGGCGACGCTGCATGACCGGCGCGATGGCGGTGACGAGACCACCAGGGCTCCGGCGCCACGAGGCCGTTCCGTCTTGCTCGACGACCCGGTCGACGGGCAACCGGTTCGCGACGATCAGAAACGAACTACGGCCAACCACCCAATTCCTCCTTGACTCACTGTCACGGAAGGCGCGAAGCGCGCCTCACAGCGGCCACCACCGAGTCCGGCCCCGCATGGGGGACGATCGCGGCGATATGGGCATCGGGCCTGATCAGCCACGCCTCATCGGGTCTGGCGCCGAGCCTCTCAGCGAGCACGCCCGACCCATCCACCTCCGCGAGCTCGCGGACGACGAGCGGCGCCGTACAGACCTTGCCCAGGACCTGCGCAAACAAACCCGAATCACACATTTCGCCCAGGAGTACCAGGAAACCGTCGCGGCAGAACTCGCGCAGCCGCCCCCCGGGCACCGGCACGTCGGGCACGATCACGCCGGGGCAGGGATCGCACAGCGCGCCCTTGGGCGGCCTGCCCGCGAACGGCCGGCCGGGGTCGGGGGTCGTGAGCGGCGAGTCCACGTACCAGAAGGGCTCGGCGAACCGCCCGGAGTCGACGCCGTCGGCCCGCCCGGTGGCCAGCGCGGTCTCCAGCGCCGCGCGCCTGCGCGCCCGCTCCTCGTCCGTACGGGGCGCGAGGAAGCGCATGGTGGCCGCCGTGACCTCCAGGTTCTCGCGGGCGGCGGCGTGCCGCTCGTCGTGGTACGTCTCCAGCAGCTCCTCCGGCGCCCACCCGTTGAGCACGAACGCGAGTTTCCACGCGGCGTTCTCGGCGTCGGGCACCCCGGAGTTCAGGCCGCGCGCCCCGAACGGCGCGACCAGGTGGGCGCAGTCGCCCGCCAGCAGCACCCGCCCGGCCCGCATCCGCGAGGCGATGCGCGAGTGGAAGCGGTAGGTCGTCTGCCACAGCAGCTCGTAGTCGCGGTCGCCGACGATCGCCCGGATCTTCCGCGCCACCTCCTCACCGGTGGGCACGGCGTGCGGCGGGATCTGCCAGTCGACGCGGTAGGTGGAGCCGGGGCAGGGGTGGACGAGCACCTGGCGGCCGGGGTTCCACACCGGGTCGAAGTGGAAGCGCCGCTCGTGCTCCCAGCCGGGCAGGTCGGCGCGGACGTCGCAGATGAGGAACTGGTCGTCGAACGTCTCGCCGTCGAACGTCACCCCGAGCGCCTGCCGCAGCGCCTGGCCGCGGGCGCCCGCGCAGACCACCGCGTACGGGGCGCGCAGCACGCGGTCGCCGCAGCGCACGGTGACGCCGCCGTCGTCCTGTTCGAGACCGGTGACCCGGTGGTCCCACCGCACCTCGGCCAGCGGCTGGGCGGCGAGCGCCGCGTCGAGGATCTGCTCGGTGCGGGTCTGCGAGATGTTCACGCACGCGGGCAGCCCCGGCCCGCCGTCGAAGGTCCAGGAGAACAGCTCCTCGCCCCGGTAGTACGTGCGGGCCGTGGTCCAGGCCAGGCCCTCCTCCGCGATCCGGCCGGCGCCGCAGGCCGCCCAGATGTCGAGCACGTCGCGCTGCTGGCAGATCGACTTCGACCCGGCCGGCTCGCGCCCCGGCCGCCCGTCGAGGACGAGCACCCGCACCCCCCAGCGGGCCAGCAGCAGCGCCGCGGTCTGCCCCACCGGCCCGGCGCCGACCACGATGACCTGCGCGTCCTGCATCGGCCCTCCTCAGCTCTGGAGCCGCGCCCACACCTCGCGGTCGCGCTCCGCCGTCCAGACGCGCGGCCGCTCGACCCCGTCCAGCTCGTCCCACAGCCGGGAGACGTTGAACGGCATGCAGTGCTCGAAGATCGGCCAGGCGCCGTAGCGGGGTTCGAGCGCCCGGTGCGCGGCCTGGAACGCCTCCTTGAGCGTGCCGCCGCGCTCGTGGGCCGCGCCGACCTCACGCAGCATGACCCGCAGGAACTCGCGGGTCTGGGCGATGGCCGCGTCGACCTCCGACCGGCCGCGCGCCACCTCTCCCCTGCCGCCGACCAGCGTCCGCGCGCCGAACGAGGCCACCCGGTCCAGCGTCGCCGACGCCCATGCGCGGTGGAAGGCGTCGCCGGTGTAGAGGGCGGCCCGCGACTCGACCAGGTCGCCGGCGAACATCACGCGCTGCTCCGGCAGCCACGCCACCAGGTCGCCCTCGGTGTGGCCGCGCCCGCAGTGGTGCAGCTCCAGCCGGCCGCGCCCGCCGCCGAGGTCGATGGTGAGCCGGTCTCCGAAGGTGAGCGTCGGCCAGGTCAGGCCGGGGATCGACGCGGGCTCCTTGAACAGCCGGGGCATGCGGGCGTACTCGCTGGCCCAGTCCTCCGCGCCGCGCTCGGCGATCAGTTCGCGGGTCTTCTCGTGCGCGACGATCACGTCCGCGCCGAACGCCGACGCGCCCAGCACCCGCACCGCGTGGTAGTGGGACAGGACCAGGTAGCGGACCGGTTTGCCGGTGTGCTCGCGCAGCAGCGCCAGCCATTCGCGGGCGGCCACGGGGGTGGCCATGGCCTCGAAGCAGACGAGGAAGTCCTCGCCCTCGACGGCGCCGACGTTGGGGTCGCCCTCGGCGGTCAGCGCGTACACGCCTTCGGCCAGTTCCTCGAAGGAGCGCGTCTTGTCGGCGAGGTCCGCCGACGAGGCGAACGGCTTGGCCATGGTCCCTCCCGGTCAGGCGACGGCAGCTAGGACATACCCGGCCATCATCCGCTTCTTCCCGCCGATCCTCTTCGAAGTCGACGGGTGACGGCCCGCGTGCTTGACAGGGGCCGTCAGGCGTGAAGTGATTACCGAACAGTCGGTCGGTAATCGGGAGGGTCCATTGGAGACCGCGCGTCGCATGATGGACGACGACACCGCCTCCGCCGCGCTCGGCATCGAGCTGGTCGAGCTGGATCCCGGCCGGGCCGTGTGCCGGATGAAGGTCACCGGTCAGATGATCAACGGGCACGCGCTCTGTCACGGCGGCTACGTGTTCCTGCTGGCCGACACGGCGTTCGCGTGCGCGTGCAACACCTACGGCGCCGTCACGGTCGCGGGCGGAGCCGACATCACCTTCGTCTCGCCCGTCCGTGAGGGCGACGTGCTGGTGGCCGAGGCCGCCGAGCGCACCCGCTACGGGCGCAGCGGCGTCTACGACGTCACGGTGCGCAGGGCGGACGGCAAGGTGGTGGCGGAGTTCAGGGGGCGGAGCAGGGAGCTGAGATGAGCGGGGGCGGGCTACAGGGGGACGTGCGGAGGTTCGGCGGGCTACGGGCCTAAGCGCCCGCGCTCCTGGCCGGGCGGCAGCGTCTTGACCCGCAGGTCGTCGCGGATGGCGGCGGCGAGCTTCTTGGTGGCCATGCGGTTGAGCGTGCCGCCGGCCACGGCGCCGGTGAGGAACGGGCCGAACGTGGTCAGGTGGCGCCCGAGGACCCTCAGCAGGCGGTTGCGCAGCGCGGTCTTGGTCGCGGCGCCGAGCGCCAGCGTCACCGAGGAGGGGGCCAGCGGGTCGATCCCGCGCTGCTTGGCCCAGGCGGCGGTGAAGGCGATCGCGCGCTGGGCGCCGGTGCCGTCGACGTGCACCCCGTACACCTCGTGCAGCTCGGCGAGGAGCTTGACCTCGATGGCGGCCACCACGATGGTCTCGGCGACGAGCTGGGCGGGGGCGGAGAGGAGGAGAGGAGGAGCGGCGAACTCGGCCGCCGCGACCGCGCCGCCGATGGCGCCGACCGTCATCGTGCCCTTCATGGCGGTGCGTACCAGGTCGTCGGCGAGCTCCTCGCCGGTCAGGCCCTGGTGGTGCTGGGAGAGCGTGTGCAGGTCCCTGATCGGGATGCGGGGCGCGATGTTGAGGAAGACGTCGGCCAGCCATCGGCCGCGGCCGGCGCCGGACTTCCTGGCTCTCGCCGCGCCCACGGAAAGCGCGCGTGTGAGTCGGCCGAGCAGTTTGCGCCGCTCGGCCGGTTCGAGCTCACCCGGCTGGGTGAGCCTGCCCACGAGTTCGCCGACCTCTTGACCGGGGTCGGCGGCCTCGTCTTCTGAGTGTCGATCAGGTGATGCCACGCGTATGCCTCCTTATCAGGCGGCGCACTCCCGGCAGATCTGCTGGCCGTTCTTCTCCGAGGCCAGCTGGCTGCGGTGGTGCACCAGGAAGCAGCGCGCGCAGGTGAACTCGTCAGCCTGACGCGGGATCACGCGCAGGCTGAGCTCTTCGTTCGACAGATCCGCACCGGGCAGCTCCAGCGACTCGGCCAGGTCGGTCTCGTCGATGTCGATGCTGCCAGACGACTTGTCAGTGCGCCGCGCCTGGAGTTCCTGGAGGCTGTCTTCGCCCAGGTCGTCGTCGGTCTTGCGCGGGCTGTCGTAGTCGGTAGCCATCGTGCTTACTCCATCCCCCTCATCAATATGTGTTCGCGCTCATCGCGCGTGTTCTAACGTCCGGGAAGCTCATCTTGTGCCCGTTCCGCCGGGGAGATTTCCTCTCGGTACCCCGAGGAAACGGACGACGAACCTCCCAACACGTCAGGGCCTGCTGCCGACGGCAGTGGTTAGCCAAATATGGCGAAACCCACAGCCTTGGCGTCATGCGCCACCGTGTTCGACGGCACATCCAACCACATGTGCGACGCGAACGAGACGCCCCCCGTGGGGCAACACGCCGGATCAACGTCGCGGCAGCCGGATCGTCACCACTAGTCCGCCACCCTCCCGCGGCACCGCGTTGACGTTGCCGCCGTGAGCCTGCACCACAGCACGGACGATGGACAGCCCGAGACCCGCTCCCTTGGCCGAATCCACCCGGTCGGCGTTGAGCCTCCTGAACGGTTCGAACAGGCTGTTCACCTCGTACGCCGGGACATGCTGCCCCGTGTTGGCCACCTGAACAACCAAGGCCCCGTCCACCATTCCCGTACGGATCCAGACTTTTCCGTTTTCGGGAAGGTTGTACTTGACGGCGTTCTCCAGCAGATTGCTCACCGAGCGTTCCAGGAGCACCGGATCGCCGATGGTAGGGGTGCTCACCAGTTCGGTGGTGAGCGTGACGCCGTGCTCCGCGGCGAACGGCGTCACCTGGTCCACGGCCGTCTGCGCGACCTCCTTGACGTCCACCGGCTTGCGCACCGCGAGCTCGCGCTCGCTCCTGGCCAGCAGCAGCAGGCCCTCGATGAGCTTCTCGTTGCGCGCGTTGACCTCCAGGAGGGTACGGCCGAGCGCCTTGAGGTCCTCGGACGCCTCCGGATCGGACAGCGCGATCTCCAGCACCGTCCTGTTGATGGTCAGCGGCGTGCGCAGTTCGTGGGAGGCGTTGGCGACGAACCGGCGCTGGGTGTCGAAGGCGACGTTGAGCCGGGTGAGCATGTCGTCGAAGGTGTCGGCGAGCTCCTTCAGCTCGTCGTCCGGGCCTTCCAGGCCGATGCGCTGGTGGGCCAGCGTGCTCTCGGAGAGCTTGCGGGCGGTCGCGGTCATCTGGGTGACGGGCCGCAGCGCCCGGTCGGCCACGAAGTAGCCGAGGATGACCGCCAGGATGCCGACGCCGAGCAGCACCAGGATCGACTGCCTGACGAGGGTGTCCAGCACCTCACTGATCTGGTTCACCCGCAGCAGCTGGACCTGCTGCTGCAGGTCGGCCGCGAACTCCGGGGAGATGTAGCCGGGCACCTGGAGCTGGAACTCGAACCCGGTGTAGAGCGTCGAGCGGATGATGAAGTACATGACCACGAGCAGCATCGCGCCGGCCGTGAAGAACATCGCGCTGTAGGTGAGCGTGAGCCGCCAGCGGATGCTGACCTTCCCGGTCAGCCCCTTGATGCCCGCCGCCGGGTCGTGCTTCACCGGGCCGTACTCGGGCGGCGGCGGGCCGTCCCAGGCAGGCGGCCCGCTCGGCGGGGGCGGCGGCCCCTGCCTGGCGGCCCGCGCCGAGTGCGGGCTGATCATCGGATGCGTCGGCACCGACTCACGGCCCGGCTCCCGATCCGACGGTTCTGTCACAACTTGTACCCCACGCCGGGGACGGTCTCGATCACCTGAGGCTCGCCCAGCTTCTTCCGCAGCGTCATCATGGTCACCCGCACCACGTTGGTGAACGGGTCGATGTTCTCGTCCCATGCCTTGTCGAGCAGGTCCTCCTGGCTGACCACCGCGCCCTCGGCGCGCAGCAGCTCCTCCAGGACGGCGAACTCCTTCTTGGTCAGCACGATCTCCCGGCCGTCACGCTCCACGAGCCGCTTGCCCGGGTCGAGCCGGATGCCGGAGCGCTCCAGCACGGGCGGCAGGGCCGGCGCCGACCGGCGGCCGAGCGCCCGCACCCGGGCCACCAGCTCGACGAACACGAACGGCTTGGCGAGGTAGTCGTCGGCGCCCAGGCCGAGCCCCTCCACCTTGTCGTCCACGTCGCCCGACGCGGTCAGCATCAGGATCCGCGACGCGGTGCGCTGCCCGACCAGGCGGCGGCAGACCTCGTCGCCGTGCACGACCGGCAGGTCACGGTCGAGCACGATCACGTCGTAGTCGATGTAGGAGGTGCGTTCGAGCGCCCCGCCGCCGTCGTAGGCGACGTCCACGGCCATGGCCTCGCGCCGCAGCCCGGTCGCGATAGCGTCGGCGAGAACCTTCTCATCCTCGACCACCAGTACGCGCACGCTGCCACACCTTCCTCTGGTTCTGATGACTCATTGTGCCCCTCGCTTCGATAAGCGCACGGTAAGGCATGTCCAGGGACAGGTGACGCAGCCCACAGAGAATTCCATGTTTCGGACGGCGAGCGGTCTGGGTATGCCTGCGAGACACCCATGCGCCCGTGTCCCCCTTCGGGCTCCGCACGGGCGGGTGGGCCTTCGCCCCGTACGAATCGAACCCCTGAGAGAGTAGGTGAGATGGGCGAGTTCACGACCACGATCGAAAGCCGCCTCGACCAGGCTTACAAGGGTCTTCGGGAAGCCAGGAGCGCCGGTGACGACTACCTCGCCGACACCCTCACCGCCGAGATCGAGGATCTGCGCCGCCTAGCGGACGATCACGGTATCCCGTTGCGCTGACATGGTTTTCACGCCGACGGCCGGAGCCCCGAAGGAGTGGCTCCGGCCGTCGGCGTCCTCACCTCAGGAGTCGCGTGCCGGGTCGAGCGCCGCGAGCAGGTCATGCAGCTCCTCGAACAGCCCCGGCGGCGCGCAGAGCGCCATCTCGGCGCCGCACGGCCCGCCGTGCAGGCCGCCGACCCTGGCCCCGGCCTCGGCGGCGACCAGCCCGCCCGCCGCGTAGTCCCAGTAGTTGACGCCCCGCTCGTAGTAGGCGTCGACCCGGCCGAGCGCCACCGAGCACAGGTCGACGGCGCACGATCCGCCGCGCCTGATGTCGCGTACCCGCGGCAGCACCCCGGTCAGCACCTCGGCCTGGACGGCCCGCCGCGCCGCGCCGTAGGCGAACCCGGTGGCGACCAGCGCCTGCCCGAGCGGCGGCGCCGGGTCGCACCGCAGCCGCTCGCCGCCGAGCCAGGCGCCCTCGTCCAGGGCGGCGGTGAACACCTCGCCGCGCGGCGCCACGTTCACCACGCCCGCCACCACCCGGCCGCGCACCTCGACCGCGATGGACACGGCCCAGTCGGGCAGCCCGTACAGGAAGTTGACCGTGCCGTCGATCGGGTCGACGACCCAGCGCACGTCGGTCTCGCCTGGCCGGTCGCCCTCCTCCTCGCCGAGGATCCGGTCGCCCGGCCTGACCGCCAGGATGCGCTCGCGGATGAGCTGCTCGGAGGCCCGGTCCAGGACGGTGACGACGTCGGTGGGGCTGGACTTGGTCTCGATGTCGGCCGAGCGGGTGGACATCGAGGGCCGCTTGGCCAGCAGCATGTCGCCGGCCTCGCGGGCGATGTCCTCGGCCAGCCGCAGGAAACCGGCGGGTGTGGTGGTGCCGGGCATCAGGCCACCGACTCCGGGCGCTTCCACTCCTCGCCGAGCACGTGGTGGGCGAGGAAGGCCAGGACGGACTCGTACCAGGCGACGACGTTGCCCGGCTTGAGTATCCAGTGGTTCTCGTCGGGGAAGTACAGGAACTTCGACTCCACGCCGCTGCGCCGCAGGTCCCACCACAGGCGCAGGCCCTCGCCGATGGGCACGCGGTAGTCCTTGTCGCCGTGGATGACGAGCATCGGAGTGGTGATCTTGTCCAGGGCGAGGTGCGGCGAGAGCTCGCTGTAACGTTCCGAACCCGCGGGGCCGAACTCGCGCTGCCAGTACATGGCCGCGTCGGTGGTGCCGGCGAACTGGTCGAGGTGCCAGAGCGAGGCGTGGGTGACGATCGCCCGGTAGCGGTCGGTGTGGCCGGCGACCCAGTTGGCCATGTAGCCGCCGAACGAGCCGCCCATCGCGGCCGTGCGCCCGGCGTCGAGGTCGTCCCTGGTCAGCGCGGCGTCCACGATGGCCTCAAGGTCGGCCATGGTGCGCGGGCCCCAGTCGCCCCAGCCGCGGTCGATCATGCCCTGACCGTAGCCGGTGGACAGGGCGGGGTCCGGCATCAACACGGCGTAGCCGTGGCTGGCCATGATCCACGCCTGCCAGCGCCACTGCCAGTCGTTCCAGGAGGCCACCGGGCCGCCGTGGATCCACAGCAGCAGCGGCGCGGGGTCGGCGGCGGAGGCGCCTTCCGGCAGCACGAGCCAGCCGCGGATGGTGACGCCGTCGTCGGCGGTGGCGGTGACCTCGGTGAGGGTGCCGGGGGTCTCGGGGCGCGGCGCGGGCGAGGGCAGGTCGGCGATGGCGCCGTCGAGGCCGATCCTGGCGGGGCCTGGGGCCAGCGCGACCCCGCTGCGCAGCGCGTACAGGGACCCGCCGTCGGCCGAGACGTTGAGCGCGAGGTACGAGGCGTCGTCCGCGGTGAGCCTGGTCACCTCGCCGTCCTCCAGCGTGACGCGGAAGACCGGGCGGCGGCCCTGGTGGTCGGCGGCGATGTGCACGGCGGCGGAGTCCGGCGCCCACACGACGTCCGAGGGGAACAGGTCCGGCGCGTACGTCCGCCCCTCGCCGGTGGCCAGGTCGCCGATCCACAGCTCGATGCGGACGGACCGGTCCAGGGCGGCGTGCCGCTCGCGGACGCAGGCGATCTTGGTGCCGTCCGGCGAGACGGCGAGCGGGCCGCCGAAGTCGTGGCCCTCCTCACTGGCGAGCGTGCGCCGCTCCCCGGACTCCACGTCGATCGCGACCAGCTCGACGCGCTGCTCGGCGTGGGACAGCGGGATCCGCCAGGTGGAGATCACCGTGCGGCCGTCGGGGGTGAGCGTGAAGGCGGCGTCGCGCAGCGCCTCGCCCGGGTCGGGGGTCAGGTCGCGGACGTCCTCCAGGCCGTCGGGGCCGAGCCTGCCGGCGAACAGGCGGGTGCGGCCGGGGCCGAGGTCGTGGTCCCAGTAGCGGACCGGGTAGCCCTCGTGCAGGATCGCGCTGATCCCGGCGTCCTTGCGAGCCTTGCGCCGCTCGGCCTCGTCCGCCTCCTCGCCGTCCAGCACGTCGGAGGCGAACACGACCGTGTCGCCCGCGGTCCTGAAGGCGCCGACGCCGCCGGGGCGGGCGGCGATCCGGCGGGCCTCGCCGCCGCCCGCGGGCAGCAGCCAGAGCGCCGCCACCTCCTCGTCCGCGTCCTTCACGGTGGGGTCGGGGCGGGAGCTGGTGAACAGCAGGTCGCCCGTGCCGGTGAACTCGGCCGCCGTCTCGCCCTTGGCCGACCGGGTCAGGCGGTACGGCTCGCCGCCGAGGGGGATCGCCCAGAGCGCGGTGCCGTACGACTTGCCGTCCGGGTTGAGCGTCTGGACCACGGAGACGAGCCGGGAGTCGTCGGGGGAGAGCTTCAGCGAGTGGACACGTGGGATGGCCACATAGTCACGGATATCGTCAAAGGGGCTCACTTGTCCGAACCTACCTCCTGGCGGGACCACCGGCACGTCGCCATAGGCTTGTTCACGTGGCACATTACGACGCGTTGCTGGTGCTGTCGTTCGGCGGTCCCGAGGGTCCCGACGACGTCATGCCCTTCCTGGAGAACGTGGTGCGCGGCCGGGGGGTCCCGCGCGAGCGGCTGCTGGAGGTCGCCGAGCACTATCAGAGCTTCGGCGGCGTGAGCCCGATCAACGGCCAGAACCGCGACCTGGTCGAGGCGCTGCGCCCGGTGGCGGGCGTGCCGGTCTACTGGGGCAACCGCAACTGGCACCCGTTCGGCGAGGAGACCGTGCGCCGGATGGCCGACGACGGGGTGCGCAGGGCCGCGGTGTTCGCCACCTCCGCCTACGCGGGTTACTCCAGCTGCCGTCAGTACTACGAGGACATCGCCAGGATCTCCTTCGACGGCGGCCCCGAGCTGGTGAAGCTGCGCCACTACGGCGACCACCCCGGGTTCGTCGCGGCGATGGCCGACCACACCCGGCAGGCGCTCGACCGGCTCAAGGACAGGGCCGGCCACGACCACGCCCGGCTGGTCTTCACCGCCCACAGCATCCCCGTCTCCATGGCCGAGACCGCGGGGCCGTCGGGCGGCCTGTACGAGGCGCAGCTGCGCCGCACGGCCGAGCTGGTCAACCGGGCGCTGGGCCGCACCGCGCCGTGGGACCTGGTGTGGCAGTCGCGCAGCGGCCCGCCGCAGGTGCCGTGGCTGGAGCCGGACGTCTGCGACCACCTGCGTGGGCTCGACGCCGAGGCCGCGGTGCTGGTGCCGATCGGGTTCGTCTCCGACCACATGGAGGTCGTCTACGACCTCGACACCGAGGCCAGGCAGGTGGCCGAGGAGCGCGGGCTGCCGATGGAGCGGGCGTCGACGGCCGGCACCCACCCCGCGTTCGTGCGGATGGTGCGCGAGCTGATGGACGAGCCGGAGCCGGTGCCCTGCGCGCTCACCTGCTGCCCGGCGCCGAAGCGCAGGCCCGCTCAGGTGCCGGATCAGGTGTAGGAGCGGGCGTAGGCGTCGGCGATGCCGAGCACCTTGTTCACGTAGTCCCATGAGTGGTTGTAGTGCCAGACGGCCTTGCGCAGCTTCTCACCGCCCTGGCCGGCGCCGACGGCGCACAGGTAGTTCGCCGCTCCCGGGACCGCGTCGTACGGGCTCCAGATGTCCTTCTTGCCGTCGCCGTCGCCGTCCACGCCGTAGGCCTTCCAGGTGGCGGGCATGAACTGCATCGGCCCGAGCGCGCCCGCGCTGGAGGGGCCGTTGTTGCGGCCGTGGCCGCTCTCCACCTGGCCGATGGCGGCCAGCACGGTCCATGACAGGCCGGGGCAGCGGGTGGCCGCCTGCTGGTACAACTCCAGGTAGCTGCCCGGCCTGCCGGTGGTGACGGCGGCCCGCTGCGGCTGCTCGCGTTCCCGGTGAGCCTTGTCGAGCATGACGACCTGGGCGCCCTGGCCGAGCGCCTTGCGCACGCCCGCCTCGCTGATCTTGCCTTCCTTGCCGTGCAGCAGCACCGCCACGCCGGGGGCCAGCCCGAGCGCGCGGCCGAGCTCGGTGCCGACCAGCGCGTCGACCCCGGTCAGGCCGAGCGGCGCGGAGGCGGCCAGCCGCAGCCGGGGCCCGCCGTCCACCTGGTAGTACGCGCCGAGTTTGAGGTCGTACTTGCGCACGGCCGCCGCGTCGGCCACGAACTCTCCCCTGGCCAGCGCGCTCCACACGCCGGGGTGCCCGGCGACCGCCTCGGGTGTCCAGGAGCGGAACTCGGCCTGGTCCACCGCGAGCAGGTTGAGCCCGGTGCCGGCCACCTTGACCGAGCCCGCGTCCACCACGATGGCCTTCTGCACGTGATTGAGCGCCGACAGCGCGAAGCGGGTCTCCTTGGGCACCTCGCCCGGCGCGATGGCGAGCACGCGCGGCGGGGTGGGGGTGACGCCGGCGCCGCCCTCGCCGAACTCCTTCACCGGAGCGGCGGTCGGGGGCGTGGTGGGGACGAGCTTGTCCAGGCCCGCGGTCTGCCTCTCGGGCCGTTTCTCCGTCTCCCGCGCCGGCGGGCCGGCGGACGGATCCTCCCCCATGACCAGCACCACGCCGCCTGCCGCGATCGTGACCGCGAGCACGGCGGTGACCATGAGCAGCACCGCGCGCAAGGAGGGAAGACCGGACACCCGGGACACGTTAACCCACTCGCCAAGAAATCTGTTGCCATCCGGACAGACGATGCGCGAAGTTATGCCTGCACAGTAAGGAGACAGTGAGATGGTCGGGCCTTACCGGGGGTTGTTCACAGGGCCCGGCGTCAAGGGATTCGTGCTGGCCGGCTTCTTCGGCCGGATGCCGATGTCCATGCTCGGCATCGGCGTGGTGCTGCTGGTCCAGGGCCTCACCGGGTCGTTCGCGATGGCCGGGGCGGTGTCCGCGGTGCTGAGCATCGCCTTCGCCGTCGCCGCTCCTCTGTCCGGGCGGCTCGCCGACCGGTTCGGGCAGGGCCGGGTCATCCTGCCGTTCGCCGTGGTCAACGCGCTCGCGCTGGTCGCGCTCATGCTCAGCGCAGGGCTCGGGCTGCCCGACTGGACGCTGTACGCCGCCGCGCTGGTGACCGGCGCCACGTCGCTGTCGCTCGGGTCGATGGTCCGGGCGCGCTGGTCCCACCTGCACCCCGGGTCGGCGAAGCTGCACACCGCCTTCGCCTTCGAGTCCGTCGCCGACGAGGTGATCTTCGTGACCGGGCCGGCGCTGGTGACCGTCCTGGCCACGGCCGTGAACCCGTACGCGGGCCTGACCGTGGCGCTGGTGGCGATGCTCACCGGGTCGGTCGCGCTGGCCCTGCAGCGGCGCACCCAGCCGCCGGTGCGGCCGGTCCGCTCGGCGGGCGGCACCCCCATCCTCATCCCCGGCGTCGCCCTGCTGTCCTGCGTCTATCTGGGGCTCGGCGCGGTCTTCGGCTCGGTCGACCTGATCACGGTGGCGTACGCCGACGAGCACGGGGTCAAGGGCGCCTCCGGGTTCCTGCTGGCCGCGTTCGCGGGCGGGTCGATGGTGTCGGGGCTCTGGTTCGGCTCACGGCGCTGGCGGATCTCGCTGCGCGGCCGGTTCGTCCGGGCGCTCGGCGTGTTCGTGGTCGGGCTGCTGCCGATCATGTTCGTCGGTGACGTGCGGGTCATGGCGGTCACGCTCTTCGTGGCCGGGCTGGCCATCTCGCCGACGCTCATCACCGGCTTCTCGCTGACCGAGCGGCTGGTGCCGCCGTCGCTGCTCACCGAGGGCATGGCGTGGATCTCGACCTCGATCGGGTTCGGCGTGGCGATCGGCGCGTGGGCGGGCGGCCGGCTCACCGAGATGGTCGGGGCGTCCGGGGCGTACGGGTTCTCGGTGGCGTGCGCGGCGCTGGCCGTGGTGGTGGGGATCGGAGGTTCGGGTTTGCTGAGACTTCCCGGAGCGCCTTCACCGGCGGAGAGCTGATCCGCTACCGTCGGGACATCCCTCGCATCACCCTTCACATTGGAAACTACAGTTATGTCCCGACATTTGACTTCACTCCTGGCTATCGCGGCGGTTGCCGTGATGGCGGCGCCCGCGCCGGCGGTCGCCGACCCCAAGGCGAAGGAGGTCGACTGCACGCGGATGAAGTGCGTGGCGCTGACCTTCGACGACGGGCCCGGCAAGTACGCGGGCAAGCTGCTGGACATCCTGAAAGAGCACGACGCCAAGGCCACGTTCTTCCTCGAAGGCCAGTACGTGAAGAGCCGCCCGGCCTACGTCAAGCGCATGGTGAAGGAGGGGCACGCGGTCGGCAACCACAGCTACGCGCACCCCGACTTCACCAAGTCCACCCCGGCCACGATCCGCAACGAGATCAAGAAGACCAACGACGCGATCAAGAAGGCGGCCGGGGTCGAGCCCAAGCTGCTGCGTCCCCCGTACGGGATGTCGGACCTGCAGGTCCAGGACATCGCGGTCGAGTTCGGCATGCCGATCATCCTGTGGACCGGCGGCTCCCGTGACTGGGAGTCGAAGAACGAAGAGAAGATCAAGAAGCAGACCCTGTCGGTCGCCAAGGGCAACAGCATCGTCCTCATGCACGACTGGGTGAAGCAGACGGTCGACGCGATGCCGTCGATCATCAAGACCCTCCAGCGCAACGGCTACCACCTGGTCACGGTCGACGACGTCATCAAGCACGAGGAACTCAAGCCGGGCGACGTCTTCCCGCTTCCCGAAGGCTGGGAACAGTGAGTATCGTTCACGTTTGACCGGAACGAAGCCCCAGCCAGGAGAACCCGCGCGCATGGCGTTCACCAACTGGGCAGGCAACCAGGCCTGCTCCCCCGCCGAGGTGCGCACGCCGGCCTCCGCCGACGACGTGGCGCGGGCCGTGCGGGACGCCGCGGCGGGCGGACGGCGGGTGCGCATGGCCGGGACGGGCCACTCCTTCACCGGGGTGGCCCTCACCGACGGCATCCTGCTGCGCCCCGAAGAGCTGACCGGCGTCCGCTCCTGGGCGGACGGCCAGGTCACGGTCCTGGCCGGCACCCCGCTCAAGACGCTGAACACGCTGCTCGACGGGCGCGGCCTGGCGCTGGCCAACATGGGCGACATCACCGAGCAGACGGTCGCGGGCGCCATCCAGACGGGCACGCACGGCACCGGACGCGACAGCGGCGGCCTGGCCGACCAGGTGACCGGCCTGGAACTGGTGCTGGCCGACGGCTCGCTCGTCACTGCCGCGCCCGGCGAGGACCTGTTCGACGCCGCCAGGGTCGGGCTGGGCGCGCTCGGCGTGCTGACGGCGGTGACGTTCCGGGTGGAGCCCGCGTTCCTGCTGCACCACCGGCGCAGGCGGCTGCCGCTCAGCCGCATCCTCGACTCGCTCGACGCCCTCACCGCCGAGAACGAGCACCTGGACTTCTTCTGGCTGCCGCACACCGACGCGTGCCTGGTCAAGACCAACAACCGGCATCCCGGCCCGCCCGCCCCGCCGAACGCGTTCCGGCACTGGCTGGACGCCGTGTTCCTGGAGAACACCCTGTTCGGCGCCGCCTGCGCCGTCGGCGCCCGCCTCCCCGGCCTGATCCCCCGGATCAACGCCGTCAGCGCCGCAGCCCTGAGCGACTCCGAAGCCGTCGACACCTCGTACAAGATCTTCACCGCGCGGCGGGAGGTGCGCTTCCTGGAGACGGAGTACGCGATCCCGCGCGAGCGGCTCGGGCAGGCGCTGCGCGAGACGCGCGACCTGATCGACCGGATGGGCTGGCAGATCAGCTTCCCCGTCGAGGTGCGGGTGACGCCGCCGAGCGACGCCTGGCTGTCGACCGCGTACGGCAGGCCAAGTGCGTACGTGGCCTGCCACATCTACCGTGAGACCCCGAACCCGGCCTACTTCGAGGGCGTCGAGGAGATCATGACCAGGCTGGGCGGCCGCCCGCACTGGGGCAAGCTGCACACCAAGGACGCCGCGTACCTTTCGGGCGTCTACCCGCGCTTCGCCGACTTCACCGCCCTGCGCGACCGCCTCGACCCGGACCGCCTTTTCGGCAACGCCTATTTGGACCGGGTGCTCGGGCAGGTCTCCCCCAGGTAAAGAATGCGCGCGGACGCGTG
The DNA here is from genome assembly GCF_039540635.1 of Nonomuraea ferruginea. Taxonomy (NCBI): domain Bacteria; kingdom Bacillati; phylum Actinomycetota; class Actinomycetes; order Streptosporangiales; family Streptosporangiaceae; genus Nonomuraea; species Nonomuraea ferruginea. Next base: position 186,386 of record NZ_BAABFD010000001.1, on the reverse strand, counting down.
TCCCGCCGTGCCTCCGCCCGTCGGGGGCGGCAACCTCGTCGATCGTGCCCCGACGTTCCGGCCTGCCCTCCCCGTACGCGACCGCGGCCCTCACCGCGCCGGCCGCCTCCGGCCCGCAGTGCGAACCGATTCGCCAGAATCCGACGAGGACGTCTAACCTCCTCCTGCGCACGGGCGGGCTCTGAGAGGATGGACTCGTCAAATGTGACTGGCGTCACAACGCCCCGCGGCTATCCCAGCAAGGCGATGTTCGGACATGCCGGGTACGGTGCTGGCAGGCAACCGGCACACGCGAGAGACTCAAGGGTCCGGGGGAAGAATGGCGACGCTGACGAAGGGACTCGCATGCAGGAGCTCCGACTCGTCGCGGTGAGTGAGGACGGCACCTATCTCGTGCTGGCTACTGCCGGGCGGGGCACGCGCTTCACTCTTCCTGTGGACGACCGGCTCCGTGCTGCCGTCCGTGGCAACTTCTCCCGTCTCGGCCAGTACGAGATCGAAGTGGAGAGTCCGTTGCGCCCCAAGGAGATCCAGGCCCGCATCCGTGCCGGGGAGACCGCGGAAGAGATCGCCGCCACGGCCGGGATCCCGGTCGAGCGGGTCCGCTGGTTCGAGGGGCCGGTGCTCCAGGAGCGCGAGTACGTCGCGCAGCAGGCGCAGCGCGTCACCGTCCGCATGCCCGGCGAGACCGCGGCCGGCCCGACCCTGGGCGAGCTGGTGGCCGAGCGGCTCACCCGGCGCGGCGTGCCCGCCGACGAGATCGACTGGGACTCCGCCAAGCGCGACGACGGCCTGTGGCGGGTCAAGCTCGGCTACGTGTGGAACGGTCACACGCGCCACGCCGAGTGGCTCTTCGACCCGCGCCGCCGCCACGTCAGCCCGCACGACGACGAGGCCCACCGCCTGTCCTCGGCCGACTTCGACCCTGATCCCGTGGTGGAGGACACCACGGTCACGCCGTTCGCGCCCCGGATGGCCAAGCTGCAGCCGGTGCCGCCGCTGACGTCCGACCCGCTGCCGTTCCCGTCCGTCATCAGGCCGGGCTCCCAGCCCGAGGAGCCTGCGGTCGGCTACGACCCGCCGGCCCGCGAGCTCCCCGTGGACCTTCCGCCGGCCGCCTTCGACCGCGACCCCGACCCGGCGCCGCCCGCCCGCGACGACACCCGCCGCGGCGGCCCTTCCCCATGGCTCCCGGACCTCGGCCCGTCCCGCCCCCAGCCCTTCTACGCCCCCGCCGACGACCGCGTCTCCCCCGACCGCACAGCCGGTCCCGGCCACCGCCCCACCGGCCCACACCCGGACCGGGGTGCGGTGCCGGGCGCAGACTCACACCCCGACCGGAGCGTGGCACCGGGCGCAGACCCGGGCCCGACCCGTCAAACCGGCTCATACTCCGACCGGAGCCCCATTCCGGGGACAGACCCCGGCACGACTCGTCCGACCGGTTCACACCCGGACCGGAGCGCGGCGTCGCGGCCGGAGCGTCCGACGGCGGCTCAGCCGCCTACGGACCGGTTCGTCCCGCAGGCGCGCACCGACGCCGCTCCGGCGGGGCCGTCCTCCTCCGGCGCGCCCACTGGCTCCTTCCGGGAGACCACGCCCGAGAGCACCGTGCCCGTGGAGTCGGCTCCGACCGCCGCGTCCTCGGAGACCGTCGGGCAGCCTTCCGCTCCTGAGGCGACTCAGGCGCCGACCAACGACTCCCCCGCTGCCCAGACTCCGGCGGCACCGGCCGCGCCCGTACAGGATCAGGGCTCCGCCGCGTCCACTCAGACGCCCTTCGCCGAGACCTCCGCCTCCGCCGAGCCGGGCGGAGCGGCCCAGCGTCCGGAAGCCGCCATCGCCCAGTCCGCCACACCGGCCCGGCAGCAGGAAACGCCGGACACGGCACCGGCCGCGCAGTCCGCACAATCGTCTGAGCAGACCGCGGCGCGGGCCGCCCAGACGGGATCACCGGCCGAGCAGTCTGGGACGTCACCCACACAGCAGCCGGAATCCGCACCCGCCCAGGCGCAGACACCCACCGCTGCCGACGCCGCCACCCGGCCCACCGATGCCCCGGCACGTATCACCGACGGCACCGACGACCACGCGGACGTCTCGGCAGACGCCGTGACCACCGGCCCTCCGGCAAGCGACCACCAGCCGGAAGCGGCTCCAATCAGCGCGGACGCTCCTGCTCAGCAGCAGGAAACACCGGCCACCCAGACGCCGCCGTCGTCCACTCAGACCCCGGCACCCGCCGCACAGTCGGCGCCGTCGCCCGCACAGGACACCACACCACCTGCGCAGACGGCACCGTCGCCCGCACAAAGCACCACACCTGGCGCGCAAGCGGCATCGTCGCCTGCGCAGGGCGCCATACCTGCCGCGCAGGCAACGCCAACCACTGAGCAGGGCACCACACCGACCGCGCAGTCGGCGCCCGCGGCTGAGCAGGGCACCACATCCGCCACACAGGCGACGCCAGCCGCTGACCAGGGCACCGCACCCGCCGCGCAGGCGGCGCCTACGGCTGAGCAGCCTGGTACGTCACCCACGCGGGAGCCGGAATCCGCGCCCGCCCAGGCGCAGACATCCACCACACCCGCCGCCGACACGACGACCCAGACTGCCGAGGCCCCGGTGTCCGACGCCACCGATGCCGAGACCCATGCTGCCGCCGACGGCGGGACCGCTGCATCGGCTGCCGCCGCCGAGCCTCCCGCTGCCGCGGAAACGCAGAGCCCGGGATCGACCGGCGACGCCTCCGGGCCCGCCACGGAGGGCCCCGTGACGGCCGGCGCTCCCGCCGCGCGAAAGGCTCCCGAAAGCGACCCCTCGCCCGTACGGGAGACCGAGGCGGCGGAGAAGAAGGCTCCCGAGGTCCAGGCCGAAACGGAGACCGGTGGCGGCCGCAAGCATCAGCCCAAGGGCGCCAAGCCGGGGGCGAAGGCGGTGCCCGCGGCCCGGCCGAGCAAGGACGACCAGGCCGAGCAGGAGCCTCCGGCCAAGGAGGAGCCTCCCGCGCCGACGCCCGCGCCCAAGCCGGCCCGCCAGTCCCGCAAGGGCTCGCGCGGACGCCGCGCCTCGGTGCCGACCTGGGACGAGATCATGTTCGGCGCCCGCCGCCAGGACTGACAGCGACGGATGCACGTGAGCGCACCCGCCTGAACTCGCAGGGCCCGCCAGGTCTGTACTGCCCCAGCCCACAGGGCCCGCGAGAGTCCGTGCGCGCCGCGACCTCAGCTCACATGGCACGCCAGGGTCCGTACCCACCGCGACATCAGCTCACAGGGCCTGCCGGGGTCTGTGCGTGCTGCGGCCCCAGCCCAGAGGCCCCGCCAGGGTCCGTGCGCACCGCGGCCTTAGCTCACAGGGCGCACCAGGGTCCCTGCGTGCTGCGGCCCCAACACACAGGGCCCGCCAAGGTCTGTGCATGCTGCGGCCTCAGCCCAGAGGCCCCGCCAGGGTTCGTGCGCGCTGCGGCCTCAGCTCACAGGGCCCGCCAGGGTCCGTGCGCGCTGCGGCGTCAGCTCACAGGGCCCGCCAGGGTCTGTACTGACTGCGGCCTCACCCGCCCGGCCCAGGCAAGCGGCAGACGCCTGGCCGGGCGTTTCACCGTACGCGTGACCCGGCAGTCCTGACCGCTGACAAGAAGTGCCTCTGAAGGGCTGCCCGTGCCCTGTCACACCCGGGGCAAGGGTCAGCCGGTGGACGGAGGATCGGAGGGGGTGTGCGGGTTGAGGAACGGGGCCAGCCACTCGGGTGTCACCTCGGCGGGGAAATCCCTGCCCTGGGCTTCGGAGACGTCGATGGCCGAGTATCCGCCCTTGCCGGCGCCGGCCCCCACCGTCAGGGTGAGGACGCCCGCCCGCCGCTGGAACCACGTCTGGTGGAGCCGCCAGCCCACCACGGCGCGGCGTTCCACCACGGCCGTCGACCGTCTGAGCGAGCCCGAGCGGACCGCCACGCGATCGCCGTCGTAGCCGTGACCGAGCGAGCGGTAGCGGTCGAGGCCCAGGGGAACGCCCAGGGCGGCCATGACGAGGGAGACCACGAGCAGCACCCACCACACGGTCAGCCCTGTCAGCAGGAGCAGCAGACCGGCCAGCGCCGCCGGGACGAGCCACGGGAAGACGGCCCTGAACAGGCGGCGGTTGCCGGCGACCGGCGGGTGGGGCCGCAGCTCGGCCTGGTAGGGGCCGATGGCGTCGCCGGTGACCGCCGTGGCGTCCGCGCGGGGGACCACCGGCAGGAGCTGCCCGCGGGTCCCTGAGTCGCCGAGCCCGGTCACGATGGCCCAGGCGCGGACGACACCGGCCCAGCGTTCGGCGAGGCCGTCGACGATCTCGTAGCCGCGCACCCGCCGGGACTCCAGCGACACGCTGCGCCGGTTGATCAGCCCGCGTTCGGCCACCAGGTAGCCGTCGCGCCGCTTGAGCCGGAAGTCCCAGTTGAAGACCGCGTACATGACGCCGCCCGCGATCGGCATCGCCACGATCAGCAGCACCATGGCCGCCACCAGCAGCGAGGGGCGCTGCCACAGCCATTCTCCGACGCTCCATGCGGCGTTGCGGCCGAAGCCGAGGTCGTCGCCCCACTGGAAGGCCAGGCCGACGGCGCCGCCCGCGAGCGCGAACGGGGTCAGCAGGTAAGCGCCGGACAGCGGCCCGTACAGCAGCCACCTGCGCGGGACGGCGAAGATGACCCGCTCCGCCGGCACCCCCTCCGCGTGCCTCTCCTCCTCGGGCCTGACGGTGGTGGTGGCCTCGGCGCGGGCGCGGCGCAGCAGGAGGGGTTTGAGCCGTTCGGCCTCTCCGACGGTGACGCCGTCGAGGGTGGCCTCGCCGTCACCCCCGCTCGCGCCGGTGTCGATCTTCAGGACGGCCAGGCCGAGAAGGCGGTGCATGGGCGGGGTGGACACGTCGACGCCGCGCACCCGTTCCAGCGGGATGGTGCGGATCGAGCGGCTGATGAGCGAGCGCTTGATCTCCACCCGGTCGCCGGCGATCTCGTACGTGAACGTCGCCCATCGGATGAGGGCGAACACCACGGTCCCGACCAGGCCGAACGCCGCCCAGAGGTAGGACCTGGGCGAGAACCCGCCCACCACCAGCACACCCACCAGGGGCACCAGCAGCGAGGGCAGCATCCGTACGGGATCGATCAGCAGCACCTTGGGGCTCAACCGCAGCGGCACCGAGAACGGCCCCGGCGGTCCTCCCACATACGACCCTCCAGCAGACGCGTACGGCCCACCAGAAGACCCACCACCCCCGTACGGCCCACCAGGAGACGCATACGGCCCCTCAGGGGATCCACCCCCGTAAGGCGCCCCACCCGCACCGGACCCGGCCTCCCCATGCGGACCCACCTCAGAGAGGCTGCCCTCACGAGGCGGGGTGTCATCGCAGGGTGGAGTGCCCTCCCGAGGCGCGGCGTCCTCCCCAGGCGCGACGCCCTCACGGAGTGGGGTGTCCTGGTGGAGGCGGACGTTCTCGCGAAGCGCGGTGTCCTCGCGAGGCGCGGCGTCCTTGCTGGGTGCTTCGTCCTCGCGGGGTGGAGTGCCCTCCCGAGGCGCGGCGCCCTCTCGGGGTGCACCCTCGCGAGGCGCGGCGTCGCGAGGCGCGGTGTTCTCGCGGACCGCAGCGTCCTCGCGGGGTGCGATGTTCTCGCGGGGTGGAGTGCCCTCCCGAGGCGGGGTGCCCTCGCGGGTTGCGGCGTCGCGAGGCGCGGCGTCCTCGCGGGTTGCGGCGTCCTCGCGGGGTGCGGTGTCCTCGCGGGGTGCGGCGTCCTCGCGGGGTGCGGCGTCCTCGCGGGGTGCAGGGTTCTTATCAGGGTTCTTATGAGGTGTCTGCTCTGTGGGGTCGGCGCTCGGGGCCGGGATGTCCTCGCCGGGAGTCCTCTCGGGCGGGGGGTCGGCGGGCGGCTGCGGGTGGCCGGTGGGGCCGGTCATGTCGCGTCGTCCCTGAGCTGCTCGGCGCGGTGCGCCAGCGCCTCCGCGAGCTCCGCCGCCACCCGGAAGTCCAGCCCTTTGATCGTCGACGACCCGGCGTGGGAGGCGGTGCGGATCTCCAGCGTCGCCAGCCCCAGCATCCTTTCCATCCATCCCTGCCCCTTGTCGACGGTCTGGATGCGGCTGACCGGTACGAACACCCATTCCCTGGACAGGAACCCCTGCCGGGCGTAGACGACGTCACCGGAGAGTTCCCACCGGTGCACCGCGTACCGCACGAACGGCTCGGCCAGCAGGAACGGCGTGGTCAGGACCGCCACCGTGACCGGCAGCAGCCACGGCCGCGCGGCGAACCACTGCGGCACCCACGGCCAGCCGCTGCCACCGACCCAGCCGGCGACCAGCACCGACCCGCCGACCAGCAGCACGAACCCGATCAGCGCCTCCAGCAGCCAGAGCCCGCGGGCCCGGGGCGAGACGCGGTTGGCGGGATCGCGCAAAGGACCTGATGACGTCACAAGGCCAGCTTAGGGCTCGTGGCATATCGCTGATCTGTCACCGGTGTCCGGATCCGGATCCGAAGAATGTCGGTGGGCTCAGGCAGAGTGTCCCCATGACGGGGAACCACTACGCGATCGAGGCCGAAGGCCTGGTCAAACGTTACGGGGAGACCAGGGCGCTCGACGGCGTCGACCTGGCCGTGCCGCCCGGCAGGCTGCTGGGCGTGCTGGGCCCCAACGGCGCGGGCAAGACCACCGCCGTGCGCGTCCTGGCGACGCTGCTGACGCCCGACGCCGGCCGGGCGTCAGTGCTCGGGTTCGACGTGACGAGTCAGGCCCACCAGGTGCGCTCGCTGATCGGGCTGACGGGCCAGTACGCGGCGGTCGACGAGATGCTGACCGGCGTCGAGAACCTCGTGATGATCGGCCGGCTGCTGGGCCTGTCCAGGCGTGAGGCGCGCGGGCGAGCCACGGCCCTGCTGGAGCGGTTCGACCTGTCCGACGCGGGCGGGCGGGCCGCGAAGACCTACTCGGGAGGCATGCGCCGACGGCTCGACCTGGCGGCGAGCCTGGTGGGCAGCCCTCAGGTGCTGTTCCTGGACGAGCCGACGACCGGCCTCGACCCGCGCAGCCGCACCGAGCTGTGGGGCGTCGTGCGAGGGCTCATGGCCGACGGCGTGACCGTCCTGCTGACCACCCAGTATCTGGAGGAGGCCGACCAGCTCGCCGACGACATCGTGGTGTTCGACCACGGCAAGGTGATCGCCTCCGGCACGTCCGACGAGCTCAAGGCCACCACGGGCGCGCAGGTGCTGGAGGTGCGGCCGATGGCCGGACACCAGGTGCCGGTGGTGTCGGAGGTGGTCGAGGAGATCGTGGGCGAGGTTCCGGAGGTGTCGGGCGGGCGGCTGACCGTGGCCGTGCGCGACCCCGCCGTAGTGCCGGCCGTGGTCCGCCGCCTCGACGACCTGGGGATCGTCGCCTCTGAGCTGACGCTGCGCAAGTCCAGCCTCGACGAGGTGTTCCTGGCGCTGACCGGGCACCGCGCGGAGGAGCCGGCCAAGGACGACGAGTAGGCCTACGCGTGACCGCGACCACGTTGCCGGCGCCGCCCAGGCGGGTGAGCCCCGGCGCCACCGTGAGCCAGACCCTGACGCTGGCCTGGCGCAGCCTGGTGCAGATCAAGCACAACCCGTGGGAGCTGCTCGATCTCAGCATCCAGCCGATCATGTTCCTGCTGCTGTTCACGTACGTGTTCGGCGGCGCGATCTCCGGATCGACCGGTGACTACCTGCAGTTCGCGCTGCCCGGGCTGCTGGTGCAGAACGCCCTGTTCTACACGCTGTCCACGGCCATCGGCCTCAACACCGACATCGCCAAGGGCGTCTTCGATCGGCTGCGCAGCCTGCCGATCGCGCGGTCGGCGCCGCTCGCGGGGCGGATCATCGCCGACACGTTCAAGCAGGTGTGGGCGTTCGCGTTGCTCATCGGCTTCGGCATGGTGCTGGGGTTCCGGGTGACGACCGGGGTGACCGGCCTGCTGGGGGCGCTGGCGCTGCTCGTGGTGGTGGCGCTGGCCATGTCGTGGATGTCGGTGCTGATCGGGCTGACGGCGTCCAATCCGGAGAAGGTGCAGATGTTCTCCTTCTCGGTGATGATGCCGCTGACGTTCACCAGCAGCGCGCTGGTCAACCCCGACACGTTCCCCTCCTGGCTGGCGGCGTGGGCGGGGGTCAACCCGGTGACACATCTCTCCGACGCGATCCGGGGCCTGCTGATCGGCGGCGAGGTGGCCCGGCCGGCGCTGATCTCTTTGCTGTGGGCGGCCGGGTTCATGGTGGTGTTCGCGCCGCTGGCGATCAGGGTCTTCCGGCGGCGGGCGTGAATGATCTTATTCACGCCCGGCGATCCGAGGCTGACCATCCGGTTCTCCGGCGGCGGGCGGGCGTTGGCATGAACCCTTCCCTCAACCGACGAAGCCGGGCATTCAGACTGCCGTTCGGGCATCGCTCGGGAGGCACTGACCGCCCGGTTCTGAAGAAGGGACGACCTTCCGAGCCATCCTCTCGGACGCCCGGCGTCCCACCGGAAACCATCCTCAAGGCGGGTAGCTCCCAAGCGCCCCCGGAGGCGACGCGGCGCGCGTCCGTCACGCCGCTCGACCCGTGGCCGGATCGAGCAGTATCGAATCAGCCGGCCGGATCGCGTACGGATCGGTCAGTGGTTGTCGTCGTTGATCGGCGAGGGCTTCGGGGGCGTTTTTTCGGAGGGTGGTTCGCGGGCGCGGAGGCGGTGCCCGCGGCGTTTTTCGCGCCGCGGGCGGCATCCGGTCGTCCCAGAAACGGGCGATCAGCCGGTCCGGCGGCGCGGGGTGGCCCGCGTCGAGAAGCGGCAGGCCAGACACGGCGCGGAGGCGGTGGTAAGTGATCTTGGCAGGCGGGACGTCTCGCCCCCGCTTCCCCTGATCGAGGACGGCGGAGCTCGCGACCGCGCCCGCCGTCACCCCTCTGCCGCTCCGGCCGGTGGCGGATTTGCCGGGCTTTACCGGCCACCGACCCTTCCGAAACGGTCGGCGCATGCCCGAGACGCGCGTAGCATCGTGCGGCATGGGGCTGTGTAACAGGACGAGGCGAGTGCGACGTGCCGCCGTCATGGTGACGGCGGTGGCGTCTGTGCTCACCGTGTCCGGTTGCGGCACCATCATCGGCACGTCCGAGGCGCAGGAGATCGCGCGGATCAACGTCTCGAGCCCCGATCTGCGCGAGGGCAGGCCGCTGCCGCGGCAGTTCTCGTGCCAGGGCAGCCAGGGCAGCCCGCCGCTGCGCTGGTCGAGCCGGCCTCTTGAGGAGGCCGAGACCGTCGCGATCGTCGTCGACTCCAACTCCGCCGAGTCGTCAGGTGTCTACTGGGTGCTCTACAACATCCCGGCCACCACGACCGAGCTGGGGCCCAACGCCGCCGAGAGCCCCCCGGAGGGGTCCGGTCAGGCCAAGGTCACCAGCGGCAAGGCGGGCTACGAGCCCCCTTGCGTGGGCAAGGGCACCTACCGTTTCAGCGTCTACACGTTGAGCGGGAAGGTCGACGTGGAGGAGGGCGCGTCCCTTTCCACGGTCCTGAAGAGGATCGCGGATCGCACCATCGCCCGTGGCCGGCTCACGGCGGTGAACATCGAGTGAGACGGACGACACGGAGCGTAGTTCTGGTTACCAATTCTTCACTTAGGGTGTGACAACGCTCGTCGTGGTCCGACAGAATCAGATCCAATTGTTAGGTGCTGGTGATCAAAGGGGGCAGGTCGCGTCGATGGCCGCGCGATCTCACCGGTGCCGAAGGCAGGCCATGGCTTTGAGGGTGGTGCAATGACTGCGGTCGTAGTGAGCTTGGTCGCTGTTGTGCTCCTCGTGCTTGTCGTCGTGGCACTGGGCATGCGTTCGATGAATCGCAGGGAGAGCTCGCTTCCTCCTGAACGTCTGAAGGAGATGGCCGAGAAGGAGGAGCGGACGGTCACCCGCTCCACTGATCAGTTCGCGGCCGCCGAGCCGAAGATGACCAAGTTCAGCCCCGACTTCAGCCCCATCGACGAACCGAAGCCCAAGCCGGTCCGCACCGGCCAGCGGGGCAAGCGGGGCGTCGACGAATGGGGCAACCCTCGCTCGGACGACGACGACGAGGAGTTCTGGGCCAACATCCGCAGCGACGCCGAGGAGGGCGGGTTCGGCGCCGGCGGCACGGTCGCGGCCCGCAAGGCGGCGTCCAGGCCGGCCGAGCGCGAGAGTGAGCCGGCTGCCAGGGACCGTTCCACCGAGACCCAGCGCCCCGCTCCCCGTCGCACCAGGCCCACCCCGGTCGACGCCACCGCCGTCGACCCCAACGCGGCCACCGTCCAGGCTCCGCTGCCCCAGCGGCCGGCGAAGGCCCCGAGCCCCGCCGCCGCCGGTCTGGCCGACCTGGTGGAGCCGGTGCAGCATCCCGCGCCGTCCGCCTCCGACCTGGCCGACCAGCGCACGGTCACGTTCTCGGCGCAGACGTCGGACGTGATGAGCATCCTCGGCGCGGGCGCCCAGCCGGTGCCGTCGCCGCGCCCCGACGCCCGGCAGACCGGCGGCTCCCGCGCGGCCCAGGGCCGCGGCCAGAGCCGCGCCCAGAGCGCCCCCCAGCAGTCCACCGGCGGATACGCCGCCGCGCCCGGCGCGGGCAGCGGCTCCTTCCCCGCGGTCGACCCCGCCTCCAGCGGCTCCTTCCCTGCCGTGCCCGCCTCGCCGATCAACGCCGCGCCGACCAGCGACCCGTTCCCCGCCTACAACGGGGGCTCCCCCGCCGCCGGTCCGGGCGGCTCCTGGCCCGCGCAGCCCGCCGCCACCGCGTCCGGAGGCTGGCCCGCCACCCCGTCGCCCGACATCCTCGACGACCCGGCGCCCGGCGCCACGAGCGGCTCCTGGCCCGCTTTCCAGGAGCCGCAGCAGCCGTACCGCTCCTCCTACGAGGTGCGCGCGGGCTGGGCGGTGGCCGACGACTCCGACGCCCTGTCCGGGCCCTCCCCCGCGAGCGCCGCCCCGGCCGCGCCCGCCAGGCCCGTCCCGGCCTACGACGACGTGCTCGCCGCGCCGACGTCCACGCCGATGCCCGCTCCGTCGCCGCAGTCGTTCGCGTACGAGACCGGCGACTTCGCCAACCCGGCCACCTCCCAGGCGGCCTGGCCCGCCCCTCCGGCGAACGCCGGTTACGGCGCGGACACGTACGGCGCGGCCGAGACCGGTCGCGACGGCGGCGGTCACCGGCGCACCACGCCCGAGCAGGAGTTCCCCGACTACTACCGCTGATCGGCGTCGCGGGAGCGAGACAGGAATCCGTAAAACCCCTAGCGGGCCACTCAAATGAGGGTCGGCCCCGCTAGGGTTTGCGCATGGTCCGCCTTACGCAGAGTAGCCTGCTGAGCACACTCCGCCATGATGTGCCCGCTTCGATCGTGGTCTTCCTCGTCGCGGTGCCCCTCTCGCTGGGCGTCGCGATGGCCTCGGGCGCCCCGCTCGCCTCAGGGCTGATCGCCGCCGTGGTGGGCGGCGTGGTCGCGGGCGCGCTGGGCGGCTCCGCCGTCCAGGTGAGCGGCCCGGCGGCCGGCCTGTCGCTGGTGGTGGCCGACCTGGTGCAGACCTACGGCTGGCGGGCCACCTGCATGATCACCTTGCTGGCGGGGGCGGTGCAGCTCCTGCTGGGGGTGTTCAGGGCGGCCAGGGCGGCGCTGGCGGTCTCCCCCGCGGTCGTGCACGGCATGCTGGCCGGGGTGGGCGTGGTGATCGCGCTGTCGCAGCTGCACGTGGTGCTCGGCGGCAGCCCGCAGCGTTCGGCGCTGGCCAACATCATCGAGCTGCCCGGCCAGCTCGTCGACCCGCACGGCCACAAGATCGCGGTCGGGATGCTGACGATCGGGGTGCTCGCGCTCTGGCTGCGGCTGCCCAAGCAGGTCAAGGTGGTGCCGGCGCCGCTGGCGGCGCTGCTGGTCGCGGCGGTCACGGCCTGGGCGTTCGGCTGGGACGTCACCCGCATCGACCTGTCCGGCGCGTTCACCGAGTGGACGTTCCCGGTGCTGCCGCAGGGCGACTGGCACATGGTCGTGGCGGCGGTGCTGCTGGTGGCGCTGCTGGCCGGGGTGGAGTCGCTGCTGTGCTCGGTCGCGGTCGACAGCATGCACACCGGGCCGCGCGCCGACCTCGACCAGGAGCTGACCGGGCAGGGCGTGGCCAACATGGTGTCAGGGGCGCTGGGCGGGCTGCCGCTGGCGGGCGTGATCGTGCGGAGCACCACGAACGCGCGGGCGGGCGCCCGCAGCCGGGCCTCGACGATTCTGCACGGGGTGTGGGTGCTGGTGTTCGCGATCGGATTCGGGTGGTCGATCCAGCTGATCCCGGTCGAGGCGCTGGCGGCGCTGCTGGTGTTCATCGGCGTGCAGATGGTCAATCTGGGCCACATCCGCAAGGTCCACGGCCATGGCGAGGTGCCGGTCTACATCGTGACCATGGCGGCGGTGATCCTGCTCGGACTGGCCGAGGGCGTGCTGTTCGGGCTGGCGCTGGCGGCGCTGATGGCGCTGCGCAGGCTGACGGGGGTGACGGTGCGGACGCGGCAGCAACCCGACGGCCGCTACCACGCGACGATCTCCGGTTCGCTCACGTTCCTCGGCGTGCCGAGGCTGACGCAGGAGCTGCGCGCCATCCCCGCCGGGGCGCCCGTGGACCTGGACCTCAACATCGACTTCATGGACAACGCCGCCTTCGAGGCGATCCACGCGTGGCGGCTGGACCACGAACGGCTCGGCGGCACGGTCGACATCGACGAGCTGCACGACGAGTGGTACGCGATGGCGGCCAGCGGGGTGCGCATGTATCCGGCGAAGACCCTGTCGAGCGGCCCCGACCGGTCGTGGCTGCCGTGGGCGCACCGCCGCTCCCGCGCCTCGCAGCGGGTGGAGCCGCCGCACGGCACGCCCGGCCAGGCCGACTGCCGCCTCACCGAGGGCGCGCGGGAGTTCCACCGGCGCACGGCTCCGCTGGTGCGGCCCATCTTCACCGAGCTGGCGCGCAAGCAGCAGCCCACGCACTTGTTCATCACGTGCGCGGACTCGCGGATCATGCCGAGCCTGATCACCGCGAGCGGCCCCGGAGACCTGTTCACCGTGCGCAACATCGGCAACCTGGTGCCGCGCCGCGGGACCGAGCCGCACGACGACTCGATGGGGGCGGCGATCGAGTACGCCACGCAGGTGCTGGGCGTGCACACGATCACGGTGTGCGGCCACTCGGGCTGCGGGGCGATGGCCGGGCTGCTGAGCGGCGGGGTGAAGGCGGGCAGCCTGCCGGCGATGCGACGCTGGCTGCGTCACGGCAACCACAGCCTGGCGAGGTTCATCGAGACCGCGGGCGACCGGCTCGACGCCGACGCGCTCGACCTGCTCTGCAAGGTCAACGTGCAGCAGCAGCTGGACAACCTGCGCACCTACCGGAAGGTCGACGACCAGGTCCGCGCGGGCCGGCTGAAGCTGGTGGGACTCTACTTCGACATCGGCTCGGCGCGGGTGCACATGCTGCCGCCGGTGTCGTCCTCGCTCTCCGTGAAGGCGTGAGCCTGGGGCGTCCGTTCTGCGTATTCCTGCACAGACTCGACCGGCCGGCCGGGGTTAGCGTGCGGGGTACGCGAGGTGGCGCTTCGCGGAGGTCCTGACTCCCAGGGGCCGGGAGGGCGGAGGCGCCCGCCGCCGAGCCGCGTCCCCTGACGAGGGCCGCCGGCGGCGGGACCACCGCCTCCGCCCTTCACCGCGTAAGTCCCCGGGTCTCAGGCGTCGGCCCGCACGGCCGCCGGATAGTACGCGGCCCATGCCGCGTCTCCCATGCGCAGGATCTTCAGCCCTGTCCAGCCGAGGCCGATGACGGGCAGGGCCCAGAAGACCGCTGTCAGCGGTCCGTACGGCACCGGGAAGGACAGCACGTACCCGCCGGCGACCAGCGCGGGAACCCACCAACCGACGAAACCGGCCCGCCACACCGCCGCCGTCAGCAGGGGCAGCCCGAGGGTCCCGAAGAGCAACCATGGCAGCTGGAAGCCCCAGATGACGCCGGGCAGGCCGAGCATCTCCTCCATGATCCGCTGTGACTCCTCCGGCTGGTACCGCTGTCCCAGCCACCACTCGACGGGGTCGCTCATCAGCAGGGCCGAGGCCGAGATGTAGCCGACGACCGTGAGGGCGCCGGTCACATGGCCGAAGGCGGTGGCCTTGCGCCGGGTGAGATGGACGAGCCCGAGGGCGGCCAAGGCCATGAGGATCCAGCTCCAGTGGTAGAGCACCGACTGGAGCTGGGCCAGCGCCGGGTTGTCGCCGAAGCTGACGGCTTCCCTGTCGTCGCCCCAGGTGCCGGGGTCGACGACGACGGCGACGGCCTGGAGCAGCGGGGCCAGGACGAGCAGGATGCCCGCCGCGGTGCGGCGGAAGGTCACGGGGTTGCCTAACATTCCGCCCAAGCTAGGGCGCGGACGCGCCGGTGGTCGTCCTCCTGACGGCTGACCGGCGGTCGCCTTCCCGGCGGACGCTCAGGCTTCCGCCGGCAGGCGCTCCTCGGGTTCGGCGAGGCCGGCGCGGCGGCGTACGAGATAGCCGAAGACCAGTGTGGTGCCGAACATCAGCACCCCGTAGACGGCGGGCGGCACCGCCATCGTCGAGTTGGCCAGCAGCGAGGGGCTCAGCGCGATCGTGATGGCCAGCGTGCTGTTGTGGATGCCGATCTCCATCCCGGACGCGATGGCCTGCCGCCGCTCCACCTTGAACAGGCGGGGCAGCCAATAGCCCACGGTCAGGCTGATCACGCTGAACAGCAGCGCCACCAGCCCGACGGCGGCGATGTAACCGCCCAGCCGCTCCCGCTCCTGCACGATCGCCCCGACGATGACCGCCGCCAGCACCAGCGCCGACAGGATCCTGACCGGCTTGTCCATCCGGTCGGCGAACCGCACGCTGAGCCGCCGTACGAGCATGCCGATCACGACCGGCACCAGGACGATCGCGAAGACCTGCACCACCTTGTCCGCCTGCAGCCCGATGTCCTGGCCGTCGCCGAGGAAGTGGTTCAGCGACAGGTTGACGACCACGGGGAGCGTGAAGGCGGCCAGCACCGAGTTGACGGCGGTGAGGGTGATGTTGAGCGCCACGTCGCCGCCGAACAGGTGGCTGTAGAGGTTGGCCGTCGTCCCGCCGGGTGAGGCGGCGAGCAGCATCATCCCGACGGCGAGCAGCGGGTCCAGGCCGAACAGCACGACCAGGCCGAAGCAGGCGGCGGGCAGCACGAGCACCTGGGCGACCAGGGCCACGATCACGGCCTTGGGCCGGGTCGCCACGCGGGCGAAGTCTCCGAGGGTGAGGGACAGCCCGAGCCCGAACATGATCAGTGCGAGCGCGGCGGGGAGCATGACTGTGGTGAGAACGGACTGCTGCATGGGGGGACCACCGTTTCTCGGGCCTGAGCAACCGCTGCCCCTGTCTAACAGCCCGGTGTCGGGCCGATCAAGACATCGATCTCATTCGTGACCTTCCGTGTTGTCAGGGCTCCTCCACGAGCACCGTCAGGCCGTCGAGGAGGGTGCGCAGGCCGAGCTCGAACAGCCGGTCGAGGTCGAGGTCGTAGCCGTCGCGGCCGAACGCGGCCATGAGCCGCGAGAAGGCCGGATAGGCGCCGGTCGCGGCGATCGACCCGAGGGCGGGCCCCTGGCTCTCCATCCACTGCTCCTCAGACAGGCCGGTGGCGGCCTCGGCCAGGACCTCGCGTTCGAGGTGGACGGCCAGGCCCTGGACGTGGCTGTAGATCACCACCTGGAGGTCCATCCTGGTCGTCTCGTCCAGGCCGAGGCTCTCCAGCCCGGCGAGCAGTTGCTCGCCGTGGGCCAGCAGGTTGGACAGCGGCAGCGGCCGGAAAAGCGAGTTGAGCTGGGCGAGCCACGGATGACGGCGATGCACCGCCCACAGGGTGCGCGCCGCGCGCTCGACCTGGGCCCGCCACCCGGCTCGCGGCTCGCCCGGATAGCCCAGCTCGCCGAACGCGGCGTCAGCCATGAGGAGGACCAGCTCCTCCTTGCCCGCGACGTAGCGGTAGATGGTCATGGTCGCCACGCCGAGCCGTGCGGCGACGCCGCGCATGGACAGCGCGTCCAGCCCTTCGGCGTCGGCCAGCTCGATCGCGGCGCGCACGACGCGGTCCCGGCTCAGCTCGCCGTCGGGCTGCCCGGACGGCCGCGGCCCACGCCGCCGCGGCTGGTCCCCGGGCTCGCGCGCCCGCGCCGGGGCACGCGCAGAGGCGGCGGTGTGATCACCCGCCTCTGCGGGATCGCGGGGCTGAGCAGGGTCGGGCGGCTCGGCGGGTCCGCGCGGCTCGGCGGGGGCGGCGACCACCGTGCCGGCGCGGGGTCTGGAGTGCACGAGCCCTTCGTCGCGCAGGCGGTTGAGGACCTTGGTGGCCGTGGCGAGCGCCACCCCGTGCTCCCTGGCGATCTGGCGGGTGGACGGCACCCGATCCCCCGGCCTGAGCCGGCCGTCGGCGATGCTCCGGCGGATCTCCGCGGCGATGCGCAGATAGGGCGGCCCGGTGGGATCGGTCACGACCTGCTCCTTCGTCCATCTGTACTAGCACAGAAACTAGCACAGCTCTCGCTGTCCTAGTACATAAACGCAGTTCAGAGCGTTGCACTCGAAATTAGTACGCTGTACATTCAGGTCCGCGAAGACCGCAACACAAGGAGCGAGACATGACCACCGTCCTCATCTCCGGCGCGAGCGTCGCCGGCCCCGCCCTCGCCTACTGGCTGCGCCGCCACGGCATCACCCCCACCATCGTCGAGCGGGCGCCCGCGCCGCGCGCCGGCGGTCAGGCCATCGACATCCGCGGCGTGGCCCTCGACGTGGTCGACCGGATGGGCCTGCTGGCCCCACTGCGCGAGGTACGCACCCGGATGCGTGGCATGTCCATGCTGGACGGCGACGGCAACGAGATCATGCGGTCCACCGAGCACGCCATCAGCAGCGGCCGCCTCGACAACGACGACATCGAGCTGCTGCGCGAGGACCTGACCACCCTCCTGTACGACCGGACCAGGCAGGACGTCGAGTACGTCTTCGACGACTCGATCACCGCGCTGGAGCAGGACGAGCACGGCGTGCGCGCGACGTTCGAGAAGGGCGGGCCGCGGACCTTCGACCTGGTCGTGGGCGCCGACGGGCTGCACTCCACGGTGCGGCGGCTGGCGTTCGGCCCCGAGGAGGAGTTCGTCCACCACCTCGGCACCTACCTGTCGATCTTCACCGCCGACAACTTCCTCGGCCTGGACGACTGGCAGGTCTGGATCCGCGAGGGCCAGGCCGGCGGCGGCATCTACCCCGTGCGCGACAACACCGAACTGCGAGTCAACCTGGGCTTCGAGTCCGATCCCGTACCGTACGACCACCGCGACCTCGACGCCCAGCGCCGGCTCGTCGCCGAGCGGTGCGGCGGGCTGCGCTGGGAGGTGCCCAAGCTGCTCGCGGCCATGGAGACGGCGCCGGACTTCTACTTCGACGCCATGGCGCAGGTGCGGATGGACTCCTGGTCGCGTGGCCGGGTGACGCTCCTCGGCGACGCCGGCTACTGCGCCTCGCCGCTGTCGGGCCAGGGCACCAGCCTCGCCCTCGTCGGCGCGTACGTGCTAGCCGCCGAACTCGCCGCCGCCGACCACACGACGGCGTTTTCCCGGTACGAGGTGCGCATGCGTCCCTTCGTCGAGCTCAACCAGGCGCTGGCGACCGAGAACCCGGGCGGGCCGGCCTCGGAGGAGTCACTCGACCGCGCCAAGAACGCGATCACCCTGTAGACGTCAGCCGCGTCAGCTGACCTCTGATATCTGCGCGCGTTCCTGATACTTCGGCCATGACCGCACGAGAGCGAGTGACACCACAGAAAGTTTCCCATCAGGCGGGGGATGAATCGGTCAGCCTGCCACCTTCGCGTGAATGGACTGGTGCCATTCCAGTGCTTCGGGAGTATCTCGGTACTCAAGAAGATGCTGGCCCGCGATTTTCTGCAACAGGTCCCTGACATCGGCGGGAGTGGCGTAGAAGAACTCACGGCGCAGGTTGACCTTGTTGACGCGCCGGTCGTTCAACGCGGCATGCAGCCGTCCCTCAAGCCCGACCGCGTCGTCGCTGAAGATCAGCGCGTGCGTGTCGAACTTGAACGGCACCGAGGCATCGCCCAGTTCCCGGACGCGATCCTCTGGCTGCAGGCGGCGGGTCATACCAATCTTGACGACGTCCTGGCCGAACGCGCCGACGTTGGAAATCACGTACACGTAGCCGGCCCGGACGTTGGCTTCGCGTGCCTCGACGTCGCTGACCGCCGCGCCAATCTCCTCCAGCTTCGCCTTGAGTTCCTCCGCACCGGCCTCATCCCCCTTGGCCAGCAGCTTCGACAGCGCGGAGCGGTAGTGGAGCTCCTCCTTACGGAGCCTGGCCTTCTCCCGCTCGAACTCCCGTCGCGCGGCCTCCTCCTCGCGCTGCTGCTCCCGCTGGGCACGGGTGCGCTCCTTCTCCTCCTCCTGCTTGGCCAGGTAGTCGGCGGTCAGCTCCAGCTCGTAGACCCGCAGCCGGTGGTAGTCACCGCTGACATGGATGCTCATCGTCTTGCCAAGCTTGACGATCATCTCCACCGCCTTCTCCAGGCGGTCGACAGCCGACTGCAGCTTGTACGGGCGCATCGTACGCACGCAGTTGTCGGCCTCGGCGTTGTAGGCACGCAGCATCAACTTGGAGAAGTCCCGCACCATCCGGCGCCCCTCCGCCACCGACCCGTTGACCTGCCAGTTGGTGGAGCCCAGCACCGCCTTGCCATCCTTGGACAACGTCTTGATGCGAGCCTTGACCTGTGTCAGCCGCTCCTTGTAGGCCACCGCGTCGGTCAGTGGGTGCCGGTACTCATAGACACCGGCCTCCTGCAACAGCACCGTCTCCTCTGTCTGCACGATCAGCCGCTCGACCTCACGCAGCCGCCGCGTGGAATCCGCGATGGCCGTCTGCAGTCCTTGATGCTCGACATGCAACGCCTCGGTCATGGCGGAGACGCGCATGGCGTCCATGCCGCCCAGCCTCTCGACCCACGCGCGCAACTCGGCGTTCTCCGCCTCCAGCCTCTTCTTTCCGCCGAACAACCCTCCGCCGCTGCGCTCCGGCATCGCGGGAGTGGCCTGCGGCAGAACGGGAGATGCAGGAGGCTGAGGCGATGGCTCTACAGGAACCCAGAATTCCCAACCGGGCGGCGCTGGAGGCCACGACGGATCCGGCTGCCATCCCTGCGGAGGCCGCCAGCCCACAGGAGGAACCGGCCATCCGGGAGGCGAGTTGAACCGGTGCTCCATCGTCGCGTCCTCCTCGATCATGAGCCCATCGCGACACATGCCACAAGAGGACAGCCGTCCAAGCTCTCAGGTTTACAGCAGCCTCAGGATTCGATGAGATGCTCACGGTGGGGATCTGGGTGATCTCGGGTCCCGGCTGCGCGAAGCGGGTGTGAGCGAGTGGGGCTGAGGAGCCCTTGCCGTGCAGCATCAACTCAACGGGCGGCACCCATGAGCAGCGCCCACCAGACCCGCTCTGCCTCAGCCGCCAACGTCCAAGCTGTCTCATGCATCCCGCTATGAGTGGAACGTCGGATGAACGCGAGCCCGGCCGCGACACAGAACTCATAGCAGGGCAGGCAACGGCTACAGGTGTGCCGACGCACCCGCACACGCCCGCACCGAACAGCCGGGCTCACCCATGCGAGCCGCTCGTGATCCTTCCAGGCGGAGGCTACGTGGAGGCCGTGATACTCCTCCAACAGATCCCGCGTCATGTTCATGTCCGACCCCCCGCGAGGGGTAGCGCGAACCAGGTCGCCTTTCCCTCCATCCCAGGGCAGGTGGCGAACGTCTGCGGGATGCAGCCGAAGAGCCCGGCCGACAGTTCCGCCACGATCAGCAGCCCACGGCCGTTCTCGGTTTGAGCATCCGTACCCCGGCGCACCGGGAGAACGGCTCCCGCGTCGACCACCATGCAGACCACTTCGGCCGGCTCGACCCGTACCACCAGTTCGTACGGCGCGTCACCGTGCAGAACCACGTTGGTCACCAGCTCACTGACCATCAGAACCGCGTCGTCCACGAGATCCCTTCGCAGGCCGACCAGCAGGAGCGCGCGCCGGATGAGGTTGCGGGCATCACCCACCGCCCGCGCGTCATCGCGAAGCCGCCAGACCAAGCTCCGTCCAAGAGAGTGTGGGTGATCCGCCAGCACCGTCGTCTCCGTCATATCCATTCCTCGCTTCGCCCTCGGCCCGGACGGGTCAACTATGAGGACTGTACTAGATTTTCGATAAGGCAGCAAGGATGCGTGTGATGTGATCTCCTTGCTGCCTGCCCGGTAGGGTGGAGAGGTGGAAGCCCTTGTGCAGGCCATGAGAGGGAAGCCATGACGGAACTGAACCCGTGGATGAGCGTTTCGACGCCCTACGTGAAGCCCCGTGGGCGGAATTCGGAAGATCCCTGGTCATTGGAAGCAGCACAGCGCGGCGCGCTCGGCACTCATGTGCTCCGGGAGGTGGCCGAAGTGCCGGCCCCACCCGACGTGACTGCGGCCCTGGCACTTCCACCAGACGCCACAGTGATCGTCCGAAAGAGGATCGTCCTGCTCGATGACACTCCGGTAGAACTGGCCGACTCGTACTATCCAATGCCTATTGCAGCAGGCACTCGCCTGGCTGAGCATCGCAAGATTCGCGGAGGTGCCGTGACCCTCCTCGCGGAGCTAGGACGCCGCCTCGTGGATATCGAGGAAGACGTAACCGCCAGACAGGCCACCGAGGACGAGCGCCTCCACCTCCAGCTCCCCGATGACGATTGGGTGTTGGTCCTCTCCCGGCTATCGAGAGCCGCGGATGGCGCTCCAATCGAGTTCATGCGTATGGTCATGGTTGCGCGCGGACGGCACCTTCGATACCAGCTGAAAGCCTGATAAGAAAGTAGTCATCCTTGCCGAAATATGTGGACCGCCGCCCGAGGCATCAGCAGATCGCTGCTGACCTGCGGGACCAGATCATGAGGGGCGAACTCAAGCCGAGTGAGCAGCTTCCCTCAACTCAGCAGCTGATCGAGCAGTACAAGACTGCCAATGCCACGGTGCAAAGGGCACTTACGATTTTGAAGCACGAGGGCTTTGTTCGGGGTGTACCGGGCAAGGGCGTGTACGTACGCGACAAGCAACCCTTCGTGGTCGATGTAGCCGCCTACTTCGAGCCGTCTCCACCAGGCTTCGACTACAAGCTCATCGAGGTGGAGCAGGTACGCCCTCCCCTTGAGGTCGTCGACGCGCTGGAGCTGGGCAGGGACGAGACCGCCATCCTCAGACGTCGACTGACAACGCATGCCGGCGAACCAGTCGAACTGTCATGGTCGTACTACCCGGCGCGCATTGCCCAGGGGACTCCGCTGGACAAGAAACGAAGGATCATCGGTGGAGCACCGCAGGCCCTCTCTGACCTCGGCTACCCTCAGCGTGATTTCGTTGACAGGCTCTCTACCCGACCGCCCACTTCCGAGGAGATCGAAGGCTTGGAATTGCCCGAGGAAGTTCCGGTGATTCGGCAGTTCAGGGTGATCTACTCGGATAACGCTGTGCCCGTTGAAGTCTCGATAATTGTGAAGGGCGGGCATCTGTACGAGCTCAAGTACAAGCAGGTTATCTCCTCCTGATCTGCGCCGTTTCCTCTCTGAGGGCGGGCTCGCGAAACTATGTGCATTAGGGAAGTCCCGTGATGCCACGCGTACGGTCGCCAAAGCTCTCACTGAGCTGCGGACAGAGGGGTACGTCCGGTCATCCACAGTCTCTCTCGCCCCCTCTGGTCACCGAGAGCGAACGGACCATCCGGCGCCAAGCCGAAGCCCTCTCGGCCATCATGAACGGTCAAGCCTGGTGATCGTATGAAACGGTCAACGAAGCGGCGAAGCGGGGTTTGAGTGGGGGTCTGGGGGGCCGCGCCCCCCAGGAAGCACAATCTGAGCTGTTGGGCGCGGAGCGCCTGATGGGCGAAGACCTCGGCTTTGGGCAGCCGGTGCGATGGGGCCACTGCCGCTTGATGTGTATCGGTACGGTTCGGCAAGATGATCCGGAGAGGATTCATCCCGTGTAATCGTGAGGTGGCTCAGCGTGTGGGCATTGACACTATTAGTATTTGGACTCGGATGTATCTTCTCAGCCGCATGCGGAATATATATGATCGCGACCAATCGACCCCATCGCCTCATGGGCCAGATGCGCTGGGTACACAAGCCTCGCCACTACGGCGTAGGGCAACTGATCATGAGCTTTTTCTTCTTTTTGGTAGCACTGCTGCTCATGACAAGCGGCTGGTCACTTGTGTTGTCTCGCACGCTGAGCATTCTGATGTTCGGATGCGTCGTGGCCGGTCCGGTATTCATGTTCTCGGCGGGCATCCCCCGCCGCACGCCTTAAAGACGTCACCGAAACTCCAAGTGGACGAGCCGGCCTGTAGGCCGGGTTCTGTCCTTCGCCGAGGCGAAGGGGCGACCATCCATCTAGGGCCGTCGTTGCCGGCGGCCTCGAGCGGTCTACCCGTGCGCCTCGGGCGGGCAGCCCTCAAGCGGCGCACGCGGGACGGTCCCCGAGGGGAACGTCCCTTCTTGACCTTGCTCCGGGTGGGGTTTACCGAGCCGCCCACGTCACCGTGGGCGCTGGTGGTCTCTTACACCACCCTTTCACCCTTACCTCCCGGAAATCCGGAAGGCGGTTTGCTTTCTGTGGCACTTTCCCGCGGGTCGCCCCGGGTCGGCGTTACCGACCACCCTGCCCTGTGGAGCCCGGACCTTCCTCGGCGGGCCTCGTGAAGAGGCCCGACGCGGTCGCCCGGCCGGCTCGTCCGGTGTCGAGGTTAGCGCATGCAAGCGGTCCGCAACCAAATGACAAGATCCGCACGATGAGATGACGGGGTGTCATCGCCTGAGGGGGGCGGTGGCGCCAGGGGTCGTGCCGGGTGTTCTGGCGGCGCCCGGCACGACCGGCTCCTGGACTTGTACGAGAGCGCGAACCGTCAGCGGAGGTGGGCGGTGTCGTTGAAGGACTTCACCACCGGGTTGCCGTCGGCGTAGTGCTCGATGAGCGACAGGCAGGCCAGGTCCAGGTGCATGCGGTAGAGGGCGGCCGGGGGCGCGTCCAGGGCCAGGCGCAGCAGGGTCTTGATGGGCGTCACGTGGGAGACCAGCAGGACGGTGCGGCCCTCGTACCTGTCGATGAGGCGGCGCTGGGCGCGGGTGACGCGGTCGGCGACGGCGGTGAAGCTCTCGCCGCCCGGCGGGGCGACGTCGGGGTCGGCGAGCCAGGCGGCCAGCTCGGCGGGCCATCGGCGCTGGATCTCGGTGAACGTGTGGCCTTCCCACGCGCCGAAGTCCGTCTCCCTGAGGTCCTCGTCGGTCTCCACGTCCAGGCCGGCGCGCTCGGCGACGGTCTCGGCCGTCTGCCTGGCGCGGGTGAGCGGGGAGGTGACGACGGCGTCGAGCTTGTACGGGTCGCGCGTGAGCCTGTCGGCGGCCGCGGCGGCCTGGGCGAGGCCATTGGCGGTGAGCTCGGGGTCGCCGAGGCCGGAGAAGCGGCGTTCGACGGAGAGCGGGGTCTCGCCGTGGCGCAGGAGGACGAGCGAGGTGGCGACCCGGGTGGGCGGGGCCCAGCCGGTGCCCTTGGCGGTGCGCTGCTGGGCGGTGGCGACGGAGGCGGTGGGGCCCGACAGGTCGAGGAGGTCGGTCTGCTCCACCAGTCGGGCCTTCGGGGGTGAGGGCGCTTCTTCGGCGGGGCTTTCCGCGGCTGATCTCGCGCCGCCGGACTTCCAGGAGAGGCCCTGGGCGGCGGCGTCCATCGCTTCGTTGGCCAGGCGGTCGGCGTGCTCGTTGCGGGCGCGCGGGATCCAGGTCCACTCCGTCACCCGCAGCCGCCTGGCCAGCTTGCCCGCTTCGAGGGCGAGCGGGCGCAGGCCCTCGTGCTTGACCTTCCAGCGGCCCGCCATCTGCTCGACGACGAGCTTGGAGTCCATCCGCACGGCCACCCGCGCGCCCTCGCCGCCGACGTCGAGCGCCAGGCGGAGGCCGGCGATGAGGCCGCGGTACTCGGCGACGTTGTTGGTGGCGACGCCGATGGCCTCGGCCGACTCGGCGAGGGCCCGGCCGTCGGCCGCGTCGCGGAGGACGGCGCCGTAGCCGGCCGGGCCGGGGTTGCCGCGGGAGCCACCGTCGGCCTCGACGATGTAGGCGGTCACTCTTTCCTCTCAGCGCGGGGGGACGGGGTCACAGGCCCGACTCCGCCGTGCGGACGAGGATGCGGCGGCACTCGTCGCAGCGCACCACCTCGTCGGCGGCGGCGGCCTTGATCTGGTTCATCTCGGCGATGGACAGCGCCACCTTGCAGCCCTGGCAGCGGCCGCCCTGCAGCATGGCGGCGCCGACCCCGTACTGCTCGCGCAGCTTGTCGTACAGCTTGAGCAGGTCGGCGGGGATGTCGCCGACGGCGGCGGCGCGGCGGGACCGGACCTCGCCCGTCTCCTTGTCGATCTCGGCGAGGGCGGCGTCGCGGCGGGACTCGGCGTCGGCCAGGGTCGCCCTGGCCTCGTCGCGCCGGGTCTTGAGGTCGGCGGCGCGGGCGTCGGCGGCCTCGCGGCGCTCCATGATCTCCAGCACCACCTCTTCGAGGTCGCTCTGCCGCTTGTTCAGGGAGACGATCTCGGACTGGAGGCCGGCCAGGTCGCGCGCGGAGGACACGGCGCCGGAGTCGAGACGCTGCTGGTCGCGCTCGATGCGGGTGCGGACGGTGTCGACGTCGCTCTCGGCCTTGGTCTGCTCCCGCGCCAGGTCACCGGCCTCGGTCTCGGCCTCGATGACCTCGGTGGCGTGCTTGGCGTAGCGTTTGGACTGGTCGTCGATCTCCGCCAGCTCGGGCAGGCTGCGGCGGCGGTGGGCCAGCCGGTCGAGCGCGGAGTCGAGCTCGGCGAGGTCGAGGAGCCTCTTCTGGACCTCGGGGGCTGCTTTCATGATCAATATCCTCTTGTCCAAGCATCGGTGACCGTGGCGGAGACACGTGTCTCAACGTTAACGCCCCTGGCGGTGAGGATGGACGCGGCGGTGTCGAGCCAGGGCCATTCGGTGGCCCAGTGGGCGGCGTCGATCAGCGCGGGCCCGCCCGCCTCGACGAACTCGCTGGCCGGGTGGTGGCGCAGGTCGGCGGTGAGGAACACGTCCACGCCCGCCGCGCGCGCGGTGGCCAGGAGCGAGTCGCCGGCGCCGCCGCTGACCGCGACGCGCGAGACGCGGCGGGACAGCGAGCCGGCGACGCGGATGCCCCAGGCGGTGGCGGGCAGCCCGGCGGCGGCCTGGGCGGCGAACTCGCCGAGCGTCAGCTCCTCCGGCAGGTCGCCGACGCGGCCCAGGCCGCGCCACGGGTCGTCGGCGAACGGCTGCAGCGGCACCAGGTCGCCGGTCAGCCCGACGGCGCGGGCCAAGGCGTCGGAAACGCCTGGGTTGGCCACGTCGGCGTTGGTGTGGGCGGTGAACAGGGCGATGTCGTTCTTGATGAGCCGGTGGACGAGCCTGCCCTTGGGCGTGGTGGCGGCGACGGTGGTCGTGCCGCGCAGGTAGAGGGGGTGGTGGGTGACGATCAGGTCGGCGCCCCACTCCACGGCCTCGTCGGCGACGGCGGCGACCGGGTCGACCGCGAACAGCACCTTCTCCACTCCCTGGGCGGGGTCGCCGCAGACCAGGCCCACGGCGTCCCAGGATTCGGCCCGGCCGGGCGGGTAAGCCGCCTCCAGCACGTCGATCACGTCGGTCAGGTTCCATGCAGCCACCAGGGCAGACTATCGGCCGGCGCGATCTCCGTCGGTCATGGCGGCGAGTGTGGGCGAGGGGTGGGCACCGAACCTGGTTCGGCGTAATGTAAGTGGATCCTGACTCGGTGGAGGGGTGGCATGACACCTAGGGTCGCGATCATCGGCGCGGGCTTCGGCGGATTATGCATGGCGATCCGGCTCGAACGCGCCGGGATCGGCTCGTACACGATCTTCGAGAAGGCGGGCGGGCTGGGCGGCACGTGGCGGGACAACAGCTACCCCGGCGCGGGCTGCGACATCCCGTCGCATCTGTATTCGTACTCGTTCGAGAAGTACGCGAGCTGGACCCGGAGATATCCGGAACAGCCGGAAATCTTGGGCTATTTAGAACACTGCGCCGACAAATACGACGTCAGGCGAAAAATCAGGTTCAGCACCGAGGTCACCGACGCCACCTTCGACGGCTCACGGTGGCAGCTGACCGCCTCGGGCACCACCGAGGCCTTCGACGTCCTGGTCATGGCGGTCGGCCAGCTCAACCGCCCCCGCCTGCCCGACATCCCCGGCATGGACGACTTCGCCGGCACGTCCTTCCACTCCTCCCGCTGGGACCACTCGCAGGATCTCACCGGCCGCAGGGTCGCGGTGATCGGCAGCGGCTCGTCGGCGGCCCAGCTCATCCCGCCCGTCGCCCGGCAGGCGGAGCGCCTGGAGGTGTTCCAGCGCACCCCGAACTGGGTGATCCCCAAGCCCGACGCCACCTTCAACGCCGCGGTCAGGCTGGCGTTCCGGTTCGTGCCCGGCCTGCAGCGCGCCTACCGCGAGTACATCTACCGGTACGCGGAAGCCACGCTCTACCCGGCGCTGGCCCGCGGCTGGAGCGAGGACCTGCTGCGCAGGCGCGCCCTGAACCACCTGCGCGACCAGGTGAAGGACCCCGAACTGCGGGCCAGGCTCACCCCCGACTACCCGCCGGGCTGCAAGCGGGTGGTCATCGACAGCCGCTTCTACCCGGCCCTGACCAGGCCCAACGTGGACGTGGTGACCGACAAGATCGTGCGCATCACGGAGAAGGGCGTGCAGACGACCGAGTCGGTGCACGAGGCCGACACGATCGTGTACGCGACCGGATTCCGCAGCACCGAGTTCCTCGCCCCGATGCGGGTCACGGGCCGCGACGGCGTGGACCTCGCCACCCGGTGGGCCGGCGGCGCGGAGGCCTACCTGGGCATCGCGGCGCCGGGCTTCCCGAACATGTTCCTGCTGTACGGTCCCAACACCAACCTCGGGCACAACTCGATCATCTACATGATCGAATGCCAGGTGAACCACATCATGAACTGCCTGCCGCACCTGTCGGACGGCCGCCGGCTGGAGGTGCGGCCGGAGGTCATGGACGCCTGGCGCCGGCGGCTGGACGAGGCGATGGGGCGCATGGTGTGGGGCGACGGCTGCCGGAGCTGGTACAAGACCGCCGACGGCCGGGTCACCAACAACTGGCCGGGCACCACGATGCTCTACCGCAGGCTGACTGCCAAGCCCCCGCGCGCCGCCTACAGGGAGGTTTGAATCCGCCGACCAAGAAGGGGGCCGGAGCTCGTGCGGACCGACATGGCGGCGGCGCGGGCCCGCGCGGTAGCGTCCGCCTCATGACGTCTTCCCTGCACCGTCGCTCCGTCGTCGCCGACACCCACAACGACCTGCTGATGGCGGTCTCGGCCAGGCCGCCCGAGCGCTGGGCGGCGTTCTTCCGCGAGCGCTGGCTGCCCCAGCTCAAGGAGGGCGGGGTGCGGCTGCAGGTGCTGCCGGTCTTCATCGACGACCCGTACCGTCCCGAGGGCGCGCTGCGGCGGACGCTGCGCATGATCGAGTGCGCGCACGTGATCGCCGAGGGGAACGCGGGCGACGTGCGGCTCTGCACGGACGCGGCGGGCGTCGACGCGGCGCTGGACGACGGGCTGATCGCCCTGGTGCTGGCCATGGAGAGCATGCCGGGGCTGGACGCCAGCGTCGAGCTGATCCCCACCCTGCACCGGCTGGGCGTGCGGATCGCCTCGATCGCCCACTGGGGCCGCACCCCGCTGGCCGACGGCAGCGGCGAGGACGCCACCGGCAGCGGGCTGACCTCGCACGGCGTGGCCGCGCTGCGCGAGATGGAACGGCTCGGCATGATCTTCGACGTGTCCCACCTGGGCGCGTCGGGCGTGGCGCACGTGCTGGAGCTGGCCACCCGGCCGGTCATGGCGACCCACTCCTCCGCGCGGGCGCTGCGCGACCACCACCGCAACCTCACCGACGAGCAGCTGCGCGGGGTGGCCGCCACCGGCGGGGTGATCTGCGTGAACTTCTTCGCCGGGTTCCTCACCGAGCACGAGCACGAGGCGACGCTCGACCACCTGCTCGACCACATCGAGCACGTCGCGGGCGTGGCCGGGATCGACCACGTCGGCCTGGGCCCGGACTTCATCCGCGAGGTGATGGCCGACGTGATGCCGCCGTGCGAGGAGGTGAGCTACGGCGTCGACGTGCTGGCCGCCATCCCCGGCCTGGAGGGCCCGTCGGGGCTGCCCATGGTGACCGAGGGCCTGCTCGGGCGCGGCCTGCCGGAGAAGGACGTGCAGAAGATCATCGGCGGCAACGTGCACCGCTTCCTCACCGGCACGCTCGGGTAGACCCACCAGGTGGAGATACACGAGCTGCGCCGGTTGGAGGAGTTCCACGCGGCGTACCGGCTCTTCGACGACATCTGGCACCCCGACCCGCGCAACCCGCCCGTCCCGGTCGAGCTGATGATCGCCTTCGCGCACGCGGGCGGCTACGTCGCGGGCGCCTTCGAGAGTGGCCGGCTCGTGGGCGCGTCCGTCGGGTTCCTGGCGGCGGACCGGGCCCTGCACTCGCACGTGACCGGCGCGCTGCCGGGGCGGGGCGCCGGGTCCGCGCTCAAGCTGCACCAGCGGGAGTGGTGCCTGCGGCGCGGGCTGGAGCGGATCACCTGGACGTTCGACCCGCTGGTCCGCAGGAACGCCTGGTTCAACCTGGTCAAGCTGGGGGCCAGGCCGGAGGCGTACCTGGAGCGGTTCTACGGGGTGATGGCCGACGAGATCAACGAGGGCGACGAGTCCGACCGGCTGCTGGCCGTGTGGCGGCTGGACCGGCCGCCGGGCACGGCGGTGGAGGCCCGCTACCCCGCCGTGCTCGCCGACGCGGGCGGGCGGCCGCTGGTCAAGCCGGCCGAGGGGCGCACAGTGCTGGTGGCGACGCCGCCCGACATCGAGACGCTGCGGGGGCAGGACCCCGGCGCGGCCCGGGAGTGGCGGCTGGCGACCCGCGAGACGCTGGGCGGGCTCATGGCGGCGGGCGCGCGCGTAACCGGTTTCACCCGTCACGGGGAATATGTCGTGGAGCGGAATTAACCGGGTAGTTCCACTTCCGTTACGGATGCCTGTCATAAGGAGATCCGCATGACGGAGTTCACCCCCACGGTCCCCTCCCGCGTCCTGCCGCCCGTCACCGTCCGCGACCTTCCCCCGCCGCCCCGGTCGGCGTGGCCCATCATCGGCCCCGGCCTGGTCGGCGCCGGCGTCGGGCTCGCCTCGGGCGAGTTCATCCTGTGGCCGTACATCGCCTCCCAGGTCGGTCTCATCTTCGTCTGGGGCGCGCTGATCGGCATCATCACGCAGTGGTTCATCAACATGGAGATCGAGCGCTACACGCTGGCCACCGGCGAGACCGCGCTCACCGGGTTCAGCCGGTTATGGCGCCACTGGGGCCTGGTCTTCGTCCTCATGACGCTCTGCTCGAACCTCTGGCCCGGCTGGGTCACCACCTCGGCCACCATGGTCACCTACCTGACCGGCACCGGTGAGGGCAGCGTGCGGTGGATCGCCATCGGCATGCTCGTCGTCATCGCGCTCGGGCTGACGCTGGCGCCGGTGATCTACACGGTGCTGGAGCGGGTGATCTTCATCAAGATCGCCCTGGTGCTCACGCTGATCGTCGTGGCGATCGTGTTCGCGATCAACGCCGACGCCTGGGCCGGCCTCGGCCGCGGTCTCACGGTCGACGCGAGCCTCCCCGTACCGCCGCTGGAGTTCGCGCTGCTCATGGGCGCCATCGCGTACGCGGGCGCAGGCGGCGGGCAGAACCTGTGCCAGAGCAACTGGATCCGCGACAAGGGCTTCGGGATGGGTCTGAACGTGCCGCGCCTGGTCAGCCCGGTGACCGGGCAGGAGGAGGCGGCGCCGTCGACCGGTTTCCAGTTCGCGCCCACCAAGGAGAACCTCGCCCGCTGGCGGCAGTGGTGGCGGGTGGCCAACATCGAGCAGGCGTCCACGTTCGCGCTGGTGTCGTTCGTGACGATCGCGCTGATGTCGATGCTGGCGTACTCCACCGTGTTCGGGCGGCCGGGGCTGGAGAACAGCATCGACTTCCTCGGCGTCGAGGGGCAGGTGCTGCAGCAGACGGTCGCGCCGTGGTTCGGCGTCCTGTTCTGGGTGATCGGCGCGCTGGCGCTGTTCGCCTCGGCGATGGGGATCGTGGACTACACCTCGCGGCTGGTCGCCGACACGATCAAGACCGTGTATCTCCGGGGGAAGCAGGTCACGGAGAACCGGGTCTACTTCGCCGTGGTGTGGGCGCTGGCGCTGACCGGCATCGTGATCCTGCTGCTTGGCTTCGACCAGCCGCTGGTGCTGCTGGTGCTGTCGGCGAGCTTCGCCGCGGTGATGATGTTCGTGTACTCGATCCTGCTCATCTGGCTCAACCGGAAGGCGCTGCCCGCGCCGATCAGGATCCGCTCGTACCGGCTGGGGGCGATGGTGTGGTCGATCGCGTTCTTCGGGACGCTGACCGTGCTCACGCTGATCCAGCAGGCGCAGCGGATATTCGGCGGCTGACCGCTGAACGAGGAACCGCGCTTTCCGCGATAGGGGGCAGACTGGCGGGCATGCTGGAGACCTCCGCCCGCCTGCTCAAGCTGCTCTCTCTGCTCCAGGCGCACCGGGAGTGGACCGGCCCCGAGCTGTCGGCGCGGCTCGGGGTCACCACCAGGACGATACGCAACGACGTCGAGCGGCTGCGCAGCCTCGGTTATCCGGTGCACGCCACGCCGGGCGTGGCCGGCGGCTACCGCCTGGGCGCGGGGGCGGCGCTGCCGCCGCTGCTGCTGGACGACGAGGAGGCGGTGGCCGTCGCCGTCGGGCTCGGCCGGGCCGCCGGGGGCGGCGTGGAGGGCATCGAGGAGTCGTCGGTGCGCGCGCTGGCCAAGCTGGAGCAGGTGCTGCCGTCCCGGCTGCGGGCGCGGGTGGGCGCGCTGAACGCGTACACGGTGCAGATCCCCGGCGAGGCCCCGTCGGTGCCGCCCGCGCTGCTGACCACGATCGCCAACGCCGCCCGCGACCGGGAGCGGCTGCGCTTCGACTACACCGGGCACGACGGGTCGGCGACCGTCCGCGACGTGGAACCGTACCGGCTGGTGCACCGGCGCGGCCGCTGGTATCTGGTGGGCTACGACGTGACCCGGCAGGACTGGCGGACGTTCCGGGTCGACCGTCTCAGGCCGCGCGTCCCGTCGGGCCCCCGGTTCACCGCGCGGGAGCTGCCGGAGGACGGCGACGTGGCCGCGTACGTGGAGCGCGGCGTGAACACGGCCAGGTGGCGTCACCGCGGCACCGTGCTGCTGCACGCCCCGGCCGAGCGGGTGCGGGAGCTGGGGCTGGGCGACCGGATGGAGATCGAGCCGGACGGGCCGGACACCTGCGTGCTCAAGCTGGGCAGCGACGACCTCGACGGCATGGCCGTCTGGATCGGCTTCCTGGGCCTGGACTTCGAGGTGCTGGACCCGCCCGAGCTGGCGGAGGCGGTGCGGCGGCTGGCGGAGCGTTACGGGCGGGCGGTCAGCGAGCGGTAAGGGCGCGGTCAGCGGCGGGCGGCAGCCTCGGCGGCATGAACATCACCCAAGTCGCGGGCGGCAGGGACGACTTCCAGCTCGTCCGCCACATGACCGTGGAGGGCGGCCAGACCGAGATCGGCCGCCGCCTCACCGAGGAGGCGCTGCGGCTCGGCTGGCGGCCGCAGCCGTCGCACCCCACCGTGAACCGGGCCAGGAGGGCCTGGTTCGAGCGGCACTGGCCGCAGCAGCACGCCCGGATGGACGGCGCGGCCGAGGCGCTCGGCCTGGACCCGGACCAGGACGAGCTGGCCCTCGACGGGCTCGGGTACGTCCCTGCGGGCTCCGCCTGCTCGGCCCTGTGGGTGCCGCCGTCGGCGTCGGCGGACGGGCACGGCAGGATCGGCCGCAACTACGACTTCTTCACGCTGACCACCAGTGAGGTCATGGGCGGCGATCCGGCGCCGGGCGAGCCGCCGATGGCGTCGCGCCCGTACGTGATCACCACGGTCCCGGACGACGGCCTGGCCTCCACCGTGATCACGATGTCCGACCTGGACGGGTGCATGGACGGGATCAACGAGGCGGGGCTGGCGGTGACGCTGCTCATCGCCGACATCGACCAGGCGTCCCCGCCGGAGAACGTCTCCCCCCAGGTGGGGCTGAGCAGCGTGCAGCTGCCCCGGTTCCTGGTGGAGACCTGCGAGACCGCCGAGCAGGCCAAGCAGGCGCTGCTCTGCGCCAAGCAGTACGACCACGGCACGCCGCTGCACTACCTGGTGGCCGACGCGCACGGCGGGGCGTTCGTGTGGGAGCGTGGCAGGGACGGCTCGGAGCACGTCGTGGAGTTCGGCGGCGGGCCGCTGTGCGTCACCAACCACCTGCTGCACCGCAACCCGGACCCGATGGCGCTGCCCGCCGACACCGAGAACACGCTCGGCACGTACGGGCGGCTGCGCGCGCTGTACGAGCGCAGCAAGGGCGTCACGCTGTCGGGCCGCGACCTGCGTGACAGCCTGGAGGCGGTGCGGCAGCCCGAGTTCGGGCCGTTCCGCACGCTCTGGAGCACCGTCTTCGACACCGCCGAGCGGACCCTGTCGACCTCCTTCTACCTGGGTGCGGAGCGCTACACCGAGGAGCTGGTGTTCAGCCCGCGTCGAGGTACTCCTGCCTGACCTTGGACCGCGACAGCTTGCCCGTCGGGGTGCGGGGCAGCCGCTCCCGGTACTCGATCACCCTCGGGTGCTTGAACCTGGCGATGCGCGGGCCGCAGTGGGCGAGCAGCTCCGCGGTCAGCTCCGGGCCGGCGGCGACGCCCTCGGCCGGCTCGACGAGGGCGACCACCTTGTGGCCCCACTCCTCGTCGGGCACCCCGATGACGGCGACGTCGGCGACCGAGGGGTGTTCCAGCAGCGCGGCCTCGATCTCGGCGGGGTAGATGTTGACCCCGCCGGAGATGATGAGGTCGGTGCGCCGGTCGCACAGGAACAGGAAGCCGTCCTCGTCCAGGTAGCCGATGTCGCCGGGGGCGTACCACTCGCCGCGCATGCTGGCCGCGGTCTTGGCCGGGTCCTTGCGGTACTCGAACTTGCCGAGGCTGGACTTGACGTAGACGAGGCCGGGCTCTCCCGGGGGCAGCTCGGTCCCGTCCTCGGCGAGGATCCTGGCTTCGAAGGTGGGCGCGGGCCGCCCGACGGTGCCGGGCCTGGCCAGCCAGTCGTGCGGCTTGACGGAGAAGGCGATGGTGGACTCGGTGGAGCCGTAGTACTCGTAGAGCACCGGCCCCCACCAGTCCATGATCCCTTGCTTGACGGCGACCGGGCAGGCGGCGGCGGTGTGGATGACCTGCTGGAGGCTGGAGAGGTCGTGGCGCCGCCTGACCTCGGCCGGCAGTTGCAGCATCCGGTGGAACATGGTCGGCACCATCATCGCGTTCGTCACCCGGTGGCGCTCGATCAGCTCCAGCACGGTCTCCGGCTCGAACCGGGGCGCGATCACCACGGTGTGGCCGAAGTGCAGCGCGAACTGGGTGTGGGCGCACGGCGATGAGTGGTACATGGGCGAGGTCACCAGGTGGATCCCGTCGCCCGGCTTCAGGTCGACGACCTCGCCCAGGAACCAGGTGTACATCGGCACGATCGCCTCGGGCTCGGCGCCGGGCAGCGGCCGCTGCACCCCCTTGGGACGGCCGGTGGTGCCGGAGGTGTACCACATGACGGCCCCGGCGGTGCGGTCGCCGGGCGCGGTGGCGGGCTGCCCGTCCGCGAGCCCCGCGGTGCCGATCTCGGCGCCGGGGACCGCGTACTCCTGGCTGGTGACGACGAGCTTGGCCTCGGAGTCCTTGACGATGTAGTCGATCTCGGGCGCGGCGAGGTGCCAGTTGATCGGCACGTAGTACAGGCCGATCTGGCCGGTGGCCATGAGCATGATGACCTGGTCGAGCCCGTTGGGCAGCACGCCGGCCACCACGTCCCCGGTGCCGAGGCCGCGCCCGCGCAGCCCGTGGGACACCTGGTTGACCAGCGCGTGCAGCTCGCCGTACGTGGTGCGCGAGCCGTCGGTGTCGATGACGGCGACCCGGTCGGGGTCGGCCTGGGCGATGGCGTAGAAGCCGGGCGACTGGCTGATGTCCATCACAGCTCCAGCAGGTCGGCGATCCTGGCACGGTGGATGCGGGGCGGGCCGAGCAGCACCTCGTCGGTCTTGGCCCGCTTGAAGTAGAGGTGGGCGTCGTGTTCCCAGGTGTAGCCGATGCCGCCGTGCAGCAACAGGCTGTCGCGGGCCACCTCGAAGCAGGCGCGGCCCACGTACGCCTGGGCGAGAGCGGCGGCGCCCGGCAGCTCGTCCGGGGCCTCGTCGGCGGCCCAGGCGGCGTAGCGGACGATCGACTCGGCCTGCTCCAGCTTGCCGTGCATGTCGGCGAGCTTGTGCTTGACGCCCTGGTACGAGCCGATGTAGCGGCCGAACGCGACCCGGATCTTGGCGTAGCCGACGATGGCGTCGAGCGCGGCCCGCAGCACGCCCAGCTGCTCGGCGGCGAGCGCCACGGCGAGCCGGTCGGCGATCCCGTCGGCGGGCTCGCCGAGCGTCCGGGCGGGCGCGCCGTCCAGGACGACCCGGGCCTGGCCGCGGGTGATGTCGAGGGTTTCCAGCGGGGTCCTGGTGACGCCCTCGGCGGTGAGGTCGACGGCGTGCAGCGCGGATCCGGCGGTCACGAGCAGCACGTCCGCCTCCATGCCGGACAGCACCTGCGGGAGCGTGCCGCTGAGGCGGCCCGTGTCGTCGGCCGTGACGTCCGCTCCCGGCAGGGCGAGGGTGGCGGCGACACGGCCCTCGGCGATGCCGGACAGCAGCTCCTTGTCGGGCGCCCGGGTCAGCGCGACCGCGGCGAACACGGTGGCCAGGAAGGGCCCGGGGAGCAGCACCGCCCCGGTCTCCTCCAGCGCGACCGCCAGCTCGGCGAAGCCCGCGCCCGCTCCCCCGTACTCCTCGGGGACGATCAGCCCCGACAGGCCGAGCTCGCCGTTGAGCCGCGCGTACACCTCGGGGTCGTGGCCCTGGCGGGCCTTGGTCGGCGGCGAGGCGGCGGCGAGGAAGTCGCGGACGGCGGCGCGCAGCTCCCGCTGCTCCTGGCTGGGTACGAGTTTCACGCCTGCGTCCCCACCTTCAGGTCCTTGAACGGCACGGTCTTGTCCACCCGGGGTTCGGGCGGCAGGTTGAGCACCCGGTCGCCGACGATGTTGCGCATGATCTCGTTGGTGCCGCCGCCGAGCGCCAGCCCCGGCGCGGTGGAGAGCACGGTGCCGAGCGGGTGGCCGCCGACGACCGACTCGGGCCCGGCCAGCCGGGTGGCGAGGTCGGCCTGGTACAGGGTCAGCTCGGCCAGCAGCAGCTTGGCGGCGCTGCCGCGGGCGCCGGGGAACACCCCCGCCTCGGTCTCCTGGGCCAGCCGCTGGTTGAACAGGGCCAGGGCGCGCGAGCGGATGTGCAGCTCGACGAGCTCGTCGCGGACCAGCGGGTCGCTCGTGTCGACGGTGCGGCGCAGCGCCTCCAGCGAGGCGGGGTTGTCCTTCTGGCCGCCCATGCCGACCCCGGCGGAGATCGACAGCCGCTCGTGCAGCAGTGTCGTGACGGCGACGCTCCAGCCGTCGTCGACGTCGCCGACCCGGTGCTCGTCGGGGATGTGCACGTCGTCGAAGAAGATCTCGTTGAAGTTGGACCGGCCGCTCATGTCCTTCAGCGGCCTGACGGTGACGCCGGGATGGTGCATGTCGACCACGAACATGGTCAGGCCCTTGTGCTTGGGCACGTCCACGTTCGTCCGGGCGAGCAGCAGCCCCCAGTCGGCGTGCTGGGCGACCGACGTCCACACCTTCTGGCCGTTGACGATCCAGTCGTCGCCGTCGCGCTCGGCCCTGGTCTGCAGGCTGGCCACGTCACTGCCGGCCCCGGGCTCGGAGAAGAGCTGGCACCAGATCTCCTCGCCGCGCAGCAGCGGCCGGACGAACCGCTCGCGCTGGGCGTCGGTCCCCCGGTCGACCAGCGTCGGGCCGGTCATGCCCAGGCCGATGGAGAACACGTAGATGGGCAGGGTGAAGTCGCGGGCCGCGGCGGCGAACGCGCGCTCCTCCTCCTGGGTCAGGCCCTGGCCTCCCCACCGCTCCGGCCAGGTGATGCCGGAGTATCCGGCGTCGTAGAACCGGGCCATGAAGTCTGGCCGGGGCCAGCCGCACGGCCCTGCCGCGTCACCAGACGCTGCGGGCGGCCATCGGGTGGAGCCACGAGCTGTGCGAGCCCGCCGAGCGGCTGCTGTGGGCGCGGCTGTCGGTGTTCGCCGGCGACTTCGAGCTCGACGCGGCCCGGTTCGTGTGCTCCGACGAGCGGCTGCCGTCGGAGGACATCACCGACCTGGTGACCGGGCTGGTGGAGAAGTCGATCCTGCTCATCCGCAGCAACCACGCCGGGGTCCGCTACAAGCTGATCGACACGCTGGCGGAGTACGGCGAGGAGTGGCTGGACAAGCTCGGCCAGACCCAGGTCATGCGCCACAAGCATCTGCAGTACTACCTGTCGCTGGCCACCCGCAGCGAGGACGCCTGGTCGGGGCCGCGGCAGATCTACTGGTTCATCCGGATGCGGCAGGAGCACGACAACGTACGGCTCGCGCTGGAGCACGCGCTGCGCACCCCCGGCGAGACGCTCATGGCGCTGACCCTGCTGTCGTCGCTCTGGTTCATGTGGGTGTGCTGCGGCTTCGTCCGTGAGGGCCGGCTCTACCTGGAGCGGGCGCTGGAGGCCAACCCCGGCGTGAGCAAGGAGCGCTGCAAGGCGCTGTGGGTGCTGTCGTACGTGCGCAGCGCCCAGGGCGACAGCGTGGGCGCGCTGGAGGCGGCCGAGGCGTGCAGCACCGAGGCGGTCCGGGTGGGCGACTCGCGGGCGGTCATCCTGGCCTCCAAGATGCAGGGCACGGCCGCGCTGCTCCAGGGCGACCTGCAGAAGGCGAGCGCGCTGCTGGGCGTGGCGATCGAGTTCAACACCGACAACAAGGAGCTGAACCCGGGCCTGCTGCCCGCCATCGTCGAGCTGTCGCTGGTGCTGTCGGCCCAGGGCGAGGTCTACGAGGCCGAGTCGCTGCTGCAGGACTGCCTGCAGGTGTGCCGTGAGCGGGGCGAGCTGTGGGTCGGCTCGTACGCGCAGTGGGCGATGTCGCTGACCAAGCTGGCCACCGGCCGTCCCGACGAGGCGCTGCACAGCGCCCGGGAAGGGCTGCGGGTCAAGCGCCACTTCCACGACACGCTCGGCACCCTCCTGGCGCTGGAGACCACGGCGCGCATCTGCGTGGCGCGCGACCAGGACCGGGTGGCCGCGGTGCTGCTCGGCGCGCTCCATCAGAACTGGAAGACGGCCGGGCTGCCCATGCTGGGCGCCCCGTTCCTCACCACCGACCACGACCAGTGCGTCAAGGAGTGCCAGAAGTCGCTGGGCGAGAAGGCCTACTGGGCGGCGTTCGAGGAGGGCGGCAGGCTGGACCTCGACGAGGCGTCCGCGCTCGCGCTCGGCGACCTGGACGCCCCGGAGGACTCCACCGGCTGAGACGGTGAACGCCGTGCCCGGGACCGGCACGGCGTGGGGGGACCGGATCAGACGGCCTGCGGCCAGCGGGTGCCGGTCGGCCAGGCGTGCACGTAGCGCGCGCTGCCCAGCGAGAACTCGATGTGGCCGCGTACCCAGTGTTCGAGGCCCAGCACGTACTTGCGGACCGGCAGCGGCGCCCAGGTGTCGAGGCGGGCGCGCCGCTCGACGAAGGCGTCGATGGCGGCGTTGTGCATCCTGGAGACCTCGTGCAGCGCCTCCTGGAGGGTCAGCGCCCGGTGGGTGGCCAGCACGGTGACCAGGTTGTGCCGGGCCTTGTCGTTGCCGCGTTCCTTGGCGTACGAGAGCAGGTCGTTGTCCCAGCCGATGAGGTCGCAGGCGAGGTCGGACAGGGCGCGCACGTCGGGGTGGTGCCACTCCTCGGCTTCGAGGCGGTAGCCGCCGCCGACGTCGATGAGGGCGAAGCAGGTGAACGTGGCGCCGGTGATGCGCCGCATGAGGACGTAGTCCTCGGGGGTGGGGATGAGGTCGGCCTCGCGGTTGGCGGCCTCCCAGATCTGGGCGAAGAGATACTCCTTCACGGTCGTCCGCCACCGGTCGACCTGGGCGGGGGTGCCCAGCTCGGCGATGCGGTCGAGCAGCTCGCGCAGGGTGACGCCGAAGGGGTCGCCGGGGGCCGGTTCCCTGCGTCTGTCGAGGACGTCGAACAGGGGCGGCAGGGCGCGGGCCAAGGCGGAGGGCCGGTGGCCCATCAGCTCCCCTTCGCAGAACGCGTCGTCGAAGGCGAACAGCCAGTTGTACCAATCGTTGATCAGTCTGAGGCTCTCGCGGGGCACGGGCGGGTTCGTCCGCGCCGCGAGCATGCCGATTTTGGAGCGGCGGAAGTGCTCGATCGCGCCGGTTCCGTCGAGCATGGACGAGGCGGCCAGCCACAGATGGCTCTCGGCGTCGACCTCGGCCGCGTGCTCGTTGATCTCGTTGGGGAAGGGGCACGGGAGCGGAGGGATGCGGAGTGGTCGCCTACCAAAGGAGTGCGCAGAAGTAGCCACCCACCCAGCATGACGAGAGAGTGTCCGAAAGGCCACACTCGGCTACCATCATGCATTTGCAGGTTATTTCATACTGTGAACCATTCGCCCCCTCCGTTGCTCAGGCCCTCCATGCCACCGGAACTGGCGGGGTCGAACAGCCTGGTGACGGACTCTTCGGGCTCCGGGTCCCCGTCCCTGTATCCCGTTGTGTCTCGATAGGGTGCCCTGCACGGAATCGTTCCGGCTCGCCGTGGGTTCTGGATGTGAGTACCTAGGGAAAGGCTGTCCAACGTGTTCGACCCGACGGATCTATACAGGCTCGCCGAGGACCTCCCCGAGCTGACCGATCCGGTGTTGCTGTATCACTTCGACGGCTTCGTCGACGCCGGGGCCGCCGGACGGCTCGCGCTGCGCCACGTGCTGGACGAACTGGAGCACCGGGTCGTCGCGACGTTCGACGTTGACCGGCTGCTCGACTACCGGTCCAGGCGGCCGATCATGGTGTTCGACACCGACAGGTGGGTGGAGGTCGAGACGCCGGAGCTGGTCGTCTACAGCGTGAAGGACGCG
The DNA here is from genome assembly GCF_039540635.1 of Nonomuraea ferruginea. Classification (NCBI taxonomy): domain Bacteria; kingdom Bacillati; phylum Actinomycetota; class Actinomycetes; order Streptosporangiales; family Streptosporangiaceae; genus Nonomuraea; species Nonomuraea ferruginea. Next base: position 146,946 of record NZ_BAABFD010000001.1, on the reverse strand, counting down.
ACGGGCACCCCCTTCCTGCTGATGACCGGCCCCGAGCCGGACCGCGCGTGGGAGCTGTTCATCCGGGCCGTCGGCACGCTCGCCGGCCGGTTCGGCGTGAGCAAGATGGTGACCATGCACGGCATCCCGATGGCCGTGCCGCACACCCGCCCGCTGGGCCTCACCATGCACGCCAGCCGGCCGGAGCTGATGAGCGGCAAGCCGAGCACGTTCGGCCGGGTGCAGGTGCCGGGCAGCGTGGCGGCCCTGATGGAGTTCCGGCTCGGCGCGGAGGGGCGGGACGCGATCGGCTTCGCCGTGCACGTGCCCCACTACCTGTCGCAGGCCGAGTACCCGACGGCCGCGGTCGCCGCGCTGGAGGCGGTCACCAGGAACACGGGGCTGATGTTCCCGCTCGACGCGCTGCGCGAGGCCGCGGAGCGCACGACCGTGGAGATCGAGGAGCAGATCAGCTCCTCGGCGGAGCTGTCCAGCGCGATCAGCGGGCTGGAGCAGCAGTACGACGCGTTCGCGGCCGGCGAGGAGCGCGAGAACCTGATCGCCGAGTCCATCCCGATGCCGACCGGCGACGAGCTGGCGGCGCAGTTCGAGCGGTTCCTGGCGGAGCGCGACGACGATTGATCACCCCGGGTAGCCTGGGGCGATGGACGAGATCCGGGTCGGGCTGATCGGTTACGGCACGGCGGGGGCGGTCTTCCACGCGCCGCTGATCGAGGCCACGCCCGGGCTGCGGCTGACGGCCGTGGTGACGCGCGATCCGGCCCGTCGCGACGAGGTGTCCGCCCGCTACGGCGCCGAGCCCGTCTCCGAGGCCGCGGCGCTGTGGGGCCGGTGCGACCTGGTGGTGGTCGCCTCGCCCAACCGGACGCACGCGAGCCTGGCGGCCGAGGCCCTCGACCATGGCAGGGCGGTGGTGGTCGACAAGCCGTTCGCGCGCACCGCGGAGGAGGCCCGCGCCGTCACCCGGCTGGCCGCCGCGAAGGGCCTGATGCTGACCGTCTTCCAGAACCGGCGCTGGGACGGCGACTTCCGCACCGTACGCCGGCTGGTCGCGGAGGGCGCGCTGGGCGAGGTGCGGCGGCTGGAGTCGCGCTTCGAGCGCTGGCGGCCGGCGCCCAAGGGCGGCTGGCGCGAGACCGGCGGCCCCGGCGACGCCGCCGGGCTCCTCTACGACCTGGGCAGCCACCTGGTCGACCAGGCGCTCCAGCTGCTCGGCCCGGTCACCCACGTCTACTGCGAGAGCGACGTGCGGCGCGCGGGGGTGGCGGCCGACGACGACACGTTCGTCGCGCTGACGCACGCGGGCGGGGCGCGCTCCCACCTGTGGGTCAGCGCGGTGACCCCGAGCCTGGGGCCGCGCTTCCGCGTGCTCGGCTCGTCGGGCGCCTATCTGAAGTACGGGCTCGACGTGCAGGAGGAACGGCTGCGCGAGGGACGGTCGCCGGCCGCGGCGGGGTTCGGCGAGGAGGACGCGGACCGCTGGGGCGTGGCGGGAGCCGGCGACGACCTGCGCGAGGTGCCCACCGAACCGGGCGCCTACCTCGACTTCTACCGCGAGGTGGAGTCCGCGCTGCGCACCGGCGGGCCGCCTCCGGTGACTCCCGAGAGCGCCGTGGAGGCGCTGGCCGTGATCGAGGCGGCCCGCCGGTCGGCCGGCGAGCGGACCGTGGTGCGGGTGGGCTAGCCGCGCAGGCGGTCGTACATCGCCTGGCTGTCGTCGTCGGTCCAGCCCTGCCGCGCCAGCCAGCCGAGCGGGCCGCCGAACCTCTCGTCCAGCACGCCCAGGAACTGCTCGATGTAGCGCGGGCGCGGCATGTGGTCGTCGGCCGGGCGCGAGTCGAGGTCGTCGCGGTAGGTGGAGCTGCCGCGCAGGCGGCGCAGGATCAGCTCCAGCCGCTCCCCCGTGGCCGCGTAGTCGGCCACGATGGCCTCGCGGGTGGCGCCGGCCACCTCCAGCGCGAGCGCGCACAGCACGCCGGTGCGGTCCTTGCCCGCGGCGCAGTGCACCACGGCCGCGCCGTCGTCGCGCGCCATCGTGCGCAGCGCCCGCACCACCGCGTCGGGCCGGTCGCGCAGGTAGCCGTAGTAGAAGCCGGTGACGCGCAGCTCCACGTCGCCCTGGCGCTCGTGCCAGGGCAGCACCCGGTCGGCCTCGATGGTGTCGGCCTCGACGTCGGTGCGCCGCCCGCCCTCGGGGAAGAGCGTCAGGTGGTGATGGGTCACCTCGGGCACCTCGGCCAGCGGCCCCGGGCCCTCCAGCGTCACTTCGGGGGTCGAGCGCAGGTCGACCACGTGCCGCAGCTTGAGTTCACCGACCAGCCGGGAGACGTCGGCGGGGGTCAGTCCCTGGAGGTTGTCCGACCGCAGGATGCGGCCGAACTGTGTGACGCCGCCGTCACGCGTCGGAATCCCGCCCAGGTCACGGACGTTGACGGCGCCGTCGAGATCGATCCATCTGCTCATCACGTTCACCCCGCCGACCCTATATGTCCCGCAAACATGAGCGGATTCGCGGTTCATAACGCAGCATGAACGTATGGATCCACGTGCTCTGCCCCCTCGGCTGGTGATCGATCCATCGCTGCCCCCGGACGTCTCCGTCGAGCTCCGGTCGAGCCCGCACGTGCTCAGACTGGCCAGGTCCGGCTGGCGGATGGCACCTCGCAACCTCACCTGGTTGTTCGTCCTGCCCGGTTTCCTGTTGCTGCTGTGGATGGTGACGGGGACCGGCGCGGTCATCACGGCGGCCGTCGGCGCCGGCCTCTTCGGACTGATCCGCTGGCTCTCCGTCGGGTCGTACAACAGGGCGACCCGACGCAGGCTCGCCCTGGCCTACGAGTACGCCAACTACTACATCCTCCCCGAGGACCTCGACTACCCCTGCCAGGTGCTGCTGCGGCGCGCCCAGCGGGCGGCCGAGGCGATCCTCGGGTCGCAGGTGCACAGGGAAGGGCTGATCGACACCATCGACAACCGGGTGACGCTGCCGGAGGAGGTCTGGCAGATCGCGCAACGGCTGCGCAAGCTGTCGGCCATGCACGCCGAGCACGGCAAGCTGGTCCCCCGCGAGCTGCCCACGGGGCTGAAGGACGCGTTCAAGCCGTACAGCACCGCGCTGGACGCGGCCTGGACGTCGTTGTCGAAGCGGGTGCGCAACCTGGAGCAGTACGCCAAGCAGGTGGTGAAGGCCGACCGGGTGTTCCACGCGCACCGGCGGCTGGAGGCGCTGGCCGCGCGCACGCCCGACTACCAGGAGCTGATCGCCGACACGGTGCGCGACGACATGGCGCGCGCGCACCTGCGGGAGCTGACCGACCAGGCCGCGCACGCGCGCAAGCTGTTCGAGGAGAGCATCCACCAGGCCAGGCAGGCGGCTGGCGAGCTGCTCAGGCCTCCGCGGCCTTGAGCAGCTCCAGCGTGCGGCGCACGCCGGCCTCGTTGCCCAGGCTGCGGTAGATGTCCCTGGCCTGGCGCAGCGGCGGCCCGGCGGCGCTCCCGGCGCCCGCGTCCAGGTGCGCCTCGCCGATGTACTGCAGGCCGCGCGCCATCCACCAGCGGTCGCCCAGCCCTTCGAAGGCGTCGACGGCGCGGCGCAGCTCGCGCTCGGCCTCCGCCACGCGGCGCAGCCTGCCGAGCACCCGGCCGACCGACAGGGCCGAGCGGGCGACGCCCCAGGAGTCGCCGAGCGCCTCCAGGATCTCCCCCGCCCGGCGGGCCACCTCCAGCTCGCGCAGGCCGCTGGACGGGTCGCCGACCTCGCCGGCGGCGCGCAGGCAGCGGGCCTCCTCCCACAGCTCGCCGCGCCGCCGGAACATCTCGGCCGCCCGGTCCAGGCTGTAGCCGGCCTTGGTGAAGGTCTCGACGGCCGCCCGCTGGTCCCCCGCCCGGTGCAGGCCGCGGGCCTGGGCGGCGAGCACCTCGCCGTACACGCGCAGCGTCTGCGCCTCGGAGTAGCGGTTGCCCTCGCGCTCGAACACCTCCAGCGCGTCCTCCAGCAGCTCCCTGGCCTCCTCGGGGCGCCGTTCCGCCAGCCGCATCTCGGCGAGGTTGCGTTGCGTACGCGCCATCCACCAGAAGTCCTCGACGCCCTTGAACGCGGTGATGGCGGCGACCAGGAACTCCTGGGCCCGGTCGAGGTGGCCGTCGCTGAACAGCGTCATGCCGATGGTGCGCAGCGCCCTGGCCGCCCACCACGTCTCGCCGAGTTCGGTGAACGCCTCCAGCGCCTGCTCGGCGTCCGCCCGGCCGCGCTCCTGGCCGCCCTGCCCGCCCCAGACGGCGGCGCGGTCCAGCGCGGCGATGGCCCGCGCGCGCCGGTCGCCGGCCCGTTCGGCGGCCTCGCAGCCGATGTCGGCGGCCTCCGCCCAGTCGGCCCAGTAGGCGCGCAGCGAGTGGCACAGCGAGCAGAACGCCCGCGACAGCCCCCACGTCAGCTCCCACAGCTCCAGCCGCCTGGCGATGCCGATCATCGCCATGAACGTGAGCCGCTCGGCGTTCAGCCAGTCGCCCGCGTGGATCTGGCCTTCGGCGGTGGAGCGGCGGCCGCCCTTGCTCCAGTCCTGCGGCCAGCGGTTCTGCGCCGCCTCCTCGGCGCGGCGGCGGTAGCCGTGCAGGACGCGCTCGACGGCGTCGCCGCGCCTGGCCGGGTCGTCGTCGCCCGCCAGCTCGGCGGCGAACAGGGCGACCAGGTCGTGCAGCCGGTAACGCATCGTGCCGGTCAGGTCGGTGCCCGAGCACTCGGCGAGCTGGGCGTCGATCAGCGCCTCCAGCTGGTCGGCGCCGTCCAGGGTGGAGATGTCGAGCAGCTCGCCCGCCACCCAGCCGGGCACGTCGGGCGCCGAGCTGAGGGCGCTGAGCAGCCGCAGCAGCCGCCGCTGCATGCCGGTGCAGTCGTCGTAGCTGAGCTGCACCGAGGCCCGCACGCTCTTGTCCACGGTGGGCGCCAGCTCCAGCTGGTCCAGGCGGCGGCGCTCGTCGGCCAGCCGGTCGGCCATCTGCCGCAGCGTCCACTGCTCGCGGGTGGCCAGGCGGCCGCCGCAGATGCCGATGGCCAGCGGCAGGTAGTCGCAGAGCCGCACGATCTCCTTGGCGGACTCCAGGTCCTCGAAGACCCGCTCGCCGCCGGCCAGCCTGGCCAGCAGTTCGACGCCGTGCGCCTCGCTGAACGGGCCGAGCCGGGTGTCGTGGGTGCCGCCGAGGAACAGCGGCTGGCGGGAGGTGACCAGCACGGCGCAGCCGCGTTCGGCCGGGATCAGCGCCTTGACCGCAGGAATCCGATCAGCACCTCCTCGGGTCGTACCGGGGAGTCGACGCCGCCGCGCAGGTCGGCGTAGAGGCGGCCGTCGGGGAACGATCCGGCGACCTCCTGGCCGAACCGGGTGATCAGGGATGACTTGCCGACGCCGCCCCTGCCGTACACGGAGACCACCAGCGCCGGTGCGGGGGCCGCGGCCTTCCTGCGGGCGGCGAACACCTCGCGCAGCTCGGCCAGCGCGTCGGCGCGGCCGGTGAAGTGCTCCGGCACGGGCGGCCACTGCTCGGGTGCCCTGGAGGCGGGCTCGGCCGGTGTCACGCGGCGGGGCCGCACCTCGGTGGTGGCCCAGGTGGCCACGCCCACCAGGAGGGCGGCCGCCGCCGTGACGCCCACCTTGGCCACCGGCGGGATCTCCCACTCCAGGGCGGCCGCGAAGATGCTGGCCGCGGCGGCGGCGAAGCCCGCGGCGACCGGCGCGGCCACCCCGATCTTCCTCAGCCGCCGCGGTCGCGGTTTGTCAGGCAGGTCACCTGTCATGATCGGATTCAAACCGATGGGGCACGGCTCGCGCCAGCCGTACCCCATCGTTCATTCAGACGCCCACCACGAGACACGTGGCGGTCGCGGACTTGGCCGGGTCGCTCTCCGAGGTGGCGGTGAGCTTGACCCGGGCCAGCCGGTCGCCGCCGGAGCCGCGGACGGCGTTGACGGTCACGGTGTCGTGCCCGCCGAACTCGACGGTGGCCAGCGCGTTGGGCGTCTGAGCGGTCCAGCCCTTGCCCGAGACCTCCGCGGTGAGGCGGTAGACGTCGGACTTCAGGTAGGCACTGACGTCCTCGGGGTGCTGCCCCTGGGCGGGGGCCGACCTGCCGGTGTTGAACAGCGGGAATCTGCAGGTGGACAGGTTCTTGCCGGACGGGACGCCGGCGCCGGGCAGCAGCCGCACGCCGCGCCGCTGCGGGCCCGCGCCGTCGAGGGAGCGGATCGCCACGGTGTAGGACAGGATGCCCTTGCGGTCGCGGTGCACGTCGGTGATGTAGAAGTGCAGCCGGTTGGCCTCGTCGACGTACTCGTACTCGCTGCCGGAGTCCGTGCCGGCGTGGAAGAGCGCGTCGGACAGCTGCCGGTAGTCGCCGATCGTGATCGGCACCTCGGTGCCGTCGGGCATCACGTAGTCGGTCATGCCGATGTCCTGCGGGTTGGCGTCGATCACCCACTCGAACGGGGCCCGGTCGGCGTTCTTGGTCTTGGCCAGGAGCACGCCGGAGTCGGGGGTGAACGAGTCGCTGCCCATCCGGTCGACGACCTCGACCGTGTAGTTGTCGTAGCCGCCGCCGTCGCACATCGGGTCGGTGCCGGGGTCGCAGGCGGGGCTCTTGTCACCGGTGTCGAAGGCGATGTTGATCCCGGACAGGCCCTTGTCGCCCGGCTGCACGGCGCGGGCGGTCACCTTGGCCGTGACGAGGCCGGACTCGTCCAGCGCCTCACGGGACAGGCGCAGCACGTTCCGCTCGTCCACCATCTCCAGCTTGATCTTGTTGCGGAGCATGTGCTGGGCGCCCATGGACGCGCCCGCGGTGGGCGGGATCAGCCAGCGGGAGTGCGGGCCGCCGGGCCCGTTGAAGCTGCCCCGGCTGAGCATCTCCCAGATGCCGGTGTACGCGCGCCGCGGCGGCACCCCGTACGGGTTGTTGTAGTTGTCGGCGATGCCCATGATGTGGCTCAGCTCGTGGGCGTAGACCGCCATGCCGGAGCTCTCGGCCTGCACCGAGTCGATGCCGAAGCGGGCGTTGGGCCAGAACGTGGAGCCGGCCTGCCAGGAGGTCCACTCGACGTAGCGGGTCCTGGACCAGTTGGGCAGGGCGGGGTCGTTCTCGGGGCCCCACGCGTCGGGCACGTCCTCCTTCGTGGGGAACTTCATCATGCCGAACTCCTGCCAGGTGGACGACTCGTCCTGGCCGGCGCTCACGTAGAAGACGAAGTCGAACTGGTCGGCCACCTCCTGGCCGACGTCGGCGAGCCAGGCGGCGTTGCCGTCGGCGCGCAGGTTGCGGTTGCAGGTGTCGCCGGCGGGGCAGGCGTCCCGCTGGTACTCCAGCGCGTACTCGTGGTCCTTGCCGGGCATCGTGTACGGGCCGAACCCGGTCAGATCGACGCCGTAACGCCCGCCGGAGTCCTCCATCCAGTACTCGTGGATGGTGTGGCCCTTGTTGAGGTCGTTCGGGGTGTTGAGGAAGTCCTGGTAGAACTTGGCGACCTGGTCGCGGGGCACGTCGTGGGCCTGGGCGCTGGGGTTGCCGAAGATGGTCGAGCCCTGGGGCTGGGTGACCACGAACGGCTGGTTGGGGTAGTCCAGCAGCACCAGCGCGCCCTTGAAGGTGCGCACGGAACCCTCGGCGGAGGGGTCGTTCCAGGTGGTGCCGGGGATCTTCTTGTAGTCGGCCCACGTCATGTGGTCCGGGTTCTCCCAGTTCTGCGGGTCGATCGGCTCGAAGCCTGCCGAAGGCCGGCCGCGCAGGGCGCTGGGGTTCTCCGCGGGCGCGTCACGCTGCCAGGGCTGGGTCTGGGGCCAGTGGTCGAGCCGCCAGGGATGCTCGGGGTCGTCTGCGGGGGGTGCTGCGGAAGCGGGAGTCGCCATCAGGCTCACCGGGATCAGCACGATGGCCGACAGCACGGCTCCCAGCAGTTTCTTCGGGACAATCACGGCTCGACGGTATAGAGCATATTGACCGAGATCACCGTTCAGTTGTAGGGAAGACCTGTAGCAGCGCTTCCAACAAATGATGAAAAGTCCTGATCAAGGGGCGCCCGTGGCGGATCTTCAGCGGATCGTCGACGACCTCGCGGCCCGGCTCGGCCGCCCGCTCCTGCTGGAGGACCGGTTGCAGCGGGTCATCGCCTACAGCGAGCAGAACGGCGCCATGGACGACATCCGCCGCGACTCCATCCTGCGCCGCCGCACCACGCCGGAGGTCCGGCAGTTCCTGCGCGCCGCGGGGGTGCACGACGCGCAGGACCCGCTGCGCACGCCGGGCGCGCCGCAGCTCGGGCTGCTGCCGCGGTGGTGCGTCCCGGTACGGCACGAGGCGGCGCTGCTGGGATTCCTGTGGTTCATCGACACGGCGCCGGCCATGTCGGGCCCCCAGGTGGCCGAGGCCGCCGCGGCCGCTCCGGCGCTGGCCCTGGCGCTGTTCCACGAGAGCCTGGCCACCGGCCTGGCCTCGCACCGGGAACTGGAGGCGGTCAGCGGGCTGCTCATGGGCGAGCGGGAGGCGGCGCTCCAGCTCATCGAGGCGGGCGCCTTCCCGCAGGCGCAGCCGGTGACCGTGCTGGTGGCCAGGCCGCCGGCGGGCGAGCCGGACGACGCGCTGCGCCTGGCGCTGGAGCAGGGGCTGCTGGCGCTGCGGCGGCGGCTGAGCGGGCACCACCCGCTGCATCTGGTCCGCTACGACCACGCGGCGCTGCTCGTGGCCGGCCCGCCGATCGCCGCCGACGAGGTGCACGCCGCCATGTCGGTGCCGGTCGTGGTCGGCATCGGCCGCCCGAGGCCGGCGCTGGCCGAGGCGGCCGGGTCCTACGCCGAGGCGCGGCACGCGGCGGACGTGGCCGCGCGGGTGCCGGGCCTCGGCCGTTCAGCGGTGTGGGAGCGGCTGGGCGTCTACCGGATGCTCACCCGGCTGCCCGACTCCGAGCTGCATCCCGGGCTGGAGCCCCTGCTGGGCGACACGCAGCACCTGCCGCTGCTGGAGACGCTGGAGACCTATCTGGACCTGGCGGGCAGCGCCGTCGCCACCTCGCGTGCGCTGCGGCTGCACCGGACCTCGCTGTACTACCGGCTGCGGCGCGTCGAGGAGCTGGCCCGTACCGACCTGAAGGACGGCGGGGAGCGGCTGGCGCTGCACCTGAGCCTCAAGCTGGCCCGCCTGTCAGGCCGCTACCGGCCGCGTGACGGGATCGGATGATTGCGGTGTGCACGCGCGCTCACGTTTAATGCATAAAAGGGATATTTGCCACGGGAGTATCGATGGGGGTCGTGAAGCGCGCGCGTCCGGCTCTGAACCCCCGTGTGTCCAGACCCGTGGTCCTCCATTCCGCGACGCTGGTGCTGCCCATCGCCACCGAGCCGATCAGGAACGGCGCCGTCGCCGTGCGTGGCGAGCGGGTGCTGCGCGTCGGGCCGCGCGACGAGCTGCTGGGCCGCTACCGCGTCACCGAGGAGCACCACTGGCGCGGGACGATCGTCGCCGGGCTGGTGGACGCGTACGCGTCGGGCGGCGCCCCCGGGCCGGGGGTGGTGGCCCGCGCGGCCGAGCTGGGCGACCCCGCCGCCGCGCCGGGGCCGGCCGCGGGCGTCGCGTACGTGCCCGTGACCTGCGAGTCGGAGCGGGAGTGGGAGGAGAGCCGGCGGGACGCGCTCATCACGGCCATCCACGAGATGGACCGGCCCGTCGGTATCGCCCCGCACACGCGCGACCCGCACGTGCTGGAGGACGTGGCCCTGCTGGCCAGGACGTTCGGCCTGCGGCTGCTGGTGGACCTGGACCGCCATTCCCTCGCCGGGCTGGACGAGGCGGGCGTGCTCGGGCCGCACTGCCACGCGGCGTGCGCCCGGCCGCTGGACCCGGGCGAGCGCAAGCTGCTCAAGCTGCGGGGCACGACGGTGGCACTGCGCCCCGGGCCCGGCGTCGACGAGTGGCCGGCGCTGGTCGAGGAGGGCATCCCGCTCGCCATCGGCACCGCGCCGGCGCACGGGGACGTGCTGGCGTGCGCGGCGGCCGTCCGGGCGCGGGTGCGGGAGCTGGGGCTGCGCCCGCGCGGGCTGGACCGCGCGCTGGTGGAGGCCGCCACGCTCGGCGGCGCCAGGGCCCTCGGCATGGCGGGCGGGCCCGGCGGCCTCGGCACCCTGCATCACGGCGGCCGGGCCAGCTTCGCGGTGTTCGAGGCCCGCGGGCGCTATCCGTACTCCGCCCTGATGCACGGCCCCGCCTGCCTGGCCACGATCATCAGCGGCCGCGTGCACCCCGCCTGACCAGCCAGGCCACGGACTCGGGTGGTCGCACTTTCCTCCACTACCTGCCGTACCCGGAGCGCAGGCGGCTGCTCGGGCTCGGCGCCGAGAAGCGGTTCCCCGCCGGGCAGGTCCTGATGCGGCAGGGCTAAACCTTCCCACGGGGTGAAATGGCGCACATTTCGGTCATTCCGGAATCCAGCTTTCGGAGCGGCGTGTTCCCCCCCTCGGCCGCACCGTCAAATCCGGGACAAGTCTTGTCGCTCACCGCCTCTACTTTCCGTGCCCTGCGTCATCACAACTACAGGTTGTGGGCAGGGGCGGACCTCGTCTCCATCACCGGCACCTGGATGCAGGTGCTGGGCGTGAACTGGCTCGTCCTCACGATCACCGGCTCGGCCACCAGCGTGGGGCTCAGCCTGGTCATGCAGGCGCTGCCCACGCTGCTGCTCGGCATGTGGGGAGGGGCGCTGGCGGACCGGCTGCCGACCCGCCCCGTCGTGGTGGCCGCCCAGCTCGCGCAGGCCGCGCTCGCCGCTGTGCTGGCCGTGATCGCGCTGACCGGGGTGCGGTCGCCGCTGCCGATCTACGCGGTGGCGCTGGCCGGCGGGGTGGTGTCGGCCCTGGGCGGACCGGCGCTCGGCCGGTTCGGGGCGGAGGTGGTGCCCCGGGAGGACCTGCCGAACGCGATGGCGCTCGGCTCGATCATCAACTCGGCCGGGCGCATCCTCGGCATGTCGGTGGCCGGGATGATGCTGCCCCTCACCGGGAACGCCGTGCTGTTCGCGGCGAACGCGCTCACCTTCTTCGCGGTGATCGTCGCGGTGATGCGCATGCGGTCGTCGGAGTTCCACGAACTGGCCGCCGAGAAGCACCGGCCAGGGGCGGTGCTCGCGGGGCTGCGGTACGTGGCGCGTACCCCGTGGCTGCTCGTCCTGCTCGCGCTGTCGATCGTGCTGGGCAGCCTTGGCCGCAACTACCAGGTGACCATGGCGGCGATGAGCGCGGGCCCGCTGGCGGCGGGCGCGGGCGGGTACGGGCTGCTGTCCACGGTGTTCGCCGCCGGGACCGTCGTGGGCGGGTTCCTCGCCGCCTCGCGGCCGCGGCTGACGATCCGGCTGCTGCTGATCTCCGCGTTCGCCATCAGCGTGCTGCAGGCGCTGAGCGGCCTGATGCCGTCGCTGGCCGCCTTCGCCGCCTTCATGCTGCCCATCGCGGCCGGCGCCATCCTGGTCGACACCACGGTCTCGGCGCGGGCGCAGCTCGACAGCCCGGACGCCATGCGCGGGCGGGTGCTGGCCGCGCTGGGCATGGCCGGCGCCGCGTCGGGCGCGCTGGGCGGGCCGGTACTGGGCTGGCTGAGCGACTCCTTCGGCCCCCGGCTCGCACTGCAGGTGGGCGGCGTCTCCTGCGTCGTCGCGACGCTGCTGGCGGCGGCCGCGCTGGCGCGGTTCAGGAAGACCGCCACCGGCCCGGCCCCGGCGCGTGTGGCGATGGAGAACGCCTAGTCTCGACGGGTGCGAAACACCCGATACGCCCCCTCTGGGATGGTATGCAGCATCGACCATCTCGCGTCCGCCGCCGGGGTGACGGCGCTCGACCGCGGCGGTTCCGCCGCCGACGCCGCCATCGCCGCCAACGCCGTGCTCGCCGTCACCTCCCCGCACATGTGCGGGCTCGGCGGCGACCTCTTCGCCCTCGTCCACGACGGCCCCGCGCAGTCCGGTTCCCACGGTCCCGTACGAGACGGCCACCCGACGGACGGCGGGCCGGGCCACGCGCCCAACGCGTCCGGCAGATCCGGGGGCGGTGCGGACGGCGGGCCGGGCCACGCGCCCAACCTGTCCGGCAGGGCCGGGACCGGTGCGGGCGGCGGGCCGGTTCACGCGCTCAACGCGTCCGGCAGGGCCGGGACCGGTGCGGGCGGCGGGCCGGTTCACGCGCTCAACGCGTCCGGCAGGGCCGGGACCGGTGCGGACGGCGGGCCGGTTCACGCGCTCAACGCGTCCGGCAGGGCCGGGAGCGGTGCGGACGCCGGGCGGTTGCGTGCCGAGGGGCACCGGCGGATGCCGCACCGGCTGGACGTCAGGTCCGTGCCGGTGCCCGGCTGCGTGGACGGCTGGCTCGCGCTGCACGCCCGGTACGGCCGGCTCCCGCTGGCCGACGTGTTCGCGCCCGCCGTACGGCTGGCCCGCGACGGTTTCCCGGCCTCGCCGCTGCTGGCGCCGATGGCGCGGGAGATCGCGGACCGGCCGGGCGCCGGCGACCTCGCCGGGATCCGGACCGCCGGGGACCGGGTCCGCAGGCCGGGCGTGGCCCGCGCGCTGGAGGCGGTGGCCGAAGGCGGGCGCGCCGGGTTCTATCTGGGCGAGTTCGGCGAGGGCCTGCTGGAGCTGGGGTCCGGCGAGTACACGCGGGCCGACCTGGAGCGGGACAACGCCGACTGGGTGGAACCCCTGCGGGTGCGCGCGTTCGGCCACGACGTGTGGTCCGCACCGCCCAACTCCCAGGGTTACCTGCTGCTGCTCTCGCTGGGCATCCTGGACGGGCTGGAGCTGCCGCCCTCGACCGCGCACCCCGCCTGGGCGCACGCGCTGGCCCGGTCCGCCCGCGCCGCCGCGCACGACCGCGACGCGCTGCTGCACGAGCACGCCACCGGCCTGCTCTCCCCCGCCGAGATCGAGCGCCGCCGGGCGCTGACCGGTCGCGGCGACCTCACGGTGCCCGCCGCCGACGGCGACACCACGTACCTCTGCGCGGTGGACGGCGACGGGCTCGCCGTCTCCCTCATCCAGTCGAACGCCTCCGGTTTCGGCAGCTTCCTGTTCGAACCCCGTACCGGCATCAACCTGCACAACCGCGGCATCGGCTTCTCGCTGGAGCCGGGCCACCCCGCCGAGTACGGCCCCGGGCGGCGGCCGCCGCACACGCTCACGCCCGCGCTCATCACCCGCCCCGACGGCTCGCTCCGCTCGGTCGCGGGCACGATGGGCGGCGACGCGCAGCCGCAGATCCTGCTCCAGATCATCACCAGGCTGCTGCGGTACGGGCAGAGCCCGGGAGAGGCGATAGCAGCGCCGCGCTGGCGGTTCGGCAGCGGCACCGGCTTCGACACCTGGCGCCGCGCCGAGGGGGCGGTGGTGGAGCTGGAGGACGGCACCGGCTGGCGCGACGGGCTGGCCGCGCTCGGCCATCGGGTGTCCGCGGTGCCCGGCGGCGCGTTCGGCCACGCGCACCTCATCGACGTCCTGCCGGACGGGATGCTGGCCGGTGCGACGGACCCGCGCGCGCTGACCGGCGCGGCGATTGGGCGGTGAGGGAAGGGGTAGCCACGGACGTCATGGCAACCGACGTCATCACCCTGATCACGAATGACCACCGCAAGGTCGAGGCGCTCTTCGAGCGGCTCAAGAAGGAGGAGGGCGACCCCAAGGCGGCCGTGACCGAGTTGCACGCCCTGCTCATCGCGCACGCCCGCGCCGAGGAGGACCGGGTCTACCCGGACCTCGACGCGCACCACGGCCTGGAGGAGCACAAGGAGGCCGAGGTGCTCCTCGACGAGCTGGTGCGGTCCCGGCCCGGCACCCCCGAGTTCCGCCGGACGCTGGACAAGCTCGTCGAGTCCGTCAACCACCACGTCGAGGAGGAAGAGGGCGAACTGCTCCCGCAGCTGGCCGAGCAGGCCGGCGAGAAGCGGCTGCGGGAGCTCGGCAAGGCCTTCGAGGAGCGCCGGGACGAGGAGCTGCGGGCCCTGACGGCCGGCGGCGCCACCAAGGCCGAACTGTACGAGCAGGCCCAGAAGGCGGACATTCCCGGCCGCTCCCAGATGGACAAGGAAGAACTGCAGGAAGCCGTACGCAAGACCACCTAGCCCGCCCGGCGGGGGGGCAGGCCGGGCGGACCACGTCCTGAGCTTGGCCGGCGGAGCGGGTCAGGTCAGGCGGACCACGTCCTGAGCCCGACCGGCGGGGCGGGTCAGGCCAGGCGGCGCAGCGCCGGGAGCAGCGCGTGCAGGTCGTCGGCGATCACGTCGGCGGCCTCGCGCGCCTCCGGCCGCGCCGCGTGCAGGTAGCCCCACGGGCCACGGCGCAGCAGGGCGGTCCGCATCCCGGCCGCGGCGGCGGGGCGCACGTCGTTGTCGAGCCGGTCCCCCACGTAGAGGATCTCCCCCGGCTCGCGCCCGGCGACCGCGGCCACCTTGGCGAAGAACCCGGGCGCCGGCTTGGACACCCCCCACCCGTCGGAAGTGTGCACCGAGTCGACGGGCAGCTCCATCGCGACCAGCGCGTCATAGGCCCGCACCGGCTGGTTGCCCGCCAGGATCACCTGGTAGCCCGCCTCCCTCAGCCCGCCGAGCGCCTCGCGCACGTCGGGGTAGAGGTCGTCGGCGTCGAAGTGGTTGCGCAGGCTGTCAGGCTCGTCGCGCTCCCAGGCCGCGATCTCGGCCTCGACGTCGAACCCGGGCCGCACCAGCTCGAACCCCTCGCTGAAGGACTGGTCCAGCGCGGCCATCCCGCCGAGGACGCCCATCAGCACGAACCTCGGCACCCCGAGCCGGTCGGCCCACCGCGACCAGATCCGCGTCTCGTCGATCACGGTCTCGCCGACGTCCAGCACCACAGCCTTGATCATCAAACCCATCCGTCGTCTGGAATTTTTCCTCCACTGTACGAGTCGCGCCCAGAGCTCGGATTCGTGGAATACTGAGCGTGCCCGTTCGAGTACGGAGGGACAGATCTGATGGTTGCCATGGCGATCCGGCACGACGAGTACGCGAAGCTCGCCCCCACCAGCAAGAAGCGGATGCCGGAGACCGCGCGAGAGCTGTTCGACGCACTCCCCGAACTCCCCGGTTTCCGGGCCGACGTCATCGAAGGAAACCTCATAGTGAGCCCTGTAGGGACCCCCGAGCATGCTGACTGCGCCATGGAGCTCTACCGCGCCCTCTGGCCGGTGATGGACGAACATGGCTGGAAAGGGCGCGCCGGCAATGTCGACGTGTGCATCGAAGGGCCACGCGAGCCTGTGGAGCCCGATTTCGTACTCGCACCGCACGACTGTCCACGTTGGGGCGAGCGCGAGCTGCGGTCGTCCGGGCTGATCATGGTTGCCGAGGTCGTCTCGACCGGTAGCGCGATCAGGGACCGTGAGGAGAAGCCGCCCCTCTACGCCACCGGCGGCATCCCGATCTACCTGCTGATCGACCTCGTCGCCAAGACTCCCTCCGTCACCGTCTACAGCGAGATCGGCGACAGCGGGTATCTCGCCCGCGCCACCGTCCCCATCGGCACGCCCTTGCGACTGCCCGCGCCGATCGACTTGGAGCTCGACACGTCGATCTTCAAGGCCTGAGGCGGTCCATCGCCTTGGCGATGCGCTTCTCCGACACCGGGGTCGGGGTGCCGAGTGTCTGGGCGAAGAAGCTGACCCGCAGTTCCTCGATCATCCAGCGGATCTCCGCCACGTCCGGGTCCGCGCGCCGGCCAGGGGGCAGGCGTTCCAGCAGGTCGTGGTAGTCGTCCTCGACCTTGTGGACGCGGTCCATCCACTCCTCGTCACGCCACGGGTCCTCCGGCAGCTTGGTGAGCCGGCGGTCGACGGCGCGCAGGTAGCGCAGCACGTCGGGCAGGCGGGCGTGGCCGGTGGCGGTGACGAAGCCCGGGTAGACGAGCCTGCCGAGCTGGTCGCGGACGTCGTCGGCGGAGGCGCTGGAGCGCATGGCGTCGAGCTGGATCCCGGCGGCGTGCCACACCGTCAGGATCTGCTCCACCCGGCCCAGGATGCCGGCCGCCGTGTCGTACAACTCGGCGCGGACGTGCTGGTAGAGGCGGTCGTAGGCGGCGGGGTCCCAGACGGGGCCGCCGAGGTCGCGCATGAGCTTGTCGGCCGCGGCGTCGACCACGTCCTCGAAGAGGGCCACGGCGCCGCCGTGCGGGCTGCGTGACAGGGCCAGCTTGGCTTGGTTCGACAGCCCCGACAGCAGCGGCTTGGCGGGGTTGGCGACGTTCAGCAGGAGCAGACGGCGGGTGCCGGCCCAGTGGGAGCGGCGCTGCTCCGCCTCCGTCTCGAAGATCTTGATCGAGACCGAGTCGCCGGCGTCGGCCAGCGCCGGGTAGCCCTTCATCCGGCCCTGCTCGAACACCTTGGGCAGGGTGCCGAAGCTCCACGTGCGCAGCCCGGTGCGTTCGAGGCCGTCGCCGGCCTCCGAGAGGGTCTTGCGCAGGCGCGGGGCGAGGCGGCGCTTGAGCGCCGCGAGGTCCTTGTCCTCGGCGATGGCGCGCCGGCGCTCGTCGATCACCCGGTACGTGATGCGCAGGTGGTCGGGAACCTGGTCGAGCTGCCAGGCGTCGCGCGGCACCCGCACGCCGGTCAGCCTCATCAGCTCGCGCTCGACGGCCTCCAGCATCGGCTCGGCGCCCGGCTCGGCGTTGGCCAGCACCTGCCTGGCGTAGTCGGGGGCGGGCACGAAGTTGCGGCGCAGCTGCTTGGGCAGCGACCTGATCAGCGCGGTGACGAGCTCCTCGCGCAGGCCGGGGATCTGCCAGTCGAAGCCGTCGGAGGTCACCTGGTTGAGCAGGTGCAGCGGCACGTGGACGGTGACGCCGTCGGCGCCCTGCTGATCGTCCGGGTCGGGCGCGAACCGGTAGGTCAGCTTCATCCGCTGGCCGAGCTGCCGCCAGGTGTCGGGATAGTCGCGGGCGCTGACGTCGGCGCCCTCGTTGACCAGCATCTCCGGCGAGAAGGTGAGCAGGTCGGGCTGGTCGGCGCGGGCCTTCTTCCACCAGGAGTCGAAGTGGCGGGCGGAGACCACGTCGGCGGGCAGGCGCTGGTCGTAGAAGTCGAACAGGGCCTCGTCGCCGACGAGGATGTCGCGGCGGCGGGCGCGGTTCTCCAGCTCCTCGACCTCGCCGAGCAGCCGCCGGTTGTCCTTGAGGAACTTGTGGTGGCTGTCCCAGTCGCCCTCGACGAGCGCGTGGCGGATGAACAGCTCGCGTGACAGCTCGGGATCGATGCGCCCGTAGTTGACCTTGCGCCCGACGACGAGCGGCACCCCGTACAGCGTGACCTTCTCGTACGCGATCACCGCCCCCTGGTTCTTCTCCCAGTGGGGCTCCGAGTAAGTGCGCTTGACGAGGTGCTGCGCGAGCGGCTCCACCCAGTCGGGCTCGATCTTGGCGTTGACCCTGGCCCACAGCCGGGAGGTCTCCACGAGCTCGGCGGACATCACCCACTGGGGCTGCTTCTTGGCCAGCGCGGAGCCGGGGAAGACGGCGAAGCGGGCGTTGCGGGCGCCGAGGTACTCCTGGATGGGGCGGCGGCCGTCGGAGGCGCGCTGGCGGTCCATCACGTCCTTGACGCCGACGTGCGACAGCAGGCCGACCAGGAGCGACTTGTGGACCAGCTCGGGGTCGGCCGGGTTGCTGTTGGGGTGCGCGCCGAGCGACTGGCGGATCTGGCTGTAGATGTCCTGCCACTCGCGTACGCGCAGGTAGTTGAGGAACTCGGACTTGCACAGGCGGCGGAAGGCGCTGGAGGAGAGCTCCTGCTGCTTGTCGCGCAGGTGGTTCCACAGGTTGAGGTAGGTGAGGAAGTCGGACTCGGGGTCGGCGAAGCGGCGGTGCTTCTCGTCGGCCTGCTGCTGCTTGTCGGCGGGGCGCTCGCGCGGGTCCTGGATGGACAGCGCGGCGGCGATCACCATGACCTCGCGCACGCAGCCGTTCTTCTCCGCCTCCAGCACCATGCGGCCGAGCCGGGGGTCGACGGGCAGGGTGGCGAGCTTGCGGCCGATCGGGGTGAGCTTGCCGTGGGCGTCGAACGCGCCGAGCTCGTGGAGCAGGTTGACGCCGTCCTTGACCTGGCGGCGGTCGGGCGGCTCGACGAACGGGAACGCCTCGATGTCGCCCAGCCCGATCGAGGTCATCTGGAGGATGACCGAGGCCAGGTTGGTGCGCAGGATCTCCGGGTCGGTGAACTCCGGCCTGGCGAGGAAGTCGTCCTCCTCGTAGAGGCGGACGCAGACGCCGTCGGAGGTCCGGCCGCAGCGGCCCTTGCGCTGGTTGGCGCTGGCCTGCGAGATCGCCTCGATGGGCAGGCGCTGCACCTTGGTGCGGTGGCTGTAGCGGGAGAGGCGGGCGTAGCCGGGGTCGACGACGTACTTGATGCCGGGCACGGTCAGCGACGTCTCGGCCACGTTGGTGGCCAGGACGACGCGGCGGCCGGTGTGGCGCTGGAAGACGCGGTGCTGCTCGGCGGCGCTGAGCCGGGAGTAGAGCGGCAGGATCTCGGTGTTGCGGAAGTCGGCCTTGGCCAGGGCGTCGGCGGCGTCGCGGATCTCGCGCTCGCCGCTGAGGAAGACGAGGATGTCGCCGGGCCCCTCGCCGGTCAGCTCGCGGCAGGCCTCGACGATGCCCTGGGTCTGGTCGTCGTCCTCGCCCAGCGGGCGGTAGCGGACCTCTACGGGGTAGGTGCGGCCGGACACCTCGATGATCGGCGCGTCGCCGAAGTGGCGCGAGAACCGCTCGGGGTCGATGGTCGCGCTGGTGATGATGACCTTGAGGTCGGGGCGTTTGGGCAGCAGCTGCTTCAGGTAGCCGAGGATGAAGTCGATGTTGAGGCTGCGCTCGTGGGCCTCGTCGATGATGAGCGTGTCGTACTGCTCCAGCATGCGGTCGTGCTGGAGCTCGGCGAGGAGGATGCCGTCGGTCATCAGCTTGACGAGGGTGCGGTCGCTCGCCTGGTCGGTGAAGCGGACCTTGTAGCCGACGACCTCGCCCAGCTCGGTGTGGAGCTCCTCGGCGACGCGCTCGGCGACGGTGCGGGCGGCGATGCGGCGCGGCTGGGTGTGGCCGATGAGGCCGCGCACGCCCCGGCCCAGCTCCAGGCAGATCTTGGGGATCTGGGTGGTCTTGCCGGACCCGGTCTCACCGGCGATGATGACGACCTGGTTGTCGCGGATGGCTTCGAGGATGTCGTCCCTGCGCTGGGAGACGGGCAGCGCCTCCGGATAGCCGATCTCCGGCACGCTCTCGCGGCGGCGCTGAAGGCGCCGCTCGGCACGTTCCACGTCGGCGAGGATCTCCGCGGCGATCTTCTCCCGCGCTTCGCGGGAGCGCACCCGGCGCACGCCGTCGAGCCTGCGCCGCAGCCGCCGCTGGTCGCGCGGCATCAGGTCGGGCAGGCGGGCCTGAAGCTCTGTGAGAGAGGAGGACGGAGAGGACAACGCAGGAGTTCCCATACTGCTTTCAGGATATTCGGGCCCCGCGTGCCGGGAGCCAACGGCCCATCGTGCCCGACGGGCGCGTCGCGCGCATCTCGAATTCCGTTGACCGTGATCGCCCGCGACCGGCCCACTCTCCCCAGAGTTGCATCGTGGGCGACCACGGTCATAGATGAGACTCCCCTAAGCGGAGATCGGTTGCCATGAGTCATGGTCACGTTTTGGCCCGTGGTGTGGGCGGTCCGTCACCCAGCGTGCGCGCCGGCCTGGGCCGCCGCCCGGGCGGCGCCGATGATGCCCGCCTGGTTCAGCAGGGCGGCCGGGACGACGGGCGTGTCGAGGCTGATGTGCGGCAGGAACTTGCCGGCCTTCTTGCTCACGCCGCCGCCGATGACGATCAGGGAGGGGGTGAACAGCATCTCGACGTGCCTGAGGTACTCCTCCACCCGC
Source organism: Nonomuraea ferruginea (assembly GCF_039540635.1). Classification (NCBI taxonomy): domain Bacteria; kingdom Bacillati; phylum Actinomycetota; class Actinomycetes; order Streptosporangiales; family Streptosporangiaceae; genus Nonomuraea; species Nonomuraea ferruginea. The sequence continues at coordinate 127,017 of NZ_BAABFD010000001.1, read as the reverse complement.
TCGGCCCACTTGTGCCAGCCCAGGCCGTGCTCCTCGCGCGCCCGGTCGGAGGCCCGGTGCTCGGCGTCCGTGCCGTGCAACTGCAGGTGACCCAGCTCGGTGTTGGGCACGAGCACGCCGTCCGCGAACAACGCGCTGCCGATCCCGGTGCCGAACGTCAGCATGAGCACGACGCCGGGCTGCCCCTGCCCCTTGCCGTACGTCATCTCGGCCATGCCGGCGGCGTCGGCGTCGTTGAGCACGGTCGCGCCCCCGAACAGGTCGCCCGCGTGCACGCCCGCCCACGAGCCTTTCAGGTTGACCGCGGTCCTCACCACGCCGTCCACGACCACCCCGGGGAACGTCACGCCGACCGGGCCCGTCCAGTCGAAGTGCCGGACGATCCGCGCCACCGCGTCCGCGACGGCACCCGGCTCGGCGGGGTGCGGGGTGGGGATGCGCAGCCGCTCCGCGGTCAGCTCGCCGGCCCGCACGTCGACGGGCGCGCCCTTGATCCCGGAGCCGCCGATGTCGATGCCCAACGCGTCCATTCCCCTTCACTCCCCTTCAGACAGCGCGAAAACCTGCTTCGAGACCGTACTGAACCGGAATCCCGGATCTCGCGTATCTCGCGTCACAAGCGCTAACAAGGAGGCACGGATGCGGTTACGCATCATCACGGCCTGCGCTGTCGCCGTCTCGACGGCAGCCACCCTCACCATTCCCGCGCAGGCCACCACACCGAAGCAGAACCGGTTCGACGTCGTCGGCCTGGTGTCCGATGTCCGCGGGAAGGCGGCCGTCACCGATCCCAAACTGGTCAACCCGTGGGGGCTGGCCATGGGCAAGACCCTGTGGGTCTCCAACGCCGGGACGGGAACCGCCACCGTCTACTCCGGCCAGGGCAAGAAGGAGCGGACCGAGGTCGCCATCCCCGGCGGCGCCCCGACGGGGCAGGTGTTCAACGGCGGTGAGGGCTTCACCGTCAAGGGCAAGCCCGCCACCTTCATCTTCTCCAGCCCCAGCGGCGCGATCACCGGCTGGAACGCCGAGGTGGACCCGAAGAACGCGATCATCGGCGCCTTCACCCGCGGCGCCGACTACAAGGGCCTGGCCATGGCCGAGACCGACGACGGCGCGTTCCTGCTCGCCGCGGACTTCGCGGGCGGCCGTCTGCACGCCTTCGACGAGGACTTCCGGCGCATCAGGCTGTCGCGCTCGCAGTTCAGGGACCGCACGGTCCCGGCCAACTACCACCCGTTCAACGTGGAGGTCGTGAACGGGAACGTCTGGGTCGCCTACGCCCTGCGCGACTCGGAGACCGGCAAGTCCGTGGCCGGCAGCGGCAAGGGCTTCGTCAGCCGCTTCGACCTGAACGGCCGTCTGACCGGCCGCATCGCCCGGGTCGGCCTGAACGCGCCGTGGGCGATCACCAAGGCGCCGCGCGGCATGGGCAGGTACGCGGGCGCGCTGCTGGTCGGCAACTTCGGCGACGGCACCATCCACGCCTACCGCGGCAACCGCCACCTGGGCGCCCTGCGCGCGGCGGACAACCGCCCGATCACGCTGCCGGGACTGTGGGACCTGGAGCCCGGCACGGCCGCCATCGGCGGCGAGAACACGCTCTGGTTCTCGGCCGGCTCGGACGGCGGCAAGCACGGGCTCCTCGGCATGATCAGGCCCGCCGGGACGAAGGCCCCGACGCCGGCGGCGACGCCGACCACCGACAGCGGGAACCAGTCGAAGTCGCCGTACCGCGGCTACTGACCCCGGCCTTTCCGGCACGGCGGACCTGGGCCGTGCCGGGAAGGGGGTCACGACGGCGGCAGCACGGCCGCGAGGTCCGCGACGCTCCGGAAGTGCACGCCGGTCATGCCGAGCGCCCTGGCGGCCACCACGTTCTCCAGCCGGTCGTCCACGAACAGGCAGCGTCCGGGCGCGACCCCGGCCAGGTCGGCGGCGAGCTCGTAGATGCGCCGGTCGGGCTTGGCCAGGCCGACCCGCGCGCTGCTGACCACGGCGTCGGCGAAGGCCGTCAGCTCCAGCCGTTCGAGATGATCCTCCAGGGTGTCCATGGCGTTGGTGACGAGCACCAGGGGCATCCGCGCCCGCGCCGCCGCCAGCAGCGCCCGCACCTCCTCGTCCACCCGGAACGGCACCGCCATGAACTCCTCGACCGCCTTCTCGGCCTGCTCTCCTCCGCCTAGCGCGACGACGATCGACTCGGCCCACTGCGCCTCGGTGATGTGGCCGAGCGTCGCGGGCATGATGAGCGCCGGGTCGAAGGCGGTGGACGCCAGCGGCAGCCCGTAGCGGGCCTCGATGTCGGCTTGGACGGCATGGTCGAACTGGCGCAGCACGCCGTCGAGGTCGCACAGGATGGCGTCGAAGGTCGTCACGACCCCCATTGTGGCCGAACGCCGGAAGCCCGGCCGATGACGGTGCGCGGGATTCGTTGATACGGGATCGCCCAGGACAAAAGTCCTGAAGCGAGTGGCGGCACTACCATCTCGGAGGCAGGATTCCGTCTCGGAATGGTAGGGCATGAACGATCATCGGCTGCCGGGCGAGCTGTGCCGGCTCTTCGCCGACGGCGGCAGGGGGCGCGGCCTGTCGGCCGGGCTGCCCGAGGGCGAGGTGATCTGGCCCGATCCGGGCTACACCGGCCAGGGTGAGCCCGTCAGGCCCGCGTTCTGGATGAGCGACGAGCCCGCGACGGGCGACGACTGGCGGCGCTTCCGCGAGGAGCATCCGCGCAGCGGGCTGTGGCCGGTCCTGCTGGACGAGTCCGCCCAGCCGTGGTCGGTGGGGCAGGTGGTGCCGGACGATCCGGTGCAGATCGACCACTTCACCGCCGAGGGCTTCATGGCGGAGGTCTGGGAGGAATGGGTGGCGCAGATGCCGGCCGACGCGCTGGCCGAGCTGGAGCCGTACGGGGCGATCTGCCCGGGGCTCGCGCCCGCGGGCCGGCCGGTCGCCGATCCCGACGTGGTGGCCGCCTGGTACGCGGACGAGCTGGCGGTCAAGGGCATGCCGCTGGGGCTCGTGGCCGCGGAGAGAGGGGCCGACGCGCTGGCCGCGATGGGGTGGCAGGGCGCGCTGCACCACAACGAGTGGATGGTGCCGCTGGCCGCCGTGGTGCGCAGCTGGGAGGACCGCTTCGGGGCGCGGGTGGTCGGCGTCGGGTTCAACACGCTGGAGATCAGCGTGGCCGCGCCTCCGGCCGATCAGGAGCACGCGCTGCACGTGGCGGCCGAACACTGGACGTTCTGCCCTGACAACGTGCTTCAGGGTCCCGGCGACCTGCACGGGTACGCCGGGCAGCTGATCGGCTCGCACGCCTGGTCCTTCTGGTGGGACTGACGCGCGGGCGCCGCCGCCCCGGGCCGGGGCGGTGCCCTCGGCCCGGACGGCGGTGTTCCGCGGATCATGGCAGCAGCGCCACCGCCCCGTAGTTGCCCGAACTGCCGGGCTGGTCGGCGCAGGCGTCGTCGTCGCCGTCCGGCCGCCACTCCGGGACCCACACCAGCCCCGGTTCCAGCAGTTCCAGCCCTTCCAGCAGGGCTTCGAGCTCCTTGCGGGTACGGACCGCGTGTCCCGGCAGCGTCATCGCCAGCAGATCGTTGATCGCCGGCAGCAACTCCCGCGGGATGCCGTCGAACGTGGTCTGCAGCAGGGCCAGGTAGCTGCCCCGCGGCGCGTTCTCCCGCAGCCGTTTGATGACGTGACGGGCCTGCTCGTCGTCGCTCACGTTGTGGCCCGAGACCACGACCCAGGCCATGGGCCGGTTCCAGTCCACGAACGTGCGCACGACACGGTCGTCCAGGATCTCGTCGATCTGCGGGATGTCACCCTCGACCACCCGCACGAGATCGGTGATCGGCTCGATGGTGGCTTGCGCGTTGGCCAGCACCATCGGGTCGTTCTCGATGTACACGACCCGGGCGGACGCCGTGCGCGGCGTCTCGCGTGCGATGTCGTGCAGCCTGCGGCCCGGTGGCAGGCCGCTCGGCACCCCGCTGCCCACGATCAGGAACTGGTCGACGCCCTCCAGCGCCAGGTGGCGTACGACCCGTGATAAATACCCGAGAATGGCTTGTGCGGCAGCAGTGGTGATCTCGGCGGCCACGTCGTAGCGGTTGACCGCCTCCCTGTCGGCTCTGAAGTTGTTCTTTCCTCCCGTCGCCGCGTCGAGTATGCGGGTAACCCGTGCATGGGTAGTGTCGAGATTGGCCAGGTTTCGGATAGCCCGCTGGCGCATTGGGTGTCGCCCCTTTCCCCTCGCCCACTTTCTGTTGGGAAAGTTCCGGTTACTGACCCCACTCGGTTGCCCAAATTCATAATGGTGGAAAAATCCCTTTATCCAAGCACCCAGCCCTAGATTTTTTGGGATTTATGCTCTTTCGTTCTATCGGGTGTGGTGGAACGATCAATTCCCCACGGCGCGGGCGAGCCTGTCGCGGTGGGCGCACAGCGTCTCAAGGGTCTCGTCGCGGGTGGTCGTGGTCACCGACAGCTTGGTGAAGGCCTGGTGATAGGCCTCCACCTGAACGGCGTCCGTGATCAGTTCGTCCGCCTCCAGCGCGTGCGCGCACGCGATGTCGGGCTCGAACGCCTCGTCGAAACGCCAGAGCGTGAACGGGCCGGTACGCGGGACGTAAGCGGGATCCTCCATCGGCACGATATGCAGAGAGATATTGGGGCGTTTGGCGAACTCGATCAGCCGGTTGAGCTGATCGAGCAGCACGGGGGTCTCGGTGATCGAGCGCAGCAGCACGCCCTCGTCCATGACCGCCCACACGACCGGTCCGTTCGGCCCCAGGATGAGCCGCTGGCGGGCGGCCAGGATGTCCACCGCCGAGTCGGCCGTGGTGTGCCGGAAAGATCCCATGTCGGCCGCCGCGATCGCCGCGAGCGCGTAGTCCTCGGTCTGCAGCAGCGGCGGTACGAAGTGGGTGTGATAGGTGCGGATCACCGACGCCCTGCTGTCGATGGAGCAGGTCGTGGCCAGCCATACGGGGAAGTTGCTCGAGTCGTACCATTCGAGCTCGCGCTCGCCGCGCGCGATCGACAGGACGTACTCGCGGGCGGGCATGGCGGTGACGCCGTACAGGGTGAGCAGGCGCTCGACCGTGGCGGGGGCCGGGGCGATGCGGCCCTGCTCGACCGCCTCGACCGCGATGGCGCCCTTGCCGAGCACGGCCTCCACCTTCTCCGGCGACAGTTGCGCGGCCAGGCGCAGCGAGTGGAGCCGCTCGCCGAGCGCGCGGCGCACGGACTCCTCCAGCGGCGCGGCCGCGTCGGGGATCTCCATGGCGGGCTCCGGGTCCGCGGGCAGGTCCTCCGCCTTGCGGGCCAGCTCGATCACCCCCCGCAGGACGGACAGCGAGCTCTCGGAGAGCCCGGATGCGGACAGGCCGATGCCGGCCGCCCGGAGCTGCAGGTCCTCGACCGTGCCGGCCTCGACGTGATCCTCGCCCACCAGCCAGCCCACGCTCACCTGGAGGCACGCGGCCAGCGCCCGCAGCACCTGGAGGGTGGGGTTGGTCTGCTTTCCCGTGCGCAACTGGCTGACGTAGGCGCGGGTGATGGGGATTCCGGCCTCGGTGAGCGCTGCGGCGACCTGAGCACCCGTGAAACCGCGCTTGGCCAGCGCCAGGTCGAGTCGCTCGGCGAACTTCGCCACGCATGCCTCCTGCTACCCGTAATACGCAATCAAGCGTAGACCTGACCCCTCGGCGGGACGTCCTGACCGGACAGGTCACCCTTCCCGCACCCGGGGCATCTTCTTTCGGCGAAAACTGAGAGTTGACACACTATCCCGCATCTAGCCAGTATCGTACGACACGTGGAAACTGTTACCTGACAGCCGGACGCTCAACGGAGCCGCTCGGCAGGGAGGTGGCCGGACGTGACCATCGATCACCAGGTCAGTCCCTGGTTCACCAGAACCCCGGTCTCGCCAGTGCAGGAGCGGGTGATCCAGCGCATCTGCGCGCGGTCATCCCCCGACGGCGAGCCGGTCAACGTGTCAGACCTGCCCTTCGGCGGCGTCCAGATCTGGATCGACGGCGACGGTGACAGGTGGAGCCTGTACCACCGGATGGCCCGCGAACTGCGGCTCGCGGGCTGGCATGTCGAGCCGGCCGCCGACCGGCTGCTGGTGCTCGGCTGGAGCGCCGACGGCCTGACGCACCGCGTCCAGGTGCTCGCCGCCGCGCTCGCGGGCCGGCTCGCCGACTACGACCTCACCATCTTCACGGCGGTCACCATCGCCACCCGGCTGCGCCAGGAAGGGCGGCGGGCCGGGAGCATCGTCGCCGAGGTGGAGGCGCGGCTGCGCGAGGACCTGCGCTGGCCGGACCGCCTGGAGGACCTCGACGGCCTGCAGCGGACCGCCACCCTGGAGCCGCTGCGGCTCCGGCTGGCCCAGGTCGTGGGCCTGGAGGCGAAGGTGCGGCGGCGCTGCGCCGAGCACCTGTCGCTGGCCGTCCGAGTGGCGACGACGGTCGCCGGTGGCCGGGTGCCGCCGCGCGTCCGCCCGGCCCGGCTGACGACCTGCCTGTCCGAGCGCGTGGTCGCGGCCAGCGTGCCCAACCGGCCGCCCGGCCTCTCCGTCCCTCCACTCCCGGACGCCTGCGCGCCGTCGCGATGACCCGCCCCCCGGCGCACCACTTCCCCGGCCCGGCCCCCGGCCCGGACCGTCGCCCCGCGCCCGCACGGCTGCCAGGCGAACCTCACCGGCCCACGTACGCCCCCATGACCCCGTACGAGCCGGAACCCGCACACCATCACCGGGACGCCGCACAGCCCGGCGGCGTGCCCCGTGTGCCCTCCCCCGTCTCGGCCGGGAGGCGCATCCAGGCGGGAAGCCCCGGCTCCCCCGTCTCCGGGCGGGCCCGCCGGAGCGAACCAGGGAGGAGAGGTGTTCCCCGGCGGACCTCCGCACCCGGGCAGCGGCGTTCTGACGTGCGGGTGGGCGTGCGGCGGGTGTCCGCTCCGCGCCGGCGGGGGTTCGTGGGGTTGCGGGTGGTGGCCGCAGGGGTGGCCGGTGTCGTCATGGGGGATTGGGTGGCCGGGATGCTGGCCGCGCCGATGCTGGACCTCGATCCGCTGGCGGTGGCGCTTCCGGCGGCCGGGGTCGCGTGGGCGGTCACCGTGAACCTGGTCGCGATGGCGGCGCTGCCGGCCGTCGCCGGGCGGATGGCCGACCTGGCGGGACGGCGGGGCGTGCTGGCCGTCGGACTGGCCCTGTACGTGCTGGGAGCCTCGGCGGTGATCGTCGCACCGTCGTGGCCGGTGCTCGTCGGGGCCCGGCTGGGGCAGGGGGCGGGTATCGCGCTCATGGTCCCCGCCGCGCTGGCGATGCTGCTCGCCGCGCTGCCGGAGCGGCGGCGGCCCGGCGGGGTGGCGCTGTGGATCGCGGCCTGCGCGGCCGGGGTGCTGGGGATGCAGGCGGGCGGCGGATGGCTGCTGGCCACGTTCGGATGGCGCGGGCTCTTCCTGCCGGGGGCGGTGCTGGCGGCGGCGCTGTTGCTGTTCGCCCCCGCGCTGCCCCGGTCTCTCGGCGCTCCGGGCCACGCCTCGGCCCCGCGTGCCCTGGCGGGCGCGGTCCTGCTCGTCACGGGGATCGCGGCAGCGGTGCTGACCCTGGCCAGGGGCGGCGTGTGGGGCTGGACATCCGTGCTGACACTCGGCTGCGCGAGCGCGGCGACGCTGCTCCTCCTGACGGCGACACTGACCCTGAGACACACACCCGACCCCGAAGCCACAGACTCCGCGACCACACGAACCGGCCTCGGACGGACCCCAGCAAACCCGCGGTCCGACCTCGGCTGGACCGCAGACTCCTCGGAGGCGCGGGCAGGTCTCGGACGGGCGACAGACTCTCCGGACACCCACGCCATGCTTACGCAGGCGACCGGGCAAGCTGGGCGCGGACGAGCCGCAGCCCCAGCGGACCCGCAGTCTGACTTCAACTGGACCGCAGACTCCGCAGAGGCGCGGGCAGATCTCGGACGAGCGGCTAACTCTCCGGACACACAGGCTGGGCTCGGGTGGGCGGCGGGCGTGTCCGGGGCGTTCGGTGGTGTGTTCTTCGCTCTGCTGGCGACCGGGCCGGCCTACGTGGCGGGAGTTCCCGTGCTGGACGGGAGTTCCGGTGCCGGGCCCGGGTGGCTCTGGCTGGTGCCCGTTCTGGTGGGGATGGCCGCGGCGGCTCCGTTCGCGGCCCGGGTGGGCCGGCGTCACGGGATGAACGGGGTCGCGCTCGGCGGCGCGGTGGCGCTGGCCTCCGGGTGCGGATCGTTGCTGGCTGGTCCGTACCCGCTCCTGGTCCTCGCCGGCGCCCTGCTGGCGGGGGCGGGGCTGGGCGCGCTGGCCACCGGCGCGCTGACGACGGGCACGGCCGCGGCCGGGCGGGGGAACCTCTCGGCCGGGGTGGGCGCGGTCGAAACCGCCCGCGTGGTGGGCGCGTCGGCCGGGCTGGCGGGTGCGGCGGTCCTGACGACGAGCGGCGTCCCCGGGATCACCGGCGCCGGGCCGGACGCCGTCCTGCTCGCCTGCGTGGCGGTGGCGGTCCTGACGGCCGCCGCCGCGTCGTGGCGGATGGTGACGGCACGACGGCACCGCGCCGTACAGGCCTCTCTGCGCGCGGCGCGGCAGGAGGCCGAGTCACTGCGCGGGCTCCTGCTGGAGCTCCGCGCCACCTTCACGGAAGTACGTGGCCAGGCCGATCGAGAGCTGGTCCGCCTCGGCCTCCAGGACGTTCCAGCCCCTTGGGGCAACCCCCATGGACAGGAGTGATCATGCTCACCGACGAGGTCCGCGGCCCGCGGCACCACGGCGTTCCCGTACGCGGGACCCGGCCGGCCGATCAGCGCTCCGCGAGGACGGCACACCGGCTGCACGGCATCCGGCACGTGTCCGGACGGACGGTCGCCCCGGCCGACGGCTTCCCGGACAGAACGCCTGACGTGCCGCCCGAGGAACCCGGCGGGAGGGCGGCATGAACCGCGGCAGGGTGGGCGTGCTGGTGCCGCCCGCCAACCCGTCGGCGGAGCCCGAGCTGACCCGCCTGCTCGGCTCCCGCGCCGACATGCATGTCAGCCGGTTCCCGGTACGCCCGGGGCTGGCGATGGCCGAGCGGCTGGAGAGCTACAACGCGGCGCTGCCCGCGATGGCCTGCTCGTTCGGCGACCTGGCGCTCGACGCGCTCGTCATGGCCTGCGACGGCCCCCGCTACCTGCTCGACCCGGACGAGGACCAGGACGAGTGCGAGCGGATGAGCGAGCGGTTCGGGGTGCCGTTCGCGACCGCGACGGTGGCCATCATGGAGGCGATCGGGCACCTCGGGGTGGAGGAGGTGCACATCGTCTCGCCGTACCAGCCGTGGCTGACGGAGCTGGCCGAGCGGTTCTGGAAGGCCGCGGGCATGCGGATCGCCGGGGTCGTGCCGGTGCGGGCGCAGGGCGGTTTCTCCCCGTACGACATCACCCCTTCGGAACTGGTCGACCAGGTGAAGCAGGCGGACCTGCCCGTCGACGCGGTGCTGCTGTTCGCCTGCAGCGGAATGGCGACGCTGCCGGTGCTGGGCACGCTCGGCGCGGGCAACGACCGGACGCTGCTCACCTCGAACCTGTGCAGCGCGTGGTGGGCGCTGTCGCGGGCGACGGGCCGCCCGGTCACGCTGAACCGGCCGCCCTCGCGGGCGGCCGCGCACGGGAGGGCGTCATGACCGCCTTCCCCGCTCCTTGGACGGGGGTCGCCGGCACCACGCCCGCGGCCGGCGTGGACGGTGCCCGATCCGGCGCCGGCGACCCCGAACCCACCCTGCCGGAGGCCGTCTAGCGGGCCCCCTGACGTAGCCAGGGGCCGGGCGAGGGACGCCGTGCTAGCTGGAGGAGTAGTCGATCATGTGGCGGACGCTGTCCAACGAGGCGCGCGAGGCCATCGGCAGGCTGTGCGAGCAGCATGGAAGGCACCTGTACGACTACTGCCGCACGGGCCTGTCGGCCTCCGACGCGGAGCTGGCCGTCGCCGGGGCGCTGCTGTCGGCGCACGTGCACGGGGAGCGGCTGCGCGACCGGAAGCGGCTGCGTCCGTGGCTGTACGCGCTCGCGCGGTGCCATCGCGCGGCCGTGGCGGCGTCCAGGCCGGCCAGCCCCGGCTCGTGGACCCGGCCGGGCGCGCCGGGCGAGGTGGCCGACGCGCTGCGGGCGCTCGACCCGCCGCACCGGGAACTGCTCGACCTCTCGGTACGGCACGAGCTGGCGAGCGCGGACATCGCCATGATCTTCGACGTCTCCGCGATCGAGGTGAACACCATGATCGCGGAGGCCGCCGACCGGCTGGAGGAGTGGGTCGCGGCGGTGCGCGCGGCGCGGACCCGCGACGGGTGCGCGCGGCTGGCGGTACGGGTGACGGACTGGGCGAGGGCGCCCGGCCGGCGCAACCGCACCCGGATCGCCCGGCACGTCCGCTCCTGCCAGGCCTGCCAGGCCGCGCCCCGCGAGGGGGTGCGGGCCGGTGTGCTGCTGCTCGGCCTGCCGCTGGCCGCGATCCCTGACACGTTACGCGACCAGCCCGCCTGGGGTGACCCGCTGCCCGGCGATCCGGCGGCGTGGCGCTCCGACGGGTTCCCGGCGCAGGCGCGCGGTCTGATGGAGCCGCCGCCCGCGCTGATCTCCCTGGTCCCCGGCCCCACGACGGGCACCAGGGAAAACTCCTGGCCGGTGGCGGGCGCGGCCGCCACCGGCCAGGAACCCTCCGGCGGCGGCCCGCCGGAGCCCGACGAGCCCGGCTCCCGGGCGCGCCGGGGGCCGTCCGCTTCGCCGGGCACGGCCGAGGCTCTGCTGCGGGCGGCCCACCAGACGGGCGAGCGCCTGGTGCCCACCGGCACCACGGGGCTTCCCACGCCGCCCGCGGGCCACGACTCCTCCTCGGGCGACACCATCCCGTACCGCAAACGCGGCGACTTCCCCCCGATGCGCGTCCCCACCGAGAAGAAGACCGCGCCGCCGCACTGGGGCACGGCGCAGGAGGAACGTCCCGCCGAGGCGCCCTTCGGGGAAGACCCTTTCGACACCGGCGCGTCACCGGACCGGGGCGACTCCGCCGCCCCGCCGGACGAACCGCGAGACGGTACGGACGAGAACGCGGAAGCCGCCGAGGTGAGCGGTGACACGGACGGGACACGGGACGACGGGAGCGCGCCGAATACGGGTGACGAGAAAGCTCCGCCGAACGCCCCCGCGCCTCCCCGAGGCGAACGCGGAATCGACCCCACGGCCCTCCGACGCGGGACCGAGACACCACCTCGGTGGGACGCGACCGAACCCGGCACGCGGGCCCGCTCGGGCGATGGCGAGCACGGAGGCGACACAGTCCCCCGCCGGAGCCTCCCCGGACTCGGTGACAAGACACCACCGCGCTTGGCCCCTGACGGGGCCGGGGACAAAAGGCATTTGAGCTCTGGCGGGCTCGGCCCCAAGAAGCCGCACTCCTGGAGTTCTGGCGGGTTCGGGGACGAGACACCACTCCGCTTGAGCCCCGACGGGCTCGGAACCAACAAGCCACCTCCCTGGAGTTCCGGCCGACTCGGGGATGAGACGCCACCTCGCTTGAGCCCTGACGGACTCGGGACCAAGAACTGGGGTTCAGGCGAGCCCGGGGACGAGACACCAACTCCCGACGGGCTCGGCCCCGAGAAGCCGCACTCCCGGAGTTCTGGCGGGTTCGGGGATGAGACGCCGCCTCGGTTGGGTGAGGGCGGGGTGGACGGGTGGATCAGTGTGCCGTTGCCGAGGCGGAGTGACGACCCGCCGCGGCAGCACGCGCCGATGCGGACGCTGGATCCCGGGTGGCGGAGCGGCAGGACGCCGGTGACCCAGTACGGGGACAAACTGGTGTTCGCGAACCCGCCCGTGGAGAGTCCTGCCGGGGGCCACGGGGAGACGTGGGACGAGTTCTGGCGGGAGCGGCCGGACGAGGACGACCCGGAGGCCAGGATCTCGCTGCAGTGGCTCGTACGGGCCGCGCTGATCGTCGGTGTGGTGATGCTGGTGGCGGGCCTGGTCTGGGCCGGGATCCAGAGCCGCCAGCGCCAGGCCCCGGCCACACCGGACCCGGCGACCGGCCAGTCCCCGGCGGATCCAGGAGCCACGGCGGGAACGGAACAGGCACCGGCCGACCCCCAGGCCACGACAGACCAGGATCAAGTACCCGCCGACCCCAGAAGTACCCAGGTACCGGCGGACACCAGCGCGCCAGCGGACTCGGAAGACACCCAGGCGCCCGCGGACACCGGCCCATCCGGCAACGCGCTAGCCGACGCCCGTACGTCCGATGACCCCGGAGGCGCCCAGACGCCCGCGGACACCGGCTCACCCGCCGACCCCGCGGACACCGCAGCCCCGGTGGACGCGGCAGCGCGGGGAAAGGCGTCTCCCCCGGCGCCCGTGGCGGCGATCTCGCCCACGTCCGTGAAGCTGGGCGAGAAGCGGTCCGGGACGTTCAAGCTGACGTGCACCGGGGACTGCCGCGTCACCTCGTTCTCCGGCACGAACGGCATCGCCGTCTCCGGCAACGCCTTCACCGTCGCCGCCCCGGCCGCCCGCCCCGGCTGCCTGGGCCCGCCTGTCACCGAGTCCGGCGTCGTCACCGTCCACTGGACCGGCACCGCCAAGGGCGACGGCGAGACCACCGAAGGCACGACCACGGCGGACGGAACCCTCACGCTCATGGTGTCGTGGACCGTCACCCATGACAGAGGCGCCCTCATCCCCGACGCGAACGGAGGCGGCTATTGGAGCAACTGCCCACGAACACGTGAATGACCAAGGCGAAGATGCACACACGAGCAAGAGGGCCTCGGGCGGCGATCCGCCCGAGGCCCGGTCAGTGCGGCAGGTCAGGTCAGAAGAACGAGAACTCCCGCTCCGGCTCCGGCAGGGTCACCTCCCGCGGTCCGATGAACCTCGCCCTGTCCTGCGGCACGCTCTCCAGCGGCGTCCCGAGCACCACCGGGAACGCGATCGAGCTCTTGGACAGGTCGACGGTGACGTTCGCCCCGGTGCCCGTCTCGTTGCTGTAGTTCGAGTCGGTGCCGGCGATCACCAGGCCGATCCGGTGTCCCTTCTTGAAGATGTAGTCCTGCGGCAGGGTCTCCCACTTGACGCTCCCGTACGTGCCCACGGGCAGCGGTGCGGAGCGGCTGAGCGAGAGGCGGTTCTGCACGTCGATCCAGCCGCGCGCGACGATCTCGACCGGCCGGTTGACCGTATTGGTGACGACCTTGCGGTAGCAGGCGTCGTCCCCGGCGGTGCTGTCGCCCCAGCAGTCCTCCTCGGTCAGGGTGGTGATGCCCCCGCCGCGCCGCCAGTCGACGCGGGTGTCGTCGCCGAAGTCGACGAGCAGCGCGGTCAGGTTGGCGGTCGGCTTGTCGAGCTTGACCCGCAGGTCGGCGACCGGGGTGCCGGACAGGCGCAGGTCGAGGGGCAGCTCACCGGTGGTGTACGCGATCCGGCCCGGCTTGGCGGTGCCGACGTCGGACACCATGTCGGACTCGGTCATGCGTACGTCGGTGAAGCTCGCGGTCGCCTTCTTGCCGGGCAGGAGGCGGAGCGAGCCGTCGGCGGCCGGGCGCAGGGTCAGCTTGTGGCCGCGGGGCGCCGGCCAGTCGCGCTCGGTGATCCACTGGGCGGGAGCGACCTCGACGTCGGCGCGGGGCTCGCGCATGATGTCGTTGCGCACGCCGTGCAGCCAGTGGTCGAACCACCGGTGCAGCGTGTCCACCCAGAGCCCCCTGCGGCCCTCGAAGTCGAACGGGTCCACGTGCGCGGTCTGGCCGAGCCAGATCTTGCGGGGCACGCCGCGCTTGGCCAGCGCCTCCCACCACTCGGAGAAGTTGTCGGGCTTGACGTTGAGGTCGTTGACGGTGTGCGCGACGAACACGCTCGCCCGTACCTTGGAGACGTCGCCGAGCAGGCCGTTGATGTAGTCGCGCTCGGCCCAGAAGGCGTTGTGGTCGCCGGTGTCGTCGCCGTCCTCGGCGTCCATCCGGTCGCGCACGGCCTGACACTTGGGCTCGGGGTCGGTGTCGATGTAGTTGGCCAGCCAGGAGGCGTAGTCGTAGTTGTAGATGACGCCGTTGGAGCGCTGGTACTTGTACCAGGAGCTGATCGCGGAGATGGGCACGATCGTCTCCAGGCCGCGCACGCCGGTGGCGGCGACGGCGTTGGCGAGCGTGCCGTCGTACGACTTGCCGATCATGGCCGACTTGCCGGTGGTCCAGTCGGCGACGGCGGGGCTGCCGTCGGCGCGGTAGGCCTTGGCGCGGCCGTTGAGCCAGTCGATGACGGCCTTGCCGCCCAGCACGTCGGCCTTGCCCCCGACGTCGGGGCAACCGTCGGACTTGGTGGTGCCGAGCATGTCGACGTTGAGCACGCCGTAGCCGCGCGGCACGAAGTAGTTGTCGTAGAAGAGCGGGAACTTCACGACGTTGCCGGCGTCGTCGTAGACCTTCCGCTCGCCTTCGTTGCCTCGACCGGAGTTGTCGTAGTACGGGCTCTCGTCGATGATGACGGGCACCCTGAGGCCGGGGCCGGACTCCTTGGGCCTGATGATGTCGACACGCACCCGGTCGAGCCTGCCGTCGGCATCGCTGTCGACGGTCGACTCGACGTACACGTGTTCGCGGATGGCGTCGGCGTAGGAGAAGACCGGCTGCGTGCGGCCGTTCTCGACGGTGATCTCTGGAGCGGTTGCCGCCTGGACGGGGGTGGCCGTCCCCACGATGAGGGCGGCGGCGATGAGGGCCGGGCGTAAGGGTGGCACGCGTGACCTCCGGGGGGCTGACAAAGTACGAGCAATCTCTCAGACCCCCGACGCCCTGACAAGATCTACCCACCGCCGTCCAGCCCCCTGTCCGAGCCCTTTTGCCACACCCGTTACGCACCCCGCGAGCCGAAACACCGCCCGCACCGCGCCACCACGCGAGGCGGACTGTGCCCACCACCGCAGGTCACAAGGCCGCACAAGGCGCAGCCCGCACCACGCCGCAGACCCGCACGTCCGCGCGCGTCGCCGCGGCGCGGGCCGACACGAGCAGCCCACCTCCGCAGTGGCGAGCAGCGACGTCCACGAACGATCACCCCCAGAGCGCGGCGTGCGCCTACCCCGAGATGACGATCGTGTCCGCCTTGTCGTCGACTGGCGGGTCCGGTTCGCGTCCTCGGCGCGGCAACCGCAGTGCCGCCACCGCCAGCAGCGCGCCGCCTGCTGCGGCGAGCAGGAGTGTGTACGGGGGGACGCCGACGGTGGATGTTACTGGGGCGGGCGCGGCAGAGGCGGCGGGTGCAGCGGAGGCGGTGGGGGCGGATGCCGCGGTGGGAGGGGCTGGGGAGGCGTCCGGTACGCCTTCGAGGTCGGGGATGCCCGGGGGACGGATCACGCCCCAGTAGTCCACGGTCGGCTCACGAAGGGCCTTGACCAGGTCCGGGTCGAGGGGGTTGATCTCGATCCTGCCCGGCACGGTGAGGGTCCCGATCTCGTACGGCTGGAACATCCCCTGCACGCCGGTGAGCTTGTGGACGCCTTCGGGCACGTTGACGGCGGCCGCGTAGTGGCCGGGCTCGGGCAAGGGGCTGCCGGGGAACTCGCGGACGAGGCCGTCGGCGCCGGTCAGCCGCAGCGCGGTCGGGCCCAGCTCGCCCTCGAACGGGTGGGTGCCGTGCTGCAGGACCCAGAACCCGATCGTGTACGACGTGCCGGGAGCCAGCGAGGACGGCACCGGATCGAGATACGTGAGCGCCCACCCGCCGGACGCCGAGGCCGGGGGCGCGCCCGCGATCAGCGCGGCAGCGGCGGCCAGGATGACCATCAACCTTCTCATGTCACACCTCCGGCCGTGATACACCGCCCGGCGGTCCCAGGTTCCCGAGGGCGGTGCGTTTCCCGCCCGCGCGACGCAGAATTGAGGGGCCATGCGGGGGATCCGGCGAGATGCGAGGAGGCCCGCGCCGTGTTCGCCACCGGACGCGAATACCTGACGGGGATGCTCGACGTCCTCGTGCACGAGGGGATGCTGGCCGAGTGGCGGCGCGAGTCGCCCGACGGCTACGTGCTCCGCACGCATGAGGGCGAGGAGGTCACGCTGACGTCGTCGCAGGCCGCGATGTGGACGCACGGCGCGTTCGCCGCCTATCTGGCCCTGGTCGACCAGGGCCGCATCAGCCCGCGGCTGCCGGGCGGCACGTGATCAGGGGTTGCGTGCCCGGCCGAGGATGTGGGCGAGCGGGGGCGCGCCGGGGATCCGGTGGGTGAACCGGTCGTGCTCCTCGATGACCAGGCCCGCGGCGCCGATGGCCGCCGCCGTGTCGCGGTTGGGGTGGCAGCCGCCGGCCACCCGCGACCACACCGGGGTGACCAGGTCCTGCAGCAGCCCGCGGACGGGCCGGTCGGAGCGCACGTGCTCGAAGAAGCGCAGCTCGCCGCCGGGCTTGAGCACCCTGCGCAGCTCGGCGAGCGCGCCCGCCGGGTCGGGGACCGAGCAGAGCACGAGCGAGACCACCACCGCGTCGAACTCGGCCGGCCCGGACGGCAGCGCCCCGGCGTGGCCGGGCACGACGCGTACCGGCACGGGGGCGGTGGCCGCGGCCCGCTCGGCGGCGGCGCGGAGCACGTCGTCGGGCTCGACCGCGACGACCTCGCGCACGCCCCGCGGGTAGTGGGGGAAGCTGAGCCCGTTGCCGGCGCCGACCTCCAGGACGCGGCCGCTCAGCCCGTCCAGCAGGCGGGTGCGCAGCTCGCCCGTGACGGGCTCGGCCCGCCGGCTCATCCGGTCGTACGCGCGGGCGAACCGGGGATGCTGGAACCGCGAGAGATCCTGCATGGCTCCCACCGTATGCCGACAAGCCGGGCGACGACGCCCGGCGTGCCGGGCGCCGACGCCTCGTTCAGGACGCGCTGTTGCTCATGTAGCGGTCGATCTTCCAGGAGTCGTTGTCCTTCATCAGCAGGAAGAACCCGCGGGTCGCCTCGGCGCCCTGGCCGGAGGACGCGAAGACGAAGGCGCTCTTGCCCATGGTCTCCGACTCCTCGATGCTCGGCGTGCCGCCGCCGCCCTGCTGGCCCTTGAAGAGCTCGGTCAGCGCCTGCGTGCCCTCCGCCGTCTCCTGTCCCTGCACCGCCGCCACGCCGTCCGAGGTGAACATCTTGGCGGCCTGCTCGCCGTTGCCCGAGGCGAGCGCCTGGTAGAACTTCTCCACCACCGACCGGGGCGAGCCCTTGCCGGTCTCGGTCGGTGTCGCCGTGCCCGTTTCGCCGGGCATCGGGCTTTCGGTCATGCCGGTCTCGGTGCCCGTCGGCGAGGCGGGGCTCGCCGCGCCCTTCATCGCTTGTCCGGTGCCGCCCGCGGCGCAGCCGGCGGTGAGGAGGGCAGGAACGACCATGGCCAGCAGGACGCCCCTGCGCAGGAATTTCATGCTCATGGCCGCAGTGATGCCCGCCCCGGTCGTCCGGGAATGCGCGCTTGATCCAGTCCGGACGAGTCCTTTACCGGCTGCGGATTACTCACACGAATGGTTCACCCGATTTGTCGAGATCGTTCAGAGGTGCGATCGTTGCCACCTCGATACCAATTTGGCGAGGCGTCGCCTATAGCGTCCCTTCAGTGCCGCAAATTAAGGCGAACCTAAGCACGGAGCCCGAGCCCCTGCCCCTGCGTGAGGAGGCCGAGCGCTGTGCCGCGGTCGACGCCGGCCGACGCTGCGTGCTCCCGGCGACTCACCCGGGCGCCCACGTCTACCCGCCCACCGACACGAGCCCGCGATCCTGAGCGCGGGCGCCGGACGGCGGAACACTGACGGACACCTGCACCGCGCCGTCGCGGACGCGCGCCCGGTAGACGGGGACCGCGACCGCGGGCTCGTCCAGGCAGCGCCCCGTGACCAGCGAGAACACCTGCTTGTGCAGCGGCGAGGCGACGGTCGCCTCGCCCTTCCTGGTGCCGACGATCCCGCGTGAGAGCACGTACGCCCCGCTGAACGGGTCGCGGTTGCCCAGCGCGTGCACCGTGCCGTCGTAGGTGCGGAAGAGCGCCACCTGCTCGCCGTCCACCAGCGCGCACACGCCGCGCTCGGGCAGCAGGAGGTCGTAGCCGCAGATGCCGATCCAGTTCATGACATCACCACCGGTTTGATCTGGTCTCGCTCTGTCGCGAAGACGATGGACGGGTCGGGGACCCCTGGTGCGTTGACGAAGCTGACGAACCGGCCGAGCTTGTCCGGGTCCTCCAGCGTGGCCCGCCACTCGTCGGCGTAGGTGGCGACGTGCCGCTCCATGTGCGCGTCGAGGTCGGCGCAGATGCCGAGCGAGTCGTCCATGATCACCGAGCGGAGGTAGCCGAGCCCGCCGTCGAGCGACTCCAGCCACGCGGAGGTGCGCTGCAGCCGGTCGGCGGTGCGGATGTAGAACATCAGGAACCGGTCGATGGTCCTGATCAGCTCCTCGCCGGTCAGGTCGGCGGCGAGCAGGTCGGCGTGGCGGGGCTTGAAGCCGCCGTTGCCGCCCACGTACAGGTTCCAGCCCTGCTCGGTGGCGATGACGCCGAAGTCCTTGGACCTGGCCTCGGCGCACTCGCGGGCGCAGCCGGAGACGGCCGACTTGAGCTTGTGCGGCGAGCGCAGCCCCCGGTAGCGCAGCTCCAGCGCGATGGCCATGCCGACCGAGTCCTGCACCCCGTACCGGCACCAGGCCGAGCCGACGCACGACTTGACCGTGCGCAGCGCCTTGCCGTAGGCGTGGCCGGACTCGAACCCGGCGTCGACGAGCCTGCGCCAGATCTCCGGGAGCTGGTCGACGCGGGCGCCGAACAGGTCGATCCGCTGCCCGCCGGTGATCTTCGTGTAGAGGCCGAAGTCGCGGGCCACCTCGCCGATGACGATGAGCTTGCCGGGGGTGATCTCACCGCCGGGGATGCGCGGCACGACCGAGTACGTCCCGTTCTTCTGGATGTTGGCGAGGAAGTGGTCGTTGGTGTCCTGCAGGGCGGCGTTCTCGCCCTCCAGCACGTGCCCGTTGTGCAGCGAGGCGAGGATGGAGGCCACGACGGGCTTGCACACGTCGCAGCCGCGGCCTTCCCCGTGCTCGGCGATGAGCTGGGAGAACGTGCGGATGCCGCGCACCCGTACGATGTCGAACAGCTCCGCCCTGGAGTGGGCGAAGTGCTCGCACAGCCCCTTGCCGGTGTCCACGCCGGCCTTCTCCAGCAGCTGCTTGAGCATCGGCACGCAGCTGCCGCAGGTGGTGCCGGCGCGGGTGCACGCCTTGACGCCGGGCACGTCGGCGCAGCCCTGGTCGTGGATGGCGGCGCGGACGGCGCCGGCGCTGACGTTGTTGCAGGAGCACACCTGCGCGTCGTCGGGCAGGTCGAGCTGGACCCCGCCGCCGGCGAACAGCAGGTCGGCGGGAGGTGCGGGCAGCGGCTTGCCGACGTAGGAGCGCAGCGTGCCGTACGGGGACGCGTCGCCGACGCAGATGCCGCCGAGCAGGGTGGTGGCGTCGTCGCTGATGAACAGCTTCTTGTAGACGCCGCCCACCGGGTCCATGTAGGTGACGTCGAGCGCCCCTTCCATGGCTCCGAACTGGGCCACCTCGACGCCGAGCAGCTTGAGCTTGGTGGACAGGTCGGCGCCGCCGAACGCCGCTGCGCCGCCCGTGATCCGCTCGGCGGCGACCTCGGCCATGGTGAAGCACGGCCCGGCGAGCCCGTACACCATGCCGTCGTGCAGGGCGCACTCGCCGACGGCGTAGATGTGCGGGTCGGAGGTCCGCATGGCGGAGTCGACGACGACGCCGCCGCGCTCCCCCACCGCCAGGCCGCACTCCCTGGCCAGCTCGTCGCGCGGCCTGACCCCGGCGGAGAAGACCACGATCTGGGCCTCGACGAGGGTGCCGTCCGGCGTGCGGAGGCCGGTGACCTTCCCCCGGCCGTCGGTGACGATCTCCTGTACGCCGGAGCCCGCGTGCACGCTCAGCCCGAGCGCCTCGATGTGGCCCTTGAGCACCGCGCCGCCGCCCTCGTCCACCTGGCGGGGCATCAGCCACGGGCTCATCTCCACGATGTGGGTGCGCAGCCCGAGCCCGCGCAGCGCGTCGGCGGCCTCCAGGCCGAGCAGCCCGCCGCCGACCACGACGCCGTCGGTGGCCCCCTCGGCCGCCGCCCTGATCGCGTCCAGGTCGTCGATGGTGCGGTAGACGTGCGCGTGCCCGGCCCCCGGCACCGGCGGCACGAACGGCCTGGACCCGGTGGCGAGCACCAGCACGTCGTACGGCTCCGGCTCGCCGCCCTCGACGGTCACCCGGCGGGCCCGCCGGTCGATGCCGGTGACGCGGCTGTTCAGCCTGGTCACCACGCCGGGCGGCACCGGGTAGGACAGCTCCTCGGCCGAGACGCCGTCCAGGTACGAGGTGAGCGCCACCCGGTCGTAGGCGGGCCTGGGCTCCTCGCCGATGACCGTGATCGTCCCGTCGAAGCCCCGCTCCAGCAGGGCCTCCACGAACCGGTGGGCGGCCGGCCCGTACCCGGCCACGACGATCTTCCTCATGCGGGAACCCCTTCCTGTTCGCACAGCCAGCCGACGATGCCCGCCACGGCGTCACGGCAGGTGCCGCAGCCGGTCGTGGCCCTGGTGGCGGCGGCCACGCCGGCCACGTCCCTGGCGCCCGCCTCCCAGCACGCCCTGATCTGTCCCTTGGTCACGTCGTTGCAGTGGCACACCTTGGCCGCGTCGGGCATCAGCGTCGGGCTGTCGGCCCTCGCCGCCGGCGCCGGCCCGGGGAACAGCAGCCCGGCCCGGTCCCCCGGCAGCGGCCCGCCGCGGTCGTAGAGCTGGGTGAGGGTGCCGACGGCGTCGGTGTCGCCCAGCAGGATCGCGCCGACGAGCCGGTCGTCGCGGATGACGAGCTTGCGGTAGGTGCCCCGGGCCCGGTGGCTGAAGCGCACCACCTCGGCCTGCTCGTCGGTGAGGTGCGTCTCGCCCATCGCGGCCAGCTCGACGCTGCTCGCCTTGAGCCGGGTGACCAGCCGGGAGCCGCGGTAGCGCGACGCGCCGCCGGTGATCACGTCGGCGGCCACGGCGGCCTGTTCCCAGGCGGGCGCGACCAGCCCGTACACGGTGCCGTCGTGCTCGGCGCACTCGCCGATGGCCAGGATGGACGGGTCGTCGGTGCGCAGCTCGTCGTCGACCACGATGCCGCGCCGCACTTCCAGCCCGGCCTCGGCGGCCAGCGCGGTGAGCGGGCGGACGCCGCAGGCGAGCACCACCAGGTCGCCCTCGACCAGCTCGCCGCCGGCCAGCCGGACGCCGCCGTCCTCGACGGCGACGGCGCTGGCGCCGGTCCTGATCGCGACGCCGAGCCCGGCCAGCGTCTCGCCCAGCACCAGGCCCGCCTCGGGGTCGAGCTGCCGTTCCATCAGGTGGCCGGCCAGGTGCAGCAGCGTCACGGGCAGCCCGCGCCCGGCCAGCCCGCGGGCGGCCTCGACGCCGAGCAGCCCGCCGCCGATCACCACCGCGCGGCGGCTGTCGGCGGCGGCCTTGACGATGCGGTCGCAGTCGTCGAGCGTCCGGAACGGGATGGCGCGCCCCACGCCGGGGATGGGCGGCACGATCGCCTCGCTGCCGGTGGCCAGCACGAGCAGGTCGTACGGCGCGCGCCGGCCGTCGGCGGTGTGCACGGCGCGCGACTCGCGGTCGATCCAGGCCACGGCGCTCCCGAGCACCGCCTCCACCCGGTGCGTGTCGTACCAGGACAGGTCGTGCAGGCCGAGCTGCTCGGGCCTGGCCTGCCCGGCGAGCACGTTCGACAGCAGCACCCGGTTGTAGGGGCTGCCCTGCTCGGCCCCGAACACGGTGACCGGCATCCGCGGGTCGCGCGCCCGTACCTCGCTGACCAGGCGCGCGCCCGCCATCCCGTTGCCGACGACGACGAGCCTCATGTGACCCGCTCCACCCGTACGGCGCAGACCTTGAACTCCGGCATCCGGGACGTGGGGTCGAGCGCCGGATTGGTCAGCCGGTTCGCCCCCTCCCAGTGAAACGGCATGAACACGGTGTCGCTCCTGATCGCGTCGCTGATCCTGGCCACGCCCTGTCCCTGGCCGCGCCTGCTGGTGACCCGCACCAGGTCCCCCGCCCCGATGTCCAGCCGCCCGGCCAGATCGGGGTGGAGCTCCACGTACGGTTCGGGCACGGCGGCGGCGAGGGCGGCGATCCTGCGGGTCTGCGCGCCGCTCTGGTAGTGCGCGAGCACGCGGCCCGTGGTGAGGTAGACGGGGTAGTCGTCGTCGATCTCCTCGGCCGGGCCCCGGTGCTCGACCGGCACGAACCTGGCCCGCCCGCCGGGGGTGGCGAACGAGCCGAGGAACGGCCGCGGCGTCCCGGGGTGCCCCGGCGCGGGACACGGCCAGAAAACCCCGACTTCCCGCCCCTGCCCGGTCTCCCCGCCACCTCGAACCCCCGCGCGGTCCCGGACCTCTCCTTCGTCCGGCACGTCCGCGCCACTCCGAACATCCGCGCGGTCCCGGACCTCCCCGCCGCCCGGGACGTCCGCGCCACTCCGAACATCCGCGCGGTCCCCGACCTCTCCTTCGTCCGGCACGTCCGCCTCATCGCGGGTTTCCCGGGGCTCTTCCGTTTCTCCCGTGATGCGGTCGTACGTGATGCCCGAGTAGTCGGCGGGGCCGCCCGCGCTGGCGCGGCGCAGTTCCTCGAACACCTTGCCCGGCTCGTCGGCGAAGTCGTGGCCGAGCCTGCGGGCCAGCCCGGCGATGACCTCCAGGTCGCTCCGCACCCCGGGCGGCGGCCGGACCGCCTGCCGGCGCAGCAGCACGCGGCCCTCCAGGTTGGTCATGGTGCCCGTCTCCTCGGCCCACTGGGTGACGGGGAACACCACGTCGGCCAGCGCCGCCGTCTCCGACATGACCACGTCGCAGACGACGAGCAGGTCCAGCGACCGGATCCGCTCGGCGACCCGGGCGGAGTCGGGCGCGGACACGACCGGGTTGGAGCCGAACAGCAGCATCGCCTTCGGCCCCGCCGGTGTGCCGAGCGCCTCCAGCAGCTCGAACGCCGACCGGCCAGGACCCGGCAGGTCGCCGGGATCGACGCCCCACACGCCGGCGACGTGCTCGCGGGCCGCCGGGTCGTCGATCCTGCGGTAGCCGGGGAGCTGGTCGGCCTTCTGCCCGTGCTCCCTGCCGCCCTGGCCGTTGCCCTGCCCGGTGAGGCACCCGTACCCGGAGCCGAGCCGTCCGGGCAGGCCCAGCGCGAGCGCCAGGTTGACGAACGCGGTGACGGTGTCGGTGCCCTGGGCGTGCTGCTCGGCGCCGCGCCCGGTGAGCACGTACGCGTTCTTCGCAAACGCGAGCGCGCGCAAGGCCTCGCGCATCCGCGGCACCGGCACGCCGGTGATCCGCTCGACGCGCTCCGGCCACCAGGCGGCGAGCGAGGTCCGTACGGCGTCGAACCCGCTGGTGCGCTCCTCGACGTACGCGGCGTCGACCAGGTCCTCGGCGACGGCCAGGTGCAGCAGGCCGAGCGCGAGCGCCAGGTCGGTGCCGGGCGCGGGCCGCAGGTGCAGCCAGGCGAGCCTGGCCGTGGCGGTGCGGCGCGGGTCGACGACGATGAGCCGCGGCCCGTCCAGGTGGCGGACGAACGGCGGCATGGTCTCGGCCGGGTTGGCGCCCGCCAGCAGCACCACGTCGGCCCCGGCCAGGTCGGTGACGGGGAAGGGCATGCCGCGGTCCATGCCGAACGCCCTGATCGAGGCGGCGGCGGCCGACGACATGCAGAAGCGGCCGTTGTAGTCGATCTGGCTGGTGCCGAGTGCGACCCTGGCGAGCTTGCCCAGCAGGTACGCCTTCTCGTTGGTGAGCCCGCCCCCGCCGAACACGGCCACGCCGTCGGGGCCGTGTTCGAGCCTGATGGCGGACAGCCGGTCGGCGACGTGGCCGAGCGCCACGTCCCACTCCACCGGCCGCCCGTGCAGGAGCGGGCTGGTCAGGCGGGCGCCGTTGGTGAGCAGGTCGGCGGCGGTCCAGCCCTTCTGGCACAGGGCTCCGGCCGCGTTGGCCGGGACGTCGGTCCGCGGCGTGATCGTGATCCCGGACGCGGTGGCGCTGATCGCCATCCCGCACTGCAGCGCGCAGTACGGGCAGTGGGTCTTCACCGGCTCGGCCATCCGGTCAGACCCTCGCGTGGGCGAGGCTGGCCACCCGCGAGACGCCGACGGTGCGCAGGTAGCACCACCAGGTCAGGGCGGCGCAGCTCGCGTAGAAGAGGCCGAAGGCGAGGAACGCGCCCGCCGGGCTGCCGGTGGCGGCGAACGACATGCCGAACGCCCGGTTGATGAGGAAGCCGCCGAGCGCGCCGACGGCGGAGATGATGCCGATGGCCGCGGACGCCTGCCGCTTGCCGTGCAGCAGCGCCGCCTCGTCGTCGCCCTTCTCGGCCACCGCCTTGGCCTGGAAGATCGCGGGGATCATCCGGTAGGTGGAGCCGTTGCCGATGCCGGCGGTCAGGAACAGCGTCTGGAAGGCGAGGAAGAACAGCCAGAAGCTGCCCGATCCGGACGCCGCCCAGACGAGCAGGACGCCGCCGCCCATGGCCGCGAAATTCCACAGCGTGACCGGGGCCCCGCCGAGCCGGTCGGCCAGCCACCCGCCCACCGGCCGGATCAGCGACCCGATCAGCGGCCCGGCGAACGCCACCGCGGCCCACGGCGCGTCCGGGAACAGGCTCGTGCTGAGCAGCGGGAAGGCGGTCGAATAGCCGATGAACGAGCCGAACGTGCCCACGTACAGGAACGACATCACCCACGTCTGGGCCTTGCCGGCCACCGCGAGCTGCTCGCGCGGGCTGGCCTTGGCGCTGGTGAGGTTGTCCATGAAGAACCAGGCGCAGACGGCGGCGACCACGACGAACGGCAGCCAGAACCACCCGGCGGCGGCCAGCCCGAACGCGCCGATCACCAGCGGCATGACGAGCTGCACCGAGCTGACGCCGATGTTGCCGCCGGCGGCGTTCAGCCCGAGCGCGACGCCCTGCTTGCTCCGCGGGTAGAAGTAGGTGATGTTGGCCATGCTGGAGGCGAAGTTGCCGCCGCCCACCCCGGCCGTGGCCGCGATCAGCAGGAACATCCAGTACGGGGTGTCCGGGCTGCTCACCGCGACCCCGAGCAGCACGGCGGGCACGACCAGCAGCAGCGCGCTGACGACGGTGAAGTTGCGTCCGCCGAACCTGGCCGGCCCGAACGTGTACGGCACCCGCAGCACGGAGCCGATCAGGTTCGGCAGCGCGACCAGCCAGAACAGCTGGTCGGTGGTGAACTCGTAGCCGCCCATCCGGGCGGCCACGATGCTCCACAGCGTCCAGACGGTGAAACCGAGATGCTCGGCCAGGATCGAGAAGACCAGGTTGCGCCGGGCGACCTTCCGGCCGGTGGTCCGCCAGAAGGCCGCGTCGTCGGGATGCCACTCGGCGATCCAGCGCGCCATCATTCCTCCTACGTTCTGAGCTGACTCGAACGTAGGAATCCGGGGTTACGCACAGAGGCGGATCGGCGCTGTGCGTTCGTTACGGGTGACTCACCCGGGCAACAGGCGATACACAAGCGTCACGCCGGAAACACGCCGTTAACGAACGCCCCTGAAGAAGGCCCGGATGTCGCGGACCAGCAGCTCCGGCTCCTCCATCGCGGCGAAGTGGCCGCCGGTCTCGAACTCGGTCCAGTGGACCACCTTGTCCGTCCGCTCGGCCAGCCTCCTGATCGGCAGCACGATGTCGTGCGGGAACACCGCGACGCCGAGCGGGGTGGGCGACGACTGCGGCATGGACCAGGCGTGGGAGAACTCCCAGTAGATCTGCGCCGCCGAGTCGGCCGTGTTCGTCAGCCAGTAGAGGCTGACGTTGGTGAGCAGCCGGTCCCGGTCCACCGGCCGGTCGGTCCACTCGCGGAACTTCTCCGCGATCCAGGCGAGCTGTCCCGCCGGCGAGTCGGCCAGCCCGAACCCGAGCGTGTGCGGCCGGCTCGACTGGATCGCCATGTAGCCGCCCATGTCCCCGGTGAACTCCTCCAGCTTGGCGAGCCGCGCCTTGTCGGACTCGCTCACCTCGCCCAGGTCGCCCGACGGGAACGTCATGAGGTAGTTCACGTGGACGCCGATCACATGCTCGGCGTCGGTCAGCCCCAGCTCGCGGGAGATCCCGGATCCCCAGTCGCCGCCCTGCGCCCCGTACCGCTCGTACCCGAGCCTGGCCATCAGCGTGGCCCAGGCGCGGGCGATCCGGCCGAGCGTCCAGCCGGTGCCGCGCAGCGGGGCGGAGGGTCCGAAGCCCGGGACGGACGGGATGACCAGGTGGAAGGCGTCGGCCGGGTCGCCGCCGTGCGCCTCCGGGTCGGTCAGCGGCCCGATCACGTCGAGGAACTCGACGACCGAGCCCGGCCAGCCGTGGGTGAGGATCAGCGGGGTGGCGTCCGGCTCGGGCGAGCGCACGTGCAGGAAGTGGATGTCCTGGCCGTCGATCTCGGTGACGTACTGCGGGTGGGCGTTGAGCTCGGCCTCGTGCGCCCGCCAGTCGTAGCCGGTGGCCCAGTAGTCGGCCAGCTCGCGCAGCTCCGCCACGGTGACGCCGCGCTCGCTGCCGGCGCCCGGGGTCTGTACGGGGTAACGGGTCCGGCTCAGCCGCTCGCGCAGGTCGTCGAGGTCGGCCTGGGGGATGTCGAGGTGGAACTCCCTGATGGTCATAGATGTACCGTCCCAGGGATTGTGGCAAGCTTTTTGCCGCTTTTTCCGGGAAAATCGGCAAATGCTGGAAACCTCCGCGCGGCTGCTGCGTCTGCTGTCGCTCCTGCAGACCCGGCCCGCCTGGACCGGCGCCGAGCTGGCCGAACGCCTCCAGGTCAGCCCTCGGACCGTCCGCTACGACATCGGCAAGCTGCGCGGCCTCGGCTATCCGGTCCACGCCACGCCCGGGGTGGCCGGGGGTTACCGGCTGGGCGCCGGGGCCGAGTTGCCGCCGCTGCTGCTGGACGACGAGGAGGCGGTGGCGGTCGCGGTGGGGCTGCGCACCGCCGGTGCGGTGGAGGGCATCGAGGAGACGTCCCTGCGCGCCCTCGCCAAGCTGGAGCAGGTGCTGCCCGACCGGCTGCGCCGCCGGGTCCGGGCGCTGCACGCGGCCACCGTGTCCCTCGCTCCGGGCGGGCCGGCCGTCCCCGCCGAGACGCTGACCGCCGTCGCCACCGCCTGCCGCGACCGGCACCGGCTGCGGTTCGACTACCGGACGCACGACGGGTCCGTACGGACGCGGGACGTGGAACCGTACCGGCTGGTGCACACCGGGCGGCGGTGGTACCTGATCGGCTGGGACGTGGAGCGGGACGACTGGCGCACCTTCAGGGTCGACCGGCTCGCGCTCCGGACACCCGGCGGCCCGCGCTTCACCCCCCGGGAGGCGCCGCCCGCGTCGATGGTGCCGAAGGGGGTCGACACGGCGCTGATGCGGCACCGGGCGCGGGTCACGGTGCACGCCCCCGCCTCCGCCATCGCCCCGCACCTGCCGGAATCGGTGCTCGTCGAGAGCGCCGGCGACCGTACGTGCGTCGTGCACGCGGGCGGCGAGACCCCGATGCGGCTGGCGCTGCACATCCTCGCCCTCGACGCCGATTTCACCGTCGACGGCCCCCCTGAGCTGCTGGAAGCCCTGCGCACCCTCTCGGCGCGGGCCGAGGTTACGGCGCTCGGGACAGGGGAACAGCATTCACAGCAAGGGGGGACATCATGATCAAAATGCTCCACAAGATGGGCATCAAGTCAAATCACATGTATCTGGCAGGAATCGGCTCCGTCGGCCTGGCCCTGGCCAGCTGGATGATGTCGAAGAACTACGAAGGCGCGGATCTGGCTCGCGCCGACCGCTGGGGGATCTTCATCGGCGAGTGGGCGCCCACGTTCTTCGCCATGGGCGTGGCGCTCCGCATCGAGGAGACGCACCGCGAGCTGGGTGAGGGGCCGGAGGAGATGTACCAGACCGGCCGCCAGCCGGAACGGGTGCACGCGGGCACCGGCATGTGACTTCCGAGAAGGCCCGCAGCCCGCCAGGTCTGCGGGCCTTCTCGCGTCCCGCCCTGGATCCCCGGCTCGTGGTTCAGGTCTGGGAGCTGGCCGCGCCCACGGTCCGGACGACCACTTTCCCGCGGACGCCGCCGGCTTCCAGCGCGCGGTGCGCCCCGGCGATGTCCGCCAGCGGATGGACGGTGTCCACCACCGGCCGGATCGCCCCGCTCTCCACGAGCCGCGTCAGGTCGGCGAAGAGCTCGTGGGTGGGGTTCCCGCTGAAGAACCGTACGCGTCGCGAGCCGTACACGGTGGAGACCAGGATGGAGGCCAGGGACGGGACGAGGCGGCCGAGGTCGAAGCTGATCGTCACCATGCGTCCGCCGGGTGTGAGGAGCCGGCGGTAGGCGCTCAGGGCGGTGCCTGCGGTGTCGAGGATCACGTCGAACCGGCCGAGGTCGCCGGGGCTCGTGGTCGCGTAGTCGACGGCTTCGTCGGCGCCGAGGTCCCGTACGAAGTCGAGGTTGCCCTTCCTGGCCAGCCCCGTGACGTGCGCGCCGTACGCCCGGCCGAGCTGGACGGCGACGCTGCCGACGCCGCCGCTCGCGCCGCGCACCAGCAGCCGCTCCCCCGCCCTGAGCCCGGCCCGGTCGCGCAGCGCGGTGATCGCGGTCGTGCCCACGCCGGGCAGGGAGGCGGCCTCGACCAGGTCCGTCCCGGCGGGCGCGAGGGCCAGGTGGCGCGGGCGGACGACGACGTACTCGGCCGCCGCGGAGCTGATCGCCCGGCCTCCGCCCCACACCCGGTCGCCCACCGCGAGGCCGCGCATGGGCGAGCCCAGGGCGGCGACCTCTCCGGCGAAGTCCATGCCGAGGGTCTTCGGGAAGCCCCGGCTCATCAGGCCGGTCAGCGGGCGGAGCCGCCCGGCGCGGGCCGCAAGTTCGCCCCCGTTGACGCTGCTGGCGTGCACCCGCACCAGCACCTCGCCCGGCCCGGCGACCGGTTTCGGCACCATGGCCTCGTACAGCACTTCCGGGGGCCCGTACCTGTCGTAACGGGCGGCGCGCATCTCGCTCACTGGTCCTCCTCGTGTGTCAGGCCCGACCCTAGGCCGCAACCGGAGGGGGTGCTCCACTTGGCGCTAATGTGAGAAGAGTGCCTGCCCGTTCCTCTCGGATAACGCTGCGCGCCGACGCGCGGCACAACCGCGACCGCATCCTCCAGGCGGCCCGCGAGGCGTTCGCCGCCCGCGGGCTCGACGTGCCGACGGCGGCGATCGCGCGCCGCGCAGGGGTCGGCGTCGCGACCCTCTACCGGCGCTTCCCCACCCGCGAGTCGCTGGTCGCGGAGGTGTTCGCCGACCAGCTCTCCGCCTGCGCCTCGACCGTCGACGACGCCCTGGAGGACCCCGACCCGTGGCGCGCCTTCCGCACGGTCATCGAGACGCTCTGCGCCATGCAGGCCGCCGACCGGGGGTTCACCGCCGCCTTCCTGACCGCGTTCCCCGAGGCCCTGGACTACGAGGACAAACGCGCCCGCGCCGAGCGGGGCTTCGCCGAGCTCACCCGTCGCGCCAAGGCCGCCGGACGGCTGCGTCCCGACTTCGACCTGGCCGACCTCGTGCTGCTGCTCCTGGCCAACAACGGCATCGTCACCGAGTCGTCCGGGGCCGCGGCGGCCGCCTCCCGCCGCTTCGTCGCCTACCAGCTCCAGGCCTTCCAGGCCGACCACGCCGGGCCGCTGCCGCCCCCGCCCCCGCTCGGCCTCGACAGCCTGTACGCCTCGCCGTCCACGGGCCGGTAGCTACGACTTGCCGAACCGCTCCAGGGCGTCGCCGCTGAGCCGGTAGCGGATCCACTCGTCGCAGGGGATGGCTCCGATGGACTTGTAGAAGTTGATCGTTGGTTCGTTCCAGTCGAGCACGGACCATTCGAAGCGCCCGTACCCGCGCTCGATGCAGATCCGGGCCAGCTCGGTCATGAGAGCCTTGCCGTGGCCGCCGCCCCGATGCTGGGGGCGCACGAAGATGTCCTCCAGGTAGAGGCCGTGGGTGCCGGTCCAGGTGGAGAAGCTGAGGAACCACATGGCGAAGCCGACCACCTCGCCGTCGTCGTTCTCGGCCATGTGGGCGAACACCTTGGGCTCGGGGCCGAACAGCGCCTGGCGCAGCTGCTCCTCGGTGGCCTCGACCTCGTCGAGCGACTTCTCGTATGCGGCCAGCTCACGGATCAGCTGGTGGATGGCGGGCACGTCGGCAGGGGTGGCAGAGCGAATCACGCACACAGATTAGGACATATCCACTAGAGCAGCAGATTCAGGATCAGCGTCAGCAGCACCGACAGGACGACCGACACGATGATCATGATCAGGCAGCCCAGCCCGCCGCCGGCCGGATGTCCCAGTTCCCGAGTCTCATGCCTGACGGCTGCCCCGGATACATCCATCGATGTATCCGAGATCAGCCCATGTGAGGACCTTCTCCCCGCTGGGCGACGGCATCGTGGAAAGGTGACAGGCAACAGGATCGAAGCACTGGACGTGCTCAGGGGCGCGGCGATCGCGGGCACGCTGGGCACGAACATCTGGATCTTCACCAGCCCGGGCGGGCCCGCCGATCTGGCGGGGGCGCTGGGGCAGGCGGGGGCGCTGGAGTCGTTCCTGCGCTTCCTCGCCAACGGCAAGTTCCTGGCGCTGCTGACCCTGCTGTTCGGCGTCGGGCTGGAGCTGCAGTACCGCTCGGCCCGGCGGCGCGGGCTGCGCTGGCCGGGGCGCTACCTGTGGCGGGCGGCGCTGCTGTTCGCCGAGGGGCTGCTGCACTACGTGCTGGTCTTCGAGTACGACGTGCTCATGGGGTACGGGGTGACCGCGATCGTGGTCGCGTACCTGATCGGGCGGAGCGACCGGGTGGTGACCGCCTGGATGGCGGCCGTCGGGTCGCTGTTCGTGCTGTTCGTGGGGCTGGCCACGGCCGCGCTCCTCTACAGCGGAGCCTCCCTGGCCGGATCCTCGCCGGGTTCGCTGTTCACCGAGGGGTCCTACCTGGACCAGGTGGCGTCCCGGATCGAGCTGGCCGGGGTGTACCGGGCGGAGGCGGTGTTCATCGTGCCGCTGGGCGTCGTGCTGTTCCTGCTGGGGGCCCGGCTGCTGCGGGCGGGCGTGTTCGACGGCACCGAGCGCGGCGCGGCGCTGCGGCGCAGGCTCATGGCGATCGGCCTGGGCGCAGGGCTGCCGCTCAACCTGGTCACCACGTTCGCCGGCCCCGGCTGGTTCCTGGTGGACCGGTACCTGCTGCCGCCCCTGGTGGCGCTGGGCCTGCTCGCCCTGATCACCTCGCTGGTGCGCCGGGACGCCGCGCCGGGGCCGCTGCGCCGCGGCCTGTCCAACGTGGGCAGGACCGCGCTGAGCTGCTACGTCTTCCAGAACGTGGTCGCCTCGGCCCTCTGTTACGGCTGGGGGCTCGGGCTGGCCGCCCGGCTCGACTGGCTGCGGCCCTGGTGGGTGCCGGTGGCGTGGCTGGCCATCTGCGCGCTGTTCATGGCCCTGTCCACGCTCTGGCTGCGGCGGTTCAGCCGGGGGCCGATCGAGGCCGCGTGGCAGTGGGCGTACCAGCTGCCGTGGCGGTCGGCGCCGGCCCCCGCGCGCTCCGGGTCCGCCTAGACCATGCGCACCACGTGCAGCAGGTACTCCTTCCGGTTGCGCGGGTCGTGGCCGATGCGGCGGCGGGCCGGGGGCGGCCCCGGCACCCGCTGGTAGCGGTCGAAGGCGGTCTCCAGGACGCCTTCTCCGCGGGTCAGCGACGGCAGCGCCCGCTCCAGCCCGTGCACCAGCGCCGCCGGCACCGTCCCCTCGATCCGGTACGTGTCGCCGTGCGGCCGCGAGCCCGTCGGGACCGCGCGCAGCCGCGACAGCACCGGCAGCACCCCGCCCAGCAGGTCGGCGGGGATCTCCAGGTGGAAGCGGTGCAACGGCTCGTGCACGCGGGTGCCCGCCTGCTTCAGCGCGTCCATCAGCACCAGCGGCGTCAGGTTGCGGAAGTCGCCGGCGGTGCTGGACATGCTCTTGTCGAACACGCCGTGGGAGTGGCTCTGCCGCGCCCAGTAGCCGGTGTGGGTGAGGGTGACAGCGCAGTCGATCACCTCCCAGCCGTGCAGGCCATGCTGGAGCGTCTGCCGCGCCGTCTCCTCGACGGCGCGCATGAACGTGTACGGCATCGACCCCAGCTCGACCGCCAGCCGGAACGTCACCCCCGACCCGATCGGCCCGGGTTCGACGCGCAGCCCGACCGTGCCGAGGAACGGGTTGCCGCCCTGGGCGATGAACTCGGCCGCCGCGCCGGTGCCTGCCGGGCGTTCGACGCAGATCGTGGTGGTCTCCTCGAACGTCACCTCCAGCCCGAACTCCTCGGCCAGCGTCTGCTGGATGACCTCCTTCTGCACCTCCCCGTACAGGGAGACGTAGGTCTCCTGCCGGACGTCGTCCTGCCGCAGGCCGATCAGCGGGTCCTGCTCGGCGAGCTGGGTGAGCGCGGCGTGCAGGGCACCCCGGTCGGCGGCCCGGACGGGCGTGACGACGGTCTCCAGCGACGGCGGCGCGAAGTGTCGGCGCGCACGGCCGCGAGCCGGTCCGACGCGAATGCCGACGCGATCGGCGGCTCGATCGGCAGCGCGATCGGCAGCGCGATCGGCGTGGTGATCGACGTGGTGATCGGCGTGGTGATCGACGTGGTGATCGACGTGGTGATCGACGACGTGGTCGGCGGCGTGGTCAGCGTGCTGGTCAGCGAACTGGTCGCCTATGTAGTCGCCGACGCGGATGCCGCCGAGCCCCGACAGCAGGCCGATCCGCCCGGCGCCGACCGCGTCCACGCGGACGGCGGTGCCGCGGTCGAACACCCCGATCGCCGTCACCTTGCCGTGGCCGGGGACGGTGTCGCGGACCCGGAGCGTGCCCGAGAACATGCGGACGTAGGCGAGCCGCTCCCCCGCGGGCCCGCGCTCGACCTTGAACACGGCGCCGGACGGCGGCCCCGACGCGTCGCCTTCGGCGGCGGGCAGCAGGTCGCGGATGCCGTCCATGAGCGCGGGCACGCCCGCCCCGGTGATGGCCGAGCCGAAGAACACCGGATGCGCCAGACCGGCGCGCGCCTGCCGGGTGAGCGCCTGGCGCAGCCGCCGGTCCGTGATGGGCCGGTCGTCCACGTACGCGGCGAGCAGGGTCTCGTCGTGGTCGGCGAGCAGTTCGGCCAGGCGCGGGTCGGCGGCGGGGGTGGCGGCGGCGGCGCGGGTGCCGAGGCCGGTGACGGCCGACATGGCGACGCCCGACGGGGCCAACCGGGCCCTGACGGCGTCCAGCACCTCACCGTACGCGGCGCCGCGCCGGTCGATCTTGTTGACGAAGATCAGCGCGGGGATGCCGAGCCGCCGCAGCGTACGCATGAGCACGCGCGTCTGGGCCTGCACCCCCTCGACGGCGGAGACCACCAGAACGGCGCCGTCGAGCACGTCCAGCACGCGCTCGACCTCGGCGATGAAGTCGGGGTGGCCCGGCGTGTCGATGAGGTTGACCGTCACGTCGCCGATGGGGAAGGAGACGACGGCGGATCTGATCGTGATGCCGCGCCGGCGTTCGAGCGCGAGGGTGTCGGTGCGGGTGCTGCCCTGGTCGACGCTGCCGAGCTCGTCGATGACCCCGGCGGCGTGCAGCAGCCGCTCGGTCAGGCTCGTCTTACCGGCGTCGACATGCGCGAGGATCCCGAGGTTGAGTGTTCTCACGGAGCGTCATGTCCTGTGCGTAGAAGGAAGTCTTCAGCTGGGTGGACATGAAAGTCGCTCGCATTTCTGCTCCTCGCTCACGGGATGCCGTTCCGCCGCTCAGCTCAGCAGACCGGCGCGCGCGATCACAACCGATTTAATTTCGGGAGTTTCACCTCATATCCCGCATTCTGACTCGTACGGAGAAATTTCGTGATATGAAGTGTCATGGAGATCCTGGGAGATCAAGCGCGACAGGGCCCCGGTCAGTGAGCAAGGACCGGGGCCTTTCGCGTGCCGTGATCAGTCGCCGTTGAGCACCGGCGTGATCCACTTCAGCGTGCCGGTGCGCAGCGCCTCTTCCGCCAGGCGCTTGCCGGTGACGGTCCTGAGCGCGGCCAGCGAGCTGTCGATCCACGGCTGCACGTTCTGGTTGCCCTGCTCGCGGTACTCGACCGCCTGGATCAGGCACTCCAGCTTGTCGGCGTCACGCGCGCACACCGCCTCCAGGCTGTCCTTCTCCTCGTACTCACGGACCGCGCCGCTCACCATCTCCGCCACCTCGCCGGGCAGGCCGCGCGTCTGGTCGGCCGTGACCTCCTCGTTGGAGGCGGGCTTGAGGTAGCGCTTGCCGATGTACGGGATGTCGGTGATGCGCGTCTCCTGCGTGTCATGGAAGAGACTCATGAACGCGGCCCGTTCCGGGTTGCCGCCCTCCAGCTTGGCGATCATCCCGGCGATGACGGCGGTGCGGAAGGAGTGGTCGGCGATGCTCTCCGGATCGCGCACCCCGGCCACCAGCCAGCCGGTGCGTTTGTAGCGTTTGAGCAGCCCGAACTCGTACAGCAGCCCCGCCACTCCCGCGAGTTCGCCAGTCACGGAGATTCCCCCTCAACCTCGGTCCGGCTCGTGAGCCGAGCGTAGACGACGCGTGCCCGTCCCGGCGTGACGCGAAACCTCGCGGCGGGGCGGCGACGGCGCGGTAGGCGGCGGCTCCCGGTTGTCCCCGGTTTCCGTCATGATCGTGCCGGGGCGCGGTTCACCGAGGAGGGCCCGGGTAGCGGCCAATCATGTCCACTGGCATGTCAGCGCGGCTGCTCGCCTGCGCCGCCGCACTGGTCCTGGCGGCGACCGGCTGTTCCAGCTCGGTCGACCCGAACGACCCCGCCCGGCTGAACCGCCCGGGGAACGACGGGGCGAACGGCGACGTGCAGGGGGTGCACGTACGCGACGCGTTCCTGCTCGGCGAGATGTCCACCGCGTCACCCGCCGCGTCACCCGCGGGCCGGCAGGCCCTGTACGCGGTGCTGATCAGCAACCGCGACCGGCCCGACCTGCTGGAGCGGGTCACCGTGGAGGGCGGCGGGACCGTCCGGCTGGTGGGGCCGGTCGAACTGCGCCCCTTCGAGGCCGCCACCCGGCCCGACCAGCCCATCGGCATGGCCAGCGGCATCCTCGGCAACTACGTGCCGATGACGTTCACGTTCCGCGACGCGGGCGCGGTGCGGATGGCGGTGCCCGTGATGGCGCGGCAGGGCAGGTTCTCCGGCCTGCCGTCGTCGCCGGTCGGCTCGCCGACGCCCACGTCGACCCCGTCGCCCAAGCGGTCCGGCCCGACACCGAAGCCGACCGTCCCGCCGGAGCACGCCACCCGCGAGCCGGGCTGATCAGGCTCGCCCGCCCTACCATCGGTGAGGACCCCGTACCGTAACGAGAGAGACCAAATGATCTTCATCACCGCGAAGTTCCGCGTCCGGCCCGAGTCCGCCGACCGGTTCGCCGAGGTCACCGCCGAGTTCACCCGGGCCACCCGCGCCGAACCCGGCTGCCTGTGGTTCGACTGGTCGCGCAGCCTGGACGACCCGAACGAGTACGTGCTGGTGGAGGCGTTCAAGGACGCCGACGCGGGCGCCGCGCACGTCCAGTCGGACCATTTCAGGAAGGCCCAGCAGGACCTGCCGCCGCACCTGGCCGAGACGCCGCGGATCGTCAACACCACGATCCCGCAGGACGACTGGTCGCTGCTGGGCGAGATGGCGGTCGACTGACCCGGCGCGGGGCCGGCGGCTCGCCCGCCGGCCCCCCGAGGGTCAGGACTTGGCCGCGTCGCGCAGCGCCCGCACGTCGATCTTGCTCATGCCCATCATCGCCTGCGCCACCTTCCCCGCGACCTCGGGGTCGGGGTGGCTCAGCAGCTCGGGCAGCTCCCTGGGGATGATCTGCCAGGACAGGCCGTAGCGGTCCTTCAGCCACCCGCACCGACCTTCCTCGCCGCCCTCGGTGAGCCTGCCCCACAGCTCGTCGACCTCCTCCTGCGACTCGCAGTCGACGAGCAGCGAGATCGCCTCGTTGAAGGTGTGGGCCGGGCCGCCGTTGAGCGCCAGGTAGCGCTGCCCCGCCAGCTCGAACGTGACCATCATCGCCCCGCCGTCCGGCCCCGGCTGGATCCCCACCACCCGGGAGCCGGCGAAGAGCGAGGTGTAGAAGGTGGCGGCCTCCTCGGCCTGGTGGTCGAACCAGAGGTAGGTGGTGATCTTCTGCATGACAGCGTCCTTTCAGGGTGCCGTTCGTCGTCTCACCGACGCGTCGAACGCCTCCGCGCCGGATCGACACGGCCGCCAGAAGTTTTTCCGGCCCGGGACGCTCACACCGGCAGCACCGCCCGGACGCGGAACCCGCCCTCCGGGACCGGCCCCGCGGCGAGCGTCCCGCCGAACATCGCCACCCGCTCGCGCATCCCGACCAGCCCGTAGCCGCTCTCGCCCGGCCGGGGCGGCGGGCCGGACGGCCCCCGGTCCACCACCTCCAGCGTGAGCTCGCGCGGCCGGTAACCGACCGTCACCGTCACGTCGGCCGGCCCGGCGTGCTTGAGCGTGTTCGTCAGCGCCTCCTGCAGGATCCGGTAGGCCGACAGGTCCAGCGCGGGCGGCAGCGGCACCGGTTCGCCGTGGATCTCCGTCTTCACCGTCGGGCCGGCGGCGCGTACCTGGTCCACCAGTTCGTCCAGCCGGTCGAGCCCCGCGATCGGCACGGTCCCGTCGCTCTCGGGCCCGCGCAGCAGGTTGAGCATGAGCCGCAGCTCCTCCGCCGCCTCCCGGCAGGTCGCCTCGACGGTGGCCAGGATCTCCCGCTCGGGCGCCCGCTCCTGCCCCAGCATGAGCCGGACCCCGCCGGTGCGCATGGTCATCACGCTCACGCTGTGGACCACGATGTCGTGCAGCTCGCGGGCGATGCGGGCGCGCTCGGCGGAGACCGCCTCGCGGGCGAGCAGCTCGCCCCGCTCCGCCGCCCGCACGGCCAGCGCCCGGTAGCGCCGCACCGCGATGCCCGCGCCGGCCGCGACGGTGGTCATGACCACGGCCACCGCGACGTCGCCCCACCCGGGCGCGGTCGAGGACGCGGCCAGCATCGCCGCCACGAAGACGCCGGTCATCGCCAGCCCCGTCACCGCCCGCCGGTCACGCGGGCGCACCTCGCTCAGCAGCGTGAACAGCAGGAGCAGCTGCGTGTAGTACTGCCACGCCGCCGCCACGTCCGCGACCAGCAGGAACCCGGCGACGTTCGCGATCGTGTACGCGGACAGCACCCCGAACGGCGCCCGCCTGCGGAACAGCACGAGCACCGCCGCGGCGACCCCGGCGGCGATCCACCACGCCGCCTCCTGCCGGTCGGGGGCGGCGGTGCGCTCGCCGATCTCTTCGGCCACCGCGAACAGCCCGACGACGCCCGCCACGAGCCGGTCGACCGGGGAGGGGATACGCGGCGCCATGCCGGAAGTATGACCTGTGACCGGACCGGATCACGTGCCGGGTGGGCAACGGTCGTCCGGTTTCCGGTCCGTGCGGTTCCCCGTATGTGGGACAACCCGAACACCTGCCGTCGCGGGCGCCTGCCTCGTCCTGGCGGCCCGGAACGCCTGCGGGCGGGCGCCGCGCTGAACGCGGCGCCCGCCCGGGCTGGAGGGTTGGTGCTCCGTCAGCGATGATCCGCTACGCGCTGTGGACGAGGGACGGGCAGCTGGCCGGCAGGGAGTTGCCGCCCGCGACCGCGCACGCCGTC
Organism: Nonomuraea ferruginea; assembly: GCF_039540635.1. Lineage (NCBI taxonomy): Bacteria > Bacillati > Actinomycetota > Actinomycetes > Streptosporangiales > Streptosporangiaceae > Nonomuraea > Nonomuraea ferruginea. Next base: position 89,115 of record NZ_BAABFD010000001.1, on the reverse strand, counting down.
TGCTGCATGTTCCTGTACGGCAGGAAGAACTGCTGGGCCGGCGAGAAACCGAGGAGCGACGCCAGCGAGAGCCGGCCGTCCTCGCTCAGCTGGTGGGCACTCCGGCCGTCCAGCTTCTGGCCATCCACGTCCTGACCTTCGACGTCCTGAGCCTCGACGTCCTGGGCCTCGGCGTCCTGACCTTCGACGTCCTGAGCCTCGGCGTCCTGGCCCTCGACGTCCTGACCCTCAGCGTCCTGGCCCTCGACGTCCTGACCCTCAGCGTCCTGACCCTCAGCGTCCTGACCCTCAGCGTCCTGACCCTCAGCGTCCTGACCCTCGACGTCCTGACCCTCAGCGTCCTGACCCTCAGCGTCCTGACCCTCGACGTCCTGACCCTCAGCGTCCTGACCCTCAGCGTCCTGACCCTCGACGTCCTGACCCTCAGCGTCCTGACCCTCAGCGTCCTGACCCTCAGCGTCCTGACCCTCGACGTCCTGACCCTCAGCGTCAGGACCCTCCACGTCCTGACCCTCAGCGTCCTGACCCTCGACGTCCTGACCCTCAGCGTCAGGACCCTCCACGTCCTGACCCTCAGCGTCCTGACCCTCGACGTCCTGACCCTCAGCGTCAGGACCCTCGACGTTCAGGTCCTCAGCGTCCTGACCCTCCACATCCTGAGCCTCGACGTCCTGACCCTCAGCGTCAGGACCCTCAGCGTCAGGGCCCTCGGCGTACAGGCCCTCCATGGTCTGGCCGAACGCGTTCTGGCCGAAGGCGTTCTGGCTGTCCGCGTTCAACTGGTCCACGGTGGCCAGCCATGGGGTGAAGAGCGCACCGTAGCTGGGGAGGATCACCGACACGTAGTTGTTGGTGGCCTGCGCGTTGTTGGCGCTCCGGTCCTCGGGCCGGGCGGCCCTCTCGGCCTCGTTCTCGGCCTGGGTCCCCACCGGCTCGGCGTCGCTGGGCTCCGGCTGGTCCTGCGGGTCAGCGACCTCGGCGATCATCGGCTCGCGGTCCGCGGGTCCCTGACGGTCCCAGGAGTCCTCGTGGTCCGGCCCGTCCTCGCGGCTCCAGGCGTCCTCGTACTCCGGCTCGTCCTCACGGCCCCACGAGTCGTCGTACTCAGGCTCGTCCTCACGGCCCCACGACTCGTCGTACTCGGGCTCGTCCTCGCGGTTCGCGGCTTCCTCGTAGTTCGGCTCGTCGTCGCGGCTCCAGGCGTCCTCGTACTCGGGCTCGTCCTCACGGTTCCAGGAGATCTCGTGCTCCGGCCCGTCCTCGCGGCTCCAGGCGTCCCTGTACTCCGGCCCGTCCTCACGGTTCCAGGAGATCTCGTGCTCCGGCCCGTCCTCACGGCTCCAGGCGTCCCTGTACTCCGGCCCGTCCTCACGGTTCCAGGAGATCTCGCGCTCCGGCCCGTCCTCACGGCTCCAGGCGTCCCTGTACTCCGGCCCGTCCTCACGGTTCCAGGAGATCTCGCGCTCCGGCCCGTCCTCACGGCTCCAGGCGTCCCTGTACTCCGGCCCGTCCTCGCGGTTCCGCGACTCGTGGTCGGCCGGCCCGTCCTCACGGTACGAGGCTTCCTCGTACTCCGGCCCGTCCTCACGGCCCCAGGCGTCCTCGTACTCCGGCGCGTCCTCGTGGCCCCAGGATTCGTGGTGGGCCGGCTCGTCCTCGCGGTATTCCGCTTCCTCGTAGCCGGGCTCGTCCTCGCGGTATTCCGCTTCCTCGTAGCCAGGCTCGTCCTCGCGGTATTCCGCTTCCTCGTAGCCAGGCTCGTCCTCGCGGTATTCCGCTTCCTCGTAGCCAGGCTCGTCCTCGCGGTATTCCGCCTCTTCGTAGCCGGGCTCGTCCTCTTGGTTCCAGGAATGCGGGTGGTGCGCCGACTCGTGGGCTTCCTCGCGGTGCCGGGTGTCCTCGTAGTTCGGGGAGTCCTCGCGGTGCCCGGCGTCCTCGTGGTCGCGGGATTCCCAGGCCTCCTCGGCCGAGTCGTCCTCGTGCCACTGGTCGTTGTGCTGGTCGGACATGGTGCTGTTGGGGCCCGGCCAGTCGGCCGTGCCTGCGTACGCGGGTCCCGTCGAAGCCAGGGGAGCCGCGAGAGCGACCGTGGCCGCGGCTACCCACAGCAGGCCGTTCCGGCGATTTGTCTTTTGCGTGTTTGGTCTGGTCATTTTTCTTTCCGTATACGTCTAGGGCTCTGCTATTACTTTCTTGGCGCTTCGCCTCTGCACGACTTGTACGGAAATACCCGTGGCCCTCTGGCCGAACCCGCCGATATTGCCAGCTACCAGCAAAGTACTACCATGTAAGATAATCAGGCCAGCCCGTGCCGAACTACAAAAATCCCCATTTAGACCGATTTACCACGCCGCCCATTTGTCCATATTTGCGCCGATTCTGGAGAGCAGTCGAACCGTCTCCCGACCGGCGCCGCCAGACCTCCCAGGAGCGACGCCGAGGGCGGCACCACGGGCACAGAACGGGTCATCGTTCCTCAATCCAGTCGCATGGTCTCAAGAGGGCATGTATCTGGATACGATCAACGACCGTGCAGAGACTGAGCGGAGTGTTGATCGGGGCCGTGTTCGGCATGGTCTTCGTGGCGATCAACGCGAACGCACCCCTCCCCCCGTCAGCTGGTACGGCGCTCCGCGTCATCGCGGGGCTCGCGCTCGCGAGCGTGGTCGTCCTGTGGTTCCTCGCCGGCCGCCGCACCCGGGGCGGCGCCGCGGAACCCGGCGGCGCGCCCGGCGGCATGTTCAACCGCAGGTACGTGGTGATCGTCGTACTCGAAGCGCTGGCCCTGTTCGGCGGCCTCCGCGTGCTGGACGCCCTCGGCTGGCCGGAGCAGTCGGGCGTGGCCTGGATCGCCCTCGTGGTCGGCATCCACTTCGTCGCCCTGTGGCCGGTGTGGCGGGAGGTCAGCATCCTCGTCCCCGGCGCCGGTCTCACCGTCCTCGGCCTCGCGGGCCTGGCCATGGTGTGGACGGAGGCGGTCGCCTGGGTCCCGATCGTCAGCGGGGTCCTCTCCGGCCTGCTCCTGCTCGCCGGCTCCGCCTACTACGCGCAGCGGGTCTTCCGCGCCCTGCCACGCGGCTAGCCGCCCCGGCACCGGGGCCCGGTAGCCCGCGGAGGAACGCCCAGCGCGAGCCGCGGGTGCGGGACGAGGCGGGCTCTCGTCCTCACCCAGCGCCGTCTCCCGGCGGGCGCATCAGCTTCTCGATCTCGTCGGCGGCGGCGGTGGCGCCGCCCGCCGCCTCGATCTCGCCGCGCATCCAGTCGAGCCTCTCCCGTACGCGGGGGTCCGAGGAAACGTCCTCGACCGCCTGCCACAGCGTCCCGGCCGTGACCTGGCCGGGCGGGAGGGTCTTGCCCAGCCCGAGTTCGGCGATGCGGTCGGCGTTGGCGCGCTGCTCGGCCATCTGCGGCACCGCCACCAGGGGCACGCCGTGGTGGAGGCCCTCCATGGTGCCGCCCATCCCGGCGTGGGTGACGAAGGCGCGGGCGTGCCGCAGCACCGCCAGTTGCGGCACCTGCCGGTGCACCTCGACGTTGGGCGGGACCGGGCCCAGGCCGGCGGGGTCCGCCGCGCCCGTCGCGAGCACGACGCGCCACGGGCGACCGGCCGCCGCTTCCAGGACCGTACGGTAGAAATCCGGCCGGTCGTTGTACCCCGTGCCGAGAGAGACCAGGACCACGGGCAGGTCGTCCGGCGGCTGCCAGTCACCCTGGAAGGCGCGGCCGGTCAGGGCGGGGCCGACGAAGCGGTAACCGGGGCCGAAGGTCTCGCCCGCGTACTGGAAGGCACGCGGCAGCATGACCAGCCGGAGCTCCGCCCGCGAGCCCTGCATGAATCCCTGGACGTCGGCGCCGAGACCCTCCCTGCGCAGGAAGGTGGCCAGGCGCGCGAGCAGGAGCAGGAAGCCGGGGCTGAGCGGGTTGAAGGTCGTGTACTTGAGGTGCATGGACCAGTGCTCGTTGCCGACCAGGTTCGGCCAGGTCTCCACGGACGGGACGTCCCACCGGTGGGCCAGGACACGGCCCCACCAGGCCATCGGGCCGTCGTGGACGACCAGGTCGGGGCGCTCGCCGTCGCCGAGCTGGGCGAGCACGGCCTTGGTCTCGCCGAGAAGCATGCGGGTGGCGCGGATGAACTCCCGGCCGTGCATCTGCGGCGCCGGCCGGCCCTTGAGCGCTTCCCAGGACGAGGTGAACGGGACGACCTCGGCGCCGGTCTCGGCGACCCGGGGCGCGTACTCCTCCGTGGTGGCGTACGTGACGCGGTGGCCCCGCCGCACCAGCTCGGCGGCCAGGCCGAGAGTGGGGTTGACGTGGCCGGCGGCGGCCGGGGCGAAGAATGCCAACGTTCCCATACTGCTGTATGTTAATACACGGGTATGGAATAAGGGAGGGCCCGTGCCGAAGAAGGTCGACCACGACGAGCGCCGCCGGCACATCGCCGAGGCCGTGCTGCGCATCGCGGGCCGTGACGGTCTCGACGCCGCCACGCTGCGGGACGTGGCGGTGGAGGCGGGCATGTCACTCGGCGCGGTGCAGTACTACATGCGCACCAAGGACGAGATGCTCCGGTACGTGGTCGCCTACCTGGGCGAGCAGGTCACGGCACGGATCACGGCCGGGGTCGACTTCGCGTCCGTGGACGTGCGGGGCTTCCTGGTGTCGATGGCGACGGAGATGCTGCCACTGGACGACCGCCGCAGGGCCGAGCGGCGGACCGGGCAGGCGTTCGGGGCCCGCGCCGGAGCCGTGCCCGAGCTGGCCGAGGCGCTACGGGAGGGTCAGGCCTGGCTGCACGACCGGGTGGCGGATCTGATCAGCGAGGCGCAGCGGACCGGCCGGGCGCCGGGCGACCTCGATCCCGGGCACGAGTCGGTGGTGTTCCTGGCACTGGTCGAGGGCCTCACGGCGGAGATTATGCTCGGCCTCCGGGACCCGGACGCGGCCCTGGCCGCCGTCCGCTACCACGTGGGCCGCCTCCTGCCCTGACTGTCAGGACCGGCGCCGCTCCCAGCGGTCCCAGAGGGCGGGGAGCTCGCTCTCCAGGAAGCGGTACAGCTCGGCGACGTTCGCCAGCCGCTCGCGGCGTCCGGGCGCGGCGCCGGACAGGACAGTGAGGCCGCGTTCGGTCACCTGGCGGAAGGCCGTGGTCTTGGCGTAGCGGTTGGCGAGCATCCGGCTCCAGCCGTCGGCGGCGATGCGGAAGTACTCCTGCCGGTCGCCGCGCCTGCGCACGCCCTCGACCAGGCCGCTCGGCGTGAGCAGGCGGGTCGTGGAGCTGATGGAGCTCCGGCTGACCTGCAGCGCCTGCGCGAGCTGGGCGGCGCTCTGCTCCGGCGGGTCGCAGATGAGCAGCCACCCGATGACCCGCCCGGCGATGTGCGGCAGGCCCTCGGCGGCGAAGAAGGCCGCGACGTCGTCGACGAAGTCGAGCTCGGCGTCCGTTGGCTCGGTCATGATCTCATTGTCGTGTTCCCGCCGGGGTCCCCGCGCCCATCGGCCGGTGATTCGCGCAGGAAGCCGGTGATGAGGGCGTTGACCCGCTCGGGCTCCTGCCGGTTGGACCAGTGGCCGGCGCCCTCGATGAGCTCGAACCTCGCCCCGGGCACGAGCCCGGCCGCGGCGCGGGTGTGCCGGGGCCGCACGCCCGCGTCGTGGCTGCCCTGGATGAACAGCGTGGGGCAGCTGATCGTGGGCAGCTCGGGCCGGAGGTCGACGCGCATCCGGCGGAACCCGATCGAGTCGTTCTGCCAGTCGGAGGAGCCGGCCCCGTTGGCGAGGACGTCGGCGTGGTACTCGTCGACGATCTCCTCGAAGTCGGCGACCGGCCCGGCGAACAGGGCTCGCCTGGCGAACCACGCGCAGGCGGCCCGGCTCCGGAAGACGAGCGACGGGATGGTCCGGTTGAGCAGGCGCGACTTGGCGGTGAGCCAGAGCATCTGGTGGACGACGGGCGGGAACGAGATCACGCCCGCGGGCGCGAGCGCGACGAGCCGCGACACCCGCTCCGGATGCCTGATCGTGTACGCCAGCGCGATGGCGCCGCCCTGGGACAGGCCGACGAGCGCCGCCTGCCGCAGGCCGAAGTGGTCGAGCACGGCGGTGACGCACTCGATCATCCGGTCGTGGCCCGCGAAGCCCTGCCACGGCTTGCTTTCGCCCTGCTTGGGCCAGTCGAGGGCGAGGACCCGGTGCTCCGCGGCGAGAGCCGGGATCGCGTGCCGCCAGCTCAGCAGCGCGTTGTCGTTGCCGGCGCCGCTGAGCAGGAGCACGGGAGGACCGGTGTCGCCGCGCACGATGACGCGCAGGCTGCCTTCGGGCTGAGGGATGTGGACGCTCTCACCAACCATGCCTCCACCGTACAGTCATTGCAGTAATGACTGCAATGACTGGCACCATCAGGCCCGGCATCGCGGTGCGCCGGCCTCCGTCAGGACGGGCGGAGATCCTTGTGGTAGATGCGGAAGTCACAGGAACCGGCCAGATGCGGCGCGAGGTCGGGGTGACTCTCCTCCAGGGAGCCGACGCGCACGACCCGGTAGCCGATCCGGGTGTACCACTCGTTCAGGTACTCCTTGAAGGGATGCGTCCACTCCCGTGGCGCCAGCAGCTCCAGCTGCATGACCTCCGCGCCCCGCTCACAGCCCAGCTGCTCGGCGAACCCCACCAGCCGCGACCCGATGCCGGCGCCCCGGTAAGCGGGATCGGTGGCCAGCATCCCGAACTCGGCCTCCCCGCCCTCCAGCCGCCGCACCCGGACGCCGCCCACGACCCGGCCGTCCAGCCAGGCCACCGCGATCTCCCCGGCGCGGATCAGCTCCGCCATCTCCTCCGCGCTCGTACGGGAGACCTCGCGGGCCCACAATCCCTCTTCCGAGGCGGTGTAGACGCGGTTGACCAGCTCGGTCAGCTCACCGACGAGCGCCGCGTCGCCACCGGCGGCAGCGGGCAGCAACCGGACCTCGACCTGCGACATCGATCCTCCGTACCGGTTCTCCTGGCGCCAATCTACCGTCGCGCCCGGTCGATGTCGCCGGGCCGGACGGGCCCCGCGTCAGGTGGCGACGGCGTCGGTGTAGGGGACGCGGAACGTCGCCGAGAACTCGGCGAGCAGCGCGGCGTCCCCGTCGAGCGTCACCGCCCCGGACGCGACGGCCGCGCCGGCGTCGAGCACGCCCGCGAGCAGGTCGCGGAAGCCCGGCCCGGCGACGACGACCAGGTCGGGATCGGGATGCCCGCCGGCCTCGACCGTGACCGCGCCGTCGCGGACCGTTGCGCACGCGACCGCCTCGCCCGACCTCACGACGTACACCCGGCTCCGCCCCTCCGGCGGAGCCTCTCCCCCGCCCGCGGCGACCCTGAGCCCGGCCACCAGGGCGGCCTCGGTGACCACCTCGCCCTCGTGCGGATCGCGCATCGCGGCGGCGCCCCAGCGGCCGAGCGCGTCCAGGGCCGGCGCGAGCTCCCCGGCCCGCGGAGTCGCCCGGTAGACGACCGATCGGCCCTGCCCGCCCTGCAGCTCCCTGGTCACCAGCCCGTCGCCTTCGAGCTCCTTCAGTCGCGTGGCGAGGATGTTGGTCGGTATGCCGGGAAGGCCCGCCGCGAGGTCGGAGTATCGCCGCGGCCCCACCAGCAGGTCGCGGAGGATCAGCAGCGTCCAGCGCTGCCCGAGGACTTCCGCGGCGCGGGCCAGGCCGCAGTACTGGCCGTATTCGCGAGTACGCACGAGCACATCCTAGGTCGTTGACTTCACTTCTACAAGCATGCTTCACTTTTGCAAGTAGCTACCCCGGACAGAGGAGCGGACCATGACCAGTGACCTGATCGTCGACATCTTCCTGTCGGTCGACGGATGGGCGGGAAGTGATGGGCTGCCCGGATACTTCGGCTACTTCGGGCCCGAGCTCGAGGAGTGGATCACCGCGGAGAGCGACGCGCCACAGCTGGTCGTGATGGGCCGCCGCACCTACGAGGCGCTGGCGGGGCTTCCCGAGGAGGCCAAGGACGCGTCGTGGCAGCGGCTGACCGAGCTGGACAAGGTCGTGTTCTCCACGACCTTGACCCGGGTCGCCTGGCCGAACACCAGGATCCTCCGCGGCGACCTGGCGCACGAGATCCGGCGGCTGAAGGCCGGGAGCGCGGTGCCGCTCCGCACGATGGGGAGCCTGTCGCTGGCCCGTCAGCTCGTCAGCGCGGGCCTGGTCGACCGGCTCCGGTTGATGACCTTCCCGCTGTTCGCGGGCGGCGCGGGCCGCGACCCGGCGTTCGCCGGCATCACGTCCGCCGACCTCGAACTGGCCGGCCACCGCGTCCTGGACGGCCGGATCCTGCTGAGCGAGTATCGGCCCACGGGCAAGGACATCCCCCGGGCCTGAGGCTCAGGACGAGGTTCTGACCCGGGCGGCCTGCTCCTCCTGGACCTCGCGGGCGGTACGCAGGAAATCGAGGACGACGGCCAACTCGTCAGGCCCGTACTTCTGCAGCGCCTGGGCGCCCGCCCGGCCGACCGGGACGAAGATCTCCGTCTCGGCCGAGCGGGCGGCGTCGGTCGCGGCGACCAGGACGCGGCGGCGGTTGCCCGGATCGGGCGCACGCGACACCATGCCCGCACGCTCCAGCCGATCGATGACCGTGGTGGTGGCGGCCGGGCTGAGCTTCAGCGCGACGCTGAGCCGACCCGCGGGGAGCGGGCCGCCGGCCAGCACCACGTCGAGGCAGCGCAGGTCGGTGCGGTTGAGCCCGAGCCGGGCGGCGGCCGCCTCGTCGAAGGCGTCGAAGCTCCGCTGCAACCGCCGGAGCTCCATGGCGATCTCTCCGATGACGCTATTCTTCGACATTCGAAACCTTCTGGTATCGTACATTTCGCTGATCGAACCAACAATATCATCCTGCGGAGGCACCGCCATGCGCCCGACCACCCTCACCGACACCGCCCAGATCGAAAGGCTCTTCGCCGACTTCCTGGCGGCCTGGACGGCGGGTGACGCCGCGGCGTTCGGCGCGCTGTTCACCGACGACTCCGACTACGTCTCCTATGACGGCACCATCGCCCGCGGCCGCCTGGAGCACGAGCGCAACCACGACAAGCTCTTCCGCGGCGTCCTGGCCGGCTCGGCGCTGGTCGGCGAGCTGGAGTCGGTCCGCCACCTCACGCCGGACGTGGCGGTCGCGCACGGCACCGCCTCCGTCCTGATGCCGTGGCGCGCCACGCTCCCGGCGCGGCGGCTGTCGCGGCAGACCATCGTCCTGGCGCGGACGGCCGCCGGCTGGAAGATCAGCGCCATTCACAACGGCCGCGTCCGCCCCGTCACCGTCCCCGAGCCCGACGCGTTCCCGTCCAAGATGTCCCAGCTGATGGCGCGCGTCGCCCGCCGGCTCGGCCTCGGCCGCCGCTGACCCCTACCTTGTGTGCGCGCAGCCCGGAGCCGGACGGCGGGCGACGCCGGCGAGCACCAGGTCGAGTTCGGCCAGCGACTCCTCCAGCGCGGCACGCTGGTCCGGGGCGCGTGCGATGTCCAGGGCGCTCTCGCAGATCCCGCCGTACAGCAGCGAGGTGGCGGGGTCCAGCGGCCGGTCCGGGATGCACCCGGCCTCGATCGCGATGGCGAGCCCGCGCCGCATCTGCTCCTTGCACCCGGCCTGGATGTCGCGCATCGCGGACCAGCCGAGCGCGCCCGGCGCCTCGACCAGCGTGATCTTGCGCACGGCGGGTTCGAGTGACGCCTCCAGCAGCCGCCGGCAGCCCGCCGCCACCCCGTCCCACGGATCCGGCTGGGCCTGGAACGCCTGCCTGACGATCGCCGCGAGCGCCTTCTGGTCGGCGGCGTAGACCTCACGGAAGATGTGTTCCTTGTTGCTGAAGTGATGGTAGAACGCGCCGCGGGTCACGCCGGCCCTGGCGCAGATCTCGTCCACCGCGGTGGCGGAGAAGCCGTCGCCGATGAAGAGCTCGCGCGCAGCCGCGACCAAGGCGCCCGTGGTCGCCCTGGTGCGTTCGTGCTGGCTCCGCCGCACACTCGTGTTCCCTGCCACCCGCGCATCTCCTCCTGCTCCGAACCCGAGGTTAGAAGAACATACGCGGCGAACGTGTCGCCCCGACCGTGCAGCGGCATCACGTCGTCATGCGGTCGCCTGAAGGATGTCCGCCAGTGCCCGCGGCGCGGTGACCATGGCGTCGTGGCCGGCGTCCAGGACGGTGGCCGCCCAGCCGTGCTCGCCGGCCAGCCGCGGGAACGGCATGGGGCCGCCGGGCGTGCAGAGCACCGCCCGGCACGCGATCGCGTCGACGGCCCCGGACAGCCTGGTCGGCTCGGCGAACGTCCGCCGGGGATGGGCCGTCAGCAAGGGCTCCAGCCATGCCACCTGATCAGGTTCCGTCACCCCGACGGCGGCCGCCGGGGAGGGCGGGATCATGCCGTCCACGGTGACCGACTCGATCCAGTCGAGAAAGAACGCGGGAGCCAGGTCGTCCAGCGACTCCCCGTCCCGGCCCGCCCAGGCGTCGACCATGACGATCCGGGAGACGCGTTCCGGCACCCGGTCGGCGGCCTCGCGCACGACCAGACCGGCGTAGCTGTGCCCGACGAGCACGACGTCCCGCAGATCCTCGTACCTCAGCAGGCCCAGCAGGTCGTCCACGTGCGTCCGCAGCCCGATCTCCGGGCCGGCCAGGTGGGCCCGCTCGCCGAGACCGGTCAGCGTCGGAGTGTGGACCTCATGACCCGCCTCCCGCAGCCGCGCGGACACGTGCCGCCAGCACCAGCCGCCGTGCCAGGCCCCGTGGACCAGCACGTACGCCGTCATCGCGCCACAGCCTTCGCCCGCTCCCGCCAGGCGGCGAACCGCGCCGCGGCGTCGGCGGTGGACAGCCCGAGTTGCTCGCACATCTGATGGAAGTCGAAGAAGAACCGCTCGTGGCGGATCAGCCCGTCCCGCACTCTCCAGTGGCAGGCGAACGGCAGCTCGAAGGCCCTGCCCGTGGGCTCGATCCCCACCAGGCTCTCCATCATGGTGGCCCGGATCGTCCCGGCGCCGACGACCAGGTCATCCGCCTCGGCGAGATAGTCGAGCTCCACCCCGTAATCGGGAAAGGCGCGCAGGAACGCGGTGGTCTGCCGGGCGACCTCGTCGAGGCCGGTCGCGACGGCCTGGAACGCGATCGTCTCGAAGACGGTGTCCTGGCCGCAGTACCGCAGGGCCTCCTGGACATCGGCGCGGCTCTTGGCCCGCGCGTAAGCCCGGACGACGTCAGCCGGTGTGGTGTGCTGTTCCGACACTGCTCCTCCTCAGTTCGTCTCGCCGACGGCGAGCACGATCTTGCCCCTGGTACGCCCCGAACCGAGGAGGTCGTGCGCCTCGGCCGCCTCCGCCAGCGGGAACACCGCGTCGACGTGCACCTTCAACCGCCCCTCGGCCACGAGGCCGGCCAGCGCGTCGAGCCCGGCGCCGTCGGGATCGACGAGGTAGCCCGCGGCACGCACGCCGAGCTCGCCGGCGCGCTCGTGCAACCCGGGGGTCCAGGCCGCCTGCCCGCTGACCAGGATGCCGCCCGGCCGCACGCACTCCAGCGCCCTGAGCCCGGCCTCGCCGCCGAACATCTGGACGACGACATCCATGTCACGCGCCACGGTCGTGTGGTCGATCACTTCGTCCGCCCCCAGCCCGCGGACGAAGGCATGCTTGGCCGGGCTCGCGGTGCCGGTCACATGGGCGCCGCGGGCTTTGGCGATCTGGACCGCCAGGTGCCCCACGCCCCCGGCCGCGCCCGACACGAGGACTCGTTGTCCCGGGGCGACGTCGGCGACCTCGGTGAGCATCTGCCACGCCGTCAACCCGGCCAGCGGCAGCGCCGCCGCCTCGGTGAAGCCCAGGCCCTCCGGCATCCGGGCGAAGTGGCGGGCCGGAGCGGTGACGTACTCGGCATAACAACCCGCGGCCCGGGGGAACCACGGCATCCCGAACACCCGGTCGCCGGGCCGGAACCGGGTCGTCCCGTAACCGGTCCTCACCACCGTCCCCGCGACGTCCCAGCCGTTGACGAACGGCAGGTCGAGCACCCGGTTGTACGCCTGCCCCCGGCGCGTGAAGACGTCCACCGGATTGACCCCGGCCGCCATGACCCTCACCAGCACCTCGCCGAACACCGGCGCAGGCTCCTCCACCTCGACCAACGCCATGGCCTCGGCCTCTCCCCACGCCGCCTGCCGCATCGCCCGCATGACCGCCCCTCCTGGATTGATGACGTCAAGGACGATACATACATGCACCATGTATGTAAATGTGGAGGGGTCCGCGAGGAGGGGTAACCGGGCCAAGAGGTCGTCGCGACCGCGATGACGGGCTCTCACCGGCTGAGATCACCTCTGAGCTGGAGGCATGGCTGTACGGTGGTCGCCCGCAGACTGCCTGCTTGCACGACAAACAGGCGCAGGTCAGGAGATCGACGGCCTCGGCAAGGATCTCCAGGTTCCGGCCCCGACGTCCGATGCCTGGAACTGCTCGGTTCTGTACGGCTCGTCGGCGATAGCCGCCGGGCGAAGCCCGGCACCGAAGAAACGCCCGAGCGCAGCGAGGCCCTTTGTGGACGGGCGGGCGTGCGGGGCCAAGGGATGCCGGGGGCAACGGGTGGGTGCGGGAGATGTCCAGGGTGGGCGGTACTGGGTTCGAACCAGTGACCCCTCGCTTGTAAGGAGCCATGATCCCCTCAGCCCCGATCCTAAGCTGCGGCGACCCTCACACCGCTGGCCACCCCCAACCGCTTCAGAGGCTGGCTAATGGCACGCTAATGGCACAGTGATCATGCCTATCACCTGCGATTCGATCAAGCTGGAGGGCGCGTAGTGGCAGAGGCTCAGGCACGCAGATGGCACGGAAGCGAACCCGGCGCCCCTACGGGCGGTCCACCCGCATGGAGTCGAACTGCCGGCGGTTTTACAGCTCGTGCCTGTTCCTCTCAACTCAACGCTCTAGACCTGCGGTTCCTCCCTGCTAGAGCGCCACCGCTAGCAAGATCATTGCACGCATATTGCACGGGTCCGCTGGATGCCCTGGAGAGGCTAAGCCCTGTGGAGCAGGCGTTCCTGCCTAGCCTGCGTCGCCTCGGTTCGTTAAGAGCGGTGGTGGTGTGGTGTGAGCGTCGGGGTCAGCGAACTGGAAGGCGCACGCACAGTCGAGAGCTTCCTCAGGTGTGCCGGAAGGTTGGCCACTCGGCAGGAGACTGTCCTGATAGATGCCCTTGTCAGGGACGTAAATCGCGAAACCCAAGGTGTGCGGAAGTCCTTCAAAGCGCAGGCGGCACAATCGCGCGTAGGCACCGCCGTGCAGACGCGCCTCGACATAAGCGAATCCGCCACGGAAACGCACGTCGACCCCGGACAACTGCCAGCGCGAACGAGCATGGTCGTTCAGGCGCTGACGCAAGTGATGCTTCATCGGCTCAGGCGGGTCCTTCGGCATGCCGCTCATCGTGCCCTCCAAGAGATCAACCACGCTGCTCAGTGAGCCAGGGTGAGGAACGAACCCTGGATCGTCGATCGCCCCCGAGCACGTACGGCGTCCAGCCATGCAATGGCGATCGTAGGGCCGCATCTGTGCGGCGGCACGGCAACCCCGGCCCGAGCGTTCGGTCGGTACGGCGGGGCCGGCGTGCGGTGCCCGGCCCGGTGTCCCGCCGCCGTCCGGGACCGGCCCCCAGGCCGCACGCCCGGACGGCGGGCGGGCGGAGGGCCGGGGGTACGGCGGCGCGCCGCGCCGCCGCTTGATCCATATAGGAAAAACTCGGCAACCTAGGCCAACCAATCGAGATGGCCATCAGCATCTTCAAGCACAAAGATCGGAAAACTGGGTGCACCCCTTGCCCGAAAGGCCTACTCTCAAGGAAGAGCACTATCGAAAGAGTATCATGAACATGAATCCGAGCTATTACGGAATTCGACCTGCCTATAGCGATAAGAATCTCTTCGATCTGGAAGTTGCTTTTAATATTGCCAAAGACATTTCCCTAGATGATCTCGCAACGGCCGTAAGACAACTCCTAGCCGATCTCGGTCCGACGACACCAAAGACCGAAACCATCTTTGGCATTCCCATGTGCGCCGAGATCCTTATCAAGGATCCTCCGAGACTTCCCTGGGAAGACTCTGTCTTCACAAATATATATTTTGCTCAATCGGGTGAGATATTTTTCGGCATCTCAACTTCTTCATTTTCTCGCGAGACAGTCCGGCGACAACACCCACGCCTCTCCTCCTTGCTGCGCAAGCACGGATTTCAGCTTATTGATTTAACGGGAGTAGAGGATGAACGATCAATCACAAATCCCGACACACTCGTCAAAGAATGGGAGATCAGTGCGCGCGTTATAGATACTCGCCTAACGGTTCTCGAGTTGACCGAACGGAGGAAGGCACTGGCGCTAGCTTCCCTATTTCCCCGACACAGACTTTCCGATCCATTCATCATTCTTCAGATGATTAAAATGGGTGGAGCAGAGAATCTGATAGGTGAGGCCGAGTCGGCAATCCTCGAAGTAAAGTCGTCGCCGTACGAGATGAAGCAAGACAAGCAATGGCAATGCGAGCTTGCCGAGGATGTCGCGCGATTCGCAAACAGCGAAAATGGCGGGTTGCTTATACTAGGCATACAAACCAAGAAAGTCGACGGACAGGATCGGCTCGAAAAAATTGTCCCGATACCGCGGGACGCGAGTCGTTGCGTTAGGTATCACCAGATTTTGGACTCCAGAATTCACCCCCCGATTAGCGATATAGATATCGGTGCCATCGACCACGATCGCGGAGAAATTGCCTTCATCCTCGTGCCACCGCAACCCGAAACCGCAAAGCCATTTCTAGTCCAAGGTGCATACCTGGATGGCCGGTTCCAAAAAGGCGTTATTTCGATAGTCAGAAGAAGAGAAGAACACTCGATACCCATAACTGCACGCGAAATACATGCAATGCTGGCGGCAGGTAGAGCCCTGCTGCAGAGAGGGGACTCGTCACCGCCTGTTCGTTCGGACTAGCAGGAATCACCCTTTGCGCACCTGGATCTCAGTCAAGTAGGTCCGGGCGACGGCTCGCCAGGGCTCGCCGTGCAGTCACAAAGCGCTCGTGAAACTCGCCCGCGAGCGCCTCACGCCGGTACCGGCTGCGCAGAGCGCGATCGAGGTCTCCAGCACGGTTGACAAGATCAGTGAGAGAACGTCGATCGATATCAAATGCAGCCAGGCCTTCCTCAACCGCCGTGTCGAGGTCGCCACGTCGGGCGTAAACGATACCGAGGTCGATGTGAGCGTCGGCGACGCGCATAGGGGCGTTGGAGGTGCCGTCCGGCCGGGTGTGCAGCTGGATGGTTTCGCGGGCGTGTTCTTCGGCGCGGTCGTCGTCGGCGAGCCAGGTGTAGCAGGTTGCGGCGTAGAAGACCCACTTGGCGTGGTCGAACACGAAGTGGTGGTCCGGGTGGTCGGGTGTGGGCAGGCTGCCGAGCACTTCGGCTCCGCGGGTCAGGGCGCGGTCGGCTTCGCGGCGGTCGCCGATGCGGGCCAGGCCGCGAGCTTCCTGCAAGGTAAGTTGCACCATGGCGCTGCTGGTGCCGGCCACTGCCTGGCCCATCCGGGCGGCGGTCACGACATCCTCGTAACGGCCTTCGACGAGGGCGAACCACGCGGACATCTCGTGTGCCCAGCCCACTAGCTCCCCGTGCCCGACCTGGCGGCCCATCTCGAACGCGGTCCGTCGCGCGGTCTCGGCCTCTTCCCTTTCGCCCAGGTCGTAGTGCACGCATCCCAGCAGGGCGGTAAGCCATCCCGTGATCACCAGCAGTTCGCGGTGCTGGTCAAGAGTGAGGCGTCCGGCGAGTAGGTGGTTGATCTGGGCCAAGCGCTTCTGTGTACGGTCTCGGAGCGTGCTTGCGGGCACTACCGGATAGGCGCGACACAGCAAATCGACAGCTTCGGCCAGGGCTTCCAAGGTTCCGGTTCCGACGTCGGACGCCTGGAGTTGCTGGGCGAGTTCCATGGTCCCGTACAGCTCGGCCTCGGCCCCGCAGGGCATCCACCGGCATCACCTGAGCCTCGATGAGGCGGCTGCCTGTCTGCCTGTTCTGCGAGAACCCGAGTGCCTCCGGTTCCAGGCCGGTCAGTTGGGTGAGCGCCAGCCTGTAGGGCGTGCGGGGCCATCGGACTTCACCGGCCTCCCAGCGCCGGATCCGTTCCTCGTCGCACGCCAGCCGTTCGGCGACGCCGATCGGGGTGGCATTGATCTTCTCGGCCATCTCCCAGCGGGAGAGCCTGTTCTCGTTTCTCCAGGCACGTAGCCGCACGTTTGGGATGTAGTCGGGCATCTGCGGGCCTTCCTCCCGGCTGGGGGCTCGAAGAGGGGAAACAAGGGGGCCGATCAGGGGTCCTGCTCAGACGCGGTTGCCGGTGGACTTGTCATCAATCAACCACGGTACGTCACGCGGCCTCCCGGACACAGGGAACGCCGGATGAACGAGGAGATGGCGACGGTGATCCGGCCTGATGAGAAGAGTGAGACCTTGCCTTGCCCGGCTTGCCGGGGACGCGGGATCAAGCTGCGTGTTTCGCGTCGTGCGCTTCTCGTCAGTGACGGCGACGGAGATGAGTTCTCAAGCAGGGAGCGGACGTGTCTCGACTGCCTCGGAAGCGGCCGGGCCGAAGGGAGCGCGAAATGAATTCGATCATGGCGGCGGTAGCCGGTTTCCCCACCGACAGGGAGGAGGCCGACGCGCTGATTCGGTTGCGGGATCGGCTCGTGGGCCTGGGCGTCAACGCCGAGCTGCGCGACAACAACACCGCCCTGATGGTGCACCGGCCGGATCCGGGTCTGCCGGTGTGGGTGTTCGTCGGGTACGGCGGGGCCTACTACTCCTGGCAGAACGCCGAGAAGCGACACCCGACCAACGATGTCGAGGGCGCGGCGAACGTCCTGGCGGAGCACGTCGCCAGGTGAAGACGGACGCGACGAGGCTGGTGATGGAGTCCCGCCGGGAGGGGACGGGCCGTCTCTCGTGCCTCGTCGCGTCCCCTGTCCCGGCAGGTGGTCTCAGCGGCGCCCCCGCGGCTACCTTCCCAGGCCGGCCGCTACGCCACCTGCCGGGCTTTCTCGCGTACGGCTTGGCTTCCGGCAACGGCGTGGACAGGCAGCGACGAGCCGGTTACGCTCAAACTTGGTAAAACAACTTGTCGGCTGTTGGACGGTCATGATGTCGCTTGAGTCCGTACCCCCGAAGTATGCCCAGCTTGTGCAGGCTCTCCAGAGGCGCATCGAGTCCGGGGACTACCCACCGGGTGCGCTCCTGCCCAGCGAGAACCAGCTCATCCAGGAGTTCGGCGTCTCCCGTCCCACCGTCGTCGCCGCTCTTCGCGTACTGCGCGAACAGGGCTGGATCGAGTCGCAGCAGGGCAAGGGCCGCTTCGTACGGGGCCGCCCGGCGATGGCCTCGATCGAGCAGAAGCGCCCCGGCCAGGCATACCTCACCCGGCCGGAGACCGACTCCATGGGCGAGATCGTCGAAGTGGGCGCGGTGGCTGCGCCGAACCGGGTTGCCGTGCTACTCGATGTGCAGCCCAAGAGCAGGGTGTTCGTACGTCGGCGGCTGATCGCGCGTGACGGCGAGCCGACCGAGCTGGTATCACTCTGGCTGCCGTTGGAACTGTCCGAGGGGACGGATCTGACCAGCGGTGAGCCGTTGCCGCAGGGCTTGCGCGACCATCTCCAGGCGCGCAAGGGCGTGCGTTTCGATCACATCGTGGAGCAGATCACCGCCCGCATGCCCACGGCCACAGAGGCCGGACAGCTCAGCATGCCCAAGAACACTCCGCTTCTGGCCGTGTTCGGCTCGGTGCGTGAGGCGTCAGGACGTCCCCTGGCCGTGGTGGAGGTGCTTCTCCCGGCCGATCGGCACGAGCTGGAGGACGCCTACCCGGTCGCCTAGCATCCGGGCACTCCCAGCGCTTTTTCCGGCGGTGCCGTGCAGATCGGCGGGTCCTGCTTGTACACGTGGTTACTGCGGTCCTTGGACATCATAACAAGGACGAGAGTCGCCAACCCGAGCACAATGAGACCGTAAATCACGGTGCCGGCCTTGTTGCCTAGGTTCATGGCGACGAACAGCCCGACGACGGGCGCGCCGAATCCGAGCGTGAGCGCCGCGTAGATCAGTACCTGTGCCAGCTCGGCATTTCTGGATGTGCCTCCCGCGAAGACGAGTCCGTTGGCCACGCCCAGATAGCCCAGCGTCAGCGTGCCGAAGAACCAGACGATACCGAGCACGCCAAGTCCCGTGCCGCCTCGCCATCCACCAGGCTCCGGCTTCATGATCGTCATTATTCGTCCCGGTTTACCCCTGAGACAGCACGGCATGTTCACGATCTCGCACCGAAATACTGCTTAGGCACTTGACGTAGCAAGCTACGCAGAGTTACGGTCTAGCTACTTGATAGGTCGAGTGCCTGTCAGTCAACAGAAGGAGTAGTTATGGCTCTGCAAGGCCCCATCCCCGTCACCTACGCCATGGTCTTCCCGCACGGCTGCTACGTCGTCGGCACGGTCGAGCCCGTCAAGGACTTCGACGCCTCGACCAACGGCCGCTTCGTGCAGGCTCGCGACAAGCAGACCGGAGAGCTGGTCTGGCAGGTCGCGGTCATGGACGGTGACCCAACCCTCAAGCCCGCCCAGAAGACCGTGGCGGTCAAGATCCTGGCCCCGGTTCAGCCGGTGCCGCCCGCCCCGATCCAGGGGCTTCCGTTCACGCCCGTCGAGTTCGACGGCATCACGGTCACGCCGTACGTCAACGGCAACGGCCGACTCGCCTACTCGATCAAGGTCCGCGAGATGCGGGCTCCCCACCAGACCACCCAGCCCGCCCAGGGCAAGGCCGGAAAGGACGCCGCCTGATGACCCGACGCCGTACCCCGCGCAACAGCGTGATCCGGCTGACCACCGGACACGCCGCCCGCACCCTCAACCACCCGTTCACCCGCCGTGAGCCCGTCCTGGCGCTCGACTTCGGCGCGACCTCCGTCCTGGTCACCACCAGCGGACCCGTGACGAAGGGTGACCTGGAGTTCGCCCGCCAGCTCGCCCGTGAAGCTCACCGCTTCGCCCGCTCGGTGGAGCGCAGCTTCTACGGCCTGCCCGACGGACAGGGAGTGGCGGCGTGAACGAGCACCGGCCCTACACCTACCTCACCTGCTCCCTGCGGCCCGAGTCCACGCCGCATCTCGGCGTCTCCTTCTACACGCCGGACCTGCGCGTCCGCGCCGGAATCCTGCTCAGCAACCCGCGCCCTTACCTGGAGTTCATCTCCCACGAGGCGCACGTCCACATCTCCACCACCGGGGCCGGACCGATCAGCGACGCTGACCTGTCTCTCGCTCGGGACATCTTCAACGCCGCCGCTCGCTACCTGGCCGACTGCGAGTGCCTGCGCGCAGAACAGGCCGACAAGGACGCCACCGACACGGCGGCCTGACACATGAGGCGGGGCCGCTGGAAGCGGCAACTTCCGGCGGCCCCTCGGTTCTCTCACGACTGCGATATCACGAGAGGTTCCCAGCTTATGTTCAAGCGGCTGCCTGGCGACGAGGCGCGCAACCTCGTCTCCACCACGCCCGACACGGCCGTCGTCTTCCGACCGGCCGTGCTCAAGACTCCCGCCCTCGTCACTCTCCTCGTCTACGGCTGGCGCTTCCTGGCCGCGCTGGTCCGTACGATCTGGAAGCATCCGGTCGCCGTCGCCGTCCCGGCTGCTCTCGCCGCCCTGTGGGCCTGGCATGGCTGGCCTCTGGCACTGTCCGTGCTCGGGTTCGTCGTCATGGCGCTGCTCGGCTGGGCCTTCACCGACCGGTCCTCCTTCGCCCGTCTGATCGGCTGGCGGCTGCTGGCCTGGTGGCGGCTCGTCTCCGTCTACCGCCGCCACTGGCAGCCCGTCATGGACGTCTCCGGCCTGGCCCGGCGCGTCCACGGCCGCGACTACCTGCCCCGGCTCGTCCGCGTCCAATGCGACGGCTGGGCCGACCGGATCACCGTCCGCATGCTCAAAGGCCAAGCCGTCAAAGACTGGGCCGACCGCACCGACAACCTCGCCCACGGATTCGGCACCACCTCCTGCCGCGTCGCTCTCGTCAAGGGCGGCCGCTTGCTGCTCACCTTCCCGCGCAGCGACCCCCTCGCCTCCCCGATCCCGGCGCTACCGATCCCGAATGAACCGACCGTGGGACCGGTCGAGATCGGCAAGCAGGAAGACGGGCAACCGCTGCGGCTCAAGGTGCACGGCACCCACGTTCTGATCGCGGGCGCGACCGGGGCCGGCAAAGGCTCGTTCCTGTGGAACACCATCCGCGGCTTGCTCCCCGCCATGCGGGCGGGACTGGCTGAGGTCTGGGCGCTCGACCCCAAGCTGATGGAGCTGTCCTACGGCCGCGAACTCTTCAAAGGCCGGTACGCCGCCGACCCGGCCGCCTGCGCCGACCTGCTGGATGAGGCCGTCACGGTCATGCACAAGCGCGCCGCCCGCTTCGCCGGTCTCCAGCGCTCCCATGTCCCGACCATCGAGGACCCGTTCGTCCTGGTCCTCGTCGACGAGGTGGCGTTCCTGACCGCCTACCAACCCGACAAGCAACTGCGCCACCGCATCTCCGCCGCTCTGGCCACGCTCGCCACCCAAGGCCGCTCGGTCGGTGTCGGCGTCATGGCCGCACTCCAGGACCCACGCAAGGAGGTCATGAACATCCGCAACCTGTTCCCCGACAAGATCGCCCTACGGCTCGACGAGTCCGAGCAGGTGGACATGGTCCTCGGCGACGGCGCCCGCGACCGTGGCGGCCTTGCCGACCACATCTCTCCGGTCCCAGAGCTCGGCGCGGGGGTGGCATACATGCGCCTGGAAACGAGCCCCGATCCGATCCGGGTCCGTGCCGCCTACGTCTCCGACACCGACATCCGGCACATGGTCTCCCTCTTCACCGAGCGAGGTGAGGCCGCATGACGCTGGCCCACGTCCTCGACGGCCTTCGCTGCGCCTCCTGCCACACCCTCAACGTTCTCTGGCTCGACCCAGTCCGCGCCCTGGTCGAGTGCCGAGAGTGCGGCCAGACCGCGCTCACCGTCCACGACATCAACGAAGGGAGGTTCCTATGACCCATGCGCACGACCGCGCACTCCCCCGGGCCGTCCGCCAGGCCATGCCGCTGGCCCGTGAGGTCCTGGAGGAAGTCGCCAAGCAGCACGGCGTCTGCATCCGGCCCATCCCGCTCAAGCGCCTTGACACGCACACCGGTACGACCGAGATCATCGACGTTCCGTGCGGAGCAACCCTCGACAGCAAGTGCCCTCCGTGCGCCAAGCGCAACCGGCAGCTCCGCATCGCCCAATGCCGTGACGGCTGGCACCTCAACGAAGAACCCGCCATCACACCGGACGAGCCGAACGACGAACAACGCTGGCTGGTCGAGTTCCGCGCCGACCTCCAAGCTCAGCGCGACGACGCCGAAAAGGCCGGCCTCGACACCACTGACCTGGACGCGGTCATCGTCGGCCTGGACGAGGAGATCAACGCCGCCGGAGTGCGAGGCAACGTCCTCGGCCGTACGACCACCAAGCGGACTCGTTCGACCAGACGGCGACAGGACGCACCCGACCTGCCCAAGCGGAAGATGGCCAACACGACGCTCGGCCGGACCTTCACCAGCACGGACGGCAAGACCTACCGGCCGTCCCTGTTCGTCACGCTCACCCTGCCCTCCTACGGCAAGGTCCGTGACGGGGTGCCGGTCGATCCGGAGACGTATGACTATCAACGGGCTGCTCGGGACGCGCTGCACTTCTCCAAGCTCGTGGACCGGTTCGTGCAGAACCTACGTCGCGTCGCGGGCTATGACGTGCAGTACTTCGCCTCGGTCGAGCCTCAGAAGCGGCTCGCCCCGCACCTGCACATGGCCATCCGCGGCACCCTCCCGCGCGCGGAGATCAAGCAGATAGCCGCCGCCACATATCACCAGGTGTGGTGGCCCCAGGCCGACGAAGTCGTCTTCGACGGCGAACACCTGCCCGTCTGGCAGGACGGGGTCGGCTACCTCGACCCGGCAACCGGCGAAGTACTTCCCACCTGGGATGAAGCCCTCGACGCGCTGGACGAGGACGCCGAACCGCTCCACGTCATTCGGTTCGGCGAACAGGTCGATGTCCAAGGCGTGCTCGCGGGCACCCCGGACGCCGACCAGTGCATCCGCTACCTGTCCAAGTACCTCACCAAGTCCATCGGCGACACCCTCGACGGCGGCCAGGCCCAGCAGGAGCACGCCACCCGCATGCTGGATGCCCTCCGCTATGAGCCCTGCTCGCCCGCCTGCCCGAACTGGCTGCGCTACGGTATCCAGCCCAAGGGCGCCAAGCCCGGCATGCTCCCCGGCCGCTGCCGCTCCAAGGCCCACAAGCCCGAACACCTCGGCTACGCGGGCCGCCGCGTCCTGGTCTCCCGCAAGTGGTCCAACAAGACCCTCGCCGAGCACAAGCAGGACCGCCGCACCTGGGTCCTGGAAGCTCTCGGCCAGGCCGACGAGCCCACCGACCCACACCGCTATGTCTGGCGACCCGTCCCGGCCGGAGACGCCAACGTGCCGCCGCTCGCCCTCCGGCTCCTCCGCTCCGTCCACGAACGCCAACGCTGGCGAGCCCACCTAAGAGAGCTGGAGGCTAGAGCAACGGGACAAGATCTTTCGGCAATGGAAGGGAGGGCGGCCTGATGGCGAACAAGCCAGGCAAGCGGCGCTTCGGCAGCATCCGGCAACTCCCCTCCGGCCGGTTCCAGATCCGCTACCCCGGCCCGGACGGCAAGATCCGCATGGGTGAGACCACCTACGCCCGCGAGCGTGACGCCGAGAAGGCGCTATCACTGATCGAAGCCAAGCTGATCACCGGCGGTTGGACCGATCCTCAGCGTGCCAGGGTCAAGCTCGGCGACTACGCGGGCAAGTGGATCACCGAACGGACGAACCTCCGACCCCGTACCGTCGAGATCTACAGGGGGCTGCTCAAGCGCTACATCGGCCCTCACCTGGGCGGGGTGCCGATCGGCAAGCTGGACACGGCTACGATCCGCGAATGGCGCGTCCTGCTTCTCGGCAACGGCGTCGGCCAGTCCGAGGTGGCCAAGGCGTACCGATTCCTGCGGGCCGTGCTCATGACGGCGGCGGACGACCAGATCATCCCGCGCAACCCGTGCCGTATCCGGGGCGCAGGCGAGGAGAAGCCGGAGGAGCGGCCGGTCCTCACCGTGGCGAAGGTGTTCGAGCTGGCCGACCTGATGCCGGAACGCCTCCGCGCCCTGGTCCTCCTCGCCACCTTCGCCAGCCTGCGGTGGGGTGAGGTGGCCGCCCTGCGCCGGATGGACCTGGACCTCTCGGCCTGCACCATCAGCGTTCGGCAACAGCACGTCGAACTTGACACGGGCGAACTCCTCGTCGGCCCGCCCAAGTCCCGCGCGGGAGTCCGTACGGTCGCCATCCCGGAAGCGATCATCCCGGCTCTCCGCGACCACCTCGACCAGTTCACCGAGCCCGAGACTGACGCCCTGATCTTCACCGGCAAACGAGGCGGCATCCTCCGACGAAGCAACTTCCGGCGCGCGGCCAAGTGGGACAAGAGCACTGCGAAGATCGGTTTCCCGGGCCTGCACTTCCACGACCTGCGACACACCGGAAACACGATCGCCGCGAGCTCAGGCGCAAGCCTCAAAGATCTTATGCAGCGCATGGGCCATGACTCCGTACGAGCCGCGCTGATCTACCAGCACAGCACAGCAGAGGCGGACTGCAAGATCGCTAACGCCATGAACAGCAAGATCGCAGAGGCGCTGCCGCCCAAGGCGAGAGGCCACTGAGCAAGATCATCAGTGTCGGCTAATGGCACGTTAATGGCACGAGCCCCGTTTCCACTGGTGGGAGACGGGGCTCTTTTCGCAGGTGGGCGGTACTGGGTTCGAACCAGTGACCCCTCGCTTGTAAGGCGAGTGCTCTACCGCTGAGCTAACCGCCCCTGATCGGCACTACACCTTACGACACCAACGGCGCCGCTCGCACATCCACGTCCCAGCTCGCCCCCAGGTCGGGCCGACCGGCCGCGCGCCAGCCCAGGAGGGCCGCGCCCAGCATGCCCGCGTCCACCCCCAGGGCGGCCGGCAGCAGCGGCGGGGCCTCCCTGAAGGAGAGCCGCTTGACGAGGCGGGTCCGTACGGGGTCGAAGAGCGCGGGCCCGGCCTGGGAGAGCCCGCCGCCCAGCACGATCATGGCCGGGTCCAGCAGCAGCGTGTAGGTGGCCAGCGCCAGCGACAGCGCTTCCACGGCCTCGTCCCACACCTCGATGGCGATCGGGTCGTCGGAGACGACGACCTGCTCGGCCTTGGCGCTCTCCAAGCCGGCCCGCTGGGCGTAACGCCTGCCGACGGAGGCGGCGGAGGCGTACGTCTCCAGGCAGCCGTACTGGCCGCAGGCGCACTGTTCGCCGTCGGGGAAGACGGGGATGTGCCCGATCTCGCCGCTCCAGCCCGCCGCTCCCCCGTACGGGGCGCCGTCGACGATCATGGCGCCGGCGATGCCGGTGCCGATGGGCAGGAACAGGAAGTCGGCGGCGCCGCGCCCGGCGCCGAGCACGCTCTCGGCGAGGCCCCCGGTGCGGACGTCGTGGCCGAGGACGACGGGCACGCCGAGGTCGGTGAAGTCCTGGGCGGGGATGTCGCGCCAGCCGAGGTTGGCGGCGTAGAGGGCGGTGTCCTCCGACACCAGCCCGGGAACGGCCAGGCCCACTCCTGCCGGGCTGCCGTCGCCGGTCTCGGCCAGGTGGCCGATGAAGGCGCGGATCGCGGTCACGACCGCCTCCGGGCCGTCGGCGCGCGGGGTGGGGCGCCGCTCGGAGAGCAGGACGACGCCGTTCTCGCTGACCAGGCCGCCCTTCATGGACGTGCCGCCGACGTCGAGCGCGACGACGTACGCAGGGGTGTGGGACACGGAAGGAGACGATAGCGCAGCTCAGCGTTTGTCTGGAAAAGTCCCCTGCGTTTCAGGTACGGCCGAGCACGCGGTCGAGCGCAGCCTCGACCTCGGCCGAGAGGCCCGGCGGCGAGCCCGAGGCGAGCAGCGCGCCCGAGTCGACCGGCGTGGTGGTCCTGGCGACCCGCACGGCGCCGCAGGAGCGGCATTCCACCTCTCCGAGCCGGCAGATCAGCGCCGCCGACCCGCATCCCGCACACGTGTCGAGGTCGAGGTCGTGCGACCGTTGACAGTCCGGGCAGACCAGCACCTGGGTTTCGCGGTGGACCCCGCGTCTCCACGGGCTGACGCCCCGGACCGGGTCGGTCTGCCGGGCCCCGCAGCGGTAGCAGGGCATGGTTTCCTCCGTTTAGGCGATGTCGGCGAGTGCCTTGAGGTAGTCGGCGACGTCACGCGCCTCACCGATCGGCTTGACCACCGACCAGCGGATCACGCCCTCGCCGTCGATGATGAAGGTCCCCCGGCGTGCGAAGCCCTTCCCCTCATCGAACACACCGTACGCCCGCGCGACCTGTCCATGTGGCCAGAAATCGGAGAGAAGCGGGAAAGCGTAACCCTCCTGGTCCGCCCAGGCGCGGTGGGCGAAGACGGAGTCGACGGAGACGGTGAGCAGGTGCGCGTCAGCCGGGAAAGCGCGCAGCGCCGAGAGCTCACCGTGACACACCCCGCTGAAGGCCAGCGGGTAGAAGACCAGCACGACACGCGTGCCCCTGAACTCGGACAGCCGCACCGGGCTGCCGTGCTGGTCCTGGAGCTCGAAATCCGGAGCGGTGGCGCCGACCTCGACAGGATGTCCGTTCACACGCCTCATCCTGCCGTACGGGCTGGCGCTCTCGCTCTCCTACCGCCTGCCTTTGGGCGTGACGAGCCGGGTCCCCGACCAGTCGGGTGCGGCGGAGATGCTGCTGGTCTGCGAGAGACCCGCGGTAACGGCGTCCTCACCTATGTCGCTCGGCTCCACGTGGCCGTCGCGCCCGGCCTTGGGCGTGAGAAGCCAGATCTGACCGCCTTCGGCGAGAGATCGCATGGCGTTGGTCAGGGCGTCGAACAGATCCCCGTCACCGTCGCGCCACCACAGCAGCGCCACGTCGACGACGTCGTCGGTGTCCTCGTCGAGCAGTTCGTTGCCGGTCAGGTCCTCGATGGACTCGCGAAGCTTCTCGTCGACGTCCTCGTCCCAGCCGATCTCCTGCACCACCTGACCCGGCTTGAGGCCGAGTCGTTCGGCCAGGCCGCGCTCGCCCTGCGCCTGACCCGCGGTCGCGCTCACGTTTATCCCTCCTGCTTGAGTGGCCCCGCATATGCGGTTTATCGCTTCGGGACAGTCCACACGCTGTGACCCTCAGTCGTCAACGGTCGCCACGGGTACGGCCGTACTCGGCCAGGTTCAACCGGGCAGAAACGACAGCCGAACCTGACGTTGCGTATTGTCGACATTCAGGTCGACCAGGGCGACGGACTGCCAGGTGCCGAGCGCCATCCTGCCGCCCAGCACGGGGATCGTGGCGTACGGCGGCAAGATCGCGGGCATGACATGTGACCTGCCGTGACCCGGCGAACCGTGCCGATGGCGCCAGCGGTCGTCGGCCGGCAGCAGATCTCCGAGCGCCGCCAGCAGGTCGTCGTCGCTGCCCGAGCCCAGCTCCAGCAGGGCGACGCCCGCCGTCGCGTGCGGGACGAAGACGTGCAGCAGCCCGTCTTCACCCTGCTCGCGGACGAAAACGGCGCATTCGGCGGTGATGTCGTGCACCGTCTCTCGTGATCCCGTGGCCACGGAGATGAGTTCGGATCTCACCCGTGAATCCTACTGAGGCACGATGACGGAATCGGGGCCCGGAAACACCAGCGCCGTGTGGCCGTCATCGAACCGCACGATGTACGGAGGCCCCCCGTTGGGCCCCCGGACCTCGATGATGACGCCGGTTCGGTCCCTTTCGCCGACCGTGCTGCCGTGCACGAGAAGCCGGTCGCCTGCCGTCGCATTCATAGGTCCAGATTCGTACGGGGAAGGCCTGGCGAAAAGAGGGGAATCGTCCACGCTTCCCCAAGTGTGGGTAAGAGAGGCCCGAAACACCCTGCCGCGGGCGGGCGCAACGGGGGCCCGCCGGGGGCATGATCGACGCGAAGCTGAGACTTTCCTGGCAATCTTCGCGGGGACCGCGCGGGGGCGAGCCAGTTCGGGCGGACCGACGGACGGGTAGGGGGCGTTGGGGCGACCCGGGAGGTGACGCCACCCCCCGGCGGGGGGATACTCGACCATGTGAGGCAAAATTTCGTAGGTTTTCCGGTCTTGTTAAATTGAACTGCCGTTGTAACCTTGGCCGGTAATTCGTCCTACCATCGGTGGTCTAGGCCACCGATGGCGGCCCTGCCAGCAGGGATGTCCTGGTTACCCATGGGTAGAGATGCACTTTCGACCGTGAGCGACCAGGATGGAAAGCGACCCCAGACCAGACATCAGTCAACCTCGGAAGGCGAGACCCAGTGGCTTCCGGACGCCAGCGTTTCTCGATCATCAGCGACGGCCTACCCAGCCAGTTGCCTGATGTCGATCCCAGTGAGACCAACGAGTGGCTCGAGTCCCTCGACAACGTCGTCAAGACGGAGGGCCGCACGAGAGCCCGCTATCTGATGCTCCGCATTCTGGAGCGGGCGCGCGAGCACCAGGTCGGCGTGCCGGGCCTGCGCAGCACCGACTACATCAACACCATCCCGCCGGAGCGCGAGCCCTGGTTCCCCGGCGACGAGCACGTCGAGCGGCGGATCCGCGCCTACATCCGCTGGAACGCCGCGGTCATGGTGTCGCGGGCCAACGCCCGCACCAACGTGGGCGGCCACATCGCCACCTACGCCTCCGCCGCGTCGCTCTACGAGGTGGGCTTCAACCACTTCTTCCGCGGCAAGGACCACGGCGAGTCGGGCGACCAGGTGTTCTTCCAGGGCCACGCGGCGCCCGGCATCTACGCCCGCGCCTTCCTGGAGGGGCGGCTCAACGAGAGCCAGCTCGACGCGTTCCGTCAGGAGCTGTCGCACGGCTTCCACGGCCTGCCCTCCTACCCGCACCCGCGGCTCATGCCCGACTTCTGGGAGTTCCCGACCGTCTCCATGGGTCTGGGCCCGATCAACGCGATCTACCAGGCGCGGTTCAACCGCTACCTGCTCAACCGCGAGATCAAGGACACCAGCCGCAGCCACGTCTGGGCGTTCCTGGGCGACGGCGAGATGGACGAGCCCGAGTCGCTGGGCGCGATCGGCGTGGCCGCCCGCGAGGAGCTCGACAACCTCACGTTCGTGATCAACTGCAACCTGCAGCGGCTCGACGGTCCGGTACGCGGCAACGGCAAGATCATCCAGGAGCTGGAGGCCTACTTCCGCGGCGCCGGCTGGAACGTCATCAAGGTCGTCTGGGGCCGCGACTGGGACCCGCTGCTGGCCGCCGACGTCGACGGCGTGCTCGTCAACCAGATGAACACGACTCCCGACGGCCAGTTCCAGACCTACTCGGTCGAGTCGGGCGCCTACATCCGCGACCACTTCTTCGGCACCGACCCCCGGCTGCGCAAGATGGCCGAGCACCTCAGCGACGACGACATCCGCAAGCTGTCGCGCGGCGGCCACGACTACCGCAAGGTCTACGCGGCCTTCAAGGCGGCCCGCGAGCACGTCGGCCAGCCGACGGTCATCCTGGCCCAGACCATCAAGGGCTGGACGCTCGGCAAGGACTTCGAGGCGCGCAACGCCACCCACCAGATGAAGAAGCTCACCAAGGCCGAGCTGAAGGAGTTCCGCGACCGGCTCTACCTGCCGATCCCGGACTCCGCCCTGGAGGGTGAGCTCCCGCCGTACTTCCACCCGGGCGAGAACGACCCGGAGATCGAGTACATGAAGGAGCGCCGCGCGGCGCTCGGCGGCGTGCTGCCCAAGCGGGTCAACCGCGCCAAGCCGGTCAAGCTGCCCGGCGACGAGGTCTACAAGGGCTTCACCAAGGGCTCGGGCAAGCAGCAGGTCGCCACCACGATGGCGTTCGTGCGGCTGCTCAAGGACCTCATGCGCGACAAGGAGATCGGCCACCGGTTCGTGCCGGTCATCCCCGACGAGGCGCGCACGTTCGGCCTGGACGCGATGTTCCCGACGGCGAAGATCTACTCGCCGCACGGCCAGATGTACGAGGCCGTCGACCGCGAGCTGCTGCTGTCGTACAAGGAGGCCGTGCAGGGGCAGATCCTGCACGAGGGCATCAGCGAGTCGGGGTCGATGGCGTCGGCGATCGCGGCCGGCACGTCCTACTCCACGCACGGCGAGCCCATGATCCCGATCTACATCTTCTACTCGATGTTCGGGTTCCAGCGCACCGGCGACCAGATGTGGGCCATGGGCGACCAGATGGGCCGGGGCTTCCTGCTCGGCGCCACGGCCGGCCGCACCACGCTCAACGGCGAGGGCCTGCAGCACGAAGACGGGCACTCGCCGCTCATCGCCTCCACCAACCCGGCGGCGATCGTCTACGACCCGTCGTGGGCGTTCGAGGTGGCCCACATCGTCAAGGACGGCCTGCGCCGCATGTACGGCGACAAGCCCGAGGACGTGTTCTACTACCTGACCGTCTACAACGAGCCCTACCTGCAGCCGGCCCAGCCCGACGGCGTCGACGTCGACGGCCTGCTGAAGGGCCTCTACAAGTACGCCGACGGGCCGGAGACGCAGGGGCCGAAGGCCAACATCCTGTCCTCCGGCGTGGCCGGGCCGTGGGCGATGGAGGCCCAGCGGATGCTGGCCGACGACTGGGGCGTGTCGGCCTCCGTCTGGTCGGCCACCTCCTGGACCGAGCTCCGCCGCGAGGCGCTGACCTGCGACGAGCACAACCTGCTCAACCCCGACGCCGAGCAGCGCGTGCCGTACGTGACCCGCGCGCTGTCGCAGGCGGAGGGCCCGTTCGTGGGCGTCAGCGACTACATGAAGGCCGTGCAGGACCAGATCGCGCAGTGGGTCCCGGGCGACTGGTCCTCGCTGGGCACCGACGGGTTCGGCCTGTCCGACACCCGCTCGGCGCTGCGCCGCCACTTCCACGTCGACGCCGCCTCCATCACGCTGGCGGTGCTCACGTCCCTCGTACGCAGGGGCGAGCTCGACGGCGAGGTGCTGCGCGAGGCGATCGCCCGCTACCACCTGAAGAACGGCGTGACCGAGGCCGGCGGCCCGGAGACCAACGACACCCAGTCGATGGGCGTCTGACACATCCGTGAGGCGCGCCCCCGCGAAGAACATGCGCGGGGGCGCCTTCCGTTCCGGGGGCGCCCGTCCCGGGAAGGCGGCGCGCGTGCGGAGGGGTGGCGCGCCGCCCGATCCCGTGCGTGGTCCCGTATTGTGGGCAGGGCTTCCCCCGGAGTCGACAAGGGGGAGACTGTTCGTGATGCGCCGCGTCCTTGCCGCCGCACTCGTGGCCGCCACAGCCGCCATGACGGCCGGCTGTGTCGACACCGCCGAGCCCGCCAGCGACGGATCGCCCGTGGAGCCGACCGGGGGGCAGATCGCGTGGGGCCCGTGCACCGACATCAAGCGTGCCGACGGGGAGCCACCCGCCCGCCAGGACAAGAACGTACGCTGCGGGAAGCTGGCGGTGCCGCTCGACTACTCCGACCCTGAGGGCGAGAAGATCGAGCTGGCCATGATCAAGATCCCGGCGGTCGACCGGGGCAACCGGATCGGCTCGCTGCTGTTCAACTTCGGCGGTCCCGGCGCGTCCGGCGTCGACACGCTCGACCAGGCGGCCAAGGCCCTGTCGTCGCTGCGCGCCCGCTACGACCTGATCAGCTTCGACCCGCGGGGCGTCGAGCGCAGCTCGGGGGTGCGCTGCGGCACGGGGGCCGACCTGGACGAGTTCACCGCGCTGAACACCCTGCCGCCCGGCGAGGAGACCCGCCGCAGGATCAACGAGGCCAACCGGAAGTTCGCCGACTTGTGCGGCCAGGACTCGGGCAAGATCCTGCCGTACGTCGGCACGGTCAACGCCGCCCGCGACATGGACCGGATGCGGACCGCGCTGGGCGACGAGAAGCTCCACTACGTCGGCATGTCGTACGGCACCCAGCTCGGCGCCGTCTACGCGACCCTGTTCCCCGGCAACGTCGGCCGCATGGTGCTGGACGCGCCGCTGGACCCGACGGTCAGCTTCGAGGAGCGCACGCTGGCCCAGACCCGCGGCTTCCAGCACGTCTACCGGAACTTCCTGAAGGCGTGCGTCAAGGAGCGGTGCGAGGTCGGCGCGAGCGTGGAGGCCGCCAACGCGAACGTGGAGAAGCTGCTCAACGACCTGGCGGCGCGGCCGCTCAAGGTCGGCACCCGCGAGCTGACCCAGGGGCTGGCGGCCACCGGGGTGGCGTCGGCGCTCTACTCGGAGCTGAGCTGGCCGTTCCTGGAGACCGCGCTCGGGCAGGCGCTCAAGGGCCAGGGCGGCGCGCTGCTGTATCTGGCCGACACCTACACCGGCCGCAACGAGGACGGCACCTACTCCACCCAGATGACCAGCTTCCCGGCCATCACCTGCGTCGACACGGCCGAGCGGCCCGACGCGCGGACGCTGCGCCGCACGGAAGAGGCCGCGCTGAGGATCTCGCCGCTGTTCGGCAGCGAGGGCTCGGGCGGGATCTGCAGCGTCTGGCCGGCGGCGGGCGGCGACGAGGCCAAGCGGGTGGACGCCACCGGCTCGGCCCCCATCGTGGTGATCGGGGGCAAGAACGACCCGGCGACCCCGTACGAGTGGGCGCCCAAGCTGACCGCCCAGCTCAAGACCGCCACGCTGGTCACGTACGAGGGCGAGGGGCACGGCGCCTACCTGTCGGGCAGCCAGTGCGTCGCCAAGCTGGTCGACTCCTATCTGCTCGACGGCAAGCTGCCCCGGCGCGGCGCGACCTGCCCGGCGGCCTAGGCTCTGACATGTGACGGACTACTGCTCCCTGGTGGAGGACGAGACGGCGCGGGTGGCCCGGCTGGCCGCCGCGCCGGCTGACACGCCGGTGCCCGCGTGCCCGAGCTGGGCTCTCGGCGACCTCATCACGCATCTGGGCACCATGCACCGGTGGGTCACCCACATGGTGTCGACCCGCAACCAGGACCGGCTCTGGTCCCGCGAGGTGCCCAACGGCCTGGACGAGGGCGCGCACGGCGACGCCGCGTGGCTGGCGGAGGGGTCCGCCGAGATGGTGCGGACGCTGCGCGCCACCGACCCGGCGACGCCGCTGTGGACGTGGGGGCCCGGCGGCACCGCGGGCTGGTGGGCCAGGCGGATGGCGTTCGAGCTGGTCGTGCACCGGGTGGACGCCGAGCAGGCGCTCGGCGTGGAGCCCGAGGTGGCCGCAGAGGTGGCGGCCGACGGCGTCGAGGAACTGCTCGGCAACCTGCCGGGCGCCCGGTGGGTGAGCAGGCGGCTGGCGGAGCTGGGCCTGGAGGGCGCGACGTTCCACCTGCACGCGACCGACCTGCCCGGCGAGTGGACGTTCACGCAAGGGCCCGAAGGCGCGGTGACGTGGGAGCGCGGGCACGCCAAGGGCGACGCCGCGGTGCGGGCGCCTGCCCGCGACCTGCTGCTGCTGATGTACGGCAGGCGCTCGTGCGACGGGCTGGAGGTGTTCGGCGACCGGGCGCTGCTGGAGAGGTGGCTCTCGGCCGGCGGGCTGTGAGCCCCGGACGCGCCGCCACTCGGCGGTCGGCGGCGTGTCCGGGGCGGGGGCGCCGCCACTGAGGGCGGCCGGACGCGGGCCCGGGCTTCGCGGGGAAGGCGTACGCCGGGCCCACGACGATCAGTTTCGCCGGTGGAAGCCGCCGAACAGGTTGCCCGAGGTGTCGTGCACGCAGGCGAAGTCGGCGCCGTCGTCGATCATCTTGTGCACCACCTTGCCGCCGAGCGACTCGACCCGCCCGCAGGTCTCCTCGACGTCGGCCACGAGGACGTGGAAGACGGCGTGGGAGGCACCTCGAACCAGGCCACCGTGTTGTCGCTCATCCCATCTCCTCATGTCGCTTTCCGGACGAGAACAAGAATGTGGCGCTCGGGCGACAACCCTATGTCGGTGTTTTCGAACTCCTAATCGAGAAGAGTGCCGTGGACGATCATCTCCGGCACGTCGGCGGCGAAGCCCTCCAGCGGCCGGTCGGGGCAGCGCTCGGCCGAGACGGCGGCGCCGACGATGCGGTCGAGGCGGAAGACGCGCACGTCGTCGCGGAGCCGGCACCACGCCACGAGATACCAGAACCCGCCGCGACCGCCGAGGAAGACGCCGGGCTCCACGTCGCGGGAGGTCAGCGCGCCCTTGGCGTCGGCGTAGTCGAGGCGCAGCACCCTGCGGCGCAGCAGGGCCTCCTCGATGGCGCGGGAGACGCCCTCGGCGCCGAGCGGGCGGGCCGGGCCGCCGGGCTCGGGCGGCTCGGCGACGTGCATGACGCGGCGGGCCAGCTCCCGGGCCAGCTCGCCCTCGCGGCCCGGCATGGCGGCCACGACCTTGCGTAACGCGCTGCGGGCCTGGCGGCCGAACGGCTGGTCACCGGCCCGGCTGAGGGCCACCGCGATGGCCACCGCCTCTGCGGGGGTGAAGTTGAGCGGGGGCAGGGACATCTTCTTGTCGATCGCGTAGCCGCCCCTGCGGCCCGCCTCGGCGTAGATGGGCACCCCGGACTGCTGCAGCGCGGTGATGTCGCGCTCGATGGTGCGCACGCTCACCTCGAACCGCGCGGCGAGCTCGCGGGCCGAACGCGAGCGCGGCGAGATGGCGCGCAGGTCCTCGACGAGCGCGTAGAGCCGGTCGGTGCGGTTCACCCTTGTGACGGTACGCTCCGGCACCGACAATCCCTTGCCCGCCGGGGTTTCCGCGTCAGCGGGCCCACTCCAGGAGCTCGTCGGCGGGCCAGGTGTTGACGATCCGGTCCGGCCCGACACCGCACTGCGCGGCCCGCTCGCAGCCGAACCGCTGCCAGTCGAGCTGGCCGGGCGCGTGCGCGTCGGAGTCGATCGCGAACACGCAACCCTGCTCGTACGCCTGGCGCAGCAGCCGCTTGGGCGGGTCGAGCCGGTCGGGCCTGGAGTTGATCTCGACGGCCACGCCGAACCGGCGGCACGCCTCGAAGACCAGCTCGGCGTCGAACTCCGACTCGGGCCTGCGCGCGCCGCGCTCCCCGCCCGCGCGCACGACCCGCCCGGTGCAGTGGCCGAGCACGTCGACGTGCGGGTTCGCGATCGCGGTGACCATCCTGCGGGTCATCTCCTCACGATCCATGCGGAGCTTGGAGTGGACGCTCGCGACCACCACGTCGAGCCGGCCGAGCAGCTCGGGCTCCTGGTCGAGGCTGCCGTCGAGGTTGATGTCGACCTCGATGCCGGTGAGAATCCTGAACGGGGAGAGCCGGCGGTTGAGCTCGGCGACCACGTCGAGCTGCTCGCGCAGCCGGGCCGGCGGCAGGCCGCGGGCGATGGTCAGTCGCGGCGAGTGGTCGGTCAGCGCCAGATAGTCGTGGCCGAGCGCGCGGGCCGCCTCGGCCATCTCCTCGATGGGCGAGCCGCCGTCGGACCAGTCGGAATGGCTGTGCAGGTCGCCTTTGAGCGCGGCGCGCAGCCCGGCGGCCTCCTCCCCCAGGTCGGCGCCCTCCGTCGCGCGCAGCCTGCGCAGGTAGGTCGGGACCTGCCCGTCGAGCGCCTCACTGATCACCAGGGCGGTCACCTTGCCGATGCCGGGCAGCTCGGCCAGGCCGCCGGACCGCGCGCGCCGTACCAGCTCCTCGCGCGGCAGCTCCGTGACGACGGAGGCGGCGCGGCGGAAGGCGCGCACCCGGTAGGCGGGCTCACCAGCGCGTTCCAGGAGAAAGGCGATCTCCCGGAACGCCTCGACCGGTTCCATACGTTCATCCCTACCAGAAGCGGCCCGACGGGGAATTGTACGGCCGGGCGCGGCCCCGCTAGGCTTTCCGACCGCAAGAGAGCAGGAGCTAGATGGCCCAGACGCCGCACCACGCCGCCACCCCCGGCAAGCCGCCCCCCAAGAAGAAGTCGTCCAACGTCGTGACACTCACCGTCATCGGCGTCGTGTCGGTGATGGTGGTCGGCTACTGCGCGGCCACCTCCAACGCCGAGGACGTCACCGCCGACTGCGTCGACACCAGCCAGCGGGCCGACGACGGCTCCTACATGGTGGTCGAGGACTACTACTGCGACGACGACGACAACGGCGGCACCCACTACTACGGCGGCTCCCGCGCGGCCTATCACTGGTACTACGGCGGGACCAGGGTGGGGCAGCGGGTGCGCAGCGGCACCACGCTCCGCCCCGCCGACGCCACCATCACCAGCCGCGACGGGCGCTCGATCCAGCGGGGCGGCTTCGGCAGCTCCCGCACCGGCGGGGGCTGAGCGGTGCGGCGCGAGCACGGCGCCCCCCGCGAGGGCTGGGAGAAGACCATCGAGGGCCAGGGCCTGGCCTACCACCGGGCGGCCCACCCCGAGGGCCTCAGCAGGCCCTACTGGGACGAGTCGGTCCACTACGTCTTCTCCATGGCGGAGGTGGAGTCGCTGGAGGAGCAGGTCGAGGAGCTGCACGAGATGTGCCTGCGTGCCGCCGGGCACGTGGTCGAGACCGGGCGCTTCGCCGACTTCGCCATCCCCGAGTGGGCCGCCGACGACGTGGCCCGGTCGTGGGAGCGGCGCGACGCCCACCTGTACGCCCGGTTCGACCTGCGCTACGACGGCACCGGCCCGGCCAAGCTGCTGGAGTACAACGCCGACACGCCGACCTCGCTGCTGGAGTCGTCGGTGATCCAGTGGTTCTGGCTGAAGGACGCCCACCCCGGCGACGACCAGTGGAACTCCATCCACGAGCGGCTCATCGACCGGTGGCGCGAGATGCCGCTGCCGGCCG
This sequence comes from Nonomuraea ferruginea, assembly GCF_039540635.1. Classification (NCBI taxonomy): domain Bacteria; kingdom Bacillati; phylum Actinomycetota; class Actinomycetes; order Streptosporangiales; family Streptosporangiaceae; genus Nonomuraea; species Nonomuraea ferruginea. The sequence continues at coordinate 53,151 of NZ_BAABFD010000001.1, read as the reverse complement.
GCGCCACCCACTTCGCCTGGACCAACATGGACGAGACGGGCGAGGAGGCCATGACCCTGGCCTACCTCCAGGAGACCGCCGAGCAGGCGGGCCTGCGCACGGTCGCCGTCGCCATGGAGGACATCGGCTGGGACGCGCTCAACCGGCGCTTCGTCGACATGGACGAGGAGATGATCCGCTCCGTCTTCAAGCTCTACCCGTGGGAGTGGATGCTGTCGGAGCCGTTCGGCCGCCACGCGGTGCGCCACTCGACCTGGATCGAGCCGCTGTGGAAGGCGCTGCTGTCCAACAAGGCGCTGCTCGCCGTGCTGTGGGAGCTGTACCCCGGTCACCCCAGCCTGCTGCCCGCCTACCTCGACGGCCCCCGCGAGCTGGAGTCCTACATCGCCAAGCCGCTGCTCGGCCGTGAGGGCGCCTCGATGCGGATAGTCACCCCGGCCCACACCCAGGAGACAGCGGGCTCCTACGGCCGGGAGGGATACGTCTTCCAGGGCTTCGAGGCCCTGCCCGACTTCGGCGGCCAGCGGCCGGTGCTCGGCGCCTGGGTGATCGGCGACGAGGCGGCCGGGCTGGGCATCCGGGAGACCACCGGCCTGATCACCGACGACACCTCGTCCTTCGTACCTCACCGAATCGAGCTCACATGACTCTGCTGGAGACCCTTCTGCGTGGCGCGGGCGCCATCGCCTCCTACGCGGCCGTCGGCGTCATCCTGATGATCGTCGGCTTCTACGTGATCGACCTGGCGACCCCTGGCCGGCTGAGCGAGGTCATCCGCGGCCAGCGCAACCCGAACGCCACGCTGCTGGCCTCCTCGGCGATGGCCGCCGTGGGGCTCATCGTCGCGGCCTCGATCTGGTCGTCCGGCGGGCGGCTGGCCGAGGGGCTGGCGGGCACCGCCGTGTTCGGCCTGGTCGGCATCGTGGTGCAGACGCTGGCGATGCTGCTGTTCGACCGGGTCGCGGGCATCTCGGTGCGCGATCTGGTCAAGGAACAGGAGCTGCAGCCGGGCGCCAGGCTGCTGGCGGTCACGCACGTCGCGATCGGCCTGATCACCGCCGTCGCGGTCATCTGACGGGACCTGGCACTCTAGGAGCGTGACAGACCGGACCCGGGAGGACACCACTCGCAGGCTTGAGCGGGCCATGGGCGCGCTCGGCACGGCCGCCATGGCCCGCATGGACGAGCAGCTGCCCTGGTTCCGGGCGCTCAGCGCCGAGGACCGCTCGTGGGTGGGGCTGGTGGCCCAGGCGGGCATCGCCGCGTTCGTGGAGTGGTTCCAGTACGCCGGCGAGGACCGCCCGACACCCAGCATCGAGTTCTTCGGCACCGCTCCGCGCGAGCTGAAGCGCTCGATCTCGCTGCAGCAGACCGTCGACATCGTCCGGGTCGTGGTGGAGGTGGTGGAGGCACAGGTCGACCAGTTGGCCGCGCCCGGCGGCGAGGAGCAGCTGGAGCAGGCCATGCTCCGCTACACCCGCGACGTGGCGTTCGCGGCGGCGCACGTCTACGCCCGCGAGGCCGAGGCCAGGGGGGCGTGGGACGCCCGGCTGGAAGCGCTGATCGTGGACGCCCTGGTGCGCGGCGAGGTCGACGACGGACTCCACTCGTGGGCCGCCGCGCTCGGCTGGACGTCCTCCCCCGTGGTCGTGATCGCCGGTCACGCGCCCGACGGCGACCCGCGCGAGGTGATCGACGGGCTGCGCGAGCGGGGCCGCCGCATCGGCATGGAGCTGCTCGCCGGGGTGCAGGCCGACCGGCTGATCGTGATCGTGGGCGGCGCGGGCAGCGTCAACGACGCGGCCCGCCAGGTCGTGGCCCGCTTCGGCCAGGGCCCGATCGTCATCGGGCCCGAGGTGACCGACCTGCACGCCGCCGCCAACTCGGCCAGGGCCGCGCTGGCCGGGCTGAAGGCGAGCTCCGGCTGGCCCGACGCGCCCCGCCCGGTGCACGCCGAGGACCTGCTCGCCGAGCGGGCGCTCGACGGCGACGAGGCCGCCAGGGAGCAGCTCGTGGAGAACGTCTACCTGCCGCTGGCCGGCACCCCGCTGCTCGACACGCTCGCGACTTACCTGGAGCAGGGCACCTCGCTGGAGGCGACCGCGCGGCTGCTGTTCGTGCACCCGAACACGGTGCGCTATCGGCTCAAGAAGATCACCGAACTGACCGGATACCAGCCGACCGAGGGCCGTTCGGCCTTCACGCTGCAGGTCGGGCTCATCCTCGGCCGGCTCGCGGAAAGCGCCGTAACCTGGCGGCCTTAACGTAACCGGAGCGAAACCCGAACTGTGGGGTTCCTACAAAGCACCCCGGACAAAGTGTGTGCAGATCTTCATCAGCGTGTCGGACTTCTACAGGGCATGGTTGACTTCGTGCTTGTACTCGTCGCGCCGGGCCAAGGCGCCCAAACACCAGGTTTCCTCACTCCGTGGCTCGAGCTTCCCGGCGTGGCGGACCGGCTGGCCGCCTGGTCCGACGTGGCCGGGATCGACCTGATCGCCTGCGGCACCGTCGCGGGAGCCGACGAGATCCGCGACACCGCCATCGCCCAGCCGCTGCTCGTGGCCGCGGCCCTGGCCTCCGCCGAGGTGCTCGGCGCGGCGCCCGACGTGCTGGCCGGCCACAGCGTCGGCGAGTTCGCCACCGCGGCGCTGGCCGGCGTGCTGACCCCGGAGCAGGCGCTCGCCCTGGTCAGCGAGCGCGGGCAGGCCATGGCGAAGGCGGCGGCGACCGCCGAGACCGGCATGACCGCGGTGCTCGGCGGCGCCGAGGACGACGTGCTGGCCGCGCTCGACAAGCACGGCCTGACGCCCGCCAACATCAACGGCGCCGGTCAGATCGTCGCGGGCGGCACCGTCGAGCAGCTCGCCGCGCTGAAGGCCGAGCCTCCGGCGCGCGCCCGGCTGATCCCGCTGTCGGTCGCGGGCGCCTTCCACACCGTCCACATGGCCCCCGCCGTCGAGCAGCTGCGCGAGGCCGCCGCCCAGATCGAGCCCGGCGACCCCGAGGTCACGCTGCTGTCCAACGCCGACGGCGCCGCCGTCGCGAGCGGCGGCGAGCTCATGCGCCGCCTCGTCGACCAGGTGAGCAACCCCGTGCGCTGGGACGCCTGCATGGCCACGATGGCCGAGCTGGGCGTCACCCGGATGATCGAGCTGCTGCCCGGCGGCACGCTGACCGGCCTGGCCAGGCGCGGGCTGCGCGGCGTCGAGACCGTGGCGCTCAAGACCCCCGACGACCTCGACGCAGCCAGGGAGCTGATGAAGTGAGGATCCTCGAAACCGCGCCGGGGGCGAAGGTGCTGGCGCTCGGCCACTACCAGCCTTCCACCATCGTCTCCAACGAGCAGCTGTCCAAGACCATGGACACCAGCGACGAGTGGATCCAGTCCCGCGTCGGCATCAAGGAGCGCCGGGTCGCCGGCGACGCGGAGAGCCTGGAAGACATGGCCGCCCAGGCGGGCGGCAAGGCTCTGGCGGCGAGCGGCCTGGCCGCCTCCGACGTCGACCTGGTGATCGTGGCCACCTGCACGCTGGAGAGCCAGATCCCCAACGCCGCCGCGGTGGTGGCGCACCGCCTGGGCATCGACGCGCCCGGCGCGTTCGACGTCAACGCCGCGTGCGCGGGCTTCTGCTACGCGCTCGCCACGGCCGACAACGCCATCCGCGCGGGCTCGGCCAGGCACGTGCTGGTCATCGGCGCGGAGAAGCTGTCGCAGTGGATCGACTGGACCGACCGGTCCACCGCGGTGATCTTCGCCGACGGGGCGGGCGCGGCCGTGGTCGGCCCGTCCGACGCCCCGGGCATCGGCCCGGTGGTCTGGGGCAGCTCGGGCGACAGGTCCGACGCCATCATGATCCCCGACCGTCACGGCTCCCTCCGCCAGGAGGGTCAGACCGTGTTCCGGTGGGCGACCACCGCCCTCCACCCGGTCGCCAAGCAGGCGTGCGAGCGCGCGGGCGTCGACCCGTCCGAGCTGTCCGCCTTCATCCCTCATCAGGCCAACCTGCGCATCATCGAGGCCATCGCCCGCAAGCTGGGCGCCGACAAGGCCGTCGTCGCCCGTGACATCGTGCACGCCGGCAACACCTCGGCCGCCTCGATCCCGCTCGCGCTCTCGCGCATGCTGGAGCGCGGCGAGGTCCGCTCGGGCGAGCTCGCGCTCGTCCTCGGCTTCGGCGCCGGCCTCACGTACGCGGGCCAGGTCATCGAGATCCCCTAGTCCCCCGTACGATCTCTCAGAGCTTGCACGGCCAGTCCGTGCAGAACCCAGGAAACCAAAGGAGAACCAACGACATGGCTGCCACCGAGCAGGAGATCCTCGAGGGCCTCGGCAAGATCATCAACGAGATCACCGGGATCCCGGCCTCTGAGGTGACCCCCGAGAAGAGCTTCGTGGACGACCTCGACATCGACTCCCTGTCCATGGTCGAGATCGCCGTGGCCGCCCAGGACGAGTTCGGCGTCGAGATTCCCGACGACCAGCTGAAGAACCTGAAGACGGTCAAGGACGTCCTCACCTTCATCCAGAACTGAAGTCCGGCAACACCAGCTGATCGACAAGGAGTGCGGAACGTGAGTGCAAACCGGGTACGTGTCGTCGTCACCGGGCTCGGCGCGACGACGCCCGTCGGTGGAGACGCCACTTCCTCCTGGTCGGCGCTCCTCGCCGGTCAGTCGGGCGTCGCGACGCTCACCGAAGACTGGGTCGACACCGTCCCCGTGACGTTCGCGGGGACGGCCGCCGTCGACCCGGCCGAGGTCCTGCCCCGGCCCGAGGCCCGCAGGCTCGACCGCAGCGAGCAGTTCGCCATGGTCGCCGCCCGCGAGGCCTGGCAGGACGCCGGCGCCCCCGAGGTGGCGCCGGAGCGGCTCGGCGTGGTCGTGTCCAGCGGCATCGGCGGCATCAACACCACCCTGTCCGCCTACGACACCTACAAGGAGCGCGGCTGGAACCGGCTGTCGCCCTTCACGGTGCCGATGCTCATGCCCAACGGGCCGGCCGCCTGGATCGGCCTCGACCGGGGCGCCCAGGCCGGGGTGCACGCCACCGTGTCCGCCTGCGCCTCCGGTGCCGAGGCCATCGGCTACGCGATGGACATGATCAGGGCCGGCCGGGCCGACGTGGTGATCGCCGGCGGCACCGAAGCCGCCATCCACGGCCTCAACATCGCGGCGTTCGCCGCCGCCAGGGCCATGTCCACGCGCAACGACGACCCGCAGGGGGCGTCGCGGCCGTGGGACCGCGAGCGCGACGGGTTCGTGCTCGGCGAGGGCGCGGGCATCCTGGTGCTGGAGAGCGAGGAGTTCGCCAGGGCGCGGGGCGCGCGCATCTACGCCTACGCCGCCGGTGTCGGCTACTCGGCCGACTCCCACCACATCACCCAGCCCGAGCCCGAGGGCCGCGGCATCATCATGGCGATGACCCAGGCGCTCACCGACGGCGACCTGACGGGCCAGGACGTCAAGCACGTCAACGCGCACGCCACCGCCACCCCCGCCGGGGACGTCATCGAGGTGCAGGCCGTCGCCAAGGCCATCGGCACCCACCCGCTGGTCACCTCGACCAAGTCCATGACGGGTCACCTCCTGGGCGGCGCGGGCGGCATCGAGTCCGTCTTCACCGTCAAGGCGCTCCACGAGCGGATCGTCCCCGCCACCATCAACCTCAACGACATCGACGACGGCATCGAGGTGGATCTCGTCCACGGCGAGAACCGCACCCTGCCGGAAGGCGACATCGCCGCGGTCAACAACTCGTTCGGTTTCGGCGGCCACAACGTGACCGTCGTGTTCAAGGGGGCTTAAATGACCGTGCTCGACAACCGTGTGCCCACCGAAGGCGCCGACCAGGAGCCTGCTGATCCCCGAGACCCCGTCGTCCGACTCGCCGCGCTCCTCGACGAGGGTTCGCTGCGGCTGATCACTCCCCAGGACAAGAGCGGCGTGCTCGCCGCCATGGGCCGCGTCGAGGGTGTTCCCGTCGTCGCCTTCTGCAGTGACGCCCGCTTCCAGGGCGGCGCGATGGGCAGCGAGGGCTGCGAGCACATCGTGCACGCCTACGACGTGGCCGTCCGTGAGCGGGTGCCGATCCTCGGGATCTGGCATTCCGGCGGTGCGCGACTCGCCGAAGGCGCCGAGTCGCTGCACGCCGTCGGCCGCGTGTTCGCGGCCATGACGAAGGCGTCCGGCATCGTGCCGCAGATCTCGGTCGTGGTCGGCGCGGCCGCCGGCGGCGCCGCCTACGGGCCGGCGCTGACCGACCTGGTGATCCTCGCCGACTCGGGCCGCATCTTCGTCACCGGCCCCGACGTCGTACGCAGCGTCACCGGCGAGAACGTCGACAGCGCCGCGCTGGGCGGTGTCGAGCCCCACAGCAAGCGCAGCGGCGTCGTCCACGTCATCACCAAGACGGAGACCGAGGCGCTGCTCAAGGCGCGCCAGCTGGCCATGCTCCTCGGCCACCAGGGCCGGGTCCGTCCCGCCGGCATCGAGGAGGTCGACTTCTCCAGCCTGCTGCCGGAGTCGGCGCGCCGCGCCTACGACGTCAAGCCGCTGGTCAACGGCCTGCTGGACGAGCCGGGCATCGAGCTCCACCCGAAGTGGGCGCCCAACGTCGTCACGTCGCTGGGCCGGCTGGGCGGCCGCACCGTCGGCGTGATCGCCAACAACCCGATGCGGCTGGGCGGCTGCCTCGACGCCACCTCCGCCGAGAAGGCTGCGCGGTTCGTCCGGATGTGCGACGCCTTCGGGGTGCCGCTGGTCGTGGTCGTGGACGTGCCCGGCTACCTGCCCGGCGTCGGCCAGGAGCATGACGGCGTGGTGCGCCGCGGCGCCAAGCTGCTGCACGCGTTCGCCGAGGCGTCGGTGCCGCGGGTCACGCTGGTCACGCGCAAGGCCTACGGCGGCGCGTACATCGCGATGAACTCCCGCTCGCTGGGCGCCACCAAGGTGTTCGCCTGGCCGACGGCCGAGATCGCGGTCATGGGCCCGGTGGCGGCGGTGCGGATCCTCAAGCGGCGCGAGCTGGCGGCGGCGCCGGAGGAGGAGCGGGCCGACCTGGAGCACCGGCTGGCCGCGGAGCACGAGAAGCTCGCGGGCGGGCTCACCCGCGCGCAGGAGCTGGGCGTCATCGACGAGGTGATCAAGCCGGAGGAGACCCGCGGCGCGATCGCCAAGGTCCTCGCCCAGGCCACTCCCGCCAGGGGCGCGCACGGGAACATCCCGCTGTAGTCCAAGCACGAAAAGGGGCCCCGCACCGTGACCGGTGCGGGGCCCTTTCGCGTCGCAGGCGCGGGGACGGGTCACACGGCGGCGTGCAGCCAGCGGACGGGCGCGCCGTCGCCGGCGTAGCGGAACGGCTCCAGCTCCTCGTCCCAGGGCTTGCCGAGCAGCCTGTCGAGCTCCTCCTCCAGCACGCACCGCCCCTGGGAGGCCATGAGCATGGCGGCGCGCAGCCGGTCTTCGGGGATCATGATGTCGCCGGAGGCGCCGATGACCGCGCTGAACGGGCCGAGCGTCGGCGTGTAGGCGTGACGGGTCCCGTCGACGCCCTGCGAGGCGTCCTCGGTGATCTCGAACCGCAGGCGCTGCCACCCCATGAGAGAGGAGGCGATGGCGGCCGCTATGCCGGAGCGGCCCTCCCATTCCGCCTGCGCCCGCACGACGTTGGGCGCGGCAGGTTGCGGTGTCCACGTCAAGTCCACGGGCACGCCAAGGACACCCGCGACTGCCCATTCGATATGCGGGCACAGCGCGGGCTGAGCCGAGTGGACGTACAGCACGCCACGAGCAGACACCGGACCTCCCGATTCGGTACGAGGTGCGCCTTCCCCAACGGCCTCGTCCAACGGGATGATCACATGTGACTAGGGAGAGACTACCGTCGGTCGCAATCGGACACCAGAGGGGGGCCATACCAAGTTGGTGCGCGTGTGGCACGTGACAGTCGCTCCATCGGGGATAGATACCCGCTCATGGACATCGAATCGGCAGGCCACGCGCTCATCCGACCGGGTCAGCTGCTGACCGACCGCGGCGCGCTGTCGACGGCCGCGCGCTGGACGCAGGCCGTGTCCGAGGGCGACGGCGTCTGCATGGTGCATCTCTCCCAGGGTGTCGACCCGTGCGAGCTGACCGCCGAGCTGCGCGAGCACGGGTTCCGCGCCTCGCCCAATCACGTTCTCACCGGGCAGCCGCTGTTCTTCGGCGGCCCCGCGTCGCGTCCGTTCCCGGCCGAACCGGTCCACTACCGGCCGGGGCGGTCCCGCTCGGAGGTGACGGTGGGCCTGCTCGACACCGGCGTGGCCGGTCACCGCTGGTGGGCCGACGCCGACTGGTACGAGCAGGCCGCCGAGGACGCGCCGGACGCCGTCGAGGGCGCCCAGGCGGGTCACGGCACGTTCATCGCCGGGCTGCTGGCCCGCCAGGCGCCCGGCGCGTCGCTCCAGGTGGCCCGGGTGCTCGACGGCGAGGGGGTGGGCGACGAGGCGGCCGTGATCAGGGCGCTGCACCGCATGCGCGGGCGTCCGCCGCAGGTGCTCAACCTCTCCTTCGGCGGCCACACCTTCGACGACCGGCCGCCGCCCCTGCTGGCCGACGCGCTGGCCGAGCTGTCCGACACCGTGGTGGTGGCGTGCGCCGGCAACACCGCGTCCGACCGCCCGTTCTACCCCGCCGCGCTGGGCAGCGTGATCGCCGTCGGCGCCGTCGACTCCAGCGAGCGCCGGCGCGCTCCCTACTCGGCCCACGGGAGCTGGGTCGACGCGTGCGCCCGCGGCGACTGGGTGACCAGCAGTTTCCTGGAGCAGGGCGAGTTCGCCGGTTACGCGACCTGGAGCGGCACGTCCTTCGCCACCGCCGTGGTGGCGGGCACGATCGCCGCGGCCGCCCACGACCGGCCGGCCAGGCAGGCGGCCGACGAGCTCCTCAGTCTCAGGGAGACCCGGCAAATTCCCGATCTGGGAGTTCTCGTTCCGTCGAGTCTGTAGAGTTTACGCTCAGTCCACAGGCGATCACGTGGAGGCAGAACAGCCCCCTCCGCCGGTCTGGAAGGAGGCCATATGCCCGATCCACGCCAGCCCGCGGAGCTGCTCCCGGCGGCCGCCTCCGGCGACCAGAGCGCCTGGAACGAGCTGGAGGCCAGATTCGGCCCGCGCATGTGGGCGGTGGCACGCGCCTGCGGGCTCAACGAGCCCGACGCCGCCGATGCCGTCCAGGGAGCCTGGCTGCGCCTGCTCGAACACCTGCACGACATCAGCAACCCGGCAGGCGTGGGCGCGTGGCTGGCGACGACCACCCGCCGTGAAGCGCTCCTGCTGATCCGGAAGGCTAAGCCGGGGCCCGCCCCATTCGACGTCACGCACGACCCCGACCCGGAGTCAGCCGTCCTGGAGGCCGACGGCAACCGCATGCTCTGGAAGACGGTCTCCACCCTCAAAGAGCCATGCCGCAGCCTGCTCACGCTCGTCGCGAGCGATCTCGGGAGCCGGCAGGTCGCCGTGCGGCTGGGCCTGCCCATCGGCAGCGTCGGCCCGACCAGGGCCCGCTGCCTGGAGAAACTGCGCACCCTGATCTCACTACAGGAGACGGTGCAATGATCGACGACGAGTACTTCCTGGCGGCTCTCCGGCTGGCCTCCGGACACGACCCGGTTCCCGCGTACGTGTCCACCGCGGCCCGGCAGGCCTTCGCCTTACGGGTCCCGCACGCGGTGACCGCCCTTCCCACGGGCTACACGGCCGCGCGGGGAGTGCGGGGCGCCGAAGGCCCGCAGCTGGTCCGGTTCGTCACGGAGGGCCTCACCTTCGACCTGGAGGTGACCATCGGCGACGGTCTGATCGACGTGGCGGGGCAGGTGTCCCCGCCCCCCGGGGAGGGGTGCCACGTCGACGTCCGCACTCCCCACCTGACGCTGACCAGGCCCGTCGCCACCACGGGCCAGTTCGCGGCCACGGGCCTGCCTCCGGGCTGGCTCAGCGTGGTCTGCCACCGGCCCGGCCACGCACCCGTCCAGACCAGGTGGGTGCGCGTCCGACCGTGACCCCTCGGCCGGGGCCGAGGGGCCCGCATCCCCCCGGTCCCGGCCGCTTCTCCCCCGAGGCGGCGCATGGCGAAACCGGAGATCATCCGTACGCTCGATCGTTCCTCCGGCGGCGGCCTGCTGGTGCGCGCGGCCGAGATGGCCGTGCTGCGCTCGGTGATCGATCCGGGCCAGGCGCTGCGCGCGGGGCACAAGGTGCTGGAGGCGGCCGAGAAGGCCGGCGACGGCGAGGCCGCGTCCGTGGCGCTGCGCGCGATGGCGCTGGCCTCGCGCGAGCTGGGCGATCTGCAGGCCGCCGAGCAGCGGCTGCGGCAGGCCGTCCAGACACGGGGCGCGCCCGCCGAGCGGATGGCGCAGGCGAGGCTGTCCCTCGTCACCGTGCGGACCGAGCGGGGTCACCCGCTGCAGGCCCTCAGGCTGGCCGCGCTGGCGTGGGCCTACCTGTCGCCGCTCGACCGGGCCAAGCTCGACACGCAGCGCGCCGTGGCCCTCGCCCACCTGGGGCGCTACCAGGAGGCGATCGCCTCCTGCGACCGGGCGCTGCGGGCGCTCGTGGCGGCTCCCGGCACCATCGACGACCGGCGGTTCCTGGCGGGCGGGCTGCTCAACCGGGGGCTGGTGCACGCCTACCGCGGCGACTGGGACCAGGCGATGCGCGACATCAGCGCCTGCCTGCAGATCGCCGGGCACGCCCGGCTGTCCCACCTCGCGCGGCTGGCCGCCGCCAACCTGCCGTTCCTGGCCGTACGACGGGGCGACATCGGCGGGGCGTTCACCCACTACCGCGAGGCCGAGGACACCTTGTTCGGGTATCCAGAGCGGCTGGCGACGATGCGGGCGGACTTCGCGGGCGCGCTGCTGGCCGCCCACCTGCCCGGTGAGGCGCGGGCGCTGCTCAGCCTGGCCGTGCCCGATCTGGAGGAGTCCGGGGCGCAGGTGGCGCTGGCCGAGGCGCGGCTCAAGCTCGCCCAGGTCGAGCTGCTGACGGGCGACGCGCGCGAGGCCATGACCGTGGCCGAGCGGGCCATGCGCGAGCTGTCGGAGCAGGACCGGCAGGCCTGGCTGCCGCTGGCCAGGGAGGTGGTGCTGCGCTCCCGCCTGGTCCTGGAGCCGCCGACGCCCGGGCTGATGGCGGAGCTGGCCGGGTGCGCGGACGACCTCGAACGCGACGCCGCCCACCTGGCCGAGGGCGCCTCGCTGCGGCTGACGGCGGCGGAGACCGCGCTCGCGCTCGGCGACCGCGCCGCGGCCTCGGCGCAGCTGTCACGGCTGACGGAGCAGCCCGGTCGCGAGCGGTGGCTCCCGCCGGGCGGGCGCCGCACCCCGCTGGCCTCGCCTGCGCAGGCGGGTTACGCCGCCGCGGGACAGGTGCCGCCCCTGGTGCGCCAGCACGCCCTGGCCTTGGAGGCGGCGCTGCGGGAGGACGTCCCGGCCGCGTTCCGTGCCGTGGAGGACGGGCTGGCCGGGATGGGCGGCCAGATCGACAGCCTGGACGACCCGTCGCTGCGGGCGCACGCGGCCCGGGCCGGCGGGCGGCTGGCGGCCTTCGGGCTGCGGCTGGCGGTGCGTGACGGGTGCGCCGAGGAGGTGTTCGAGTGGGCGGAGCGCTGGCGGGCCGTCACGGCGCCGGCCCACGCCCGCTCGCCGCACGGCGCGGGCCTGCCCGAGGTGCGGGCGGCGCTGGGGCGGGCCGCGCTGGTGGAGTACGTCACGGACGACAGCTCTCTGTTCGCCGTGGTGGTGACGGGGCAGCGGCTGGCGCTGCGGCCTCTGGGCGCGCTGCGGCCGGTCAAGGAGGCGCTGATCCGGTTGCGCTACTCGCTGCGCCGGTCGGCCCTGCACGACGGGGCGGCGGGGGCCGAGCCGGTCGCGGCTGCCGGGTCGGAGCTGGAGCTGCTCCTGCTGGCCCCGCTCGCCGCCGAGCTGGGCGAGCGTCCCCTGGTGGTGGTGCCCACGGGCATCCTGCACACCCTGCCCTGGGCGGCCCTCCCCTGCCTGCGCGAGTGCCCGGTGACGGTGGCGGCCAGCGCCCGCTCCTGGCTCGCCGCCACCCGCGACCCCGCCCTTGTCCGAACCCGCCGCCCACCCGGGCCCCTGGTCATGACCCGCCCCACCGGCCCACCGAGGACCACCTCCCCGGAAGCGGCAGCGACACCACCCGCCGGTCTGGCAGGAACTCCGGCTCTGGGAACCACCCCACCCACCGCCCCTCCCGAAGCCGGGATTACACCGCCCGCCGCCCCTCCCGAAGCCGGGACCACCCCACCCACCGCCCTTCCCGAAGCCGGGACCACACCGCCCGCCGGTATTCCTGGGGCGGGGCACTCTGATGGCGTCGTGCTTTCGGGGGCCGCGCATCCGGTCGGCTCTTCAGTCGATTCCTGGGCGGGGCTTTCTGGCGACTCCGGGCCGGGGTCGCTCAAGGTGGTTGCGGCGGCGGGGCCGGGGCTGGCGCACGCGTACGAGGAGAGGGACCGGGTGGTGGCCTGCCATCCGGGGGCGCGACCGGTGGCCGCCCGGCGCGACGCGGTGCTGGCCGCGCTGGCCACTTGTGATGTGGTGCACCTGGCGGCGCACGGGGTGTTCCACGCCCGCAGCCCGCTGCTGTCGAGCATCACGCTGGAAGACGGCCCGCTCATGGCCTACGACCTGCTCGGCAGCTCGCGTACGGCCAGGCTGGTGGTGCTGTCGGCGTGCGACTCCGGCATGGCCAGGACGCCCACGGACGGCGCGCCGCTGGGCCTCGCGGGCGCGTTCCTGGCGCAGGGGACGGCGTGCGTGGTGGCCGGGATGGTGCCGGTGTGCGACGAGGACGCCTTGGCGGTGATGAGCCGCTTCCACGAGTTGCTCGCCGCGGGTCACACCCCGGCTTCGGCGCTCGCGTACGCGTCGGCGCGGACCGGCATCACCGCCTTCACCTGCTTCGGCGCCGGCGACCAGCCCCTCGTCCCCCGCGAGCCGGACGCCGGGTGCCCTGTCGACATCGGCCGGGCACCGCTCCCGGTCCACGGCGAGGAGGACCGAGAAGGCGACAGGCGGCCCGTCGTGCCGACCGGCTGACCTGACGAGCCGGCGGCGACACCCGAGCCCCGGTCCAGCCACCAGGCGGTCAGCCCGTGGCGACCGGTCTCGACGGGTCGGTCACCCAGTGGGACCAGGAGCCGACGTAGAGGGCCGCGGGCAGGCCGGCCACCTCCATGGCCAGCACCTGGTGGGCGGCCGTCACGCCGGAGCCGCAGTAGGCGCCCGCGTCGACCCCCTCGCGGGCGCCCAGCGCGGCGAAGCGCTCCCGCAGCTCGCCGGGGGCCAGGAAGGTGCCGCCGGGAGTGACGTTCTCCGTGGTCGGGGCGCTGACCGCGCCGGGGATGTGGCCGGCCACCGGGTCGATCGGCTCGACCTCGCCGCGGTAGCGTTCGGCGGCCCTGGCGTCGAGCAGCACTCCCGAGGAGGCGAGGGCCGCCGCCCGGTCGGCGTCGAGCACGGGCATCCCGCCCGGCCTGGCCGTGAAGTCGCCGGGCGCGGGCACGGGCTCCTCCTTGACGACCGGCAGTCCGGCCGCCTCCCAGGCGGGCAACCCGCCGTCGAGGACCCGTACGTCCTGATGTCCGAAGTAGCGCAGCGTCCACCAGGCGCGGGCCGCCGCGGTCGAGGCGGTGTCGTCGTACACCACGACCGGCCGCGCGCCGGAGACGCCGAGCCGCCGCATCGCGCGCTCGAACGCGTCGACGGCGGGCAGCGGGTGGCGCCCGCCCTCGCCCGGCGGGCCGGCCAGAGCTCTGTCGAGGTCGCAGAAGACAGCGCCCGGCAGGTGGCCCTCGCGGTAGAGGTCCATGCCGGACGGGCCGCCGAGCCGCCAGCGAACGTCGAGCAGGGTGACGTCGCCGAGCGCGGCGAGGGCGGACGGAGTGATCAGCGGACCGGTCACCGGGTGCTCACCTCCAGGAGCGGGATGTTCTGCTCGGCCGTGGTCATCGAGCCGTGGTAGCCGGTGAAGAGGGCCTCGATGCGGTGTGTGGACGGGGCGGTGATGGCCAGGTCGGTGTAGGGGACGGCGACCACGTCGCCGATGCGGCCCAGCCATTCGGTCAGGACCCGCGGGCCGAACCAGCCGGACTCGACGGCCTCCTCACGCGACACCACCCAAGCGCGGCCGCGCAGCGCCTCGCGCCAGGCGTCGAGCACCTCGGCCGCGGCGCCCTCCAGCGCGTACACGTGTCGCGCCCTGGCCTCGCCGCCGAGCATCGCCACCCCGTGGGCCAGCTCGGGGGTGGCCTCGGCGTCGAGCTTCTCCGAGGCGTTGACCATGCCGTGGTCGGCCGTCACGTAGAGGGCGGATCCGGGAGGCAGGCCCGCGGCGATGCGCTCGGCCATGGCGTCGACGATGGCGAGCTGCGCCAGCCACTCCTCGGTGCCCCAGCCGGTCATGTGGCCGACCGCGTCGAGGTCGCCGTAGTAGACGGTGACGTGGGCGCGCGGCTGCCGCAGCTCGGCCAGCACCCGGGCGACCCGGTCGTCGACGGTCTCGGCCGCGGCGTAGCGGACGCCGCGGAAGACGGCGCCGGTCAGCCCGGAGCCTTCGAACTCGGCGGGCGCCACGTAGACGACGTCGAGGCCGGCGGCCGCGGCACGCTGGTAGACGGTCTCGGCGGGCTGCCAGTCGAGAGGGTCCATGGGCATCCCGGACCAGCGCAGGCAGTTGAACAGGCGGCCGGTGCCGGGGACGGCCAGGGTCAGGCCGAGCATCCCGTGCTCGCCGGGCGAGATGCCGGTGCCGAGCGAGCACAGGCTGGTCACGGTGGTGGCGGGGAATCCGGCGGTGAGCGTACGTGACCTGTCGAGCAGGCTCGCCAGGAACGGCGCCGAGGCGGCGTGCGCGGCCAGCAGCTCGGCGCCGAGGCCGTCGACCAGGAACAGGCAGGTGCGCTCGGCGGGCGGGAGGCCCAGGGGGTTGGGCCCGTCGAGGCCCAGCGACGCCAGCAGCGACCGGGACAGATCGGGCAGTGACCCGGCTCCGTACGCCGGCACGAGGGGGCCGATGGTCATGCTCCGATCCTATCCGTCCCGTTCGCCGGCGGCCCAGGTGAAGATCCCGCAAGGCTTCGGAGCCGGGCCTCGCGGTGGCTGTGCCTCCGTGTACGACATCGGCCGCCTTTGCGGCGGGGAGTCCGGCCGGTACGGCGTCGACGGCGTCTCGGGGTGGCGGAGCGCGGTCAGGCGGCGGCGCGGGCGGTGGCTTCGGAGAGGGCCTTGGCGAAGGCCAGGACGTGGGTGACCGCCTCGGGGCCGTCGGCCGCCTCGCTGACCCGGAGGGAGAGGTCGTCGGCGGTGATGGCGCCGGTGTAGCCGTGGTCGGCCTCGCAGTTCTCGTCACCGCAGGTGGCGGGCTCGAGGTCGACGTGGGAGATGGCGCCCCACCCGATCGTGAGCGTCACCTCCGTCGGGGGGACGCCGGGGACGTACGACGCCGGCTCGGGGACCACCCGGGTGACCGCCACCGACTGGATGCGGCCGAGCTGGACGGCCTCGGTGGTCGTGGAGGCGTGCGCGGTCGAGACGCCCTCCACGGCGGGGTGCTCGTCGGTGTGGCACACCAGGAGCCTCGTGCCCGTCAGCACCAGGACGGTGACGTGCCTGCGCACCTCCATCGCGGGATCGAAGGTGGCCTCGTGGTGCACCACGAAGGCCGTGACGGCCTCCTTGCCCAGCGCGGATTCGACCGCATCGGTGACGAGGTCGGGATAGTAGCCGCTGCGCTCGATCGCTTCACGCAGGCCCGCGGCTGAGACTCGGGTTTCCCTCATGGATCCAGTTTGCCAGGGTCGCACAGTGCAACCACCCGCCGGATGTAACGCTCTATAACGTCTGCGCGACCGCGTACGGGAGCGCCGGAGCGGCCGGGAGCTAGCTGAGCCTGCGGGGGCCGCCGTCGAGGCGGGGGCCCGCGGGGGTGCGCAGAACGGCCCTGGCGTCGAGGATCGTCACGCCCTCCTCACCCACGAGCACCTGGTCCAGGTCCAGCCTGGCCAGCTCCGGCAGGTCGTGGGCCAGGCGGCTCACCCTGACGAGCAGGTCCTCCAGGGCGTCCACCGCCACCGGCGGGTAACCGTACTCGCCGAACAGCAGCGGCGCGGCCCGCACCGAACGCACCAGCCCCGCCGCGTCCTCCCGGGTGAGCGGCGCCAGCCGGAAGCCCCGGTCGCGCAGCAGCCTGGCGGCCACCTCGCCCAGCCCGAACGACACGACAGGGCCGAACGCCGGGTCGTCGACGACGCTCACCACCGTCGGCACGGCGGGCTGTGGCGCCATCCGCTGGACGGCCAGCTCCACGCCGTCGCCGAGTTGCCGGGTGAACTCCTCGTACGCGTGCCGCACGGCGTCGGCGGTCGGCAGCCCGAGGCGTACCGTCCCCGCCCGGCGGGACGCTTCGGGGTCGGCCACCTTGAGCACGACCGGCCAGCCGAGCCGTTCGGCGGCCCGCGCGGCCTCGTCGGCCGAGCCGACCACCTCGGCGGGCCAGACGGTCAGCCCGTAACAGGCGAGCAGCTCCGCGGCGTCGGCCTCCACCGGCGGCCCGGCCGCCGCGAAGTACGGAGCCCTCCCGCCTCCCGGCACGACCTCCGTAGCACCCGTCCGATAAGGGCTCCCGGACGGACGGGGATGCGGTGTCCCTTCCGTATCACCGGACCGCACGACGGAACCGTCCTCCGGGGCCACCTCGCCGGAGGCACCGGCCGCATCCCCCTCCGCGGTGGACCCACCCCCCGCCGAAGGTGGACGCGGGGCGGAGGAGTCCTCCAGAGGACCGTCCGCAGCGGAAGCGTCCGGCGAGCGCTTCCCACCTTCGGGAGACGCCTCGGCGGAGTCGGCCGTCTCGGGGGCGCCGGTGGTCTCAGGGGGTGCCGGTGGGAGGGCGCCCGCGAGCGTCTCGGTGGCCAAGGCGCGGACGCGGGCGGTGTCGACGTCCTCCAGTTCCGGGGGCGGCGCGGCCGGCTCGGCGCGCCAGCGGGCGTAGCGGACCGCCTGGGCGAGGGCGCGCACGGCTTCCTCGGGGGCCGCGTACGAGGGGATGGACCCGCGTTCCGGCGCGGGCCCGGCCCGCAGGTGCGGATGCATGCCGAGATATCCCTCGAACGTGGCCAGCACCGGCTTCGACGCGCCCTTCGACACCCTCAGCAGCTCGGCCGCCACCCCGGCCGCGTCACCGGGGATGGGCGGCATGTAGATGACGACGGCCGCGTCCACCTCGGGTGAGGCCAGCTCGCCGGCGAGCCCCGTACCGAACGCGGACGGCCCCGCGGCCGCACCCAGGTTGACCGGCGGGCGCGGCGACAGGCCGGCGGCGACGCAGGCGTCGGCGGCGAGCAGGCCGAGCGCGTCGGAGTTGGTGATCACGGCGACCCGCGGACCGGCGGGGAGCGGCTGGTAGGCCAGCAACTGGCCGACGTCGAAGAGCTGGATCAGGTCGTCGACCCGGATCAGCCCCGCCTGCTCGAACAGCGAGCTGATCGCCGAGTCGGGCAGCCCCAGCTCCTGGGCGGAGTGGCCGGAGGGGGTGCCGCCGCTCTTGACCACCACGATCGGCTTGCTGCGGGAGATCCGCCTGGCCAGGCGGGTGAACTTGCGCGGGTTGCCCAGCGACTCGAGGTAGAGCAGGATCACCTCGGTCGCGTCGTTCTCCTCCCAGTACTGCAACAGGTCGTTGCCCGACACGTCGGCCCGGTTGCCCGCGGAGACGAACGACGAGATGCCCATGCCCCGCTGCGCCACCCGCTGCAGCAGCGCGGTGCCGAGCGCGCCCGACTGGCTGAAGAAGCCGACCGTGCCGCGGCCGGGGACGGTGGCGGCGAGGGTGGCGTTGAGCTTGACGGCGGGGTCGGTGTTGGCGATGCCGAGACAGTTGGGGCCGACGACGCGCAGGCCGTGGGCGCGGGCGATGCGGGCCAGCTCGTCCTGCCTGGCGCGGCCCTCCTCGCCCAGCTCGCCGAAGCCGGAGGAGACCACGACCAGCCCGTGCACGCCCTTGGCGGCGCACTCCTCGACGACGTCCAGCACGCTGCCGGCCGGCACCGCCACCACGGCCAGGTCGACCTCGTCGTCGATGGCGCCGATGCTCGGGTACGCGCGCACGCCCGCCACGGCGCGCGCCTCGCGGTGCACGGGATAGACGGGGCCGGTGAAGTCGGCGGCGAGCAGGTTGCGCAGCACGGTCTGGCCGACGCCGCCCGGCTCGCGTGAGACGCCGATGACCGCGACCGAGCCGGGGGCCAGCAGCCGGGCGATGGACCGGGCCTCGGCGCGGTGCTCGCGGGCCATGGTGACCTCGGTCGAGGTCTCGGTGGGGGTCAGGTCGAGGGTCATGCGGACCACGCCGTCGGCGAAGCGGCTCTCGGCGGTGTAGCCGGCCTGGCGGAGCACGCCCATCATCTTCATGTTGGCGGGCAGCACGTCGGCGACGAAGCGCTCGATGCCGCGCTCGCGGGCCGTCGCCGCCAGGTGTTCGAGCAGCACCGAGGCCACTCCCCTGCCCTGGTGGGCGTCCTCGACCAGGAACGCCACCTCCGCCTCGCCAGGCCCGGTGCGGTCGTAGCGGATGACGGCCACCATGTCGGCCCCGATCGTGGCGATCAGGGCGACCCGGCCGACGTAGTCGACGTTGGTGAACCACCGCACCTCGCGGTCGGACAGCCGCGGCCGCGGCCCGAAGAACCGGAAGTAGATGGACTCGTCGGACAGCCGCGAGTAGAAAGCGCGCAGCCGGTCGGCGTCGGCGGGCCTGATGGGGCGCAGGTGAGCAGTGCCGCCGTCGGCCAGGACGACATCCGCTTCCCAGTGAGCGGGATATTGTGCCTCCACAGTCCCGAGACTAAACCCCCATCCCACATGCCAAGAATCCCCGGCCCGATTGGGCAACGGATGTGCATCGACTCAGGCCGGGTGTCGGGGGTCCGCCCCACGAGCAGCCCCGAAGCTGTTAGTTTTGCCGTGGCCAGGCTCGATCTGTAGCAGCAAGCAAGGTGGTGGCATCATGACGCGGGTCGTCGTGGTGGGCGATCTCATGACCGACGCGGTGGCGCGCGCCCGTTATGCGCTCGCCAGAGCGAGCGACACACCCGCGGTCGTGACCATGCACGGAGGCGGTTCGGGCGCCAACATCGCCTCGTGGCTGGCGGTCGAGGGCGCGGAGGTGGCCTTCATCGGCCGCCGCGGCGCCGACATCACCGGCCGTAACCGCGACATGGAGCTGATGGGCTACGGCGTCGACGCCCGGCTCGTCATGGACCCGGAGCGTCCCACCGGCACCTGCGTGGTGCTCGTGACGCACAAGGGCGAGCGCACCATGCTCTCCGACCCCGGCGCCAACGCGGCGCTGGCCCCCGAGGACCTGCCGCGCGACCTGTTCGGCGGCGGCCACCTCCACCTGTCCGGCTACACGCTGATCAACGAGGGCTCGCGCGAGGCCGGTCTCGCCGCGCTCGACATGGCGCGCCGCGCGGGGATGTCGATCTCCGTCGACTGCGCCTCGTCGGCCCCGCTCGAACGTACGGGCGCGGAGCCGTTCCTGGAGTGGACGGGCGGCGCCAAGCTGCTGTTCGCCAACACCGACCAGGCCAAGGTGCTGACCGGCCGCGACGATCCCGAGGCTGCGGCCAAGGTGCTGACCGCGTGGTTCCCGCAGGTCGTGATCAAGATGAACGCCGAGGGCGCGTTGTGGTACGGCAACGGCCGCCCCGAGCCGGTGCGGGCGCCGGCCGAGCCGGTCGACCGCATCGTCGACGGCACGGGCGCGGGCGACGCGTTCTGCGCCGGGTTCCTGCCGGCGTGGCTGGCGGGCAAGCCCGCGGCGGAGTCGCTGAGCGCCGGCTGCAGCCTGGCCTCCAAGGCCATCGTGCACCTGGGCGCCCGCCCGCGCCTCTAACGGGTCCCGCCTCAGACGGGCCGCGCCTTCAGCAGGCCACGCCTTCAGCAGGCCACGCCTTCAGCGGGTCGCGCCTTCAGTTGGCCTTGCCCGCGTCCGTGACTGTCCGGCGATCCCCGGTCCGTCGCCGTACGAGACCCCCGGCTTCGGCGAGGGCCGCGTCTACCTGCGCGTTTCACGTCAGGCGAGCAGGCGACAGGCAACTGCCGCGCACCGGACCGCCAACGACGCCCGGGCGGCGCGGGCGCTTCCCACGAGAGGCTGAGGCAGCACGCGCTTCACGCGGGAGGCCTACGACGGCACGGCGCTTCACACGGGAGGCTGAGGCGGCGCTCGCCGGACTGGGCTGATCGGCAAAGCGTAGACCGCCGACCGGCGCGGACGCGTGCATCAGCCCCGCGTACGGGACAAGCCGGGCGCGCGCATCAGCCCCGCGTACGGGACAAGCCGGGCGCGCGCATCAGCCCCGTGTACGGGATAAGCCGGGCGCGCGCTGATCAGGATGTGACGGCCAGGGTCAGTGGGAGGACGGCCGGGGCGCCCGCGTGGCGGACCAGGGCGGCGCCGAGGGTCATGGTCCAGCCGGTGTCGACGCGGTCGTCGACCAGCAGCACCGGGCCGCCGCACGCCGCCACCGCGGCGCCCAGCTCCTTGGGCATGGCGAGCGTCGCCCGTACGGCCTGGACCCGCTTGGCGCTGTTGAACTGCCGGCCGGGCGGCCCCGACCGGTAGCCCAGCTCGCCGAGGTAGGTCAGGCGGCCGACCTGCGCGAGCCGTTCGCCGAAGGCGCGGACCAGCAGCGGCCTGGCCGAGGAGGGCACGCCGACCACGGCCACCGGCCGCTGCTCCCACTCCCAGGCGGACAGCACCTTGATCACGGCCGCGAACATGTCGTCGGGCATCGGCCCGTCGGGGCCCTGGAACAGGTCGCGCAGGCGGTTGCCCCAGCCGATGTCGGTCAGCCGGCCGAGGGCGCGGCCGGGCTCGGCGCGGAGCTCGGGCTTGATCTTGCCGGACAGGTCGGCCAGCCCTGTCGGCCACTGCTTGCGGGGGTCGATCTCCACTCCGGGCCGGGCCAGCCGCTCGCGGGCGCGCTCGACGGCCGGGGCGGCGATGCCGGACGAGCGGTGGTGGCCGGTGCAGTTGTCGCAGCGGCCGCACGGCCCGGCGGCCTCGTCGTCGAGCAGCTCGCGCAGGTAGTGCTCGCGGCAGCGGTCGGTGGTGAGGTAGCCCAGCATGGCCTCCTGCTCGGCCCTGCGCTCGGCGGCGATGCGGGAGTAGCGCTCGGCGTCGTAGGCCCACGGCTCGCCGGTGGCCTCCCAGCCGCCCTTGACCCGGCGCACCGCGCCGTCGACGTCGAGCACCTTGAGCATCATCTCCAGGCGGCTGCGGCTCAGGTCGACGGCGGTCTCCAGGGCGGGGGTGGACATGACGCCCCGCTCCTCCAGCGTCTGGAGCACGGTGCGGACGACCGGCTCGGGCGGGAACGCGAGGGAGGCGAAGTAGGCCCAGATGTCGCGGTCTTCGGTGCCGGGCAGCAGGATCACCTCGGCCCGCTCGACGCCGCGCCCGGCCCGGCCGACCTGCTGGTAGTAGGCGACCGGCGACTGCGGGGCGCCCACGTGGACGACGAACCCGAGGTCGGGCTTGTCGAAGCCCATGCCGAGCGCGCTCGTCGCCACCAGCGCCTTGATCTTGTTGGCGAGCAGCGCCTCCTCTGCCGCCAGCCGCTCGGCCGGCTCGGTCTGGCCGGAGTAGGCGGCCACCTCGTGTCCCTGGTCGCGCAGGTGGCCGGCGATCTCGTGGGCGGCGGCGACGGTGAGGGTGTAGACGATGCCGGAGCCGGGCAACTCGTGCAGGGTCTGGGACAGCCAGGCCAGCCGCTGCTCGGCGCTCGGGAGCCTGACGACGCTCAGGTGGAGGCTCTCGCGCTCCAGCGGCCCGCGCAGGACCAGGGTGTCCTCGCCCATCTGCTCGGCGACGTCACGGGTGACGCGGGCGTTGGCCGTGGCGGTGGTGGCGAGCACCGGGATGCCGGGCGGCAGCTCCTCGAACAGCGTGGCCAGGCGGCGGTAGTCGGGGCGGAAGTCGTGGCCCCAGTCGGAGATGCAGTGGGCCTCGTCGACCACGACCAGGCCGGCGCTCTCGGCCAGCTCGGGCAGGACGTTGTCGCGGAAGTCGGGGTTGTTGAGCCGCTCGGGGCTGACCAGGAGCACGTCGACCTGGCCGGCGGCGACCTCGCCGTAGACCTCCTCCCACGCCTCGGGGTTGGCCGAGTTGATCGTCACGGCGCGGATGCCGGCGCGTTCGGCGGCGGCGATCTGGTTGCGCATGAGGGCGAGCAGCGGCGAGACGATGACGGTGGGCCCCTCGCCCAGCTCGCGCAGCAGGGCGGTGGCCACGAAGTAGACCGCGGACTTGCCCCAGCCGGTGCGCTGCACGACGAGCACCCGGCGCCGGTCGACGACCAGCGCCTCGATGGCGGTCCACTGGTCGTCACGCAACCGGGCGTGCTCGCCCGCCAGCGCCCGCAGCTTCTCCTCGGCCTCTTCGCGCAGCATCGCCGCGTCGGGGGCGTCAATCATGGGTTCCTTGTTACCAGGTCCGGCCGACGATTCCGAGCCGGGGCGATGGAGTCGCACGCACCCTCTTTTCTTCGGCACAATGTTCGACATGGCCCGACGCAGCACCGCACCCCCTCCCGAGGACTTCGAGGAGCGCATCGTCGACATCGACGTGTCGTCCGAGATGCGCACCAGCTTCCTCGAGTACGCCTATTCCGTCATCTACCAGCGGGCGCTGCCCGACGCCCGCGACGGCCTCAAGCCGGTGCAGCGGCGCATCCTCTACTCGATGAGCGAGATGGGCCTGCGGCCCGACCGGGGGCACGTCAAGTCGTCCCGCGTGGTCGGCGACGTCATGGGCAAGCTCCACCCGCACGGCGACAGCGCCATCTACGACGCGCTGGTGCGGCTGGCGCAGCCGTTCTCGATGCGGCTGCCGCTGGTCGACGGCCACGGCAACTTCGGCTCGCCCGACGACCTGCCCGCGGCCATGCGTTACACGGAGGCCAGGCTGGCCCCGGCGGCGATGCTGATGGTGGAGTCGATCGACGAGGACACCGTCGACTTCAAGCCCAACTACGACGGGCAGGAGACGGAGCCGACGGTCATGCCGTCGGCGTTCCCCAACCTGCTGGTCAACGGCACCACCGGCATCGCGGTCGGCATGGCGACCAACATGGCGCCGCACAACCTGACCGAGGTCGTCGCCGCCGCCCGCCACCTGATCAAGAAGCCGGCGGCGACGCTCGACGAGCTGATGAAGTTCGTGCCCGGGCCCGACCTGCCGACCGGCGGCACCATCATCGGCCTGCAGGGCGTCCGCGACGCCTACGAGACCGGGCGCGGCACCTTCCGCATGCGGGCCACCTGCACGGTCGAGCAGATCACCCCGCGCCGCAAGGGCATCGTCGTCACCGAGCTGCCCTACAACGTCGGCCCCGAGCGCGTGGTCACCAAGATCAAAGAGCTGGTGACCAGCAAGAAGCTGCAGGGCATCGCCGATCTCAAGGACCTCACCGACCGGCACAAGGGCCTGCGCCTGGTCATCGAGATCAAGAACGGCTTCATCCCCGAGGCGGTGCTGGAGGAGCTCTACCGGCTGACGCCGATGGAGGAGACCTTCGGCATCAACAACGTCGCGCTGGTCGACGGCGAGCCGCGCACGCTCGGCCTGCGCGAGCTGCTCCAGGTGTACGTGAACCACCGGCTGGAGGTCGTCCGGCGGCGCTCGGAGTTCCGGCGCCGCAAGCGCGAGGACCGGCTCCACCTGGTCGACGGCCTGATCATCGCGCTGCTCAACATCGACGAGGTCATCCAGGTGATCCGCGCGTCCGACGACTCGGCGCAGGCGCGCGAGCGGCTGATGAGCGTGTTCGACCTGACCGAGGTGCAGGCCTCCTACATCCTCGACACGCCGCTGCGCCGCCTGACCCGCTACGACAAGCTGGAGCTCGACCGCGAGAAGGAGACGCTCACCGAGGAGATCGCCGAGCTGACCGCGATCCTCTCGTCGGAGACGCGGCTGCGCCAGGTGGTCTCCGGCGAGCTGGCCGAGGTGTCGAAGAAGTACGGCACGCCGCGCCGCACCGAGCTGCGTGAGGCCTCCGGGCAGACCCGCACCCCGGTGGTGTCGCTGCAGGTGGCCGACGACCCGTGCCTGGCGCTGCTGTCGTCCACGGGCCTGCTGGCGCGCACCGCCGACGCCGAGCCGCTGGCGGCCGAGGGCGGCCGTTCGCCGCACGACGTGCTGGTCTCCGTCGTCCGCACGAGCGTGCGGGGCGAGGTGGGCGTGGTGACGTCGCAGGGCCGGCTCATCCGCGTCCAGGTGGTCGACCTGCCGACGCTGCCTGCCTCGGCCGCCCCGCCGACCCTGTCGGGCGGGCATCCGGTCTCCGAGTTCGTGTCGCTGGAGCCCGGCGAGACCGTGGTGGGGCTGGGTTCGCTCGACCCGTCGGGGCCGGGCCTGGCGCTCGGCACGGCGCAGGGCGTGATCAAGCGGGTGGTGCCCGAATACCCCGCCAACCGCGACGACTTCGAGGTGATCACGCTCAAGGACGGCGACACGGTGGTGGGCGCCGTCGAGCTGGAGTCCGAGGAGCACGACGTGGTGTTCATCACGTCCGAGGCCCAGTTGCTGCGTTTCCCGGCGTCGCTGGTCAGGCCGCAGGGGCGGCCGGCGGGCGGCATGGCGGGCGTCCGCCTCGACGGCGCCGCGCGGGTGATCTGGTTCGGTGTGGTCGACCCGTCCAGGCCCGCCCGGGTGGTGACGGTGGCGGGCTCGTCCACCGCGCTTCCCGGCACGCAGATCGGCGGCGGCAAGGTGTCCGACTACGCCGACTTCCCGGCCAAGGGCCGGGCCACGGGCGGGGTGCGCGCCCAGCGGTTCCTGAAGGGCGAGGACGTGCTGTTGCTGGCCTGGGCGGGCCCGGCGCCGGCCAGGGCGGTATCCCCGGTGGGCAAGCCGGTGCCGCTGCCCGAGGAGCTCGGCCGCCGCGACGGCTCCGGGGTCCGTCTCACCCACACCATCGGCGCCGTCGGCGGCGCCCTGGCCTCCGTCCCCACGCCCGCCTCCGCGACGCCGGAAGGCTGAGCCGGGTCCCATGTCACCCGTCCCGGTCTCCGGGGCGGGTCTCACGGGCGCGTGCCAGGAGGCCCAGGGTCAGGTCCGGCTCCAGGTCCTCGAAGTTCCACGCTCCCCGCCGGTAGGCGTGGTTGCTGACCCAGAAGGCCATCGTGCCGTCGCCTGGGGACAGCGCGTAGTTCGCCGGCGACCATCCGTTGCCTCCGTCGTGCCAGGCGATCCGGCCGTCGCCGGTGCCGCGGATGTTCCAGCCGTACGCGTACGCCTCGTCCGAGTCCGGCACCGGCGCGTACGCGGTGAAGAGCTTCTTCCTGGCTCGCCGCCGGCAGGACGGCGTCGCCGGTCAGCGCGCGGTGCCAGCGGAACAGGTCACGTGCGGTCGACAGCATGCCGCCGTTGCCCCGCAGGTTCCAGTGCGGGCCGTCGTCCGCCCACGGATGCTCGTACGGCCGGCCCCGGTCGCTCCCCCGGGCGTCGTACTCGACGGCGACCCGGTGGCGGTCCCAGCGGGGGAGCACGTAACCGGTCGCCGTCATTCCGGCGGGCCCGAACAGGTGCTCGGCCAGGAAGCCCTCGTAGCTCAGGCCGGAGACCCTCTCCACGATCGCGGCCAGCACGCTGTAGCCGGTGTTGGAGTAGCGGAACTCCGCTCCCGCCGGTTCGGCGGCCGGCGCCCCGACCAGCAGGCCGTCGCGCGACACCGGGTCGTGGTCGTCACCGAGCGCTTCCGGCAGGCCCGTGGTGTGCGTCAGCAGGTGGTGCAAGGTGATGCCGCGCTCGCCGCCGGGGAGCGGCCCGAGATGCGCGCTGATGGGGTCGGTCACCCGGAGCTCCCCCATCGCCTCCAGCTTCAGGATCGCGGCCGCGGTGAACTGCTTGGTGATCGACATGACGTCGTACACGGTGTCGCAGGTGGCGGCAATCCGCGCGGCGCGGTCGGCCAGGCCGAAGCCCTCGCAGTAGGTGATCCGGTCGCCGTGTGCGGTGATGACGGTGCCGCCTGACCCGTCGGGCAGTGTGCGCGCCAGGAAGCCGGCGACGTCCTGCCCTACTCCACCGCCTCCACCATGCTCGGCAGGGACCGGCTGCCGCGCGAGGAGCTCCTCGTGACGTTTGTCAGGGCCTGCGGTCTCGACGGGGACGACGCGCGATCGTGGGTGACCGCCCGTGCGGAGATCGCCGCCGGCACGGCGGCCCCAGCGGCGGTCCGGGGACGCCTGTGCCCGGTCGTCGTGGTGGCAGCCGCGCTGATCATGTCCTTCGCCGGCGGCGCCGCGTTCACGGCGCATGCCGGGGGCGAGACGACAGCGACCGAGGAGACGGTGATCCTCGGTCCGTGAGCCCATGCCTGCTCACGTACCCGTCGAGGTCTTCTCGGGCAGGCGGCGGGCGAAGGCGGGGGCGCGTTCGGGGCGCGGGCCGACGCCGATGAGGTACGCCGGGACGTACGAGAGCGCCGGGAAGCGGCGCATGAGCCACACCAGCGACCTGGGCGGCCCCGACCAGGTGCCCTGGATGACCCGCAGGGTGAACGCCCGGTGCAGCAGCCGCTGGAGGGTCTGCACGGCCACCGTCGGCATGAGGCGGCGGGCGCGGACGCGGGCGAGCGCCGCGGGCGTGGGCCGCCCCTTGCGCAGGGGTCCGGCCAGGAGCGTCGCGGCGGCGACCGCGTCCTGGACCGCCAGGTTGATGCCGACGCCGCCGACCGGCGACATGGCGTGGGCCGCGTCGCCGATGCACAGCAGCCCGTCGGCGTGCCAGCGGGTCAGCCGGTTGAGCCGGACGTCCAGGTGCTTGACGTCGTCCATCGAGGTCAGCTCGTCCACCTCGCCGGCCAGCGCGGGCACCGCCGCGGCGATCTCGCGGCGGAGGGGTCCGAGCCCGCGGGCGCGGAACTCGCGGTCGTGGCCCTTGGGGCCGAGGTAGCCGACCTGGAAGTGGGTCTCGCGGGGCAGGACGATGAGCAGGCGGTCGCCGACGACGCGCGGGACGAGCGCCCCTATGCCGTTCTCCCGGTCGCGCGGCAGCCGGAACCACCACACGTCGAACGGCACCCCGTACTCCTTGACGCGCAGACCGGCCCCGCGGCGGGCGAGGGACCAGCGGCCGTCGCAGGCCAGGGTCAGGTCGGCGCGGATCTCCCCGTCCTGTCCGCCGGCGGTGCGGTAGCGCACACCGGCGATCCGCCCGCCCTCGTGGATGAGACCGGTGACCTCGGTGCGCATCCGCAGGGTGAAGCCGGGCTCCTCGCGGGCGGCCCCGGCCAGCAGGTTCAGCAGGTCCCACTGCGGGACCATGGCGATGTACGGGCGGCGTACCTTGAGCCGCGACAGGTCTCCGATGACCACCGGCCCGTCGGCGGCCGGGAACGCGATCTCGGTGATGTGATATTGGGGCAGCCGGTCGAACCGGTCGCCCAGGCCCAGGTCGTCGAGCAGGGCGAGCGTCGACGGGTGGACGGTGTCGCCCCTGAAGTCCCGCAGGAAGTCGGCGTGCTTCTCCAGCACCGTCACCCGCACGCCCGCCCGGGCGAGCAGCAGCCCGGCGACCATGCCGGCGGGGCCGCCCCCGATGATGACGCAGTGTCCGGTCATCGCTCTCACCAGATTTCATCAATCGTTGAATAAGGCCATCTTGCGCCTCTGGTTCACTCTCGTCAAGAAACGTCTGTTATGAACCACGGCCCGTGTCCGATCTCTTGGCGAGAGCGCTCTCTGGGAGGTTCAGTGATCCGATTAAGAACTCCGCTGTGGGCCGCGGCGGCCGTGCTCGCCTCGCTCCTGGTGGCACCACCCGTGCAGGCGTCCGCCGAGCCGCACACCGTCACCGACTTCGAGTCCGCCACCCTGCCGCCCGGCGTGACCGGCTGGGGCAACGACGCGGCCTCCACCCCCACGCTCACCGTGACCCCCGCCGACGACCGTCCGGGCGCGGCAGCGGGCAACCGGGCGTTGAGCACCGTCTACACGGTCAGCCAGTGGGGCGGCTGGTCACACGACCTGACCGCCGCCCAGGACTGGTCACCGTACGAGGGATTCTCGTTCTGGGTGAAGGGCGCGGGCACCGGCCAGCGCGTCTTCTTCGAGGTCAAGGACGGAGGAGGCGGCGCGGGCAGCGCTGAGCTGTTCGAGTCGTCGTTCACCGACGACACCGCCGGCTGGCGGCAGGTCAGCGTGCCGTTCGCGGACTTCACCCGCCGCGCCGACTACCAGCCTGGCGGCTCGCCCACCGACGGCGAGCTGGACCTGATCGCCATGTGGGGCTACTCGATGCGGCTCCCCGCCGCCTCCTCGGGCACGCTGCTCTGGGACGACGTCCAGGTGTACGGGACGGCGCCGCCCCGGCCGGTCCGGCTCGCCACCGACGAGCCGGTCTACCCGGTCAAGGAGCGCGGCTCGGCCGAGGTGCGGGTGTCCGTCAGCACGGCCACCGGCGGGCCGCTCCCCTCGGACCTGACCGTGCACTACACCACCGGCGCCGGCACCGCCACGCCCGGCGAGGACTACACCCCCGCCGCGGGCACGCTCACCTTCCCAGCGGGCACCCCCTCGGGCACGGCCAGGTCGTTCCTGGTCAGGACCAAGGGCGACCGCGACGCCGAGGTGGCCGAGACGATCCCGATCCTGCTGTCCGGCGAGGGCGTCAGGCCGCCGGCCGAGAACCCGGTCGTCGTCATCGACGCGCACGGCCTGCCGTACCTGGACGAACGCAGGCCCGTCAGACAGCGGGTGGCCGACCTGCTCGGCCGGATGACGCTGGAGGAGAAGGCCGGGCAGATGACGCAGGCCGAGCGCGGCGCGCTCGGCAGCCAGAACGACATCGCCGCATACCTGCTCGGCTCGCTCCTGTCGGGCGGCGGGTCCACGCCGGCCACCAACACGCCCGAGGCGTGGGCGGACATGATCGACGGCTTCCAGCTCCGCGCCCGGCAGACCCGGCTGCAGATCCCGCTCATCTACGGCGTGGACGCGGTGCACGGCCACAACAACGTGGTCGGGGCGACGATCTTCCCGCACAACGTCGGGCTGGGCGCCGCCCGTGACCCCGCCCTCACCGAGCGGACGGGGAAGATCACGGCACGCGAGGTGAAGGCGACCGGCGTCCCGTGGAACTTCTCGCCGTGCCTGTGCGTGTCCCGCGACGACCGGTGGGGTCGCGCGTACGAGTCCTTCGGCGAGGACCCTGCGCTGGTGAAGCGGATGGCGACGATCATCGACGGGATGCAGGAGAACGGCGTCCTGGCCACCGCCAAGCACTACGTCGGCGACGGCGGCACCACGTACGGCTCGTCCACGACCGGGAACTACACCATCGACCAGGGCGTCACCGAGGTGAGCCGGGCCGAGCTGGAGGCGATCCACCTGTCGCCGTTCGCCGAGGCGGTCGAGCGTGAGGTGGCGACGGTCATGCCGTCGTTCTCCAGCGTGGACTCCGGCGACGGGCCGCTGAAGATGCACGCGCACCGGGAGCTGATCACGGACGTGCTGAAGGGCCGGCTCCGGTTCAAGGGGTTCGTGGTCAGCGACTGGCAGGCGATCGACCAGATCCCCGGCGACTACGCGAGCGACGTGCGGACCTCGGTCAACGCCGGGCTGGACATGATCATGGTGCCGTACGCGTACCAGGAGTTCGTCGGCGCGCTGAAGGCCGAGGTGCGGGCCGGGCGGATCCCGATGTCGCGGATCGACGACGCGGTCGCCAGGATCCTCACCCAGAAGTTCGAGGCGGGCCTGTTCGAGCGCCCGTACGCGGACCGGTCACGGCTGGCCGAGGTGGGCTCGCCCGCGCACCGCGAGGTGGCCCGCGAGGCCGCCGCCCGCTCGCAGGTGCTGCTGAAGAACGACGGCGGCCTGCTGCCGCTGGACCGGGACGCCCGCGTGTACGTGGCGGGCTCGAACGCCGACGACATCGGCAACCAGTCCGGCGGCTGGACCATCACCTGGCAGGGCTCGTCCGGGCCGATCACGCCCGGCACCACGATCCTGTCGGCGATCCGGAAGCGCGCCCCGTCCGTCACCTACTCGCGCGACGCCTCGGCGCCGCTCGACGGGCACGACGTGGGCGTGGTGGTCGTCGGCGAGACCCCGTACGCGGAAGGCCAGGGCGACGTGGGCGTCAACGGGCGCACCCTGAACCTGACCGGCGCGGACCGAACCGCGATCGACCGGGTGTGCGGGGCGATGGACTGCGTGGTGCTGGTCGTCTCCGGCCGGCCGCTGCTGCTCGGCGACCTGTCGCGGGTGGAGGCCGTGGTGGCGGCCTGGTTGCCGGGCACCGAGGGCGACGGCGTGGCCGACCCGTTGTTCGGCGCGGTCCCGTACACCGGGCGGCTCCCGTTCACCTGGTTCCGCGGCGAGGAGCAGGTGCCGATCAACGTCGGCGACGCCTCCTACGACCCGCTCTACCCGTACGGGTGGGGGCTGCGCACGGACTCCGGCCGCGACCGGCTCAAGAAGGTACGCGACCGGCTGCTCAAGGGCGACGGACCGGCGAAGGCAGCGGCGGCGGCGCTGACCCCGGCGCTCCGGCCCGGCAACTGGCACCCCGGCGGCACCATCCGGAGCACCGCGGCCGTCCAGACCGCGGCGGCGCTGCTCGAACGGTCGCGCAGCGCCACCTTCCAGCAGGGTGACACGGTCGTCTCGGTGGCCAGGGACGCCGCCCAGGCGGCCGGCAAGCGGTTCGACCTGCAGGCGCAGGCGGACCACGAGCTGGCCTCCGGCGACCTGAGCGAGGCGGTCGAACTGCTGGCGCGGTCGGCCCGCTAGACCGTCAGGCAGAACGGGTGTCCGGCCGGGTCGAGGAAGACCCTGAAAGCGTCGTCCTCGCTCGGCTGGACCTCCGCCTTGGTCGCGCCGATCTCCAGCACTCGCTTCTCCGCGTCGTCGAGATCGTCCACCCGAAGGTCGAGGTGGAGCTGCTGCGGCCGCTCCCCCTCCGGCCACATCGGCGGCCGGTAGTCCTCCACCAGCTGGAACGCCAGCCGGTCCGGCGATCCGCCGTCGCTCACCACCACCCAGCCGTCGTCCTCGTCCGTGATCGGCCAGCCGAGCAGGCGCGAGTAGAACCGGGCCAGAGCCGACGGGTCCGGGCAGTCGAACACCGTCGACCGGAACCGGGCGATGCCTTCCATGGATTCACCTCCGACAGGGACGACCGGCGACAATGGGAGACATGGCTGCGCATTCGTTCATGGTTCCGCTCGGCACACCCGCACCGCACTTCGACCTGACGGCCGTCGACGGCGGCAGTGTGTCCCTCGCCGACCTCGAAGGCTCCCCCGCCACCCTCGTGATCTTCCTGTCGAACCACTGTCCCTACGTCCGCCACATCGAGCACGGGCTCGGGCAGCTGGCCGCCGAATACGGCTCCCGCCTTTCGGTCGTCGCGATCTGCAGCAACGACAGCGTGAACTACCCCGACGACGATCCCACACACCTGGCCGAGCAGGCGGCCAGGGCCGGCTTCACCTTCCCCTACCTGCTCGACGACACGCAGGAGGTGGCCAAGGCCTACCGCGCGGCCTGCACGCCCGACTTCTTCCTGTACGACGCCGCTCTGAAGCTGGCCTACCGGGGCGAGTTCGACGGCGCCAGGCCGGGCAACAAGGTCCCGGTGACGGGCGCCTCGCTCCGGGCCGCCGTCGACGCGCTGCTGGCCGGCAAACCCGTCGAGGACGACCAGACGCCGTCGCTGGGCTGCGGCATCAAGTGGAAGCCGGGCAACGAACCGGCCTGAGGAGCATCAGCAGGGTCTGGTGCCGTGCTCCTGGTCGCGCCGTCCGGCGGCGGCGGTGATCGCCGCCGGGAGCGACAGGAGGAGCTCGTGCGGCTCGGCTCCCTCCCACGTGCGCACGAGCCGGGTGCCGGCCTCGCCGGGGTCGAACGCCTCGCAGCCGAGCGGCCCGTAGCAGCCGGCCTGGTCGAGCATGAGGATCAGCGGGTCGTCGTCGGCCAGCCCGCCGGCGTAGGCGGCGGCGTCGAGCAGGGCCAGCGTGCGCCTGGCGTTGCGTCCGCCGTCGTCGGACTCGACTCGATCCAGACAGCGCCGGGCCTGGGCACGGAGATACGCGGCAAGCGATTCGGACCTGCTCAAGACGACCTTCTTCGATCATGCGCACAATGGGCTACGGAATCATCACGCAAAGTTAGCAGTGATCGCGTGAGCTTGCTCACCTCCGGCGAATTCGTGGCCCCCGGACGCATCGACGAAACGGTCATGGGGGATCATCTTTGGCATGGATGCGTTCGACGACCTCTTTGCCGCCAACGCCGAGTTCGCCCGCACCTTCCGCGGGTCCGACCTGACCGGGCGCGCGGCACGTGGGCTGGCAGTCGTCACCTGCATGGACTCGCGTATCGACCCGCTCGGCCTGCTGGGGCTGGAGCCGGGCGACGCGAAGATCCTCAGGAACGCCGGCGCGCGGGTCACCGACGACGTCCTGCGTACGCTCGTGCTGGCGGTCTACCTGCTGGGGGTGGAGCGGGTGCTGGTCATGCCGCACACCGACTGCGGCATGACCAAGGCCACCGACGCGGACGTGCACCAGCTGACCCGTGACCAGGGCGTGGACACCCGGAGCCTGGAGTTCCACATGGTGCCGGACCAGACCGAGGCTCTCGTGCACGACCTGACCCGCATCACGTCGTCACCGTTCCTGCCGGCGGGCATGCCGGTCGTGGGCGCCGTCTACGACGTGAAGACGGGCCGCCTGATCCCGCTCGGCTGACCCCCGGGCGCGGGGTCAGGCGTCGATGTGGTCGCGGTCGACCTCGGCGGCGCTCTTGACGATGAACTCGCGGCGCGGGGCCACGTCGCTGCCCATCAGCAGGCTGAAGATCTGCTCCGCCTCCTCGGCGGCCTCGATGCGGACGCGGCGCAGGATGCGGTGGCGCGGGTCCATGGTGGTCTCGGCCAGCTGGTCGGCGTCCATCTCGCCGAGGCCCTTGTAGCGCTGGACCGGGTCCTTCCAGCGCTTGCCGCGCCGCTCCAGGTCGCGCAGCACCTTGTGCAGCTCGGCGTCGGAGTAGCAGTAGATGTACTTGTCCTTGCCGCGCCCGGGGTTGGTCAGCTCGATGCGATGGAGCGGGGGAACCGCGGCGAAGACCCTGCCCGCCTCCACCATGGGCCGCATGTAGCGGTGGAAGAGCGTGAGCAGCAGGCAGCGGATGTGGGCGCCGTCGACGTCGGCGTCGGCCATGAGGATGATCTTGCCATAGCGGGCGGCGTCGATGTCGAAGGAGCGGCCGGAGCCGGCGCCGACGACCTGGATGATGGCGGCGCACTCGGCGTTCTTCAGCATGTCGCTGACGGACGCCTTCTGCACGTTGAGGATCTTGCCGCGGATCGGCAGCAGGGCCTGGAACTCGGAGTCGCGGGCCAGCTTGGCGGTGCCGAGGGCCGAGTCGCCCTCGACGATGAACAGCTCGCTGCGGTCGACGTCGTCGCTGCGGCAGTCGACGAGCTTGGCGGGCAGCGCGGAGTTCTCCAGTGCGCTCTTGCGGCGCTGGTTCTCGCGGTGCTCGCGGGCGGCGATGCGGGCCTTGGCGGCGGCGACGATCTTCTCCAGCACCGCGCGCAGCGGCTGCTTGTAGCCGCGCGGCGGGTTGTCGAACAGCTCCTTGAGATCGCGGCTGACGACGTGGGAGACGATGCGGGCGGCGGCGGAGGTGCCGAGGACCTCCTTGGTCTGGCCCTCGAACTGCGGCTCCGGCACGCGGACGGTGACGACCGCGGTGAGCCCTTCGAGGATGTCTTCCTTGGTGACGGGGTCGTCGCCGTTCTTGAGCAGGCGGGTCTCGCGGAGCTGCTCGTTGATCGTGCGGACGAGGCCGCGCTCGAAGCCGTTGACGTGGGTGCCGCCCTTGGGGGTGGCGATCACGTTGACGAAGGAGCGGACCGTGGACTCGTACCCCTTGCCCCAGCGCACGGCCACGTCGACGCTGAGCTCGCGCTGGACCTCGGTGGACGTCATGTGGCCCTGGTCGTCGAGGACGGGCACGGTCTCGCGGAAGTGGCCCACGCCCTGCAGCCGCAGCACGTCGCAGACGGCCTCGTCGCGGGCGAGGAACTCGGTGAACTCGGAGATGCCGCCCTCGAAGCGGAACTCGTCGCGGACCTGCTCCTCGTGGCGGCTGTCGACGACGGCGAGGGTGAGGCCGGGCACCAGGAAGGCGGTCTGGCGGAGCCGGACGTGGATCTCGTCGAGCGACACCTCGGCGTCGGGCAGGAAGATCTGCTTGTCGGCCCAGAAGCGCACGCGCGTGCCGGTGACCTTCTCGGGCAGCTTGCCGCCGTCGCGCAGGCCGGACTTCTTCTTGAACTTGGCGGTCGGCTCCGGCCCGTCGAACACGCCGGGCACGCCGCGCCGGAAGCTCATCTCGTGGACCTTGCCGTCGCGGTCGACCTGGATGTCGAGCCGCGCCGACAGGGCGTTGACCACGGATGCGCCCACGCCGTGGAGGCCGCCCGAGGCGGTGTAGGAGCCGCCGCCGAACTTGCCGCCCGCGTGGAGCTTGGTGTAGACCAGCTCGACGCCCGCCAGGCCGCTCTTGGGCTCGACGTCGACGGGGATGCCGCGACCGTTGTCGCGCACCTCGATGGAGCCGTCGGCGTGGAGCTCGACCTCGATGCGGTCGCAGTGGCCGCCCAGCGCCTCGTCGACGCCGTTGTCGACGATCTCCCAGAGGCAGTGCATGAGCCCGCGGCTGTCGGTGGATCCGATGTACATCCCCGGGCGCTTGCGGACGGCCTCGAGGCCCTCGAGCACCGAGAGGTGCCGAGCCGTGTAACCCGCCTCCACTACCGTCACTCCAGCCCTCCGGGTCTATAGTTCGAACACGTGTGCGTAGCTTACCGTTCTTCCCTTACGCACGCGTACAAGCTTGCCATGGCGCCATGTTTGCCGTTACCAGCAGGGTGATCCCCATTACTTTCGGACACATTCCGCTCTGGGCGTAGAGACCTGTGGGTTGGGAACGTCCACGTCCGGTTAGATGTTGTTCCAAGTGACTGACGCCAGATCCTCGCTTCGGCGGGGGTGACCCGAAAGGCGATACGTGACTGGAGCTCTTGCCCCCGTTAAGCCGCTGACGGCCCTCGACCGCTGCGACCGTTGCGGTGCCCAGGCGTACATTCGCGCGACCCTGCCGGTAGGTGGGGAGCTGCTGTTCTGCGCCCACCATGGGCGTAAGCACATCGCGGCGCTGCGCGAGAAGGGCGCTGACATCCTGGACGAGTCGGCACGTCTCAGCGAAACACCGAAGATAAGCCCCAACGACGAGCGCTGACGTGCTCGCCGTGATGACATAACCACATATATCTCGACAAGACGGCGATCCCGGCTCAACCGGGATCGCCGTCTTGCCTCCACGACCCAGCCCGCCCTCCGCCCAGACAGCAGCACGCCCACAGGGCCCGCCGGCGGCCACACGCGGCGCACACCCCCGGCACCCGCGCACGAACACGAGCGGCTCACGCTCCGGGCTCCCCAAGCCGAGCACGTACGTATGCGCTCCCGCCGCACGAGCACGTACATGTGACACTCCCGCCGCACAAGGCCGGGCATATGACGCTCCCGCCGCACGAGGGCCGGGCGCGCACGCATTCGCCCCATGCGGCCCACATCCCACCTCTGGGTGCGGACACGTGCGGCACGCCGGATGCCCGAAACACCCGCACGAGTCACGCACCCTCCGTTCGAAAGCGGACACGCGAGGCGCGTGCGCCGGACGCCCCAGACCGAACCCGTACGAGTCACGCACCTGCCGTCCGCGACCGGGCGGGCGAGGCGTGTGCGCCGGATCCCCGAAACTGCACTCGTACGAGTCCCCCACCCGCCCGGGACCGGACACGAACGCCGCAGACAACGGACGCCCCAGACTGAACCCACACAAATCACGCACCCGCCATCCGGGACCGGACACCTGCGCCGCACACGCCGGACGTCTAAGGCCGATCCCGCACAAATCACGCACCCACCGTCCGCGACCGGACACGCGCGGCGCCAGCTTCCGGGGCCGGAGGGCGCGGGTCCGTGGTTGAGCGGACACGGTAGTGGTAGCCGCCCTTCTGTTCCAGGCCCTCGCTCCGGTAGAGGTTCCGCGCGGCCGTGTTGCGCTCCGTGACGACCAGGTACGCGCTCCGCATCCCGCTCTCAACGGCCAGGGCGCGCAGCACGGCACGGGCCAGGCCGCGACGGCGGGCCGACGGCAGCGTGGCCATGCAGTAGACGCCGAGCGTGTCGCCCTGCGGCACGCCCCGTCCGACGGCCACCGGAGCCCCGTCCTCCTCGACGGCCGCGTAGAGCGCCGGCACGCCGGTCACGATCCGCTCGGCCGCCTCCAGCCCGGTGCCGTAGCGGCCGTCGACCTCCCACCACGCCTCCAGCCAGCCCCGCCAGAGCCGCGGCTCGACCCGTACCGGCACCACGGGTTCACCGGAGATCGTGCCGGACATCACGACAGTGGGATCCACCAGCGCGTACCCACGCGCGTCCAGCGCGCGGTCCAGTCCCGGCGGCGCGCCGGCGCCGATCGAGAAGGCGCACGGAGCCCCGCGCTCCGCGTAGAACTCCTCGGCGACCCGGATGGCGGCGAAAAGATCATCCGGCACAGGCGGCTCCCCCACGGCGAGCACCGAGTTCGCCCGCTTCGTCACACCTCCCGCGTAGCGCAACACCCAGCCGCCGAGCACCCGCCGCTCCCAGGCCGGCCACGCCCCGTCCACCAGAAGATCGACATCCACCCGCGCAGCCTAGCTGACCAGCACCTCCCGCCACCGCCCCCAGCCGGACGCGGGTAACGAAAACCGGCCCAGCGGACCCACACCTCCCGGCACCACCCCCGCCCGGACCCCGGTAACGGAAACCGGCCCAGCAGACCCGCACCTCCCGGCACCACCCCCAGCCGAACCCCGGTGACGGGAACCGGCCGAACGGATCCGCACCTCCCCGGCACCACCCCCGGACGTGAGTGGCGGAAATCGGCCCAGCAGGTCGCCACCACCCCCCTGACCAGGCACAGCGGCGATTCACCGCCAGTAAGCTGCGGGACGTGCTCATTCTGCTGCCCCCGTCGGAGGGCAAGGCTCCGGCAGGCGACGGGCCGCCCGTCGGCGACCTGTCGTTCCCCAAGCTGGACCGCCCCCGCAAGCGGGTGCTGAACGCCCTCGTCCGCGCGTCCCGCCGGCGGAACGCCCTGGAGGTGCTCGGGCTGTCCCCCGGCCTGGCACCGGAACTCGCGAAAAATCTGGAACTCCAGACGGCGCCGACGCTACCCGCCGGCGAGCTCTACACCGGGGTGCTGTACGACAACCTGGCCCTGAGCGAGTTCTCCCCTGAGGCCCGGGCCAGGGCCGAGGAGCACGTGCTGATCTTCTCGGGCCTGTGGGGCGTGCTACGGCTCGCTGACCGCATCCCGCCCTACCGGCTGGCCATGGGGGTCAGTCTGCCGCCGATCGGCCCTCTGGCGGCCTTCTGGAGGCCCCTGATCACACCGGAGCTGGAGCGGCTGCCGGGGCTGGTGGTGGACCTGCGCTCCTCCGCGTACGCGGCCGCCTGGCGGCCGGGCTCGCGCGGCGTGTCCGTACGGGTGCTCAAGGGCGGCAAGGTCGTCAGCCACATGGCCAAGGCCACCCGCGGCGAGGTCGCCAGGCGGCTCCTGGAGAGCGGCCTCGCACCGGAGACCCCGGACGAGCTGGTCAAGACCCTGGAGGACCTCGGCTACCAGGTGACGCTCACGGGCGGCAGACTCGACGTCCTCCTCCACTGAACGCCGGGCAGCGGAAAGGGCACGGCCCGCGAGTGACCGTGCCCTTTCCCGCGCGTCGACCTAATCGAGGTAGTCGCGCAGAACCTGCGAACGGGACGGGTGGCGGAGCTTGGACATCGTCTTCGACTCGATCTGCCGGATGCGCTCGCGCGTCACCCCGTAGACCTTGCCGATCTCGTCCAGCGTCTTGGGCTGCCCGTCGGTGAGGCCGAAGCGCATCGACACCACACCGGCCTCGCGCTCCGACAGGGTGTCGAGCACCGAGTGGAGCTGCTCCTGCAGCAGCGTGAAGCTGACCGCGTCGGCCGGGACGATGGCCTCGGAGTCCTCGATGAGGTCACCGAACTCGCTGTCGCCCTCCTCGCCCAGAGGCGTGTGGAGGGAGATCGGCTCGCGGCCGTACTTCTGGACCTCGACGACCTTCTCGGGGGTCATGTCGAGCTCGCGGGCCAGCTCCTCCGGGGTCGGCTCGCGGCCGAGGTCCTGGAGCATCTGCCGCTGGACGCGGGCCAGCTTGTTGATCACTTCGACCATGTGGACCGGGATGCGGATGGTCCGCGCCTGGTCGGCCATGGCCCGGGTGATCGCCTGCCGGATCCACCAGGTGGCGTAGGTGGAGAACTTGTAGCCCTTGGTGTAGTCGAACTTCTCGACCGCGCGGATCAGGCCCAGGTTGCCCTCCTGGATCAGGTCCAGGAAGAGCATGCCGCGGCCGGTGTAGCGCTTGGCCAGCGAGACCACGAGGCGGAGGTTGGCCTCCAGCAGGTGGTTCTTGGCCCGGCGGCCGTCTTCGGCGATCCACTCCAGCTCGGCGCGGACGTCGACCGGGAGGCCGTCGCCGTCGCTGGCGAGCTGCTCCTCGGCGAACAGGCCCGCCTCGATGCGCTTGGCGAGCTCGACCTCCTGCTCGGCGTTGAGCAGGGGGACCTTGCCGATCTGCTTCAGATAGTCCTTGACCGGGTCGGCGGTCGCTCCGGCGGCGGCGACCTGCGCCACGGGCGCGTCGTCGTCGTCATCGGAGAGGATGAGGACCTCGTCCTCGCTCTTCTCCTTGACCGCCGGGGCCGTCTCGGCCTTCGGCTCGTCCTCGGTGTCGTCGTCGGAGTCGCCCTCAGACTCGGAGTCGCCCTCGGCGACGATCTCCTCGTCGTCGACCTCGATGTCTTCGAGGTCTTCCAGCTCCACGTCGCCGTCGAGCTCGATGTCGTCGTCGTCGACCTCGGACTTGACGCCGTCGGAGGTCTTCTGCTTGGTCTCGGCAGGCCCAGCGCTCTCCGGCTTGGCCTTCTTGGCGGGGGCGCCCTTGACCGGGGCCGCCTTCTTGGCCGCGGGAGCGGCCTTCTTGGCGGGGGCCGGCTTCTTCGGCGCGGGCTCGGCTTCGGCGGTGCCGACGACCGCGGTCACGGTCTCCGGCTGCTGCTCTTTGGCGGCCGCCGCCGTCTTGCTCTTGACGGGCGCGGCGGTCTGGCGCTTTGCTGAACCTCGAGACTTCTTCTTCGGCGCAGCCGAATCCGCGGCGGTCACCACCACGGTCACGCCCTCTTTGCTGAGGTTCCGCAAGAACGCGGCGGCGTGCGACATGGGGATGTCCGCCTCCTCGAAGGCCTGACGGACATCCTCAGACTCGAGGAAACCCTGCGAGCGCCCACGCTCGAGCAGTCGCTGAATGACGGGCTCGTTCAGCTCTTGTGGCTTCGAGCGAGTCGAACTTGCAGGCGACACGAACACCTCTCGAACGAACGCGTGGCGACAATGGACCCAGATGCCCGCTAGGGGGCTGTTGCCTCTCTCGGAGATCGGTGAGGCCGTGCGGACCGCTACGGACCTTCCAGCATTCTGGCACGCCCACGCACTCCATACGGCCACCTCCCGGCGGTTGTCCTCCACCCTAGGCCGACGGAGAGAGTAGTGCGTACGCAAGGGCGGCACTGATACCCGAAAGCAACCCTTATGACTGTTTCATTCAGTCACTCTTCGTGATGGCCGGGACGTGGATGGCCAGCGCAGTAACGTCATCATCCTGTTCATATCCCGACAACATCCCGTCAACCAGGAAATCCAGCAGCATGTGCGGATTTGCCACCACCTCAGGCGGCGCTTCGGTCACAACACTGCAAATCTCTGTCAGGCCGGCGTCCAAGCCACGCTTGCGGTTCTCCACGAGACCGTCGGAGTAGAGCACAGCGGTGTGTCCCGGCGGCACCACGAACCGGAACTGCCGGCGGCTGGTCGGCCAGCCCAGCGGCGTGCCGGGCTCGGCGTCGCAGAGGATCGCCGTGCCCTGCGGTGAGACCAGCACGGGCGGCGGGTGGCCCGCCAGGGCGAGCGTGCCCTCGCCGGTGGCCGGCTCGACGACCATGTAGGCCAGGGTGGTGACCTGGTCTTCCTCCTCGGTCGCGTCGAAGACCCGGTCAAGCCCGGCCAGCACCGCGGCGGGCGGCGGGTTGGTCAGCGCCAGCGCCCGCATCGCGTTGCGGATGCGGCCCATCCCGGCCGCCGCCTTGACGCCTTTGCCCATGACGTCGCCCACGACGGCCGCGACCCGCCCGTCCTGCAGCACGAACGCGTCGTACCAGTCGCCGCCGACCTGCACGTGGCGGCTGCCGGAACGGAACCGCTGGGCCAGCTCCAGGCCCTTGACCACCGGCAGGTGGTCGGGCAGCAGGCTGCGCTGGAGCGTCTCGGCGGTGCGGTGCTCGCGCTCGAACAGCGTCGCCCGCTCCACCGCCAGCGCGCACTGACCGGCCAGCGCCTCCAGGAAGACGCCGTCCTCCTGGGAGATCTTCTGCGGCCTGGTGAACGAGAACCGGAGCGCGCCCAGGGCGCGGCCGGCGGCCAGCAGCGGCAGGCCCACCCAGGCCTGCTCGTCGCTGCTGGCGAGGTAGTGGGCGAGCACCTGCTCGTCGCCGCCGGCCTCCAGGAGCTGCATCTTCAGGCTCACGGGCGACTCGGCGAAGACCGGCCTGCGGCTGTTGACGGCCATGGTCA
Organism: Nonomuraea ferruginea; assembly: GCF_039540635.1. Classification (NCBI taxonomy): domain Bacteria; kingdom Bacillati; phylum Actinomycetota; class Actinomycetes; order Streptosporangiales; family Streptosporangiaceae; genus Nonomuraea; species Nonomuraea ferruginea. The sequence goes on along the minus strand of NZ_BAABFD010000001.1, from coordinate 12,290 downwards.
TCACGCTGGAGTGGGACAGCGGGATCTCCTCGCCGGAGGAGCCGGACGCCTCCGGGATGCCCTCGCCGTTGATCAGCTTGAGCGCGGCGCGGTCGGTGTCGAGCAGCGCGACGGCGGACCGGTCGGCGGCCAGGGCCGTGCGGCCGACATCGATGATGACCTGCACCACCTGCTCGACCGTCAGCGCCTCGGCGAGCTGGGCGGTGGCGCCCTGGAGCCTGGCGGTGCGCAGGGCGGCGGCGCCGAGCTGGTCGGTCAGCCTGCCGCGCATCTCCTCGGCCTCGCGCTGCGGGGTCACGTCGGTGTTGGCGCCGACCCACTCGACCACCCGGCCGTGGCGGATGATGGGCACCGCGCGCACCTCGAAGTGGCGGTAGCCGCTGGCGCGGGTGCGCACCCGGTAGTTCCACTCGAACATGGTGCGGCCGCGCAGCGCCTCCTTCCACGCTTCCTCGGTGGCCGGGCGCTCGTCGGGGTGGACGACGTCCAGCCAGCCGTAGGCGAGGTACTCCTCCAGCCCCTGGCCGGTGATGGCACGCCACTGCGGCGCGTCCTCGGCGACCGTGCCGGTGGGCGTGGTGATCCACACGAGCTGGGACTGCGCCTCGACCAGCGAGCGGTAGCGCTCCTCGCTGCGGCGCAGGTCCTCCTCGATCTGGCGGCTCTCGGTCACGTCGAGCCCGACCAGGGTGACGGCCCGCAGCTCGCCGCCCTCGTCGTGGATCGGCGAGAACGACATCGACCAGTGACGGTCGGAGCCCTCGGTCGAGCGGACCCGCAGCCGCCGCTCGGCGACCGGCCCCTCGCTCTCGATGACGGCCTGGACGCCCTGCGTCACGGCCTGGCTGAGGTCGGCGGCGAGCGCCTCCACGGGGGCGCGGCCGGCCAGCCGGTCGGCGGGCACGCCGACAAGATCGCTGAACACGTCGTTGACCCGCTGGATGCGGCCCTCGACGTCGAAGAAGGCGAAGGCGAACTCTGCTTCGGACAGCAGGCCCTTCAGGAGGGCGGAGTCTGAGATGTCCACATCCGACTCCCGGGGACGGGGAACGGAGGTCTCGGCGCTCATGGTCCGTACCTCCGTCGCGTGCCAGGGTCTCCCACGCGGCACATCTCCATAATCGTGTATCGGCGTAGCGCAGCTCCGGGCGACCGGATTCTGCAGTACATCATCGGCGATGGGCATGCGCGGACGGAAGCCCCGGCCGCCATACGGTCAACGCATCCTGTCAAAATCGCTCCACGTTGCGCAGCAAGATCAGGCTACTCGGCCTTCGCCGCCTGCTTGGCAGCCTGCTTGTAAGCACGCACCCGCGCCAGGCTGTCGGCGTCGACCACATCCGCCACCGATCGGTAGGACTCCTCCTCGCCGTACGCGCCGGCCGCCTCGCGCCATCCTGGCGGCCGGACCCCCAGTTGCTTGCCGAGCAATGCCAAAAAGATCTGGGCCTTCTGCTTGCCGTAACCCGGCAGAGCCAGCAGGCGCTTCAGCAACTCTTGGCCATCGGCGGCGTCGGCCCAGATGAGCTCGGCCTTGCCGTCGTACTGCGCCACGAGGTAGGCCGCGAGCTGCTGGACCCGGGCCGCCATCGACTTGGGGTAGCGGTGGACGGCCGGCTTCTGGGCGAGCAGCGCGGCGAACGCCTCGGGGTCATAGGAGGCTATCTCCTCTGCGGTCAGGTCGTGCCCCAGCCGCTCCGAGATGGTCTGCGGACCCGTGAACGCCCACTCCATCGGCACCTGCTGGTCGAGCAGCATGCCGACGAGCAGGGCGAGCGGGCTGCGGCCGAGGAGCTCGTCGGCATCGGCGCGCTGCGTGAGCTGGATGCGCATGGAGACAGCTTCGCACGAAAGCCGCCGCGGAGAAGCGAACACAGTCGCCTCGGAGCCTTGACACTGCCTCGATAAAAGATGAAATGGGAGCGCAAGTCGCCTGCGTCCACTCCTGGGGGTTTGCCCCCCGGTCTCCAGAGGAATTTGACACCTATGCTCGCTCTGGCCACTCGCCTCCTGCGGGAGCCGGTCAGTCTACGGCTGGCCGAAGAGTTCCTCACCGTGCCGGTGGACACCATCGACCGGTGTGTAGCCGACGTGTGCGCGTGCGCGCAGCACCTCGGCATCACGGCGACGCCCGAGATCGTGGAACGCGTCGCGCGTGAGCATCTGCTCGCCATCGTCAACTCCGCACCACCGCCCCGAAGCCATCGATAACATCGAAGTCATCAGGCCGCGTTCTACGCACCGTTTGCGCCTGGAATGCGAGAGAGTGAGGGCGTGCGCCGACACCGACGAGACCCCCGGGAGAGCGTTCCGCCTGACGACGTCTTCAAGGAGATGGTCCAAGCCGCACGCGAGCTGCTCGCCGTGCGGAGCCCGCTCGACGCGGAGCTGATGGTCTCCGACATGATCGGCGCCTGGTGGGGCAGCCGGGTCCGAGGTGGCGACGTCGAACAGGTGCTCGGTGAAGGGCTGGTCGACTACGCCGCCAAGACCGGCACTCCCGCCTCGCTGACGCTGCTGATCTGCCTGGCCTACCTCGGCACCGCCCGCCAGGGCGCGAAGGCGGAGGGCGCGGCGCTGGCGATGATGGAGTCCGGCGTGGCCAGGCCCGGCTGGGCCGACCGGGTCGGCGCGGTCAAGCCGACCGGCTGTTACGTCTCGCGCGACGCCTACGGCGACCAGGACACGGTGATCTGCACGTTCGGCTACCGGTGGAACGGCGACGAGGCCCGCAACCGGCAGGACCGCCACGCGCTGGTGATGGTCGTCGACTACAACATGTCCGGCATGGCCCGCGACGCCTGGGTGTCCTCCCAGGTCGACAAGCTGCTCGACCAGGCCAGGGCCGAGGCGGCGGGCAACGCGATGCTGCTGTTCGAGGAGATCGAGCCGCAGCAGGCCAGGGCGCTGCTGGAGTCGGCCATGAAGGCCACCGGCGAGCCGAAGACGCCGCCGCCCGTCAGCGACAGCTACAGCGCCTACCACGCCTTCGCGCGGGCGCGGCTCAAGGCGCTGCCGCCGGGGCGCAAGCGGCCGGCGCCGCTCCACATCGAGGCCCCGTACAACAGGGAGCGGCGGGCGATGCTGGCGGCCGAGTTCCTCGCCTCCGACGACGCCGAGCACCTGTCGGACCCGTCGGCCGCCTCCCGGTGCGCCGACCACATCATCGACTACGGGTGCGACCAGGACTTCAGCAGGCCGCTGCGGGTGAGCCCGACCAAGTGCGAGACGTTCCTGCTCGACTGGCTGCCGCGCAAGGTGATGCTGTCGGAGGCCGAGCAGGAGGCGATGCCGCACGTGCTGGCGGCGTGGGCGCGCTTCGCCGCGCACCGCACGGGCCTGCCCGACGAGGGACTGAAGGCCACGCTGGACGCGGTGTGGGAGGCGACGGGCAAGTTCCCCGAGGCGTACCGCGATCCCGCCTCGTTCGGGCTGGACCGGTCGCTGCTGGTGCGGCTGCTGCCCGACGGCGACCTGTCGGCGCTGGCCAGGCGGGCCTTCGCGTTCCCGTTCCTGCAGGGCACCCACAACGGCGTCGACCTCGACCGGCTCAACCCCGCCGACGAGGCCGACCGGCGGGTGCTGCTGGAGATCGACCACGTGGGCGGCATCGACCAGGAACACCTCGCCTGGCACGAGGAGATCGCCACCCGGCTGTGGGAGGGCGACCCGCCGCAGCTGTGGGAGGCCGCCCAGCGCCTGCTCGACCTGGGCCACGACCGCCACGACGTGCTGCACGTGCTGATCGAGATCGCCGAGCGGATCGGCGGCGACCCCGACGAGCTCGCCGCCGCCCTCGACGACATCGCCGACATACCCGACGGGATCTAGGCTGCCCCGTATGGCGATGTACGTCCCCCTGAGCGAAGGTCGCTACCGCGCGACGGAGCACACCCAGGGCCCCTGGGACCCGCGTACCCAGCACCTCGGCCCCGTCACGGCCCTGATCGCGCACGAGCTGGCGCGGACCGCGCCGCGGCCCGGCCTCGATCTGGCCAGGCTCGCGGTGGACGTGTTCGGGCCGGTGCCGGTGGGCGAGCTGGAGGTGCGCACCGAGGTCGTGCGCGACGGCAAGCGGGTGCAGTGCCTGGCCGCGTCCGTCTCCTCCGGCGGCCGCGAGCACGTCAGGGCCACCGCCTGGCGCATCCGCGAGGCCGGGACGCCGGGCACGTCCAGCCCGCCGCCGCCCCTGCCGCCGTCCGAGAGCGAGCCGTCGTGGCTGACGACGGGCTTCGGGTACGGGCGCGCGACCGAATGGCGTTTCACCCGCGGCAGCGCGGCGGAGACCGGTCCCGCCACCGCCTGGGGCCGGTCGCGGGTGCCGCTGGTGAGCGACGAGGAGACCACCCCGCTGGAGCGGCTGGCGATGTTCGCCGACAGCGGCAACGGCATCAGCTACGCGCTCGACTTCGACACCCATCTGTTCGTCAACGTCGACCTGGTGATCTCGCTGTTCCGGGCGCCCGAGGGCGAGTGGATCTGCATGGACGCGGAGACCGTCGTCGGCCCGTCCGGGCGCGGCCTGGTCCGTTCCACGCTGTACGACTCGGCCGGCGAGGTCGGCGCGGCTTCTCAGACCCTGTTCGTCGCCCCGCGAGAGGCGTCCTGATAGCGTTTCCGCATGCCCGTGAGGGCGGAATCCGCTCCCTCGGGGGCGCGGAGGAGCCACGATGGACCCCATGGTGATCGACCTCAACGCGGATCTCGGCGAAGGCTTCGGCATCTGGCGCCTCGGTGACGACCTCGCCCTGCTCGACATCGTCACGAGCGCCAACGTCGCCTGCGGCTTCCACGCCGGCGACCCGGTGACGATCAGGCGCACCTGCGCGGCGGCGGTCGACCGGGGGGTGGCGATCGGGGCGCAGGTGTCCTACCGCGACCTGGCCGGCTTCGGGCGCCGGGAGATGGACGTGGAGCCGGAGGAGCTCTGCGCCGAGGTGCTCTACCAGCTCGCCGCCGTCGACGGCATCGCCAGGGCGATGGGCGGGCGGGTCTCGTACGTCAAGCCGCACGGCGCGCTCTACAACCGGGTCTGCCGCGACCGGGAGCAGGCCGCGGCGGTGGTCGACGCGGTGGCCGACTACAACCCCTCGCTGCCGGTGCTGACGCTGCCGGGGTCGGTGGTGCACGAGGTGGCGGCGGCGGCCGGGGTGCCGACGGTCAGCGAGGCGTTCGCCGACCGCGCCTACACCGCCGCGGGCACGCTGGTGTCACGGCGGGCGGCGGGGGCGGTCGTCCACGACGTGGAGACGGTGTCCGCACGCGCGGTGCGGATGGCGAAGGAAGGGCTGGTGACCTCCGCCGACGGCACCGAGGTTCCGGTGGCCGCCCGGTCGATCTGCGTCCACGGCGACACGCCCGACGCGGTCGCCCTGGCCCGCGCCGTCCGCGACCGGCTCCTGGAGGCCGGTGTGGTCCTGCAGGCGTTCGCATGACACCTCCCGCCCTCGGCCGCGCGTCCGGCGAGACCTCCCGTCGTGGCGGGCGGTTCGCGGGCACCACCCGTACGACGGACGCGCCGCGTCCCGCCGTTCGTCCGGTCGCGGGACTGCCGTCCCGGGTGGCCGCCGCGCGCGGGCCTGGCTTCGCCGGGAGTCGTGACGCGGGTGTCGTGGAGTACGCATGATCCGGCGCGCCGGGGAGCACGGGCTGCTCGTGGAGACGGGCGCGCTGGAGGTCTCTCACCGGCTCGACGCGGCCCTGCGCGCCGAGCGGCCTCCGGAGGTGCTGGAAGTGGTGCCGGGACCCGAGACGGTCCTCGTCGTGGCCCCCGGCGCCGACCAGTCCAGATTGCGCGGCCTGCTGGAGACGCTGCTGTCCCACTGCCACGACGTCCCGTCAGACGACCAGCCCGTGCGAGACGACACGACCACAACAGCACCCCGCACAGCCCTCGACGGTACGACCGAGCGAACCACCCCCACAGGGCACGACACCGCGACTCCACAGACGACCCCCACCGGGCGCGAGGGTACGACCGAGCGAACCACGGGGCGCGGTACGGCTGAGGGGACCACTCCCGCGCCGCTCGACGTTGTGGGCGCGGGTGGGGAGCCGACGGTGAGGTCGGGGGCGGCTCTTGGGGGTGCGGAGGTGGTGACGATTCCTGTGGTGTACGACGGTGCGGATCTGGAGTCGGTGGCGGAGGCGGCCGGGATCTCGGTGGACGAGGTGGTGTCCCGGCACGCCGGCCGGGAGCTGGTGGTCGGCTGGCTGGGGTTCGCACCCGGTTTCGCCTACCTGATCGGCCTGGATCCGGTGCTGCACGTGCCCAGGCTGGCGACGCCGCGCACCTCGGTGCCGGCCGGGTCGGTCGCGATCGCCGGCCCGTACTCGGCGGTCTACCCGACCGCGTCGCCCGGCGGGTGGCGGCTGCTCGGGCGTACGGACGCGCGGGTGTGGGACGTGTCGGCCGAGCCGCCGACACCGTTCCGGCCCGGCACGCGGGTGCGGTTCGAGGTCGCATGATCGAGGTTCTGGCGCCCGGCCCGTACGCGACCGTGCAGGATCTGGGCCGGCACGGGTACGCGCACCTCGGCGTGCCGTCCTCGGGCGCGGCCGACGCGGCGAGCCTGCGGCTGGCGAACCGGCTGGTCGGCAACCCGGAGCGGCTGGCGGGCGTGGAGGTCACGTTCGGGCTGGCCAGGCTGCGCTTCCTGACAGGGGCGTGGGCGGCGCTCGCGGGCGCGCCGTGCCCGGTGTCCGGCGCGGCGGGGGCGGGCATGGGGGTGCCGTTCTGGGTGCCGAAGGGGGCCGAGGTGCGGCTGGGCACGCCGGAGTGGGGGCTGCGCACCTACCTCGCGGTGCGCGGCGGCATCGCGGTGGAGCCGGTGCTGGGCAGCCGTTCGACCGACTCGCTGTCAGGGCTGGGCCCGCCGCCGCTGCGGGCGGGCACGGTGCTGCCGGTCGGCCCGGCCGCGGGGCTGGGGGAGATCACGGTGGATCTGGCGCCGCCCGCCGGTCCCCGGCCGCCGGTGCTGCGGGTGCTGCCCGGGCCGCGCGACGACTGGTTCGCCCCCGGGGCGCTGGAGACCCTGTGCGCGTCCCCGTACACGGTGAGCCAGGACAGCAACCGCGTGGGGGTGCGGCTGCGCGGCGCGGAGCCGGCGCGGGCCCGGGCGGGCGAGCTGCCGAGCGAGGGCATGGTGACGGGCGCGGTGCAGGTGCCGCCGAGCGGCCAGCCGATCGTGTTCCTCAGCGACCATCCGCCGACCGGCGGCTATCCGGTGATCGCGGTCGTGTCGAGCGCGGACCTGCCTGTCGCGGCCCAGCTGTGTCCCGGCGACGCGGTGCGGTTCAAGGTCGTGCCGCACCGCTGACGTCAGGTGCGAACCGTGACCTCACAACGTGACCTCGCCGGTCACGCAGGTGACCGCGGAGCCGCCCACCCAGACGCCGGTGTCGTCGGCGGAGATCCGGACGCGGCCGGCGCGGCCGAGCGCGGTGCCCTGGCTCGCCGCGTACGGCGCGGTGACGCGGCCGGTGCGCAGCAGCCACTGGGCGAGGGAGGCGTTGAGGCTGCCGGTCACCGGGTCCTCGACGATGCCGCCCTCGTACGGGCAGAACGCGCGCACCTCGTACGCGTAAGGAGAGCCCTCGGGGTAGAGCCCGGCGACGCCGGTGTCGACGGGAAGGCGGCCGGGCCGCAGGGCGAGCACGGCGTCGGCGTCGCGGAGCAGGAGCGCGACCCAGCCGGGCCCGTTGTCGGCCCACTCGGCGTCGGCGATCTCGCCCCGGCCGATGCCCAGCCCGTCGGCGAGCCGCCCGAGCAGGTCTTCGTCGACGGGCCCTGAGCGCAGCAGCGGCGGCGCGGCGAAGGCCAGCCCGGAACCGTCGCGCCGGACGCGCACCAGGCCCGCCGCGCACTCCTGGACGATCATGCCGGGGTCACGGGGCGCGCCGCCGGTCTCCAGCCAGGCGTGGCAGCTGCCGATCGTGGGATGCCCGGCGAACGGCAGCTCGCCCGACGGCGTGAAGATCCGCACGCGGTAGTCGGCCTCGCCGGTGGAGGGCGGCAGCAGGAAGGTGGTCTCGGACAGGTTGGTCCAGTTGGCGAAGCGCCCCATCTCCTCGTCGGTCAGCCCGGCGCCGTCGACCACGACGGCCAGCGGGTTGCCGTGATAGGCGGTGTCGGTGAACACGTCGACCTGGCGGAAGGCTCGTCCCATGCACGCGAGTGTCGCACGGCGGACCGGTCACTCCGCGGTGCGGACGGTCGTGAGCAGGGCCTCGACGCGGGCCGCCGCGGCGGCGAGCGGCGGCTCGGGGACGTCCTCGAACAGCTCGGCCTCCACCCGGCCCGCCTCGGCCTTCCAGACGCCGGCCACCCGGCCCCGGTGGACCACGACCGGGGAGATCCAGCCGGCCTGGCGGCTCACCTTGGGCTTGGCTGCCGCTGGGACGAGCGGCTCCAGGGCGCGCGGGGCGCCCAGGATGTACGGGTCGAAGCCGGGCAGCAGGTGGACCTCTTCGGAGGGCCGGGTGGCGGCCAGGTCGTCGAGGTGCTCGGCGAGGGCCAGGAGGGTGCGGCCGTCGCCGGTCTCCACCTCGGCCAGCTCGGGGGCCAGGTCGCGGAACCAGCCCTTGAGCACGGCCTTCCTGGCGACGCCGCCGAACAGCCAGCCGTCGAGCATCTCCGGCGTCGCCGGGCCGTGGGCGCCCAGGAAGGCGCGGACCACCCGGACCCCGGCCTCCTCGGGCGGCGGGAGGGCCCCGGGCCAGCCCGGCAGCCAGGCTCTCGGGGCGACGAAGGTGACGCGGCCCTCGCGGGGCGGGCCGTAGCACAGCTCGCCCAGGCGGCTGAGCGGCTTGAGCAGGGCGCCCCAGCCGGAGCCGAGCGCCTCGCGCAGATGCCGGTCGCCGGTGGCCGCCACGACCGCGTCGACCACTTCCTCCCTGGTCATCGGGCGCTCGCCGAGAATCTTCGGGACGGTGTCGACGATGGCCTCGATCTCGCCCGCGGTGACGCCGTGGCCGCGCTGCCAGGAACCCTTCTCCCAGAAGCGCAGCGTGCTCAGGGCCGCGCAGTGGTCGGCCAGGGTGTCGGCGGGCACCAGGTGGAGGGTGCCGCGCATGATCCACGTCTTGGCGAGCGTGCGATCGGCCCACAGCGCGCGGTCGATCGCGCCGGGGTCGGGCCGGTCGCTCCGCACCGCGACGGCGAGCTGGGCGGAGGACGCCACCTGCGCCTGCACCCCGCAGAGCCGCCGGGCCACCTCCACCGGCCCGCCGTCGCAGGGCTCGCTCACGAACTGACGGCGCAGCCGCCACGCCAGGATCTGCGGCCAGGTCACGGAAGTGGTCACCCGGACACTTCTACCAGCCGCCCCCGACAACGACGTCAGCGCGTGAAGCCGATGTCCTGGTAGCGGAGGTCGTGGAAGCCGCGGGCGCCCACGTTGGCCAGGGTGTCCTTGACCGCCACCACCTGCGGCCGCTGGTAGAGGGGCAGCACGTTGGCCTGCGCCCAGATGAGCCGGTCGGCGGCGTTGACCGCGGCGCGGGCCCTGGCGGGGTCCAGCGCGGCCACCGCGCGGTCCAGCGCGGCGTCGATGTCGTCCGAGCCGGACCGCCCCAGGTTGGCGTTCCAGGTCTTGCCGTCGGGGCTGTTCACGTAAGCGCCGTAGCTGCTCGACACGGGGAACGGGGTGCCGATGTACGCGAACGGCGCGATGTCGAAGTCGCCGGGGATCACGTACTTGGTGAAGAAGTCGTCGCCGGGGACCGCCTGGATGGTCAGCTTGACCCCGATCTTGGCGAGCATGCTCTGCGCCAGCTCGCCTTCCGACTTGCTGAGCTGCGACCCGGCCGGCACCACGAACCGCAGGTCCAGAGGGTCTCCGGCCTTCTTCCGTACGGTCCCGTCCAGCTTCCACCCGGCCTCGTCCAGCAGCCGCTTGGCCCGCTCCGGGTCGTAGGCGCCGAAGCTGCCCGCGTTGTCGCGGTAGCCCTCCTGGGTCGGCATGAAGAAGTGGTTGCCGAGCGGCGTGGCGGGCCAGTCGAGACCCTGGAGATCCGATCGGGCGATGGACATCCGGTCGACTCCGAGCTGGATCGCCTGCCGCACGCGCACGTCGCGGAGCTTCTCGCTGGAACCGTTGAGGGTGAAGTGGCGGAAGTCGGGCCCCGCGGCGAGCCGCACCTGGGCGCCGGTGGCGCTCCTGGCCCTGGCGTAGTCGGGGGCGGACGGCCCGATGTCGGCCACGTCCAGCTCGCCGTTGCCGAACATGCCGGTGAGGGAGTCCTGCTCGGCGGCGCGGTAGACGATCCGGTCCAGCTTGGCGCGGTCCCCCCACCAGGCGGGGTCGCGGACGAGCGTGACGGTCTTGGCGGTCTGGTCGAGCGCGCCGACCTTGAACGGCCCGGCGGTCAGCGGGATCGCGTTCACCCAGGAGGAGTTGAACGCCTCGGCGTTCTCGTTCACGGAGGCGGGCAGCAGCGGGCCGAACAGCGCCTGCCAGTCGCCGAACGGCCGGGTGAACGTCACCACCACCTCGTGCTCGCCCGCGCCCCGCTCGACCTTCGCGATGTCCTGGTAGCCGGTGGCGGAGACGATCCGGAAGGCCGGGTCGGCGCCGCGCATGACCTCCCACTGGGCGCGGTAGTCGGCCCAGGTGATGGGCTTGCCGTCGGACCAGCGGGCCTTGGGGTTGAGGGTGTAGGTGACGACCTGGTGCGGGCTGCGGTCGGTGATGCGGGCCTCCAGCACGTAGTCGCGGTTGACCGAGAGCCTGGCGTTGCCGTCGGAGGTGAACGCCGACGGCAGCAGCGCGTTGCTGACCACCGCGGCCACGGCGAGGTTGCCGTCGATGTGGTTGCGGTTCCACTGGGTGGGGAACTCGTTGATGCCCCAGCGCAGCGTGCCGCCCTCCTTGACCTTGTCGCGCGGCTGGAGGTTGATGTCGGACGCCTTGATCGTGTCGTCGCCCTGCCCCGCGCCGGCGGAGGGGCCGCGCGTGCCGCAGCCGGCCTGGGTCAGCGCGAGTACGGCGGCGACGACGAGCCGCACGCCTGTCAACGGGGCTTTCATGGGTGGTTCTCCTCCAATGGGTACGAGCCGGGTCAGACGACGGCGAGCCTCTCCGCGTAGTGGCAGGCGGCCGACTGGTCCTCGCCCAGCGGCCGCATCTCGGGCTCGGTGTCGGCGCACAGGCCGCGCTCCGTCTCGGTCAGCACCGACCGGAACGTCGGGCACCGCGTGCGGAACCGGCAACCGGACGGCGGGGAGGCCGGGTCGGGCCGCTCGCCGGTGAGCAGGATCCGCTCGCGGGCGCGCTCGCGGGCCGGGTCGGGCAGCGGGATCGCCGACAGCAGCGCCTGCGTGTACGGGTGAGCGGGCGCGGTGTAGACGGCGTCGGCGCGGCCGATCTCGGCGATCCTGCCCAGGTACATGACGGCCACCCGGTCGGCGATGTGCCGCACCACGGCCAGGTCGTGCGCCACCAGCAGGTAGGACAGCCCGAGCTCGGTCTTGAGCGCGCCGAGCAGGCCGAGCACCCCGGCCTGGACCGACACGTCGAGCGCGGAGACCGGCTCGTCGAGCACCAGCAGGCGCGGCTCCAGCGCGAGCGCGCGGGCGATGGCGATGCGCTGCCGCTGGCCGCCGGAGAAGTCCTTCGGGTAGCGGGCGGCGTGCGCCGGGTCCAGCCCGACGAGGGCGAGCAGCTCGCCGACCCGCCGCCGGGGATCGCCGCGCCGATGCGTGCGCAGCGGCTCGGCCAGGATGTCGTGGACCGTCATCCGAGGGTCGAGCGAGGCCAGCGGGTCCTGGAAGACGACCTGCACGTCACGCCTGATCTCCATCCGCTGGGCGGCGGTGAGCGCGGCGGTGTCGCGGCCGAGCACCACGACGCGGCCCTGCTGCGGGCGGGTCAGCTCCAGGATCTCGGTCAGCGCGGTGGTCTTGCCCGAGCCGGACTCGCCGACGAGGCCGAGCGTCTCGCCCTCGCGGATGTCGAAGCTGATGCCGGCGACCGCGTGGACGGTGCCGACCCGTCTCCTGAACACGGCGCCCTTGACCAGCGGGTAGTGCCTGACCAGCCCGTCGACGGCCAGGACCGTGCGCGGCCCGCGGGCGCCCGGCCCCGTCCTGCCCGGGGGCGCGGGAAGCGGCGGGCTCACCTCGTCCCAGCGGATGCACGCGGCGCGGTGTCCCGGGCCCACCTCGAACAGCGGCGGCTCGCGTTCGTCGCACGCCTCCACCCGCAGCGGGCAGCGCGGCGCGAACAGGCAGCCGGGCGGCAGGTCGCCAGGCGCGGGCCGGGCGCTGGCGGTCGGCGCGGTCGCGGCCC